>CAVTHL010000032.1:0-53005 GCA_963734465.1 uncultured Alphaproteobacteria bacterium
TGTCGAGCGCGAGTTCGGCTTCGGTGACGTTGTCGCGCGCCTGCGCGTCGCTCAGGAACGCTTCGGTGCGCGTGCTGATCCATTTCACCGGCGCGCCCGGTCAGCTTGGACGCGAGCAGCATCAGCGGCGCCTCGTTGAAGATCGGCGACTTCATGCCGAAGCTGCCGCCGGTATCGTCGGTGCAGATCACGCGCACCTTGCTCTCCGGCACGTTCATCACCTTCGCAAGCTCGTTGCGATAGGGATGCGGGCGCTGCGTCGGCGAGTGGATGATGTAGCGGTCCTCGGCCGGCAGTAGACGCCGACCGCGCCGCGCGGCTCCATGGTGGCGGCGGTGACGCGGTTGATGACGAAATGGTGCTTGACGATGTGCGCGGCCTTGGCGAAGGCGGCGTCGGTCGCGGCCTTGTCGCCGATCAGTTCCACGAAGCAGATATTGTCCGGGCAGCCGTCCCACACCTTCGCGGCGCCCGGCTCGGTCGCCTTCGCGGTGGAGGTGACGGCCGGCAGCGGCTCGTAGTCGACCTCGATCATTTCGGCGGCGTCCACCGCCTGCGCGTGGGTTTCCGCGACCACGAAGGCGACCGGATCGCCGACCCAGCGCACGCGGTCCTCGGCCAGGACCGGGTAGCGCGGCTTGAACATCGGCGAGCCGTCGCGGCGCTTGAGGCCGCTCTGCGAGGGCAATTCGTTCAGTCCCGCTTTCTTCCAGTCGGCGGCGGTGATGACCGCGAGCACGCCGGGCGCGGCCTTGGCCGCCGTGGTGTCGATCGACTTGATCTTGGCGTGCGCGTGCGGCGAGCGCAGCACGACGCCGAACGCCATGCCGGGATAGACGATGTCGTCGATATAGCGGCCGCCGCCGCGCACCAGCCGCGGATCCTCGAAACGCGACACGCCTTGACCGATTGCGAATTCACCCATGGAAACGCTTGCCTGTGATGTCAGGAATTGGCGGGAACGGAGGGGCCGGGCGCTCAGCTTTGTTTCAGTTTTTCCGCCACGCGCGGCGCGAAATAGGTGAGCACGCCGTCGCAGCCGGCGCGCTTGAAGGCGATCAGGCTCTCGATCATGGCGCGCTCGCCGTCGAGCCAGCCGTTCTGCGCGGCCGCCATGATCATCGCGTATTCGCCCGACACCTGATAGGCGAAGGTCGGCATGCCGAAGGTTTCCTTCACGCGCTGGCAGATGTCGAGATAGGGCAGGCCGGGCTTGACCATGATCATGTCGGCGCCTTCCTCGATGTCGAGCGCGACCTCGCGCAGCGCCTCGTCGGAATTGCCCGGGTCCATCTGATAGGTGCGCTTGTCGCCGGTCAGCGTCTTGGCCGAGCCGACCGCGTCGCGGAACGGGCCGTAGAAGGCGGAGGCATATTTCGCCGCATAGGACATGATCGACACGTCGGTGAAATTCACGGCATCGAGGCCCTTGCGGATGGCGCCGACGCGGCCGTCCATCATGTCGGAGGGCGCGATGATGTCGCAGCCGGCTTCCGCCTGCACCAGCGCCTGCTTGCACCAGCACGGCGACGGTCTCGTCGTTGAGGATGACGCCGTCGCGCAGCAGGCCGTCATGGCCGTGGCTGGTGAAGGGATCGAGCGCGACGTCGCACAGGATGCCGATCTCGGGCACTTCCTTCTTGATGGCGCGGATGGCGCGGCAGACCAGATTGTCCGGGTTGAGCGCCTCGCTGCCGGTCTCGTCGCGCAGGCTCGGATCGGTGTAGGGGAACAGCGCGATGCAGGGGATCGTCAGCTTGGCGGCGCGCTCGGCCTCGCGCACCACCTGATCGACCGATCAAGCCGCTCGACGCCCGGCATCGACGGCACCGGCGTGCGCGCGTTCTCGCCGTCCATCACGAACAGCGGCCAGATCAGGTCGTCGGTGGTGAGCACGTGCTCGCGCACCATGCGGCGCGCCCATTCGGTGCGCCGGTTGCGGCGCATGCGCACGGTGAGGTCGAGCGGGTTGCGCGCGACCTCGTTGCTGTCCGCCTCGACCGGCACGAAGCCGATCTTGCGCTCCAGGGGGCGGCCGAATTTGATCGCCATGGGGGTCTCCAGGCGGCCTCTTTTAGCCGGTCCCGGCAGACGCCCGCTACCCGCTACCCCTAGGCTGTCGGCCGCGCGCTCGTTCCATCTCGGCCGCCGCCTTCAGGCTGTCGCCGTCGCGGTAGATCGAGGCGACCGCCAGCACCCGGCCGCCGAGCCGGTAGCGCGACGACGCAGTCGCGCTTCATGACGTCGCCGTCGATCTCGATGGCGTCCCATTTCTCGGCGTGGCCGACATAGTTGATCGGCACGTCGTAGTGCTGGCTCCAGAAGAACGGCACGGCGCGGAACGGCGTGCGCTCGCCCAGCATGTTGAGCGCGGCGATCTGGCCCTGCCGCTCGGCCACCACCCAGTGCTCGACGCGGATGCGCTCGCCGGTGATCGGATCGGGCCAGCGCGCGATGTCGCCGGCGGCGATAGATGCCGGGCGCGCTGGTCTCGAGATATTCGTTGACGCTGACGCCGCGGTCGATCGCGAGCCCGGCCTTTTCGGCCAGCGCCAGCCGCGGCCGCACGCCGACGCCGAGCACCACCAGATCGGCGTCGAGCGTGCCGCCGCTCTTGAGCGTGACGTTGCTCGGCGCCGATGGCGGTGACGCCGTTCTCGAGATGAAACTTGACGCCGTGCTCTTCGTGCAGCGCGCGCACGAAATCGCCGAGCTCCGGCCCGAACACGCGTTCGAGCGGGCGCTGTCTCCGGCGCCACCACATGCACCTCGATGTCGCGCGCGCGCAGCGCGGCGGCGGCCTCCAGCCCGATGAAGCTCGCGCCGATCACCACCGCGCGCTTGGCGGTCTTCGGCCTGCGCGATGATGGCGCGGCTGTCGGCGAGCGAGCGCAGCGTGTGCACATGCGGCAGGTCGGCGCCGGGAATGGCGAGCTTCACCGGCTCGGCGCCGGTCGCCAGCAGCAGCTTGTCGAAGGCAAGCCGTGCTGCCGTCGCCGAGCGTGAGCTCTTTGGCGCGCGGATCGAGCGCGGTCACCTCGGTCTTCAGCCTGAGCGTGATGCGGTTCTCGCGCGTACCAGTCGTCGCCGCGCAGCGGCACCCAGTCCTCCGGCGCGCTGCCGGCGAGATAGTCCTTCGACAGATTGGGACGGTCGACCGGCGCGGCATCGTCATTGCGACAGCATCGTGATGCTGCCGGCATAGCCGCGCCGCCGCAGCATCTCGGCCGCGGCAAAGCCGGCGCGCGCCGCCGCCGACGATGACGATCCGCTCGGATGCTGATCCGGTCTGCTTCGGCGGCGCCGGCTCGTTCTTGGCGCCGACAACAATCTGGCCGCCGCGCTCCTCGACCCGCCAGCAGGCGAGGGGACTGAGCGCGGGCGCCGCCAGCGCCTCGCCGGTTCGCAAGTCGAAACAGGCGTGATGCCAGGGACAGCGGATGGTGTTGCCGACGACGAGCCCGTCGGCGAGCGGTCCGTGGTAGTGCGTGCAATGCGCGGCGATGGCCGACGACCGTGCCGCCTTGCGCGCACCAGCAGCACCTCGTCGTCGCCGACATGGCCGACCAGCATGCCGCCTTCGGCGAGGTCGCTGGCCGGGATGCCTGCGGCCAGATCGGGCCCGCTCGGCTTCTTGCCGTCATCGGCCATGGTTTCCTCCGGTTTGCATCCGTCACTGCCATTAGATGCATTGGCGGCGGAATAATTCCGGCCATAGGATAGATAAATGCCGCGCTGGCCGTGCCGGTTGCCAGCGATCCGGCCGCCCTTGCTAAGCCGGAGGCTGAACGGGGCCGATCCATGGACTTCTACCTCACCGACGAGCAGCGGGCGTTCCAGGCGACCGCGCGGCAGTTCGCGCGCGACGAGATGATGCCGCATGCGCGCGACTGGGACGAGAACGAGACCTTCCCGGTCGAGGCGCTGCGCAAGGCGGCCGCGCTCGGCTTCGGCGGCATCTATGTGAAGGAAGACGTCGGCGGCTCGGCGCTGACGCGGCTCGACGCCGCGCTGATCTTCGAGGAACTGGCGCAGGGCTGCACCTCGACCGCCGCCTATATCTCGATCCACAACATGGCGGCCTGGATGATCGACGCCTTCGGCGGCGACCGAGCAGCGCAAGAAATTCCTGCCCAAGCTCTGCACCATGGCAGCATTTCGCGAGCTACTGCCTGACCGAGCCGGGCGCCGGCTCCGACGCCGCCAGCCTCACCACCCGCGCGCGCCGCGACGGCGAGCATTACGTGCTCGACGGCGCCAAGGCCTTCATCTCCGGCGGCGGCGTCTCCGACATCTACGTGGTGATGGCGCGCACCGGCGAAGCGGGCCCGCGCGGCATTTCCTGCATCGTGGTCGAGAAGGGCACGCCGGGGCTTTCCTACGGCGCGCAGGAGAAGAAGCTCGGCTGGAAGTCGCAGCCGACCGCCATGGTGATGTTCGAGAACTGCCGCGTGCCGGTGTCGAACCGGATCGGCAACGAGGGCCAGGGCTTCAAGATCGCCATGGCCGGGCCTCGACGGCGGACGGCTGAACATCGGCGCCTGCTCGATCGGCGGCGCGCAGTTCTGCCTCGACCGCACCGTCGACTACATGAAGGAGCGCAAGCAGTTCGGCTCGCGGCTGGCCGACTTCCAGGCGCTGCAATTCCGCATCGCCGACTACGCGACCGAGCTCGAGGCCGCGCGCCTGCTGCTGCACCGCGCCGCGGTCGCGGTCGGGGAGGGCGAGCCTTCGGCGACGCGGCTTGCCGCGCAGGCCAAGCGGCTGGCCACCGACGCCGGCTTCGAGGTGGTCAACGGCTGCCTGCAATTGCACGGCGGCTACGGCTACTTGCGCGATCACCCGATCGAGCGCGTGCTGCGCGACGTGCGCGTGCACCAGATCCTCGAAGGCACCAACGAGATCATGCGCATGATCATCAGCCGCGCTATGCTCGGCAATTAAAGACGGGAGGACACCATGGAACAGCTTCCGAGACTTTATCTCTCGCGCGAGGAAATGACGAAGCGCATCGCCCGCTTCAAGGACCTCAAGGGCTCCGATGGCGGGCTGCCCGACAGCAAGATGCCGGGCTGCGAGCGCACGCTCTACAACGTCATCGGCTTCCAGCCGCCGCAGGACGTCGGCGAGAACGCGACGTCGCCGGTCGGCGATCACGCCGCGCGCATGGCCGCGATCAAGATCCGCGAGGGCTTCAATCTCGGCTACTGCAAGGCCAAGCCCGGCCACGGGCCGGAGATGCACAATCACGACACCAACGAGACCTTCATCCCGATGACCGGCACCTGGCGCGCCAGCTGGGAGAACGAGAAGGGCGAGGTCGAATACGTCGATCTCGGGCCGCTCGACGTGGTGTCGTTTCCGCCCGGCATGATCCGCCGCTTCGAGAACGTGACCAAGGGCGATCCGAACGCGGACTCGATCCTGATGTTCGTGATCGGCGGCGACGCGCCGCAGGCCGAATTCACCGACCAGGCGATGCAGCGGCTGGAAGACGCCGGCGTCTGGCCGCAGCGCGCGTGAGCGACGCCGAAATCCTGTTCGAGCGGCGCGGCGCGGCGGGCTTCGTCACGCTCAACCGGCCGAAGGCGCTCAATGCCGTCACCCACGGCATGGTGCGCGCGTTGCGCGCGCAGCTCGATCAATGGGCCGACGATCCGGCGATCACGCGCGTCGTCATCCAGGCCGCCGGCGAGCGCGCCTTCTCGGCCGGCGGCGACATCCGCGCGCTCACAGACTTCGGCCGCGCCGGCAAGCACGCCGAGATGCTGCAATTCTGGCGCGACGAATATCCGCTCAACGCCGCCATCAAGAACTTCCGCAAGCCTTACGTCGCGCTGATCGACGGCATCGTCATGGGCGGCGGCGTCGGCGTCTCGGTGCACGGCTCGCATCGCGTGGCCGGCGACCGTTTCCAGTTCGCCATGCCGGAGGTCGGCATCGGCTTTTTCCCCGACGTCGGCGCCACCTGGTTTCTGCCGCGCATGCCGGGCGAGCTCGGCGCCTATTGCGGGCTGACCGGCGAGCGCTTCGATGCCGCCGACGCGGTTGCCGCCGGCATCGCCACCCATCGCATTCCCTCGGCGCGCTTTCCGGCGCTGCTCGACGGCCTCGCCGGCACGGTGCCGGTCGACGCCGTGCTGGCGGCCTTCGCGGAACCGGCCGGGGAGGGCAAGATTGCCGCGCGGCGCGCCACCATCGACCGCATTTTCGCCGGCAACAGCGTCGAGGATATCTTGGCCGCGCTCGACCGCGAGGGCGACGACTGGGCGCAGAAAACCGCCGCCACCATGCGCATGAAATCGCCGCTTAGTCTCAAGCTGGCGCTGGCGCAGGTTCGCCGCGGCAAACAATGGGATTTCGACACGTGCATGCGCGCCGAATTCCGCATAGTGTCGCGCATCATCGAGGGCCATGACTTTTATGAGGGCGTGCGCGCCGTGATCGTCGACAAGGACAACGCGCCGGTTTGGCGGCCGGCGACGCTCGCCGAGGTGCGCGACGCCGATGTCGAGCGCCATTTTGCGCCGCGTCCGGGCGACGAATTGGTGCTGCCATGAGCAAACCATGAGCGAGCCCTTCGTCAACGACGACATCCAAAGCCTCGAGCCGGTGCGGGAGACCGAAGGCGAGCCGCAGGTCGGGCGCTGGACGCGGCGGCTGGTGCTGTTCCTGCGCATGATGGCCGCGATCTCGATGCTCAAGGGCGTCTATCACTGGGCGCGCGTGTGCGGCATCGGCGGCGGCGACACGTTCGAATATCAGTCGATCGCCTGGCAGGCCGCCACCATCTTCTTCGCGGTGATCGATCTGGTCGCGGCGGTGGGCTTGTGGCTGGCGGCGGCCTGGGGCGCGGTGATCTGGCTGATGTCGGTTGCCTCGATGCTGGCGTTCGAAATATTTTTCCCGCAGGTGTTCGGCGTCGGGCGTCGCCGTCGGGCTCGCGGAAGGCAGCCTGCTGGCGATCTATCTCTGGCTTGCGTTGAAATCGGCAAAAGAGCATCCGCTGTAAAAAGATAGCGCATGATCCCGAAAAGTGGGAACCGGTTTTCGGATAAGATCATGCGCCAACGATAAAAGGGGAGGGCGTCATGGCGCGCATCGGATTCATCGGCCTCGGCAATATGGGTCTGCCGATGGCGCAGAACCTGATCAAGGCCGGCCACCAGGTCGAGGGCGTCGACGTCAATCCGGCGGCGGTCGCGAAGCTCAAAGCCGCGGGCGGCGCCAGCGTCGAGACCGCCAAGATCGCCGCCGCCCGCGCCGACGTCGTCATCACCATGCTGCCGTCGGGCAAGGAGGTGCGCGAGATCTATCTCGGCACCGGCGGCATCGTGGAAGACGCCAATCCCGGCACGCTGCTGATCGATTGCTCGACCATCGACGTCGAGACCGCGCGCGCGGTCGCGAGCGCCGCCGAGAAGAAGGGCCTGTTGATGCTCGATGCGCCGGTGTCGGGCGGCGTCACCGGCGCGGCCGCCGCCACGCTCACCTTCATGGTCGGCGGTTCGGCGCAGGCGTTCACGCGCGCGGAATCGATTCTGCAGAAGATGGGCAAGACCATCGTGCACGCCGGCGGGCCCGGCAACGGCCAGGCCGCGAAAATCTGCAACAACATGATCCTCGGCATTTCGATGATCGCGGTGAGCGAAGCCTTCGTGCTGGCCGAGCAGCTCGGCCTCGATCATCAGAAGCTGTTCGACATTTCCTCGAAGTCGTCCGGCCAGTGCTGGGCGATGACGAGTTACTGCCCGGTGCCCGGCCCGGTGCCGGCCTCGCCCGCCAACCGCGATTACCAGCCGGGTTTCACCGCGGCGATGATGCTGAAAGATTTGAAATTGTCGCAGGACGCGGCGAAAGCTTCCGGCGCGCGCACCGAAATGGGGCAGGCGGCGGCAAAGCTTTATCAACGCTATGCGGAGAGCGGCGGCGCCGGCAAAGATTTTTCAGGGATCATTCACTTCATTCGTGGCTAACTCGCGAACGAACGGGGAATGAGCGGCGCTTGTGTGGTGAACGAACGGTAACGCTGTTCGATTCAATTGCGAATTCAAGACACCGTTCACCGTTGCAAATAAACCTAATCTTTATGGTGTTATTTAAGCCGATTTTAGACTGCCCCTTTTAAGGTCGCGTCATCGGAGCGGGGAAGACAGGGCCTCGCGACCGGTGCGTAAACAAATAAAACGCAAGGGGCGTTGAACATGAAAGCCGTTGCCAAGACGGTCGAGCCCGCCGAACGTGAGGCGCGCTTCGACCACATCCGGCCGCTGTATCTTGAGGCCTTGACGCTGGTCGAACGGCTGCATCGCCGGTTGCTCGACGTGATCAAGGACGAATTCGATCGCCGCGGCCGCGCCGACATCAATTCCGTGCAGGCGTTGCTGCTCTACAATATCGGCGACAAGGAGCTCACCGCCGGCGAGCTGCGCACGCGCGGCTACTATCTCGGCTCCAACGTCTCCTACAACTTGAAGAAGTTGGTGGAGATGGCCTTCCTCGACCACCAGCGCAGCCGCGTCGACCGCCGTTCGGTGCGCATCAAGCTCACCGACAAGGGCCGCGAGGTGCGCGACATCGTCGAGACGCTCTATCAGAAGCATGTGCGCACCGTTGAGCAGGTGGGCGGCATCAATGCCGATGAGTTCGCGACCTTGAACAAGTCGCTGCACCGGCTCGAGCGCTTCTGGACCGACCAGATTCTTTATCGCCTCTAATTTAAGCGTTGTACTGGCGGAAGACTTGCCCCGGCTGCTCACGCGGCCGGGGTTTTGTCGTTTTGCCGCCCACGGCGGCCTGGCAGCGCGCGGCGGCAAACCCTAGATATTGCGGCTGGCGAACCGTCCACATGCCAGAGCTTGGCGGTGGGCCGCCAATATGCTATTTCCGCAGCAATCCCGGACTTTGCTTTTTATGCGGCGCCGCGGGCCTTTGCGGCGCCAGGAGAGCGTGAATGTCGGCGAAACCAAAACCCGCAAGCGACGCGGAAGCCTTGTTCACCGCGCCCTTGCGCGAGACCGACCCTGAGATCGCCGAGGCGATCGGGCTTGAGCTTGGCCGCCAGCGCGACGAGATCGAGCTGATCGCGTCGGAGAACATCGTCTCGCGTGCGGTGCTGGAGGCGCAAGGCTCGGTGCTGACCAACAAATATGCCGAGGGGCTGCCGGGCAAGCGCTATTACGGCGGCTGCCAGTTCGTCGACATCGCCGAGCGCCTCGCGATCGAGCGCGTCACCAAATTGTTCGGCTGCAAGTTCGCCAATGTGCAGCCGCATTCCGGCGCTTCCGCCAATGCGGAAGTGTTCTTCGCGCTCTTGCAGCCCGGCGACACCTTCATGGGGCTCAATCTCGCCGCCGGCGGCCATCTCACCCACGGCTCGCCGGTCAACATGTCGGGCAAATGGTTCAAGCCGGTGCCTTACGGCGTGCGGCGCGAGGACCAGCGCATCGACATGGACGAGGTCGCACGCCTTGCGCGCGAGCACAAGCCGAAGCTCATCATTGCCGGCGGCTCGGCCTATCCGCGCATCATCGACTTCAAGCGCTTCCGCGATATCTGCGACGAGGTCGGCGCCTACCTGTTCGTCGACATGGCGCATTTCGCAGGCCTCGTTGCCGGCGGCGTGCATCCCTCGCCGTTCCCGCACGCGCATGTGGTCACGACCACGACGCACAAGACGCTGCGCGGCCCGCGCGGCGGCGTGATCCTGTCCGACGACGAGGCGATCGCCAAGAAGCTCAACTCGGCGGTGTTTCCCGGCATGCAGGGCGGCCCGCTGATGCATGTGATCGCCGCCAAGGCGGTCGCTTTCGGCGAGGCGCTGCGGCCCTCGTTCCGCGCCTATGCGCGCAACGTGGTGGAGAACGCCAAGGCGCTGGCCGAGCATTTGAAGTCGCACGGCCTCGACATCGTCTCCGGCGGCACCGACACGCATCTGATGCTGGTCGATCTGCGGCCGAAGAAGCTCACCGGCAAGGTGGCGGAAGCGGCGCTCGGCCGCGCCCACATCACCTGCAACAAGAACGGCATTCCGTTCGATCCGGAGAAGCCGACGATCACCTCCGGCATCCGCCTCGGCACGCCGGCCTGCACCACGCGCGGCTTCGGCATCGCCGAATTCCGCGCGGTCGGCGAGATGATCGTCGAAGTGCTCGACGTGCTGTCGCAGAAGAAGACGGACGAAGATTCGCTCACCGAAGCCGCGGTGCGCGACAAGGTCAAAGCATTGATTTCACGTTTCCCGATTTACCAATAGCGCGGCGAGGGGGGTACTATGCGTTGCCCGAGTTGCGGAAGTCTCGACACCCAGGTGAAGGATTCGCGGCCGACCGAGGATTCCGCCGTGATCCGCCGCCGGCGCGTCTGCCTGACCTGCAATTTCCGCTTCACCACCTTCGAGCGCGTGCAGTTGCGCGAGCTCACCGTCATCAAGCGCAACGGCCGCCGCGTGCCGTTCGACCGCGACAAGCTGATGCGCTCGGTGCAGGTCGCGTTGCGCAAGCGCCCGGTCGATCCCGAGCGCGTCGAGCAGATGGTGTCCAAGATCGTGCGCGAGCTGGAAAGCATGGGCGAGAACGAGGTGTCGTCGGAAGCGATCGGCGAGGCCGTGATGGCGCATTTGCGCGAGATGGACGACGTCGCTTACGTGCGCTTTGCCTCCGTCTACCGCAATTTCCGCGAGCCGAAGGATTTCCGCGCCGCGCTCGATGAATTGTCGGGCGACGAGGCCGGCAAGCCCGCGGCCACCGCGCGCAAATGAACGACAGCTTCGCCTGCGGCTACTGTGACGGATGACGAGCGCTTCATGGCGCTCGCGCTCACGCTCGGTCGCCGCGGTCTCGGCCACACCTGGCCCAATCCGGCGGTCGGCAGCGTGATCGTGAAGGACGGCGTCATCGTCGGCCGCGGCTGGACGCAGGACGGCGGCCGTCCGCATGCCGAAGTCGAGGCGCTCAAGCACGCGAAGAAAGCCGCGCAAGGCGCGCACGATGTACGTGACGCTCGAGCCGTGCTCGCACCAGGGCAAGACGCCGCCCTGCGCCGACGCCATCATCAAGGCCGGCATCACGCGCGTGGTCTCGGCGCTGGAGGACCCCAATCCGGAGGTGAAAGGCCAGGGCCATGAGCGGCTGCGCGCCAAAGGCATCACGGTCGATGTCGGCCTCGGCGCCGAGGAAGCGCGCCGCGTCCATGCCGGCCACATCGCCAAGGTGACGCAAGGCCGCCCGCATGTGCTGTTGAAGACTGGCGATCTCCGCCGACGGCAAAGTGGGGCTCGCCGGCCGCAAGCCGATGCAGATCACCGGCGAGACGGCGCGCCAGCGCGTGTTTCAGATGCGCGCGCAGAGTGACGCCATTCTGGTCGGCATCGGCACGGTGCTGTCGGACAATCCGCAGCTCACCTGCCGCCTGCCGGGCATGATGGAGCGCTCGCCGGTGCGCGTGGTGCTCGACGCCAAGTTGCGCACGCCGCTCGCCACCTCGGTTTTGGCCACCATGCGCGAGACGCCGACCTGGATCGTGGCCTCGCGCAAAGCCTCGCCGATCGCCGAGGAAATCCTGCAGCAGCGCGGCTGCAAGGTGTTCCGCGTCGACGACGAGAACGGCAAGCTCGATCTCGACTGCGTGCTCAAGGTGCTCGCGGGCGAGGGCATCACGCGGCTGATGGTGGAGGGCGGGCCGACCGTGGCGGCGTCCTTCGTCGCCGCCGATCTGGTGGATGAAGCGGCGCTCATTTATTCCGACAAGCTGATCGGCGAGGGCGGCATCGCGCCGCTCGAAGGCATGGCGCTCGACGCGCTCACCTCGCCGCCTGCATGCGCGCGGCAGCGAAGCGCTCGGGGCCGACACGCTCGAACGCTACGAGCGCGCCTGATGTTCACCGGCATCGTCACCGATGTGGGCGAAGTGCGGTCGGTCAAGCCGCGCGCCGACAATCTGTCAGCCGCATCGCCATCGCCTGTTCCTACCCGCGCGCCACGCTGATCGAGGGCGCGTCGATGGCCTGCTCCGGTGTCTGCCTCACCATCGTCGAGGCCGGCGAAGCGGACGGGCGCGCCTGGTTCGCGGTCGATGCCGCCGCCGAGACGCTGCGGCTGACCACCGCCGGCCGCTGGCGGCAGGGCAGCAAGGTCAATCTCGAACGACCGTTGAAACTGGGCGACGAGCTGGGCGGCCATCTGGTCGCCGGCCATGTCGACGGGCTTGCCACCGTCGTCGCGCGCGAGGACATGACCGACGATGGCGCGCTTTTCGCTGCGCGCGCCGCCGGCGCTGGCGCGCTTCATCGCGCCCAAGGGCTCGGTTGCGCTCGATGGCGTTTCGCTCACCGTCAACGCGGTCGAGCGCGACACGTTTTCCGTGCTGGTCATCCCGCACACGCTTCATGTCACCACGCTCGGCGCTCTCGCCAAGGGCGACAACGTCAACCTCGAAATCGACACCATGGCCCGCTACGCCGCGCGGCTGATGGAGCAAAAATAGAAGCTCTTGTGAGCGCCGTCGCGCGCTTGCTACCACGCCGCTGCACAAGGACTTCACTCATGGCCAAAAAGCGGCGCGCGCAACGCAAGCCAGCCAAACGCGGCACGCTGCCGCATGCTGATCGTGGAGGCGCGCTTCTATAACGACATCGCCGACGCGTTGCTTGCCGGCGCGCGCGCCGTGTTCGACGAGGCAGGCGCCGAATACGACAGCATCACGGTGCCGGGCGCGCTGGAAATTCCAGCCGCCATCGCCATGGCGCTCGAGGCGCGCAGCGATTACGACGGCGTGGTCGCGCTCGGCTGCGTCATCCTCGGCGAGACCTATCACTTCGAAGTCGTGTCGAACGAATCCGCGCGCGGATTGATGGATCTGGCGGTGCGCGAACGCATCGCGCTCGGCAACGGCATCCTCACGGTCGACAACGAAGCGCAGGCGAAAGCGCGCGCCGGCGGCAGCATCGGCAATAAAGGCGCCGAAGCCGCACGCGCCGCGCTCGTAATGGCGAAGCTCAAGCGCGATCTTAAAGGCAGATGATGGCCCGCAACGCGCCCGCAAGCGACAAGGAGGCGCGCAAGGCCAACAAGCGCGGCGCGGCGCGCCTTGCCGCCGTGCAGGCGCTCTACCAGATGGATCTCGCCGGCTCGGGCTTGAACGAAATCCTCGCTGAATTCGAAAAGCATTGGATCGGCCGCGAGGTCGAGGGCGCGCAATATCTGCCCGCCGAGAAGGCCTTTTTCGAGGACATCGTCACCGGCGTGGTGCGCGAGCAGCGCGCACTCGACCCCTTGATCGACGCCGCGCTCGCCGAGCGCTGGCCGCTCAAGCGCATCGAAACGGTGCTGCGCGCGATGTTGCGCGCCGGATGCTACGAGCTCGGCCACCGCCGCGACGTGCCGGCGCGCGTGGTCGTCTCGGAATATGCCGACGTCGCCGCCGCCTTCGTCGAGCGCGACGAGGTCGGCATGGTCAATGCCGTGCTCGATCAGCTCGCGCACAGTCTGCGCGCCGGCGAGTTCAAGGGCGCCTGACGCCATGACAAACGAATTGGCGAACGAACCTTCCGCCGAGGACAAACTGATCGCGCGCTACTTCGCGCCGATCGCCATCCATCCCGGCGCGCTCGGCCTGTCCGACGATGCCGCCTTCATCAAGCCGCCGGCCGGCTGCGATCTCGTGCTCAAGACCGACGCTATCATTGGCGGCGTGCATTTCTTTGCCGACGACGCGCCGCAGAACGTAGCCGGCAAGGCGTTGCGCGTGAACCTGTCCGACTTGGCGGCGAAGGGCGCCAAGCCGCTCGGCTTCCTGCTCTGCCTCGCGCTGCCGGCCGATATCGGCGAGCGTTGGCTCACCAACTTTGCCGAAGGCCTGCGCAGCGACGCCGTGCTCTACGGCTGCCCGCTGTTCGGCGGCGACACC
Source organism: uncultured Alphaproteobacteria bacterium (assembly GCA_963734465.1). GTDB lineage: Bacteria > Pseudomonadota > Alphaproteobacteria > Rhizobiales > Xanthobacteraceae > Pseudolabrys. The sequence continues at coordinate 13,906 of CAVTHL010000032.1, forward strand.
GACCGCACGCCCGGGCCGATCACCGTCTCGATCGCGATGTTCGGCAGCGTGCCGGAGGGCACCATGGTGCGCCGCGCCGGCGCCAAGGCCGGCGACCGCGTTTTCGTTTCCGGCACCATCGGCGACGCCGCGCTCGGCCTTGCCGTGCGCAAGGACACGGATTGGGAAGGACTCAAGCTCGCGAGCCGCAGCGCCAGCATCTGCTCGCGCGTTATCTGCTGCCGCAGCCGCGCAATGCGCTGGCCGAAGCCGTGCGCACCCATGCCTCCGCTGCCATGGATGTCTCGGATGGGCTTGCCGGCGATTTCGCCAAGCTGTGCCGCACCTCCAAGGTGAGCGCATCCATCGCCGCTATGCGCGTGCCGTTGTCCGACGCCGCCAAGGCGGTGATTGCCGCCGATCCGGGGATGCTCGAGACTGCGCTCACCGGCGGCGACGACTACGAGATCGTCTGCACCGTGCCGCCGCACAAGGTCGACAGCTTCCGCAGCGCAGCGCTTGCCGTGAAAGTCCAAGTCACCGAAATCGGCGAAGTCGAGGCCGGGGAGGGCGTCCGGTTCCTCGCCGACGACGGCCAGGCGCTCGCCTTCAAGCGGGCCGCCTTCAGTCACTTCTAAAAGGCTGTATAATGCGACCACCTCCGATCCGGGATCTCCCATGCACGACATGACGGCCAAGAAAGCGGCGCTGACGGCCTACACGCCGCACCCCAATTTCGCGAAATACCATAAGCTGTTTCCGACCACGGCCTGGCTGCGGCGCGAGGCGCCCAGGCACGTGCCGTTGTTCTCGTTCGAATATGGCGATACCGGCGCCGGCAACGATGGCGGCATCGCCGACAACTGGGCGGCCTTCGACGCCGTCAAGATCACGCCGCGCTATGGCGTCGTCGTCACGCCGCCGCCGGTCGAGGTCGAATTGTTCGGCCGCCGCTACAACGCGCCGATCGGCATCGCGCCGATGGGCGGGCCGTCGCTGGTCTGGCCGGGCGCCGATCTCACGATGGCGCGGGCGGCGCAGCGCGCGCGCGTCCCCTACAATCTCAGCGTCGCCGGCGGTGCAACCATCGAAGCGGTCGCCGAGGCTGCGCCCGATGTGTTCTGGCTGCAGCTCTATCGATTCTGGCGCGACGATCACAAGTTCGGCTTCGACCTGATGCGGCGGGCCGAGGCCGTCGATGCCAAGGTGCTGACGCTCACGCTCGACGTGCCGGTGCGCACCACGCGTTCACGCGAAACCTATGCCGGCCTCGCGCATGAATTCCGCCCGAACGCGCGCATGATTTACGAGATGCTGGTGCGTCCGCGCTGGCTCTGGGCATTGCTGCGCAAGGGCTACCCGCGTTTCGCAACGATGAGCCAATACGCGCCGGCGGGCTCGAGCTCGAACGAGATCATCGCCTATGCGCGCCAGCACATGGGCGGCGCCTTCACCTGGGAAGAGGTCAAGCGCTACCGCGACAAGTGGAAAGGCAAGATGGCGGTGAAGGGCGTGCTGCATCCCGCCGACGCCGAAAAGGCGGTTTCGCTCGGCATCGACGGCATCTGGGTGTCGAACCATGGCGGCCGCCAGATCGAAGCGCTCACGCCCTCGATCGATTGCCTGCCGGCGGTTGCGGCCGCGGTCGGCAAGAAAGCGACCATCATTCTCGACAGCGGCATCCGCTCAGGCCAGGACGTGATGCGCGCGCTGGCGCTCGGCGCCGACGCGGCCATGGCCGGCAAGACGTTCCTCTGGTCGGTGGCGGCGCTCGGCGACGAAGGGCCGGACCACCTGATCGACCTCTATATCGACGAGCTGCGCGCCTCGCTCGGCCAGATCGGCGCCCATAACGTGGCCGAAGCGCGCAAGGCCACCATCCACCACCCCGGCGCGATCCACTTCGGGACCGCCAAGCGCGCGCCCGCCAAACGCGCCAAACGCTAGGCAACGCAGCCCTGCGCGGCACGCAGTGGCGAGTTCGTGCCGCGCCCCGCTAGAAGGGGCGCGTTGGGGGCCCTGAAATGTCGGCAGTCGCCGAAACCTTAGAAGTCGACGAGCCGCATTCACGGATCAACGACGCGCTGGCGCGCCGCAACGCCATGGTGCTGGCGGTGGCGCAGGCGCTCGCCGGCGGCAACAACACCGTCATCGTCTCGACCGCCTCGATCGCCGGCGCCGTGCTCGCGCCCGACAAGGGCCTCGCCACGCTGCCGATCACGTGCATGGTGCTCGGCATGTGGCTCGGCACGCTGCCGATCGGCTTTCTCGCCCGCCATTACGGCCGCCGCTTTGCGCTGCAGACCGGCTCCGCCTTCGGCGTTCTCTCGGGCCTGATCTCTTACAGCGCGGTGACGCACGGCAATTTCTGGCTGCTGCTCGTCGGCACGTTTTGCGGCGGGCTCTATGCCGCCGCGCACAACTCCTACCGTTTCGCCGCCGCCGACACCGCGAGCGACGCCTACCGGCCGAAGGTGGTGTCCTGGGTGCTGGCGGGCGGCGTGTTCGCCGCCATCATCGGGCCGCAGCTCGTCATCCACACCAAGGATCTGCTGTCGCCCTATATCTTCGCCGCCAGCTATCTCGGCCAGTCGGCCTGCGCGCTGCTCGCCGCGCTGGTGCTGACGCAGGTCAAAATTCCGCCGCTCGGCAATGTGCGCGGCGACCACATCCGCCCGCTCATCGAGATCGTGCGCCAGCCGCGCTTCGTGGTGGCGGTCGCCTGCGGCGTCGCCGCCTATTCCATGATGAACATGGTGATGACCTCGGCGCCGCTCGCCATGATCGGCTGCGGCCATTCCGTCACCGACGCAGCGCTCGGCATCCAGTGGCACGTGCTGGCGATGTATGCGCCGAGCTTTATCACCGGCAGCCTGATCGCGCGCTTCGGCGTCGAACGCATCACCGGCATCGGGCTTGCGGTGATCACCTTGACCGGCGCGGTCGGCCTTGCCGGCATCAGCGTCGCGCATTTCTGGACCGGCCTGGTGCTGCTCGGCTTCGGCTGGAATTTCGCCTTCATCGGCGCCACCACCATGGTCACGCAATGCCACCGCGCCGAGGAACGCAACAAGGTTCAGGCCTTCAACGATTTCCTGATCTTCGGCAGCATGGCGATCGGCTCGTTCTCGTCCGGCCAATTGCTTGCCGACTTCGGCTGGAGCGCGGTCAACGCGGTGATCTTCCCGACCATCGCGGTCGCCGGCATGCTGCTCGGCTGGCTGGTGTGGCGCAAGCGCGTGGACGCCGCCGCCGTTTGATCGCGCTCAGCGCTTGGTCGTGGAGCCGTTCGACGAATCTTGCCGCGCGCCCGCCCAGGGATCGTAGGCTTTTTGCTTGTCGGGCACTTTTTTCAGCGTGTCCTGGTATTGTTTGTCGATCTCCCGCATTTTTTCTTTTTCTTCCGGCGTGTAGCGGCGCGACGAATCCGGGTTCAAATCGAGGCCGGGCATTTGCATCTGCGCGGACGCGGTTTGCGCGAACAGCGCGGCCAGCGCCGCGATGGCGGCGCGCATGAGCAGGTGTTGGGCGGGCAGGGTCGTCATGCCGCCTATGAAACCAATTGCTCGCGCCGCTGTCCATGCCCGCTGGAGCCTGTCCCCGCGTAGGGCGGGGGTGGGCATGACAGCAAAAAAGGCGCTCCTCACCAGAAAAGGGAGGTATAGGGAGCAAATTCCGCGTTGCACAGTGCGCCCGTTTTTGGCTATATCCGCGCGCTTCCCGGTCGGGGTGAAGCGCCCTCAAAGCGGCCATCCTCGACGCTCCTGGCACCGGCGGGAGCGTTCCTCCCGCCCGCCAAATCCAAATTGAGGGTGAAACCACATGAATACCTTGTGGGCGATTGTCGGCTGCGGCGTGCTCGCGATCCTTTACGGCAGCTGGGCGACCGGCTCGGTGCTCAATGCCGATCCCGGCAGCGCGCAGAATGCAGGAAATCTCGGCCGCCGTGCGCGAGGGCGCGCAGGCCTATCTCAAGCGCCAGTACTCAACGATCGCCGTCGTCGGCGTCGTCATTTTCGTCATCATCGGTCTGACGCTCGGCTGGCTGGTCGCGGCCGGCTTTGCCATCGGCGCGATCCTGTCGGGCGCCACCGGCTTCATCGGCATGAACGTCTCGGTGCGCGCCAATGTGCGGGTCGCCCAAGCCGCCACCAAATCGCTCGCCGGCGGTCTCGAGCTCGCCTTCAAGTCGGGCGCCATCACCGGCATGCTGGTGGCCGGCCTCGCGCTGCTCGGCGTCACGCTCTATTTCGGCTTCCTCACCGGCACCATGCACATGGCGCCGAATGACCGCACCGTCATCGACTCCATCGTCGCACTCGGCTTCGGCGCCTCGCTGATCTCGATCTTCGCCCGTCTCGGCGGCGGCATCTTCACCAAGGGCGCCGACGTCGGCGGCGATCTCGTCGGCAAGGTCGAAGCCGGCATTCCGGAAGACGATCCGCGCAATCCCGGCAACAATCGCCGACAACGTCGGCGACAATGTCGGCGACTGCGCCGGCATGGCCGCCGACCTGTTCGAGACCTACGCGGTGACCCTGGTCGCCACCATGGTGCTGGCCTCGATCTTCTTCGCCGGCACGCCGGTGCTGCTCACGATGATGACCTTCCCGCTCGCCATCGGCGGCGTCTGCATCATCACCTCGATCATCGGCACCTTCTTCGTGCGGCTCGGCAAGAACAAGTCGATCATGGGCGCGCTCTACAAGGGCTTCATCGCCACCGCCGTGCTCTCGCTCGGCGCGATTTACGTGCTGACGCAGCAGCTCATCGGCCTCGGCGCGATCCCGGCCGTGCCCTTCACCGGCATGGACCTGTTCATCTGCGCCGTCGTCGGTCTCGCCGTCACCGGGCTCATCATCTGGATCACCGAATACTACACCGGCACCAATTTCCGCCCGGTGCGGTCGATCGCGGCGTCGTCGGTCACCGGCCACGGCACCAACATCATCCAGGGCCTGGCGATCTCGATGGAGGCAACCGCGCTGCCGGCCCTCGTCATCATCGCCGGCATCCTGACCTCCTATGCCTATGCCGGCCTGTTCGGCATCGCCATTGCGGTCTCCTCGATGCTGGCGCTGGCCGGCATGGTGGTGGCGCTCGATGCCTTCGGCCCGGTCACCGACAATGCCGGCGGCATTGCCGAAATGGCCGGCCTGCCGAAGAACGTGCGCAAATACACCGACGCGCTCGACGCGGTCGGCAACACCACCAAGGCGATCACCAAAGGCTACGCCATCGGTTCGGCAGGCTTGGGCGCGCTGGTGCTGTTTGCCGCCTATAACCAGGACCTGCTGTTCTTCACCAGGGAAGCGGCGACGCATCCTTACTTCCAGGGCATCAAGCTCGACTTCGCGCTGACCAATCCCTACGTCGTGGTCGGCCTCTTGTTCGGCGGCTTGCTGCCTTATCTGTTCGCCGCCATGGGCATGACCGCCGTCGGCCGCGCGGCCAGCGCGATCGTGGAGGAAGTGCGCCGCCAGTTCCGCCAGAAGCCCGGCATCATGAAGTACAAGCAGAAGCCGGATTACGGCCGCGCCGTCGACATGCTCACCAAGGCCGCGATCAAGGAAATGATCGTGCCGTCGCTGTTGCCGGTGCTGTCGCCGATCGTCGTCTATTTCGCGGTGTTCGTCATCGCCGGCGGCTTGGGCGCCGATGCCGCCAAGCTCGCGGCGGCGAAGTCGGCGGCCTTCTCGGCGGTCGGCGCCATGCTGCTCGGCGTCATCGTCACCGGATTGTTCGTGGCGATCTCGATGACCTCGGGCGGCGGCGCCTGGGACAACGCCAAGAAGTACATCGAGGACGGCCACTACGGCGGCAAGGGCTCCGAGGCCCATAAGGCCGCGGTGACCGGCGACACCGTCGGCGATCCCTACAAGGACACGGCCGGCCCGGCGGTGAACCCGATGATCAAGATCACCAACATCGTGGCGCTCTTGCTGCTCGCCGTGCTCGCGCACTAGCGCTCACATTCGCCTCAAAACGATAAAGGGCTCGCCTTGCGCGAGCCCTTTTCTTCACTGCGATAAGCGCGTCAGAACTTCGGCATCAGGTTCTTGAACACGCCGCGCAGATAGTTGAGGTCTTGGCCGCCGGTCGGCGTCGTTTGCGACACGAAGTCGAAAATCTTGCCGTCCTTGAGACCGTAATCGGCGAGCCGCCTGCACTTTGCGGGTCGTTGTCGAAATAGACCGCGATGACGCGTTGGTCGATGACTTCTTGTTTCAGGAAAGCGGCGCCGCGCTGGGCCTTCTGCGAGATGTAATAGAACACTTCGCCGTTGACGGTGGCGACAGTGGAGGGCGTGCCGAGCACGATCAGCACTTGTTCTTGCGAGGCGCCGACCGGGATCTGCTCGAGCGCGCCTTCCTGCAGCACATAGCCGCGCTGGAAGGTCTCGGTGAAGCGCCCGCAGCCGGATAGCGCCAGGCCGCAGACGAGCGCCAAGACCGGCGCGAGCCGGAGGCCGCGCGCAAGCGCGGCTTTTGAGGAAAATACCGGCAATGTCATTTGATCTTGCATCGGTGAGGGCCTTGGCTTAACCGGCGGCAACGCACGATCAGCCCGACCCCAACGCAATGATTTTCCCCCTTTTTCGCCGCTCCGCGCGGCCCGGCACCATTTCGGCCCTCTATGGCGCCATCGTGGCACAGGCCCGGTTACCGGGCTTTTACCGCGATTTTGCGGTGCCGGACACTGTCGAGGGCCGTTTCGAGTTGATCGTGCTGCATTTGGCGTTGGTGCTTGACCGTCTCGCCGAAGAGCCGGCGTTGCGCGCGCTGGGACAGGGCGTTTTCGACCGTTTTTGCCAGGATATGGACCACAATTTGCGCGAAATGGGTGTCGGCGACCTCACGGTGCCCAAACAGATGCGGCGCATGGGCGGCGCTTTCTATGGCCGCGCGCAGGCCTATCGGGAGGCGCTGGCGGCGGCCGACGACAAGGCCCTGGCGGAGATTTTGACGCGGAATATCTATGATGGGGCGCCAGGCCAGCAGGCTCACCGCCTTGCGGCTTATATGCGGGAGGCGGTAGGTCACCTGAAAGCGTTGGATCAGGCCGCACTCGCCGCCGGCATTTTGCGCTTTCCGCAGCTAACGTAAGAGCTTGAGGTCGATGGACAAAACGCCCTGGAGCGTGCCGGTCGCGGTGGAGGAGATCCCGGACACCGGCCTGCATATGGAGATCGAGGCGCCGGCTGCCGTGCGCGCAGCGGTGGCGGAACTCGCCGCCGTGCGGGATCTGCCGCAGCTGTCGGCCGTGTTCGATCTCACCCGCCAAGGCGCCGGCGCGCATGTGTCCGGCCGGGTCCGCGCGCTGGTCGGGCAGACCTGCGTGGTCAGTCTGGAGCCGATCGAGAGCAAGCTCGACGAGGCAATCGACGTCACCTTCGGGCCGCCCGGCGCCGCAGCGCGCACCGATGCCGACGAGCCGCCGGAGCCTCTGGTCGGCGGCAGCGTCGATCTGGGCGCGCTCGCCACCGAATTCCTCATTCTCGGCATCGATCCCTATCCGCGCAAGGAAGGCGTCCAATTCGCTCCGCCCAAGGCCGAGGAAGCTGGCGAGCACCCATTTGCCGTCCTCGCGCCGCTGAAAAAGCGCTTAGGGAGCGGCGAACCGTGAGCAGCGGGCAAGCGGTGAACCGCGTCCAGAACCGCCTTGTCTGCGGTGGCCCAGACTGTATGGTCGCCGCCTTGCATCGCCGCCGGTCAATCCATGCCCGATAAGGTCCGCATCGCGCTTGACGCCATGGGCGGGGACCATGGGGCCTCGGTGGTCTTGCCGGGCGCCGACATCTCGCTCACCCGCCATCCCGACATCGAATACGTGCTGTTCGGCGACCGCGCCGTGCTCGAGCCCATTCTTGACGAAGCTGCCGCGGCTCAAGGCCAAGTCGCGGGTCGTGCACACCGAGGTGTCGATCCGCATGGACGACAAGCCGAGCCAGGCGCTGCGCTATGGCCGCTGGAAGTCGTCGATGTGGCTCGCCATCGACGCGGTGAAGAAAGGCGAGGCCGACGTCACCGTGTCCGCCGGCAATACCGGCGCGCTGATGGCCATGGCGAGCTTCAACCTGAAGATGATCGCGGGCATCGAACGCCCGGCCATCGCGGCGCTGTGGCCGACGGTCAAAGGCGAGTCGATCGTGCTCGACGTCGGCGCCTCGATCGGTGCCGACGAGGTGCACCTGGTCAATCTCGCCGTCATGGGCAGCGCCATGGCGCGCGTGCTGTTCGATGTCGAGCGGCCGACCGTCGGCCTGCTCAATATCGGCGTCGAGGAAGTAAAGGGGCTGGAGCAGGTGCGCGAGGCCGGCCGCATCCTGCGCGAGGGCAATTTCCCGCATTTCGACTATCACGGCTTTGTCGAGGGCGACGATATCGGCAAGGGCACGGTCGATGTGGTGGTGACCGAAGGCTTCGCCGGCAATATCGCGCTCAAGACCGCCGAGGGCACCGCCCGCCAGCTCGGCCAATATCTGCGCGCCGCCATGAACCGCACCTGGGCCGCTCGGCTCGGCTATCTGTTGGCGCGCCAGGCGTTCCGCACGCTGCGCGAGAAGATGGATCCGCGCAAAGCCAACGGCGGCGTCTTCCTCGGCCTCAACGGCATCGTGATCAAGAGCCACGGCGGCACCGACGCCGAAGGCTTCGCCGCCGCGATCGACATGGGCTACGACATGGTGCGCTATGAGCTGCTCGCCAAGATCGGCGAGACCATGGCGCGCGATCTGCGGGCGACCGCCAAGGCGCGGGCAGCGAGCGGAGCAAGCTCGTGACCGTGGTGCGTTCGGTGGTGCTCGGGTGCGGCAGTTATCTCCCGGCGCGGATCCTCAGCAATGACGAGCTGGCGCGCTCGGTCGAAACCACCGACGAATGGATCGTGCAGCGCACCGGCATCCGCGAGCGTCACATCGCCGCCGCGGGCGAATTGACCTCCGATCTGGCGATCAATGCGGCGCGCGCGGCGCTTACCAACGCCCATGTCGAGGCAAGCTCGATCGACCTCATTGTGGTTGCCACCTCGACCCCCGACCAGACCTTCCCGGCGACGGCGGTATCGGTGCAGGCCGGCCTCGGCATCACCCGCGGCGCCGCCTTCGATCTGCAGGCGGTCTGCTCGGGCTTCGTCTATGCGCTGGCGGTGGTCGACGGAATGCTCAAGACCGGCACCTTCAAGCGCGCGCTGGTGATCGGGGCGGAGACCTTCTCGCGCATCCTCGACTGGAGCGACCGCACCACCTGCGTGCTGTTCGGCGACGGCGCCGGCGCGCTGGTGCTGGAAGCGCAACCGGCCTCCGGTGACAAGTCCGACCGCGGCATCCTGACCAGCCATTTACGGTCGGATGGACGACACAAGGCCAAGCTTTACGTCGACGGCGGCCCGTCTTCGACCCAGACCGTCGGCCATCTGCGCATGGAAGGCCGCGAGGTGTTCAAGCATGCGGTCGCCATGATCACCGACGTGATCGAGGACGCCTTCAAGGCCACCGGCTATAGCGCCGCCGATATCGACTGGTTCGTGCCGCATCAGGCCAACAAGCGCATCATCGACGGTTCCGCGCACAAGCTCGGCATCGCGCCCGAGAAGGTCGTGATCACGGTCGACCGCCACGGCAACACCTCGGCGGCCTCGATCCCGCTGGCGCTCGCCGATGCGGTGACCGACCGCCGCATCAAGCGCGGGCACCTGATCCTGCTGGAAGCCATGGGCGGCGGCTTCACCTGGGGCTCCACGCTCTTGCGTTGGTGAGGCGGAAGGGCCTGCCGGGAGGCCCCTTCATAATTTGAAAAGGCCCGTTGACCCCCGGAGAAGATGCTAATATCGTTGACTTTTCAGCGGGATATCTCGCCGGGGGCTGGGCAGGATGACCGGAAAGACTGTGACGCGGGCCGACCTGTGTGAGGCGGTCTACCAGAAGGTGGGTCTGTCACGCACCGAATCCGCTTCGCTCGTGGAATTGGTGTTGAAAGAGATCACGGATTGCCTGGAGCGGGGCGAGACCGTGAAGCTGTCCTCGTTCGGCTCTTTCGTCGTGCGCAAGAAGGGCCAGCGCATCGGGCGCAATCCGAAGACCGGCAAGGAAGTGCCGATCTCGCCGCGCCGGGTGATGGTGTTCAAGCCGTCGGCGATCCTCAAGCAGCGCATCAACGGCGAAAGCGAAGGCCACACTCCGGCCTGATGCGCGTGTTCGTGTAGCGTTTCGTTCGCGTAACGCGTTCAATTAAAAGTTTAACTGGAGCGACGCCGCTTTGGAAAACAAGGCGCCTGAGGCATTTCGCACCATCAGTGAAGTGGCGGACGAACTCGATCTGCCGCAACACGTGCTGCGTTTCTGGGAGACGCGCTTCCGCGACATCAAGCCGATGAAGCGCGGCGGCGGACGGCGCTTCTACCGTCCCGACGATGTCGATCTGCTGCGCGGCATCCGCCATCTGCTCTACGGCGAGGGCTACACCATTCGCGGCGTGCAGCGCATTCTGCGCGAGCAGGGCGCGAAATTCGTGGCCGTGGTTTGGCAGGAGGGCGCGCCGCAGCCGCCGCACGGCGCGAGCGAGGACGAGGATTTTGTCGAGGAGGCCGCATCCGCCGCCGAGATGCTCGAGGAAGAGAGCGGCTTGCGCGGCCGGCTCGGCGGGCTGATCGGCCGCGATCTCGGCGACCGCGGCGACAACGCGGCCGAGCGGCAGGAGCCGCCGCTGCGCAGCGCACCGGTTCCGCGCGTAGAGCCGAACGAGCGCGTCCATGCGCCGGAACCGCCGGCGCGGCCGCCCGAACCGGCACGCCTCCCGCGCGACGATTTGCGACGCCTGCACGCCGCGCTGCATGAACTCGGCGAGTGCCGCAAACTGCTCGATGCCGCCGTGCGCCACGACGCCTAGCGCGGCAGAAAAGCGCTGGATTTTGAACCCCTAAGGTCTGGCATGTGTGGACTGGCGCTGCTCGCCGGTCTGGCAGGGGTATGGGTGAATTATGCGGCGGCTCGCTGCGGCTGCGTTGCTGGCGATGGCGATCCTTGCAGGCGGGCGCCATGCATTGGCGCAGACGCCGGGCGGCGGCGGTGCGGCCGCGGTCGCGCCTGCGTCGAGCGGCGCGGCGATCACGCCGTTGGCCGGCGCGGTCATGGGCTCGATGGCGGTTGCCGCCGTGGCGCCGATGGTCGCGACCGTGGTGCTCGGCCGCGAATTGACCTTGAGCGAGGTCTGGCACCTCGAGCTCAGCGTCTTCCTCGGACCGCCCGGCTGGTGGCTCGCCGATCAGATGTTTGCGCCTGGCCGCGGCGGGCCAGCGGGGCGTCCGCCGTCGCGCGGTCAGGGCCGCGGCAATAATATCGACGTGCCGCCGGCGGACGCGGCCGATTTCGTGCCGAACGAGGTGCTGGTTGAATTCCGCGCCGGCGCCTCGGCGCGTCAGCTCGCACTGGTCACCAGCCGGCTGCAATTGACGCAGCTCGAATCGCAGACCTTCGCGCTCATCAATCGCACGCTTGTCCGCTTCCGCATCGATAGCGGCAATTCGGTGCGCGCAACGCTGCTTGCGATGCGAGGCCTTGCGGGTGTTGCAAAGGCGCAGGCGAACCATGTTTTCCAAGGCATGCAACTGCAGTCGGCCCCGGCGGCGGCGCCCGATCCCGCACAATATGTCGTGTCCAAGCTGCATCTGTTGGAAGCGCATCGCGTCACCAATGGCGACGATGTGCTGGTGGCGGTGATCGACTTCTCAAGTCGACATGAACCACCCTGATCTCGCCGGCGTGTTTGCGGGCAATTTCGACGCGCTCGGCGGACAGGCCGCACCGCATATGCATGGCACCGCCATCGCGGGCGCGATCGCGGCGCATCAGAAACTGGTCGGCGTGGCGCCGAAGGTACGGTTGCTCGCCGTGCGCGCGTTTTCGGGCGGCGGTGAGAGCGCGCAGGGCACCACCTACAACATCCTGAAAGGCCTCGATTGGGCGGCCAGCCAGAACGCACGCATCGTCAATATGAGCTTCGCCGGACCCGCCGCGGCCGCTACGGGAAAACGCGGGCAAGAACCGCGCGCGTCAGGTTCATGAGGCGCGACCGATCGGCCGCGTACAGCGCCTGCAAAAAAAGGTCATTTGCATCCGGCGTCATCTTGCCGCGTTGTTTTTCAGTGTTGGTGAGAATTCGCGCGATCTCCAACAGACCGCGCTGATAAGCGCCGCGCACGATCCGGCAACCGAGCAACCGCGCTTCGCGCGCACGGCCGATATTGGCCGGGGCGAAACTGTGGGTGGCGGCGCGGAACATCCACAGATCCGCTTCTTGGTCGCCGACGGCAATCGTCTTGGTGTCGGCGCCCAGGGTCCAATCGCGCAAAGCCAGCAGGCCGCTGCCTTTGTTGGCTTCCTTGGCGGTGATCGTCGTGTCGATGTCGGTGTGATGGAAGCAAAGACGGTCGAGGCCATGCTCCGTCAACAGATGCTGCACCAGCAGCGTCGGCACCGGGCCGACGGCACCATCGCCGATGCTGGAGGCGCGGATATGCTTGAGCACGCGCGTCACCATGCTGCGCGGCTTGTCCTGATAGCTGAAGGCGCGGATCGAGTAGCGGTGGCGGTCGTCGAGGAAGACGCCGGGCATTCGCTCGAGGTGGCGCCTGAGTTCATCAAGCTGCGCCGCAGTTTCGGCGCTGAGGAGGGAGCGTCCGCGCTTGTTGATGGCGTCCCAGATATAGCCGCCGTGCTCGGCGATACCGCCGGCAAGCGGATAAGCCTCGCAATAGGCCTTCACCTCGGCGGCCGAACGCGCGGTGTTGAGCGCGACCGAATAGCCGTGCTCGTTCAGCAAAGCGAGCGCCTCGATCCCGGCCGGCGTGGTCGTAGGAAATCCGAACAGCCGGCGGTCGATCACGCCGTCGATATCGAGCGCGACCAGCGGCGATTGCCAGCGCGGCGCGATGGTCGGCCGCTGGCGGCCGCAGTAACGCGCTGCCTGCACGGTGAGGAAATCCCACGCGCGAAGGAACTGACGATGCAGCGCCTGCTGGCGATCGCTCGCGGCTGCTTTGCCGAGCAACTGTTCGTGCGCCCGCTTCATGGTCCAGAGACCGGCGAGAAGCTTGTTGAGCATCAGACGCTGCGCGACGCCGGCGTCTCCGGTCTGGTCGATGTAGCGCCGGATAAGAACGCTCTCCTCGTCGGCCGTCAGCTCCAGATGCAGGATCGTGTCCGCCAGATCGTAGGCGGGATCGATCACGTTCAACTCCTCTTTGCCAAGGCCGTGGTGCTCGTAGTCGGCTTTGAGCAAGACCGTGCGCGCCGTCGATCCAGTCTTCGCGCTGCATATTGCCGTCGATGAAGGTCGGGAACGGGCACGCCAGCCCGCGCAGCAGCCGGCCGAGCCGCGGCCGCATCAGCATGTTGATCGGGAAGGGGCCATAGGCCTTGCTGAGTTGCTCGCGCAGCAGGCGCGCGCCATTGCCCTGCCGCGGCGGATCGAGACCGGCGGCCGTTTCACGCGCGAGACTGAGATGCCGCACGCGCGCGGCGATATAGGCCGCGGCGGCATCGATGCGCGCAGGGCGGTCGAGCTCGAGCCCGGAATCGGGAACCCATTCCATGTAGAGGATGCCGTCGCGCAGCCCGAGAACCGGTGGCACGAAGCCGGCGAGCCGGGTGCCCGCGAGAAAGGCGTGATAGCCGAGCCAGCCCCAGCCGACGCTTTTCGCCAGCACATAGCGGACTTCTTTTCGGCCCTGCGGCATCTCCAGATGAACTTCGAAGATGCGCTTGAGCCGCGTGCCGCGTTCGTCCGAGACGGCATCCTGCAACATGCGCGTTCATCGCTTCGGCGCGATCGCTGGCGATCACCGACACGCGCGTGTAATCCCGGCCGCCGAAATATTCGGACAACCGCTGCTGCACGGTTTTCAGATCAAGCAGCCGGCGCTTCTGCCATTGCTCCGGATCGAGCGAGATGACGATGTCTTCGGACAGCGGCCGAAACCAATGTGGCCGCGCGGGGTGCGGCGGAACAAGCGCGCGCAATTTGCCCGGGGCAAATCCAGCGCGGCGAGCGATCTCGATCGCCGTGAGGATGGTGCCGCCGGTGTGCGGCGGATCGTCGACGATGACCGCGGTGTAGCCCTGCTCGGCGTAACGCCGCAGCTCTTTTGCCTCGTCGCGGCCGGGACCCTTGCTCGGCGACAGCGTGAGCAGCGACACCGACGCATAACCTTTGTTGGCGAGGAAGGCGCGCAGCAGCGGCGCAAAGTAGGATCCTGACGTGCGCAGCCCGACCAGCAGGATCGCTTGCGCACGGTCGGGGAAGCGATCGACATAGCGTTCGCCGAGCGCGATCACATCGTGATGCGTCATGTCGAGGCGGCGGAACGGCGAGGGTATGCCGACGCGGTCGTCCAGCAGTTCCTGCGGCAGCTTTGCATTCAACAGCGAGGTCAGCTCTTCGCCCGCCTCGGCGAAAGCCCCAAGTTCGCGTTGCCGATACCAGACACTGCGACGGCGAGGAAGTCATGAAGCGCGCCAAGCCAGAGATCACGCCATTGGCGAAGTTCGTTCCGCCGCCGCTGCCTCAGGTCCAAGATATTGTCGGCCATCCAGCGCGCAAAGCGTCCGGGCAGTGTCGTCGCCAGCCGCCAGGGCAATCGCAGGCCCGGGCCGCGTAGATATTCGTCGGTGCAATTCAAAAGCCCACAGGACAGCAGGGACACATTGGTGACGACTTCATCGGACTGCCATCCCGGCGGCAGCTTGGGCAATTTGTCGATCTCGTCGCGCAGGTGCTCGATCGCCTTGTGCACCGTCAGGTGCGGGTTAAGGCACCACGCGTAGCCCTCATAGAACTCGCGCTCAGCCGCGAGACCGTGGCCGGGCAACGGCGCATTGTCTTTCGGCAGTTCGTCTTTGATGAGGTCGGGCGCGAGCATTGCGATCACCCACTCGCGACCGCGCGCTTGCGCGGCGCTGCATTTCAGCTCGGCCCGCAGCCGGTCGAGCATCGAGTTCATGCGGTGGACGACGACATGCGTGAGCAGCCAATGGATGATCCCGCGAATCGACCACGACTGCTCGAGCACCTTCGATAGATGGATGCGCGCGCAAATCTCCAATTCGTCGAGCGCGCGCAATTTGTCGTCGCGTGTTGGAAGTTTCTCGATATAGGCGCGCAAGGCGCTTTCGACGAAGACTTCCCGGCGCAGCCGCGCGATCGGATTGCCGACGAGGTCGCGCACGTCGGTGCCCAGGTCGCGCAGGATATGGCCGAGCTCGAGCGCGGCGGGCTGCCAATGGTTGGCGGGGTCGTTGCAAACGGCGCAACACTCGCGCGTACCCGGATCGATAAACGACAGCTGCTTGGCCTTGATGTCGTAGAGGATGTTCTGCAGGCCGAGATCGCCGTGCATGTGGCCGTGAGACCAGCAGTCCTGCATGCCGGTTACGAAGGCGCGGCCGAGCTCATCCAGCACGCCGAGCGTGAGATCCTCATCGGTGGCAGCGCTGGCGCGCAGATCCTTTTTGCCGGAGACCGCCGTCATCACCAAAGCGAGAGGCGTCTCGCAGATATGAAGCGGTTCCGGCGTGGAGATGGTCCAGCCGACGACGCTGCGGCCGTCGAGCGCCGCATGCAGCCGCCCCAGTGAATCGAATTGCTCCTGCACCATCTCGATGGTCAGGCCGGTCTCCGGCTTGTACAGCTTGACCACGAAATCGCGGTGATCGCGCCAGATCGGCTGTCCGTCCGCCGAGTGGACGGCGTAGACGTTGGAGTGATCGCCTTCGCCGAGCCGCGTGATCGCCAGACGCGCGGCATCGGCGCTGCCGGTCAGTTTCTCGATCACCTGCGTCAGCGGCGCGGGGTCGTGGGCGCGCGGAACGAGCGCGAGAAAACCGACCCACAAGCCAATCGAGACCGCCGTATTGCCGAACAGCCAGCCCAAGGCGGCGCCTTGCAGGCCCCATTGCACCATCATCCACCAGATCAGACCGACCGTGACGACGGTGCCGATGGCGTTGATGGCAAAGATCGCGCGCGGGCGTTCCATGCTCGCCAAGGCATTTGAAGCCGGACTGCCGACCGCCGACGCCAAAGTTGCGAAGGCCAGTATCGCGATCGTGCCGCCATGACCCTCGTATTCCTTGCCGTGAAACAAAAACTCCATGACATACTCACCGGCGTACAGCGCCAGCACGCAGAACGGCGCGAGTATCGCAGAGAGCAGCAGGAAATCCTTGAGCGCGCGGCGGCGTAGGCCGGCGCCGCCGCCTTCCTTCCAGGCCAGGATCGAATGCTGTGTCAAAACATTGTTGAGCCCGAAGAAGAGCGGGTTGGAGAAGGCGACAATGCTCATGCAGGCGGTATAAACGCCGGTGACCGCGGCGCCCGCGATCACTACCGACAGCCAATAGGTGATGTAGCGCTGCACCTGCACCATGACTTGATTGACGACGAGCCAGCGCCCCAAATTCCAGCTTTGGTTCATCGTCGCGCGGACCTGGCTGGCGCGCAGCGCGAAGTCGGCGCGCGAGAGATAAAGCCAGCCGGCCGCGGCGAGGCCGCAGGATGCGCCGAGCGCAACGCTCGCCGTCACCGCCGACATTTTTCCGCTCCAGCCGAGCCAAGCCAGCATGGCAAGCTGAATGGCCGCGACTGCCACATCCAAAATCAGCGCGTGCGCCATTTGCAGATGCGTAAAGGCGTAGCGCCGGAAAAAATCGCGGAACAGAGCGAACGGCATCACGGCGGCGAGGGCCCAGGTGATCGCGATCAGCTCGGAGCTTGCGCCGCCAGCGAACAGGCTCATGGCGGTGACCGCCAGTAGAGCGGTGGCGAGCGCCGACAGGAGGCCGCTCAGCGCCAGCGAGCTGCCGGCGTGTTCAGCCGGCGTGCCCAGCGGGCGGTGGCGCTGGATCGAATAGGGCAGCGAGATGAGCTGGCCCTGGATCGTGTAGGCCGATGCCAGCACGGAGATTGCAATGGCGTAGGCGCCGAGCTGGCCCGGATCGGTGAAGCGGCCGATCATCACCGTCGTCAAAAAGCTGGCGGCGCTGACCACCGCCTGATCGGCGAGCGCCAGAAAATGCGCGCCAAAAATGCGCGGCAGAAGGCCCCGCCACGCACGCCCTTTGGCTGCTGGGTGCGCGCTTGCGCCCGAGCTGACAGGCGGCGCAATCGCGAAAGCGCTGATTTTCAAACCGCACTCCGGCCGTTTTGATGGGTGGCTGTGGGCCCGTTTGACCGCAAATAGATACGCGGAATGGGCAAAATTTGAATTATCGCGGACGGAGAAAACTAGCCTTCGTCCATTAACGTTGTCCCGGCGTTAACGATCACGATTGCATTCGGTCTCGATCGCTTGGTGTTTTTGTCGGCGCGTTAAGCCGGCGCCAACCACCAGCGACTGACACGGATCAGCGCGCGCTGAGATCGCGCGGAGTGGCAAAAAAGCTCGATTTTGAAGGATTCTGGTCGGGGCGGCGGGATTTGAACCCACGACCCCTTGTCTCCCAGACAAGTGCGCTAACCGGGCTGCGCTACGCCCCGACCGGAACGGCGCGGACTATAGGGATGCGTTTACCGTGGCGCAACCTTGGCCGCGAGGCGAAACGGTTTGCGCAGCGCGTAAAAGACGTAGAGGGCGGCGCCCACGACGTAGACGGCGGCGTAGCCGCCGATGAAGTCGACGATGTCGAGCCCGGCCAGCACGACCGCCGCCGTCATTGCCGCCATCAGCATCATCAGCACGGTCGCGACGCGGGCGATTTCACGAAAAAATCCGGTGTGCACGAGCAGGTTGCTCGCGACGTTCTGAACTAGGTTTGCCAGCAGCATGACGACGAGAATAAAAACGGCCGCGCGCGGAACCGTGGCCGCGTGGCCGAGCAGAAGCGTAAACAACCGGTCACCGGCAAACAGCAGGATTGCGCACAAGGCGATCGTCGGTAGTGCGCAAAGGATCGCGGCGGTCCAGGTCGCCTTCTTCAGGCTCGCGGCATCGTGTTCGGCAAAGGCGCGCGTTTGACGCGGCACCAGCGGATCGAGGCCGGCAGCGTAGATCAGCGTGGCCCCGCGAAAGATCTTGAACACGGTGTCGAGGATGATGGTCGGCGCGCCGAGTCCGAATGCGATCGGTACCACCAGATAGGGGAAATTATAAATCGTGAGCTCCCCGACAGCGTAGTTGCCGCTGCGCAGAAGTTCCGCGCGGTTGGCTCGCCAGAAGGACGTCAATGTGGTCCAGAAATGTTCGGCCGACGGCGCCAGCGCGCCTTGGCGCACGAGGCGGGCGATGCAGGCGGCCAGCACGACGAGCCATAGGAGGTTTCCCAGGAGCAGAAATACCGCGAGCGGCATTCCGATCAGCAGCGCCAGCGTGATGGCGATATGCGCGCCGCGCCGGATCGCATCCAGCGTCTCGAAGGCGATGAATTCGTCGATCGCGTTGCTGACATTGCGCAACGGGAACCAGACGAGGTTGAGCGCGGAAAAGCTGAAAAACAGCGCAAATTCCGTCGCCTGCCACGGCGTCACCGACGGCCGCAGCGCCATGACCGCAAAGCAGAGCAGCGTCCCGAGAGCGACCATCAACGTGTAGAGCGTCACGACCGCACTGGCCTGTGCGGGCTCCGGTCCATCTTTGCGCTGCGCGATGTGCCGCGCGCGCTGCCGGACGAACAAGATCTTGGCGGCGCCGAGATCAAATAGCCAAAGTGAGACGCCGAAAGCTCCCACCAGGATAAAAATCGAAAAAGTCTCGGGCGAGAGCACGCGCGCGAACACGAAGGTCTGCACCAGGCCGGCGACGACGGCCGCGCCGGCGGTGGAGGAGCGCAGCAGCAGATAGGGGAGCGACAGCACGCCACCGAGCAGGCGCGCCGGCCCCCGCCGCGCCGGCTTCATGGCGATGGCGGAATCCTGCAACATCATGCAACGAAACTAGCGGCGAGAGCGGTCTTTTCGTTTAAGGATCATGGTGAACGATTTCTCACGTGAGTTCGAAACAGACCGGCGATGCGGTTAAGGAAAAATTTGGCCAACGGACGCTAATGTAACCGCGACATAAAAAATCGGCACCTCGATCAGCATGCAAGCGACCGACCCCACCTCAGCACCCGCGGAGGCGCGCCCTTGCGACGGGCGTCCTGCGGTCAGCGTGATCGTGCCTTGCTACAATGGCGGCCGTTTCCTCGACAGCTTGATGGCTTCGCTTGCCTGTCAAGCTTTTCAGGATTTCGAGATCGTCATCGTCGATGACGGCTCCGACGACGAGGAGACCCCGCGCAAGCTCGCTTCGCTGACGGATCGTGCGCGCGTGATCCGTCAGGATAACCGCGGACCAGCCGCTGCGCGCAATACCGCGATCCTTGCCGCCCGCGCGGATATCGTCGCCATGGTCGATTGCGACGACACCGTCGATCCGCGCTTTCTTGCCGAAACGGTTCCCCTGCTTGCCGCCGCACCGAGCGAAATCGGCATGGTTGTCACGCATGTGCGGCTGGCAGGGGCGGAAGCCGGCGTCGCGCGGCGCTACTTCAACCGCTTCGATCTCTTGTTCACCAACACGCTGTCGGTCGGGCTGGTGGTGCGCAAGCGCTGCTGGCTTGCGGTCGGCGGTTACGACGAGAGCATGTGCGAGGGTTACGAGGATTGGGATTTCAGCCTGCGCCTTGTCGAGGCCGGTTTCCGCGGCATCGAGGTGCCGAAACCGCTTTACAGCTATCACATCCGTCCCGATACGTTGTGGTTCAGCCGCTCGTCGAGCGTGAACAGCAATCGTTTGCACGCAAGGTTATGGCGGGCGATCCGCCATAAGCACGCGGACAGCTACAGCCTCACGGCAATGTTGCGACTGTGGACGGCGAGCCGCGACGGCAGCGGCCGCATTCCGCTATGGAAGGGGCTTGCCGCCTATATGCTCGCGCACCTGCTGCCGGACGCATGGTTTAGCTGGCTGATCGTGGAATTGCGCGGCCGCGCCGACACGAGCGCGCGGCCCGATGCCGGCCGGCTTCATTCGTTGAAAGGCGCCTGATCTCTAGCGCGCGAGCACGCGCGCCGGTCCGCGCGTGTATCTGTCGGTCGCCGCGGCCAATCCCCACAACATTCCCAGGATCAGGAAGAAGTGGCGCCAGTGGTCGGTGTCGATCACGAAGCCTTCGGCGACCTCGCCGACAAACGTTGCCCAAGCCGCAATAACATAAGGCTGCCATGGCGTACGCGCGAAGGCGGCGCGCAAGCCGACCAGCAACGTCGACACCAGCAGCACGATATAGGCCATGGCGCCGAGCCAGCCGTAGACCAGGAATGCCTGCAGGTAGACGTTGTGCTGCTGGTTTTCGTGAGTGCGGGCGAATTCGAACGGGCCCATGCCATTGGGAAATTGCAGCACATCCGACAGCGCCAATTCCTGCAGCCGGAAGCGGCCGCCCTGACCGACGTCGTAGGACTGAACGAGATGCGCGCGCTCCTGGAACATGGTTCTGATCGCCGGCAGGCTCAGCAAGATCGCGACCAGCACCGCCAGCGCGCCGATGGCAATCGCGCTCAACACAAAAATGCGCAGCCGCTTGTTGGGCGTCGGCGCGGTCAAAAGTGCGAGGCTGATCATGACCACGCACGACAAGCCGAAATGAAACCAGGCGCCGCGTGAAAACGCGAGCAGCAGGGCAAACATGATGGCGCCGGACGCCGCCAGCGCGCCCAGAGTGATGCGTTCCGTCAGCATTCGCTGCAGCAGCATCAGCGCCGGCCAGATCAGGAACGGCGCGTAGACGTTGGGATCCTTGAACAAGCCGCGTGCGCGGTCGCCGGGCGCCAGCATATCCTCGGCGCCGAGAAATGCGTGGAAATAGCCGGCCATGCCGATCAGCGCGGCGATCACGGCGGTGACGACGTAGGCCGTGCGCAACGTGGCGAGCCGCGTCATCGTGTTCTCGGCAAGCAGGCAAGCCCACAAGACGGCGGCCACCGCTAGATAGACCGACGTGGCGGCGTATTGGATCGTTTTTTCCTGGCCGACAACGTTCAGCAGGGACAGCATGCCGCCGATATTCCAGATCAGCAGCAGAAGAAACAGCGTTGCGATCTTGCGGCCGACGTGCACGCCGGCAATCAAGGCGGCCAGGGCCAGCACAGGGATCAGCGCGTCATGCGGCGAAGGCTCGATGAAGGCGACCGAACTGGCCAGCACGGTCAAGAAGAGCACGATGAGCAACAGCCGCTCGCGGAACGATGCAACCATCGCCGCATTGGCGGGCGCGCCGTTCCAGCGCGAAGCAGTCGGCGCGGCCTGCGGGATCGCCATGTCTCGGGCGGAGATCAATAGGCGTTCTCGGTCTTGAGCAGCGCGAAGGGCGTGCGCAGCACGATGTAGAAATCGAGCAGCAGCGACCAGTTCTCGATGTAGTAGAGGTCGTGTTCGACGCGTTGCTGGATCTTCTCGTGCGTATCGGTCTCACCGCGCCAGCCGTTGATCTGCGCCCAGCCGGTGATGCCCGGCTTGACGCGATGGCGGGCGAAATAGCCGTCGACCGCTTCGTCATAAAGTCTGGTCTCGGCCTTGGCATTGACCGCGTGCGGGCGGGGGCCGACCAGCGACAGATTGCCTTTGAACACGACGTTGAACAGTTGCGGCAGCTCGTCGAGGCTTGCCTTGCGGATGATGCGACCGATGCGGGTGACGCGCGGGTCGTCTTTGGTGACCAGCTTGTTGGCGCCGGCGTCGGCCGCGTCCGCATACATCGAGCGGAATTTGTAGACCTCGATCAGGTCGTTGTTGAAGCCGTAGCGCTTCTGCTTGAACAGCACCGGGCCGCGGCTGTCGAGCTTGATGGCGAGCGCGATCAACGCCATCGCCGGCAACGCGCAAAGCAGGATCATGCTGCCGACGATTTTGTCGAACAGCCACTTCATCACCACGTCCCAATCGGCGATCGGGCGGTCGGCGACGTCGAGCACCGGCACCTTGCCGATGTAGGAATAGGAGCGGGGACGGAATTGCAGTTTGTTGGAATGGGCCGCGAGCCGGATGTCGACCGGCAGCACCCACAATTTCTTCAGCATCTGCAGGATGCGGCTTTCCGCCGAGATCGGCAGCGAGAAGATCACCAGATCGACGCGCGTGCGCCGCCCGAATTCCACCAGGTCGTCCACCGTGCCGAGCTTGCGCTCGCCGGCGCATTCCAAACCGGTGCGGTCGTCGCCGCGGTCGTCGAACAGGCCGATGATCTTGACGCCGGTGTCCTTCTGCCGCCGCAACTCCTCGATCACGTGCGCGCCGATCTCGCCGCCGCCGACGATCACGGTGCGGCGGGTGAGGCGGCCTTCCTGCGTCCATTTGCGCACGGCCAAGAAAACCAGCCGGCGCGAAATCATCAGCGCCACCAGTCCGCCGACATAGAAAGTGCCAAGCCAGACGCGCGAGAACATTTCGCCGGCTTTGGCGAAGAACGAGGCACCGGTCACGATGAGAAACACCAGCGACCAGGCCGAGGCGAGCCGCATGTATTGCTTCTCGTGGCCGCGGAAGGCCTGCACCTGGTAGATGTCGGCGGTCTGGAAGGCGAACATCGACAGCACCGCGATGCTCAATGTCGCGACCAGATAGCGCAGGATGAGGCCGTCGAACTGCTCGAGATAGGCGGCATAGATCACCATGCCGATGACGACGATAAGCGCGAACTCGCCCATGCGCACGAAGCCCGCGAGCACGATCGGCGAGATCGGCGACGCCTGCGGCTTGGCGGCGACCGCGAGCGCTTCCGGCGACAGCGTGCGAGCCTTGGTAGCGCCTTGGCGCGGCAGCGCACGCGCGCGTTGGATCACCGCGGCGGGGTTCGCTTCGGCGATGCGCGGGCGGATTTTGGTGTCACTCATGACTTGAACGCCACAAAGCAACCTGTGCGGCTCACGCCGCCCCGGCTGCAGGGATTTCACGTAATTCCCGGATATTTCTAGGGAATAAGCGTCAAAAAAGGCTTATCGGAACCGCCAAAACTGTCTTAACGGCGGCCGGTCTTTTGCAGCATTTCGAGCGCATCCCGGTACCCGGCCAGCACGCCATCGACCATGGTCTCGACCGTGAACGCCCCGGCAACGCGTTCACGCAGCCTTCGCGCCGCCTCGGCCGCGGCTTCGGGGTGATCCAGGCAATCGACGATGGCGCGCGCGAGCGCCGGCGCATCATCCGGCGCCACGAGCGCGTCCGCCAAAGGACCGTAAATCTCCGAAATCCCACCGACCCGCGTGGCGATCAGCGGCTTGGCGGAGGCGGCCGCCTCCAGCACGACATAGGGCAGCGACTCCATGCGGGAGGGCATGACCATCACACGGCCGAACGTCTGCGCCTGGCGGGCCGGCATGGCGGGCCGGAACCGGATCAGGTCGCCAAGGTTCAGCCGCTCGACTTGTGCGCGGAACATGTCGCTGTCGGGGCCGTCGCCGATCAGCGTCGCGGTGACGTTGCGGCCGTCGCGTCGCAGCTGGGCAATAGCGTCGATCAGCAGATCGACACCTTTGAGATGCCGTAGTTCCCCCATGAAGATGAGATCGGTCGCGTCGGCGGCGGCCGCCACCGGCTCGAATTCGGCGCGCGTCACGCCATTGTGAACGATGCGGACAAGGCCGCGCGGCTGGCCGATTTTGCGGCTGAAAGCGTCGGCGCTAAAGGCACTTTCGAACAAATACAGGTCGCCCCGCGGCATCAGGAAGCGTTCGGTGGTCAGGTAGATCTTTCCGGCCAAAGTGTCGTTGCTGAACAACAGGCTGCCGCCATGCGGCGTATAGGCGCGCACCGCGCGGCGCTTGTTGAAGGCAAGCCGGGCAAAGGCACCGCCTTTAGCGCCATGGCCATGCACGACGTCGGCATCGGCTTGCGCAATTCGGCGCATGACATGGGCGAGCGCGAAGACGTCGGTTGGATAGGGCTGCCGGTGCATGGCCACGCGGCTCAGTCCGAGCGCCAGCGACGGCTCGAGCTCGCGCAGCACGTTGTCGGCATGCGGTCCGCCGGTCAGGCGATCGGCGACGAGACCCACGCGGTGGCCGCGCGCGATCTGCTCGCGGGTCAGGTCGAGCACGTGGCGGAACAGCCCGCCGACCGGCGCGCGAAAGACATGCAGGATGTTCAAGGGCGCCATCGGCGAAATCGACCCGGCCCGCGTCGCGGAAAAACTCGCTCCGAATAAGGGGGCCGGAGGGTTAACAAAACCTAACCATTGGCCGCCATCCGCCGTCGATTAACGCGGTAGCAACCATAGTAGGTTGTCATCACGTTGATGCCATAGAGCGGTGCGTCTGGAGTAGGGATGTTCTTTCGTAAAAACGTGAAATCGACCGTCGCGCCGGCACCCGCGGCGGTGCCGATCGCCGCCGATGGCGAGGCCGATATGCGCGGGTTGGGCCGCGCTTTATGGCAAAAGCGAACCAGAATTCTTGGCTTCACGGTCATCGCCGCCGCCGCGGCCTTTGTCGTCGTCAACGCCATCACGCCGCGCTACCTCTCCGAATCGCGTCTGCTGCTGGAAGCACGCGAGAACGTGTTCTTGCGCGCGGAGGCTGACAAGAACAACGGCGAGCGCAACACCATCGATCCGGAGGCGGTCACCAGTCAGATCCAGCTCGTGCTGTCGCGCGACTTGGCGCGCAAGGTGATTCAAGCCGAGAATCTTTCGGCCAATCCTGAATTCGATCCGCCCGCGTCGCCGCTCCAGGGCGTGCTCAGTCTGTTCGGCATCGGCCGAGATCCCAGCACCCTGTCGCGGGAAGAGCGCACACTCGAGGCCTATTATACTCGGGTCAGTGTTTCTGCAGTCGAGAAGTCACGCGTGATCGTGGTCGATTTCTCGTCCGCCAATGCGGAGCTTGCCGCGCGCGTCGCCAATCGCGTGGCCGAGACCTATCTCGAAATGCAGCAGACCTCGAAGCAGGACCAGACGCGTGCCGCCGGCACTTGGCTGGCCGGCGAAATCGAGAAGATGCGCAGCAGGGTCGCCGACGCCGAGGCCAAGGTCGAGCAGTATCGATCCAGGACCAATTTGTTCGTTGGCTCCAACAATACGTCGCTGCCGAACCAGCAGCTCACCGAGATCAACTCGCAAATCTCGGTCGCGCGCGGACAGAAGGCCGACCTGGAGGCGAGGGCGCGCCAGTTACGCGACCTTATCCGCTCCGGCAAATCGATTGACTCGTCCGATAACGCCAATTCCGACACGATGCGCCGCCTGATCGAGCAGCGCATCGCGCTGCGGGCCCAGCTCGCCGAACAATCGACCACGCTGCTTCCCCAGCATCCGCGCATCAAAGAGCTGAATGCCCAGCTCGCCGAGGTCAACAGCCAGATCCGGGTGGAAGGCGAACGGCTCGCGCGCCAGCTCGACAATGATGCCAAGGTTGCCGGTGACCGCGTGCAGACGCTGACAGCAAGCCTCGATCAGGTCAAAAAGATCGCTTCGCAAAGCAACGAGCAGGACGTGGAACTGCGCGCGCTCGAACGCGAGGCCAAGACCCAGCGCGATCTGCTTGAATCCTATCTCGCGAAATACCGTGAAGCCTCGGCGCGCGACAGCATCAATGCCGCGCCGCCGGAGGCGCGGATCATTTCGCGCGCGTCGCCCGCCATCAAGCCGTCTTACCCGCAGAAACTGCCGACCGTGTTGATCGCGGCCTTCGCCGCTTTCATGTTGTCGGCCGGGTTTACGGTGACCGGCGCGCTGCTGGCGTCGCCCGCGTCGGCTTACGGTTACGCCTACGCGCCGGCGCCCGTTGCCAGTTACGCAGCGCCGATGATGGCGCCACCGCCGCCGCTGATGCCACGGGTTGCCGCGCCGCCTTTGGCGCCGGCGCCAGCCGTCTATTCCGGCGATGCCGGCCATGGCGGCGAGCTCGCTCGACCAGATCGCCGCGCGCTTGCGCCAGGCCGGCGACGCCGGCCGCCGCGTCACCGTTGTCGGGACCACGCGCAATGTCGGCACGACCTTCACCGCCATCACGCTTGCGCGCACGCTCGCCAAAGGCAGCAATGTCGTGCTGGTCGATCTCGCCTTCGGCGCGCCGAATTTGTCGGTGATTTCGACCGATCCGAACGCGCCCGGCATTGCCGAACTCGTGCGCGGCACGGCTTCGTTCGGCGACATCATCACGCGCGATCAATATTCGCGCGTGCATCTGATCGCGACCGGCAATGTCGGCGGCGATGGCGCCGCGCTTGCCGCCTCGCCGATGCTGGCAACCGTGATCGAGGGGTTGGTGCGCAGTTACGATCACGTCGTGATCGATGTCGGCGCCGCGTCGGAGATCGCGGTCGAGCGTTTTGCGCCGCTCGCCACACATGCCGTGCTGGTGACCGGCGATCCGGCCAATCCGGTAACGCGCGCCACGCGCGATCGGCTGATGATGGCGGGTTTCGGCGAGGTCGCGGTTCTTGCAGGCGGTGCGCAGGCCGCCGCGGCGTAAATTCGATTAGATCGAAGCCGAGAGACGTGCGCGCAGCCGCCGTGTCGCGCGCACCAGCGACCACAGCGCCGAATGGGCTTTGATCGAGCGTTTGGCCGCGCCGGCAACCGCCAATGCGGCGCCGAGCAGATGGCCGCCGGCGCTCAAGGGCAGATGGCTGTCGAACAGCGGTTCGGCGTCGCTGCAGAACAAGGTTTTGTAGTTCGCTTCGCCGATGCCGAGATCGAAACAATCGAGCCCGCGTTGACAACAATGTTGCACCAGCCTCACCAACAATTGCTCGCCCGGGCTTTCCGCCGCATAGCGGTCCGGGATGATCGAATTGAACATGGCGCAGAAGCGCCCGCCGCCGACGATGCCGCCGTAGGTCGCAACCACGATGTCGCCGACCGACAGCGCGTAGATTTCGAGCAGCGGTTCGCCGCCGGCGAGCGGTTCGGTCGCGGCCGCTTCGATGAAGCGGCGCACGCTGGGCGGCGCGAACGCGTCCGTGATGCCGAGCACGCGCATGCGCGCGCTTTTCTGCTTGAAGAAGACGTCGAGCATGCGGCGCATGTCGTCTGGGTCGTGCGCCTGCCTGAAACTCACCGCGCCATAGCTCGCGAGCGCGCGCTCCTTCTTGCGCATTTTCTTGCGGGTGGCGGAATTCGTATGCGCGCGCAGCAACGCGTCGAAATCGGGGATCAGGGCACCGCTGAAGCCGTAATTGGCCGAGCGCTGGTGCGGCAACAGCGCGAAGGGATTGGTGGTGCCGGCCCAGGTCAGCGGCTGGCTGGTCAAGCGCAGCAAATCGGCGCGGCCGGTCAAGCGCGCGAGCGCCGCGCGCAGGTCGTCCGCCTCGATGAGGGCTGCGACGTCGCGCCGCCACAGGCCCATGTTGAAGTTCGCATGCTTGGCGCCGAGGAATTCCACGACGCGCAAGCCGGCCAGCATGCGGCGGCCGAACGGCCACAGGAACAGCGGACCGCCTGCGGCATTGAAGCCGGTCACGATGAACGGCGTCACGCCCGCCGCGGTGCCGATGTGGCGTTGCCAGAGATTGAGGAAATCGTAGCGCTGATAAGGCGTGCCGAGGTTAGGGCCAGCTTCCAGCGCCCGCCAATGCGGCTCGGCAGCCGCCATGTCCTCGATGACCTCGACCCGCGCAATGCGGCCGTCCGCAACCGGCATCAGGCGGTCGGGGCCGGGACGGGGGCGCATCGCGAGCACGTTCATGGCGACGGCGGAGGCCAAGTTGGTTAATCTTGGTCACAGCGTCGCAAAGATTTCTCAATAAAGGATTGGAATATTGGGCCCAATTGGTCCGGGATCCGAGCAAAGCGTGGCAAAATTGAAGAAAACCATCATTCGCGGCGGGCTGGAGACGCTCTATTTCAGCGGGCTGCACCATTGGATGCGTCCGCTGGTCGGCGGCGTCGGCTCGATTTTGACGCTGCACCACGTGCGTCCGCCGCGCCCCGACGCGTTCCAGCCCAACCGGCTGTTGGAAGTCACGCCGGTATTCCTGGAGCGGCTGCTCAAACGCCTCAAGCGCTCGCGCACCGACGTGATCTCGCTCGACGAGATGCACCGGCGATTCATCACCGGCGACTTCAAGCGCCGCTTCGTCTGCCTGACCTTCGACGACGGCTACAAGGATCTCATGCGCTGGGCCTATCCGCTGCTGCGCAAATATCAGATGCCGTTCGCCGCCTATATCGCGACCAGCTTCCCCGACCGGCTGGGCGAATTGTGGTGGCTCGCGCTCGAGGCGGTGATCGCGCAGAACACGCGCGTCGGTCTGCTTGATCGACGGCAAGCAGCAGTTCTTCGAATGCCGCAACGTCCGCGAGAAGCGCGAGCTCTATGATGCGATCTACGGTTACCTGCGCAGCCTGAAGACGGAAGACGAGTTGCGCACGGTGATCCGCGACCTGTGCGCGACCTACAGCGTCGAGATCGCCTCGTTCTGCCGCGAGCTCTGCATGGATTGGCAGGAGATCATCGATCTCGCCGCCGACCCGCTGGTCACCATCGGCGCGCATACCGTCAACCACAAGATGCTCAAGAAGGTGCCGGACGAGTTCGCGGTGCGCGCCGAGATGGAGATGAGCCGGGCGGTGCTGGAGGCCGCGCTCGGCAAGCGTCCCAATCATTTGTCCTATCCGGTCGGCGACGTCACCTCGGCCGGCCCGCGCGAATTCCGCATCGCGGCCGAGCTCGGCTTCAAGACGGCGGTGACGACGCGGCCGGGCGTGCTGTTCAAGGCGCACCGCGATCACTTGACCGCGCTGCCGCGCATTTCGGTCAACGGCGAGTTCCAGCAGCAGCGTTATCTGAAAGTGCTGATGTCGGGCGCCGCCACCGCGATGTGGAACGGCTTCCGCCGCGTCAACGCGGCTTAATCTCGTCAGGTCGCGCCATCCATTTGATGAGCAGCATCGCCGGCACCACCCAGCCGAGCCCGGCGACGACGTAAAAAATCACCGCGACCAGGCCGTTGATGTCGGTCAGCACCGACTGCGCCAGCGCCATGGCGAGCAGGCTCCACACCGCCACAAGCACGAGCAGGGCGAACGCGCCGATCAGCTTGCGGGTGCGGATTTTCATGCGGCCTGACCGATTTGCAGTGGAAGCGGGCCTGACTATATGGTCCGCGCGTCTCCTGAAAAGCAACTCATGCCATGAGCGAGCAATCGTCAGCTTCAAACAATCGTGCGCGCGGTCCGCGCCTGGCTGCTGGTCGTGGCGGCGATGATCTTTCTCACGCTGGTGGTGGGCGGGGCGACGCGGCTCACCGAGAGCGGACTTTCGATCACCGAATGGAAGCCGGTCAGCGGCATCCTGCCGCCGCTGTCGGAGGCGGCCTGGCAGACGGAATTCAAGGCCTATCAGGCGATCCCGCAGTACCAGGAACGCAACCGCGGCATGAGCCTCGACGCGTTCAAGGTGATCTACTGGTGGGAGTGGACGCACCGGCTGCTGGCGCGCTCGACCGGCGCGGTGTTCCTGTTGCCGTTTCTGTTTTTTCTCTGGCGCGGCTGATGTGCCGCCGCGTCTGCGCACGCGGCTGTGGGCGATCTTCGCGGGAGGCGCTGCTCTCGGCGCGGTCGGGTGGTGGATGGTGGCGTCCGGCTTGGCGGGCTCCGGGCGCGTCAGCGTGTCGCAGTATCGCCTCGCCTTTCATCTGACGCTGGCGACCGCGATCTATGCCGCCGTGCTGTGGACGGCGCAGCAGATCGCGCCGCAGCGGCCGGTCGACGCGCCGGCGCGCCTGCGCTTCGGCGCGGTTGCGATCGCCGCGCTGGTGCTCGGCCAGATCTATCTCGGCGCGCTGGTCGCCGGTCTCGATGCCGGGCTGGTCTACAACAGCTGGCCGTTGATCGACGGCGCTTTCGTTCCCGACAGCGCGCATCTGTTGTTCCTGCAGCCGGCCTGGCGCAATTTTTTCGAGAACACGCTCACCGTTCAATTCGACCACCGCATGCTGGCTTATGTGGTCTGGCTCGCCGTTATGTTTCACGCGAACGACGCCTGGCGTGCGCGGCGCGAGGTGGCCGGTGCGCTCATCCTCGCCGGCGCGGTGACGCTGCAGGCCGTGCTCGGCATCGTCACGCTGCTCAACCAGGCGCCGATCGAGCTCGCGCTCGCGCATCAGATGGTGGCGATTTTGACGTTCACCGTGGCGGTGGTTCACGCCGAGCGGCTGTGGCATCGTGCCGGCATGCAGGTGGAGGCGGGCGCATGATCGATAGCAAACTCGTCGATGGCATCGCGGTGGTGACGCTGGCCTATGGCAAGGTGAATGCGCTCGACACCGACTTCTGCGAGGCGCTCGCCGCGCGCTTTGCCGAATTGCGCAGCGGCGACGCCAAGGCGGTGGTGCTGACCGGGCAGGGCAAGGCCTTTTCCGCCGGCGTCGATCTCATCAAGCTGAGCCAAGGCGGCGCCGATTACATCCGCGCCTTCCTGCCGTCGCTGCACAAGTTGTGTGAAATGGTGTTCTTTCATCCCAAGCCGGTGGTCGCCGCGATCAACGGCCACGCCATCGCCGGCGGCTGCGTGCTCGCCTGCTGCGCCGACCGCCGCATCATGGCGCGCGGACCCGGCCGCATCGGCGTCACCGAATTGCTGGTCGGCCTGCCGTTTCCCTCGCTCGCCTTCGAGGTGGTGCGCGCGACCGTGCCGGCGCGTTACCTGGCGGAAGTTACCTATAGCGGCGCGACCTACGAGACCGATGCGGCACTCACGCGCGGCTGGATCGACGAGATCGCGGAACCCGACGAATTGCTGGAGGACGCGCTCGCCGTCGCGCAGGAACTGGCCGCGCTCTCGCCGGCGGCTTTCGCGCATACCAAGGCGCAGATCCGCCAGCCGGCGGCCGAGCATTATGCGCGCAGCGGATCGGCAACCGACCGGGCGGCCACCGACATCTGGTGCGCGCCGGCGTCGCTCAACTATATCCGCGCCTACGTCGCGCGCACGCTCAAGAAGTAGGCCTCACTTCGCCGCCAAGTCCCTGTTCGAGATCGGCGATGATGTCGGCGACGTCCTCGAGCCCGATCGAGAGCCGCACCACGTCCGGTCCGGCGCCGGCCTGCACCTTCTGCGCATCGGACAATTGCCGGTGCGTGGTGGAGGCCGGGTGGATGATCAGCGAGCGCGTGTCGCCGATGTTGGCGAGATGCGAGAACAGCTTGACGTTCGACACCAGCTTGACGCCGGCCTCGTAGCCGCCCTTGAGCCCGAAGGTGAACACCGCGCCGCAGCCCTTCGGCACGTATTTCTTGGCGAGCGAATTGTATTTGTCGCCCGCCAGCCCCGGATAGCTCACCCAGGCCACCTCCGGCCGCTTCGACAGCCACGTGGAAACCGCGAGCGCGTTCTCGGAATGGCGCTGCATGCGCAGCGGCAGCGTCTCGATGCCGGTAAGGATGAGGAAGGCGTTGAACGGCGACAGCGCCGGCCCGAGGTCGCGCAGGCCCAGCACGCGGCAGGCAATGGCGAAGGCGAAGTTGCCGAAGGTCTCGTGCAGCACGATGCCGGAATATTCCGGCCGCGGCTCGCACAGCATCGGATATTTCTTGTCGCGCGACCAGTTGAAGCTGCCGCCGTCGACGATCATGCCGCCGATCGAATTGCCGTGGCCGCCGAGGAATTTGGTGAGCGAATGAACGACGATGTCGGCGCCGTAATCGAGCGGCTTGCACAGATAGGGCGTGGCGAGCGTGTTGTCGACGATCAGCGGCACGTTCGCCTTGCGCGCGATCGCGGCGACCGCCTCGATGTCGGTGATGACGCCGCCGGGATTGGCGATCGACTCGATGAAGATGCATCTGGTCTTCGGCGTCACCGCCTTCTCGAACGTCGAGATGTCGTCGGGGTCGGCCCACACCACATTCCAGCCGAAATTCTTATAGGCGTGGTTGAATTGGTTGATCGAGCCGCCATAGAGCTTCTTGGAGGCGACGAATTCGTCGCCAGGGGTCATCAGATTGTGCATGACGATCACCTGCGCGGCGTGGCCGGAGGCGACCGCCAGGCCCGCGGTGCCGCCTTCGAGCGCGGCGACGCGCTCCTCCAGGACGGCGCAGGTCGGATTGCCGATGCGGGTATAGATGTTGCCGAAGGTCTGCAGGCCGAACAGCGCGGCCGCATGATCGACGTCGTCGAACACGAAGGACGTGGTCTGGTAGATCGGCGTCGCGCGCGCGCCGGTGGTCGGGTCGGGCTTGGCGCCGGCGTGGATCGAGAGCGTCGAAAAGCCCGGAATGCGTTCTGCGTCGGCCATAACCCGTGTCCTCGCGTTGAATGTGGCGAGTTTATCGGGGCCGCCGGGCGCGGCGTCAAGGCGACAGAATGGCAAAGCGCGTTGCGGCTAGTGAAAATGCGCGCGGTGGAAAATCATTCCGCCAAGATGCGATTGCTCAGCCTTTGTTTTCTTCTTTGCCTGACGAGGCTTGGCCGAGGCTCATGCGCTGCACGCCCGTGCCGAGCGTCTGTGCGCGCTTGGAGGACAGCGTGCGCGAATTGACGCCGATCCAGGAAATTTCCGACGACAGGCGGCCATATTCGATCTTCGGGCAGCGGTTCATCACCACCTTCAGCCCGGCGTCTTCCGCCAGCTTCGCCGCCTCGTCGTTGCGCACCGTGAGCTGCATCCAGATCACTTGCGGTTTCGGCGTGAGCGCGAGCGCTTCCTGCACGATACCGAGCGCAAATTCCGAGCCGCGGAAAATATCGACCATGTCGATCGGCTCCGGAATATCGGCGAGCTTGGCGTAAATCTTTTGCCCCAGGACTTCCTTGCCGGCCTGGCCGGGATTGACCGGGATGACGCGATAGCCGCGCTCGGTGAGATATTTGAACACGAAATAGCTCGGCCGGTTCTCCTTCGGCGAGAAGCCGACCATGGCGATGGTCTTCACGGTGTTGAGGATGCCGCGGATATAGCTGTCGGGATATTGCTCGTGATTCATTTCACGGGTGCTGCCGATGTCGCGAGCAGCGCGCGCAGCCGCGCGTTCTCGGCTTCGAGTTCGGCGATCTTGGTCTGCACGGCGGCGAAGGCCTGTTCGAGTTCGGCTTCGGTAAAGCGGGTGACGATGTGCTGCGAGCAGTTCACGTCCCAGGCTTCGATGGTGAACAGGATGACGCGTTCGGGTCTTCGCCTTGTAGCCCTTGTCGAACAGCTTCTCGATCAGCGCGGTGTCGTTCTCGACCACGCGCGCGCGGCCCCACAGCTTGATGCGCTGCTTGCGCGCCGGATCGAGCAGGAACAGAAAAGCGCGGTCGTTTTCCGACAGATTGGCGAGCGTGATGTATTGCCGGTTGCCGCGATAGTCGGCGAAACCGAGCGTGTGCTCGTCGATGACCTTGATGAAGCCCTTCGGTCCGCCGCGGTGCTGGATGTATGGCGCGCCGTCGGCGGTCGCGGTTGCGATAAACGCGGTATCCTGCTCGGCGATGAATTGCGCGAGCTCGGGCGTCACCTTGTCGGGGAAACCCTCCGCGAGGCGGCGTTCATAGTGCTTGGCGGAGCCACGCTCGGCTTGCGCCTGCTGCGCTGCCGGCGTGAAGACGCGGGCTGCATTGTTCATTCGGTCAGCGATCTTCCCAGGTCGGGTCGCGCTTCTCGATGAAGGCGCAGATGCCTTCCTCGGCGTCGGCCGACAACAGGTTCTCGACCATGACTTGCGACACGTAATCGTAAGCTTGCGCCAGGCCCATTTCGGCTTGCCGGTAAAAACCTTCCTTGCCGATCTTGACCGTATGCGCCGACTTGCTGGCGATCTGCTGCGCC
Organism: uncultured Alphaproteobacteria bacterium; assembly: GCA_963734465.1. Lineage (GTDB taxonomy): Bacteria > Pseudomonadota > Alphaproteobacteria > Rhizobiales > Xanthobacteraceae > Pseudolabrys. The sequence goes on from CAVTHL010000032.1 coordinate 47,605, forward strand.
AGCGCAATCGCCGCTTCGCGCTCTTGGCCGGCCGCGACCACGCGATTGATCAGTCCGATGCGCGCGGCGTCCTCCGCCGGCGACCATGTCGCCGGTGAGCAGCATTTCCATCGCAGCTTTGCGCGCCACATTGCGCGACAGCGCCACCATCGGGGTCGAGCAGAACAGGCCGATGTCGACGCCGGGCGTGGCGAATTTGGCGGCGGTGGAAGCAATCGCCAGATCGCAGCTCGCCACCAGTTGGCAGCCGGCCGCGCTGGCGATGCCTTGCACGGCGGCGATCACCGGCTGCGGCAAGCTGACGATCTGCTGCATCATCGCGCTGCACATCGTCATGATCTTGCTGAAATAGGCGCGCCCGCCATCGGCATCGCTGCGCCGCGCGGTCAGTTCCTTGAGGTCGTGCCCGGCGCAAAAGCCCGGCCCGTTGGCGGCCAGCACCACGGCGCGCACCGATTTGTCGGCGGCGATTTCGGCGAAGGCGCCGGAGAGGGCGGCGAGCAGCGCCTCCGACAGACTGTTGCGCGCCGCCGGCCGGTTCAGCACCAGCACGGCGACGTCTTTGTTGCGTTCGCGCAACAGCACCGGGGCGGCGGTCTGGACGTTCATCGGCCTGTCCGATCTGTGATGCCTGCCCGATACTTAACCCGAAGCGGCCCCGGCTGCCAGTTGACGCCTGCGCCGCCCCGTCTATGACGGTGACGCCGGATGTGCCGGCGTAGGGGGCGAAAATGCCGGCACCGGTACTGAACGCCGAGCAAATCGGTGAGTTGCTGCACGAGGTCTTCCCGCAGGCCTTTTATCCGGGCTGCGGCTTGAGCCTGGAGCGCGTGGATTACGGCGACATCCGCGTGCGCCGGGAATTCCATGAAGATCACCTGCGCCCCGGCGGCACCATATCCGGCCCGACCATGATGGAGCTCGCCGACTTCGCCATGTATGTCGCGGTGTTTTCGGCCATCGGCCGCCAGCCGCTGGCCGTCACCACCAATCTCAACATCAACTTCCTGCGCAAACCCGGCCAGGCCGACCTGATCGCAGAGGCGAAGCTTCTGAAAGTCGGCAAGCGGTTGGCGGTCGGCGAGGTCACGATCTATTCGGACGGTTCGGACGAGCCGGTCGCGCATGTCACCTCGACCTATTCGATCCCCAATGACCGTTAATTAGCCTTGGGTATCAAAATACCATTCTTCCATATAATTGATATTTATAGATAAATCGACGCTGGTATGCATTGACCGTGCCTGCATGCTCCGCTAGAGAACCGCCAATTCGGCGCGCTTCAAGCGCGACTTTCTAAGGATCCGTCATGATGAAGACCTATTCGGCCAAGCCCGCCGACATCGAGAAGAAATGGGTGACCATCGACGCCACCGGCTTGGTGGTCGGCCGGCTCGCCTCGATCGTGGCCATGCGGCTGCGCGGCAAGCACAAAGCGAGCTACACGCCCCATGTCGACGACGGCGACAACGTCATCGTCATCAATGCCGCCAAGGCGGTGCTCACCGGCCGCAAGCGCGAGAAGAAAGTCTATTACCACCACACCGGATTTATCGGCGGCATCAAGGAACGCACGGCGAAGTCGATCCTCGAGGGCCGTTTCCCCGAACGCATCGTCGAAAAGGCGATCGAACGCATGCTGCCCCGCGGCCCGCTCGGCCGTGTGCAGCTTGGCAATCTGCGCGTCTATCCGGGCCCCGAGCATCCGCATGAGGCACAGAAGCCGGAGAAGCTCGATGTCGGCGCGATGAACCGCAAGAACGTGAGGAGTGCCTGATCGTGGCCGAGACCGTACAGTCGCTGGAAGGATTGGCGAGCCTCAAGCCGGCAACGCCGGAAGCGCCGAAATACGAAAAGAAAGTCGATGCGCAGGGCCGCGCCTATGCCACCGGCAAGCGCAAGAACGCGGTCGCCCGCGTCTGGATCAAGCCCGGCTCCGGCAAGATCCTGGTCAACACCAAGGCGGTGGAAGCCTTCTTCGCCCGCCCGGTGCTGCGCATGCTGATCCAGCAGCCGCTGGTCGCGGCTAATCGCACCGGCCAATACGACGTCACCTGCACGGTGTCGGGCGGCGGTCTGTCCGGGCAGGCGGGCGCGGTGCGTCACGGCATTTCCAAGGCGCTGACTTATTTCGAGCCGGAATTGCGCGGCGCGCTCAAGAAGGGCGGCTTCCTCACCCGCGACTCGCGCGTGGTCGAGCGCAAGAAATACGGCCGCGCCAAAGCCCGCCGGTCGTTCCAGTTCTCCAAGCGCTAATCACGAAGATTGCGAACTGTTTCAAAGGGCGCCCCGGTGCGGGCGCCCTTTTCGCGTTTACCTTTCGGCAACGCTGTTGGGCGGCGTTGCTTTGCTGGTAACGCCGCACCAACCATGCGCGCGCTAGCTTCAGTATCGGGGTACGTGGGGCCGCGATGCAGCTTGACCTGCAAACATTGTCAGTTGTGACGGTTTTCGTCACCGCGCTGCTCGGGGCGTTGCTGGTGTTCGCCGGCTTGCAGAACCGCGCCGTGCGCGCCCCGATGATGTGGGGGGCGTCTTACATTGTCAGCGCCGTGGGCTTGGCGCTCATCACCACGCATGGCGCGGCGCCCGATTGGCTCTCGATCAATGTGGCAAACGCGCTGGTGCTGTTTGGCTGCGCTTTGATCTGGGCGGGCGCGCGCATGTTCGACGGCCAGCCGGTTCGTCCCGGCCTGGTGCTCGCAGCGCCCACGTTGTGGCTGATCGCCTGCACGGTGCCGGCGTTTGCCGCCGACATCAATCTGCGCGTGGTGTTGGTGTCGGCCCTGATGGCGATGCTGACAGCGATCACGGCGGAAGAATTCTGGTGCGGCCGCAGCGAGGCCTTGATGTCGCGCTGGCCGACGGTGTGCGCGCTGCTGGCCTATGCGGCCGTGCTGCTGGCGCGCATTCCGGCGACGCTGTTGTCGCCAATCCTGTCCGGTCAGTCGCTGATGAGCGGCGTGTCGTTCGCGCTGCTCGCCTTCGGCACGCTGCTGTTCACGGTGGTTCTTGCGTTTTTGCTGCTCAACATGGCCAAGGAGCGCAGCGAGCTCAAGCACAAGATCGCCTCCTTGATCGATCCCTTGAGCGGCGTGCCCAACCGGCGCGCCTTCATCGACGGCGCCGAGCGTTTGCTGCTGCAGCAGAGCCTCGACTTCGAGCCACTGGCGGTCTTTCTGTTCGATCTCGACCGCTTCAAGCTGATCAACGACCGGCTCGGCCACGGCACCGGCGACGTCGTGCTGCAACTGTTCGCAGCGACGGCAACCCGCACGCTCGGCTCCGACGTCTTGTTCGGCCGTATCGGCGGCGAGGAATTCGCGGCCGTGCTTGCCGTCGGCGACTTGGGCGAGGCGGAAGCGATCGCCGACCGCGTGCGGCGCAATTTCGAAACTGCCGCGCAAGGCCACGGTGACGACGAACTGCGCCCCAGCGTCAGCGTCGGCGTCGCGCTCGGCTGCGATCCGCAGGCGGCAGTCGCCGAATTGCTGTCGTCGGCCGACGAGGCGCTCTATCGCGCCAAGGCGAATGGCCGCAACCGCGTGGAAACGTCACCGCCGGTTATGGGCGAACGTGCCCAGGATCAGGAAACGTCGGCCGATGGAACCGAGCGCCGGCGCTGGCGCGCGGCGGCCGCTCCCGCCTGACCGGACGGGTTAGCCGCAAGTTTAGCGACAATTGTCGCAGCACTTTCATCGAAGCGCGTGTATGCGCGCAACGGTTTCTGCAATTTCGGCTGACTATTTTACCGCCATCGCCCGCGCGCATCCGGGCGACGCGGAAACCCGGAATGGCTGACGCCAGCGATCTGCAGCTTTCGTTTTTGGACGGGCCAACTCTGGCCTTCGTCACCGTCTGCATTGTCGCGCTGCTCGGCCTGTTCCTCATTCTCGCCTGGCTGCAACAGCGCGACATGCGCGCGCTCGCCTGGTGGGGTTCGGCCTATCTGATCGGCGCCTCCTCGCTTGCGCTTTGGGCGGCGCCGAGCCAGTGGATCGAACTGCCACGCGAAGTGCCTTTCGCGATGATCTTTGTCGCCTGCGGCATGATCTGGAACGGCGTGCGCCTATTCCGAGGACGCCGTGCTGTTGCCGGTCGCCGCTTTCGCGGGCGCGGTGGTGTGGCTGGTGCTTTGCCAACTCCCTCTCTTCGCTGCCGGCAGCACCGCGCGGATCGTGCTCGGCGTGCTGGTCGTCGCCACCTATACTTTCTTTATCGCCTTGGAACTGTCGCGCGAGCGCCGCAAATCGCTCCGTTCGCGCATCGCAGCCATCGTGGTGCCGTGCCTGCACGCGGCGATTTTCCTGATACCGCTCGCCATTCGCGCGCTGACGCCGGAGGTGATCGCGGCGAGCTGGGTAACCGTATTCGCGCTTGAGACGGTGCTCTATGCGGTCGGCACCGCCTTCATCGTGCTCTTGTTGGTCAAGGATCATTCCGTCGGCGTGTACCGGCACGCTGCTTCGACCGATTATCTTACCGGGTTGCTCAACCGGCGCGCCTTCCTGGAAAACGCGCTCAAGCTGTGCGCGCGGCAGGCTGGACGCAACAAGCCGGTGACGCTGATGATGTTCGACCTCGACCACTTCAAGTCGATCAACGACCGTTTCGGTCACGCGGTCGGCGATGAGGCGCTGCGCGTGTTCGCCGACACGATCCGCAAGAGCATGCGCGCGAGCGATATCATCGGGCGCCTGGGCGGCGAGGAATTCGCGGCCATCGTCGCCGAGCCGATGGACTTAGCGACACCGATCGCCGAGCGCGTACGCGCCAGCTTCGAAATCACCGGCAAAGTGATCGCGGGGCAAGTGGTGGGCGGGACTGTCAGCATCGGCGCCGCCACCGCCACCGACGTCGTCACCAACATCGATGCGCTGATCGCGCGCGCCGACGCCGCGCTCTACCGCGCCAAAGGCGAGGGCCGCAATCGGCTGCGCACGGCCGAGGACGAGATGCCGGCCGAACGTGCCCGCTTGATTGCCACGGGGCACGACGAACCAGCGGACAAATCGGCCGAGATGGTGCGCCGCAACAGCGCCGCCTGAGGAAGCAACCTCTCGTTTACCCTATGCGCCTAGCATGCAACTCATGTCGCGTCCGCTCACCAGCCTGCAGTCCGATCTGATCGCGCTCGAGGCTTATGCCGCGCGCGCCGGCGCCGCTTTGGCCTGCGCCTATTCGTCGGGGGCGGAATTCGACGCAGCGCTGATCGCCGAACGGCGCGCCGCCGGCATTTACGGGCCGAAGCGCCGCCGCAGGCAGATGCTGGTCACCGCCGCCGGCATCGCCGCCGGGCTCGCGGTCATCGCTCTTCTCATCGTCTAAGGTCGTTCTCGCTAAATAAAAAGGGCGCCCTTGCGGGCGCCCTTTAAGTTTCATCGCAAAGCTACCTAACTTG
>CAVTHL010000033.1:0-164648 GCA_963734465.1 uncultured Alphaproteobacteria bacterium
TGCATAAGCACTCCCTCCGCCACCCTCTGGGCTATTTGCCTGCCTGCTTGGCGGCGTCGTCGCGCACGCTGGTATCGATGAGCGTTGCGACCGGGACGGTCTCCTTGATGACGCCGGCTTTGACGAACAAATGCTGCATCCAGTCGATGCGATCGGTGGGGATCGCCAGCGTCGGATCGATCTGATTTTCCTTCAGCACCTGGTCGGCGATGAATTCGGCGCGTTTGTCGTCCGGTTTGGCATGCGTCATCTCATGCGCGACTTTGACCGCCTCGTCGCGGTGGGCAAGCGCGTATTTGTAAGCGTCCATTTCCGCCGCGACGAATTTGACGAGATCGGCGCGCCGGTTGGCCAGCACGTCCTTGTTGGTGGCGACGCACAGGCGGATGAATTTCGGCACCGCCGACGTGGCGGTCATCAGCACTTTAATGTTCGACGGCATGATCGCCACGAATTCGTTCGACACAATGGCCGCGTCGGTGATGCCGGCGACCAGCGACTTGTAGCGGTCGATGTCGGCGCCTTGCGTGACAAAATTCACGTCCGCAGCGGCGATATTCTGCGCATCCAGCATGCCGCGGAACAACAAATCGGGCAGCGAGCCGGGCGACGATATTGCCACCGCCTTGCCCTTGAGATCGGCCGGCGTCTTGATCTCCGCCTTGGACAGCACGACCTGCGGCATGCCAGGCCAGGTGCAGCCGACGATCTTGACGCCGGTGCCGCGCACGCCCGCGACGATCGATTCCGCCGCGCCCATGTCGACGCTGTCGATCTCGCCGGAGATCAACGCCTTCATCAGGGTCGCGCCGGCCTTGATCTGCACGATCTCGACTTTCAAGCCGTGCTTGGCGGCAAAGCCGCCTTTGTCGACCATGGCGATGTAGCCGGAGTCGCTCTTGGCCTCGAGGATGCCGTGCTTCCAAACCTTGTCCTGTGCATTCGCTGCGGAGAATCCGCAGGCAAGAACAGCGGCGGCGAGCGCGAGCGATTTTGTTTTGAACATGTTTGTTTCCTCCCTTTCGATCGATTGTAACGCGGCGTGCGGGATTTCCTAGATGCGATACTCGCCGCCGCGCTTGAAGCCCTGGTCGACGCTGAGAAAGAGCTGCTCCAGCGCCGGGCGTTTCTTGATCAGTCCCTGCTCGTGCGAATAGCCGACCAGCGTCTCGAGATTCTTGCGGTTCTTGTCGGTCAGTCCGTATTCCCACGGATCGGGACCGAGCACGCGCTCCTGCTCCTCCCAGGCGGCGCGATACCAGGCGAGCGGCACGATGCGCGGGTTGGCCATGCGTTTCATGGCGATCGTCTTCGCCTCGTTGAAGGCGCGGAACAGATTGACCGCCAGCCAGGGATGTTCGTCGGCCAGCTCCTTGCGCAGGCCGGTGACGTGCATGATCGGGAAAATGCCGGTGCGCTGGTGGTACGCCATCTCTTCAGCCTTGTGGTCGGGGAACAGGCGCGCCACGCGCGGATCCTTGGCGAGGAACGGCTTGACGAAATCGGAATGAAACACGGCGTCGAGCTCGCCCTCGGCCAGCATGGTCTCGACCGATTTCTCCTTGGGCAGCAGTCTGTACTTGATATCGGGCGGCAGCGTCACGTCGACGTCGTTGTTGAGCTCGGCGACCCACTCGATGCTGTTGAGCGGCACGCCGTATTCGCTCTGCAGGATGCCGCGCATCCACAGCACGGCGGTGGTCATCAGCGTCTTGACGCCGATCTTGCGGCCTTTGAGATCGGCCGGCTTGCTGATGCCCTTGCCGGTATTGATGAACATGAAGCCGTGGCGGAAGCGGCGATGCAGGAACACCGGGATGGCGCGCACCGGCCAGTCGTTGTCGCGCGCGGCGAGATAGGACGAGCCGGAGACTTCGGCGATGTCGAATTCGTGGTTGTTGAGGAAGCGCCAGTGGCGCGTGGCCGAATCCATGTCGGTGAGGATGGTGAGGTCGACGCCGTCGACTTGCACACGGCCGGAGATCAGCGGGCGCACGATCTCGTAGTCGCCGCAGGCCAGCGTCAGGCTCAGTTTTTTCGCCATGCGAAGTCCTTAGTGTCCGGTAGCAATAGCCGCGAGCTTTACCGGATCGTCCGGCAAGCGGTTGCCGCGCCAGACCACATGCAGGTCCGGCCGCAGCAGCAGCAGATCATAGCCGTAAATCTCGCGCGCGTGCTCGTCGTTTATCGCCAGCGCGGTAAATGGCGCGCCGTAGGCGGCAAAGGCGCGTCCCAGCGCCTCGGCCCCCACGGTGCCGCCGAAGGCGAGCAGGGTATAGCCGTCGCCGATGTGGTCATGCAGCGCGGAGCCGTCCGAAAGCCAGACATGCGGCAGCCGCGCGCCAGGGAAGCTCGTCGGCACATATTTCATGACATTGTCTTCGGGCGGCTCGCCTGCCTCCGGCCAGACGATGGGCGAGTTGTCGTAGCGGTAGCCGAGCTCGGCGCCGATCATCTCGTTGCTCTTGCGCTGCTCGACGTCAGCGATGCGCGCAAGATTGGCGCGCGTCTCGGCGCCTTCCGGCGTCTTGTCGCAAATATTCGGCTTGTAGGCCGCTCGCCAGGCGCGCCGGCCGCGCGAGGCTTGCCGTGAGGCGTCCACGTTGCGCGCGCCGATCGGCCGCCGCTCGGCTTCGTAGGAGGCAAGCAGGCGCGGGCCGCCCCAGCCTTGCAGAGTGGCGGCGAGCTTCCACGACAGATCGATGGCGTCGCCGACGCCGCTGTTCATGCCGAGGCCGCCGGTCGGGATGACGAGATGGACGGCGTCGCCGGCGAGAAAGACGCGGCCTTGGCCGTAGCTGTCCGCCAGCAGCAGGTTCTGCCGCCATGGCGCGCAGGACAGCATCTCATATTGCACCGGCATGGCGACGGTCCTGCTCGAACTGCGTTTTCATCGCGTCGTCGCTGTCGACGGTTGCGTGCAGCGTGAAATGCCTGGTCGAGTCCTGCACGATGAGGAATGAGTTGTGCGCGTCGGCAACATGATAGTGCCGGCCCTTGCCGATCGGGATGCGCTCGAACAGGTCGTCGCAACGATAAAGCGCCTGCCGCAATTGCAGCAAATTGGCTTCGCCCTGTAGCTGGATGCCAAGTTGCCGGCGCACGTTGCTCGATCCGCCGTCGCAGCCGACCATGAAGTCGCATTGAATGTCCTCGACGCCGCTTTTCGTCTCGATCTTGGCGCGCACCGACCCGGCATCTTGCTCGAACGAGAGGAATTTGCACGAATAGCGTACCGTCACGCTCGGCATGGTCTCGGCGACCGATTTGAGCAGCGGCTCCAGCGTATATTGCGAGATCAATTGGTAGGGCTCGAGCGGCATCGTGCCGTCGTTGCAGGCTTTGATCTGCGCCTGCGCCTGCGCGACCGACGGGTAGGGCAGGTGCAGGAGCGGCGGCTCGATCAGCGACGTGATGATGAACACGTCCATCGGCACGTCGCGCGGAAAGCCGGCGTCGCGGATTTTTTGCGCCAGCCCCATGCGGCGGTAGATTTCCATGGTGCGCGCGTTGCAGCGCTCCATCTTGGGCAGAAATTGCGGCGCATCTTGCTGCTCGATGAGAACACAGCGCACGCCGCGCCGGCCGAGATCGATGGCGAGCGTGAGACCGACCGGGCCGGCGCCGACGATGAGAACCTGGGTATTTCTACCGGCGTTCCCCGGCAGTCCCAACGCGTCCCGCCTATCCGTGCGGATTGCCCGATTCGCACGCCCAAAAAGGAAAAGCCCCGGGACGCTGTCCGGGGCAAGTCGAAATCGTGTCCGGGGGAGGGGTATCGGGACCCAATTCCGATTCAATGCCCACTCCGCGCGAAGGTTCCAGTGAGGGGCTGCGCGGTGCAGATACCGCAATGCGGGAATGAATTACCGGCGGTTCGTCGCTCAGGCGACATAACGCGCCGGACGCATAACACAGTGACGGCGCACGCGGTCCTCGTCGACCTCGACACCAAGACCGGGACGGTCGAGCGCATCGGCGTGGCTCTGGCTGGCCGGCAGCGGCTGGGCGTGACGTCTTCGCGCAGAGCGCCATGCGTCAGCGTCAAGCCCCAGGCGATGTTCGGGATGACGCAGGCGACGTGCAGCGCGGCTGCGCAGGCCACGCTCGATTCGCCGGTCTTGCAGGAGATGTTGACGCTCATGCCGAGCGTGTCGCAGAGCTGTGCGGCTTGCGTCAGCGCCCGCGCGCCGCCGAGCTTGATCGCTTTCAGGCTGACGCCGCGCGCCGCCTTCTTTCGTGGTGCCGCCTGATGTCGTCGAGCGAATGGATGCCTTCGTCGGCGCCAATGGCGATGCTGGTCGCGGCCGCGACTTGCGCCATGCCGGAAAGATCGTCGGCCATCACCGGCTGCTCGAAGAAATCGAGCCCGGCGCCGTCCACCGCGCGCACATAGCGCAGCGCTTCGTCGGTGCTGAAACCTTGGTTGGCGTCGGCGGAAATCAGCATGCATGATCCGACCTTCGCCCAGCACCTCGCAGATCGCACGCGTGCGCGCCGCGTCGTTCTCCGGCGTGTCGATGCCGACCTTGATCTTGTAGGCGGTAACGCCGGCGGCCTTCTTCTTTTCGGCGTCGCGCAAGTCGCCGTCGAGATCGCCGCCGCCGATGACGCCGAGCAGGGGCACGCGGCTGCGTTTCTTTGCGCCGAGCAGCGCATGCACCGGCTTGCCGGCGGCCTGGCCTGCGAGGTCATGCAGCGCGATCTCGATCGCCGCCTTGGCGCCGTGATTGCCGTACATGCGCCCATCCATGGCGGCGAGTGCGCCCTCGATGTCGGCGGCCTCGCGGCCGTGCAAGGCGGACGCGAGGTAATGCACCGCCGAGACGATGCTCTCGAGCGTCTCGCCGGTCATCACCGGAGCGGATGCCGCTTCGCCCCAGCCGACGAGGCCGTTGTCGGCGGCGACCGCACCAGCACGTTGTCGGCGCGCCGCACCTCCTCGCCGGCCATGATCACCGGCTTGAGCATCGGCAGGCTGACGGCGATCGGCTCGATCGTCTTGATATGCACCGCGGGACTCGCTTTGACGTTACGCCCACCAGCCGCGTGGCGCGCTGGCGGGCGTAGTAACTTAGTAACTTGGGGCCTTACATTTTCTTGATGTGGGCGGTGTCGATGATGTCCTGGAACAAGGTGATTTCCTTGGTCACCCGCTGCCCAGCCGGCATCGGCGCCCTTCGCGCGCACCAAAAAGCCGGCTTTGTAGAGCTTATCCTTCATGTCCGGTGTGCTCAGGACTTTCAGTGTTTCCGCTTCCAGCCACTTGACGACCTCGGGCGGCGTCTTCGCCGGCGCCAGCAGCACGCAGTCGACGGCGAAGACGAAGTCCTTGTAGCCGACTTCCTGCATCGTCGGCACATCGGGCAACTCAGGCCAGCGCGTTTCGCCGGTGACGGCGAGGCCGCGCAGGGTGCCGGCCTTGATATGCGGCAGCGCGGGCGCGAGCGAGCCCGAGCTGAGCTGCACCGTGCCGCCGAGCAGCGCGGTGATCGCGTCGCCGCCGCCCTTGAACACGACGTCCGCCAGCTTCGGCAGAGTTTCGCGTCGCCTTGAAGAATTCGAGCTGCATTTGTGACGTCGTGCCGATCGGCGGCGTCGCGCAGTTGAACTTGTCCGGATTGGCTCGGGCAAGCGCGACGAAGTCCTTTATCGTTTTCGCGGGCAGTTCCGATTTGACCACGAAGGTGTTGGGCGAGGTGGCCAATTCGCAGACGCGCACGAAATCGTTGAGCGGTTTATAGGGCAGCTGATTGAACAGGCTGACATTCACCGAGAAGGCGTTGGTGGTCAGCAAAATGGTGTATCCGTCCGGGGCCGCCTTGGCGGCATACCCCATGCCGATATTGCCGCCGGCGCCGCCACGGTTTTCGACGATGAAGGTCTTGCCGGTCGATTGCTGCAGCGCCGCGGTGACGATGCGGCCGATGATATCGGACGGTCCGCCGGGCGTGTTGGCTACGACGATCTTGACCGGGCGGTCCGGATAGGCCGCGTAGGCGGAACGGACACGCAGGAATGCCGGCGCGGCGAGACCGGCAGCCAATGCGCCGGCGCCCTTGATGATACGGCGGCGCGAAGGCGCCGAGTGTTTAGCGAGTTTCGTCATTAGTCCTCCCCTATGGCGTTTTGGAATTATTTTACGGTTAGGGTAACGCTTATGCGATCATTGGAGCAATGCCGTCGGCTCCGGCTTAAACACAACCGTTCCGTGGCCTTACTTCTCATGACCTTCGCTTCGACCCAGGCAGGCGATCCATGACCAGCCAAGCGCGCATGGCGACCTGGCACGAGACCGTGGTCGCAAGCCTCAAGGCCAATGACGTCAAGCTGACGGTCTACGTGCCCGACCGCGTGCTGACGCCGCTGATCGATACGTTGCACCGCGACGCCTTCTTCACCTGCTTTGCCACCACGCGCGAAGAGGAGGCGGTCGGCATCGTCGCCGGCGCCTGGATGGGCGGCATGCGCGGCGCCGTGCTGATGCAGACCTCGGGCTTTGCCACCATCGCCAATGTGCTGGCCTCGCTGGTGGTGCCGAGCCAGATCCCGGCGCTGCTGTTCGTGTCCGAGCGCGGCACGCTCGGCGAGTTCAATCTCGGCCAGGCCATGGTGCTCAAGACCATGCGGCCGGTGCTCGACTCGCTTGCCATCGATCATCACACCATCACGCGGCAGGACGAGCTCGGCTTCATCCTCGACCGCTCGATCAAGCAGGCGGTTGCCATCCAGCAGCCGGTCGCCTTCATCCTGTCGCCGCTGTTGACCGGCGGCAAAGTGTTCGGAGGGTGACAGCCATGACGCGCGCGCCCGCCCACAATGCCAAGGTGATGAACCGCTTCGAGCTGACCAAGCGGCTGGTCGGCCAGCTCAAGCACGAGGAAGCGGTGATCGGCGGCATCGGCAACACCAATTTCGATCTGTGGTCGGCCGGCCAGCGTCCGCAGAATTTCTACATGCTTGGCAGCATGGGGCTGGCGGTGCCGATCGCGCTCGGCATGGCAATCGCGCAGCCCAAGCGCCACGTGGTCGCGCTCGAAGGCGACGGCTCGCTGCTGATGCAGCTCGGCTGCCTCGCCACCGTTGCCGCGCGCGCGCCGAAAAACCTCACCATCGTGGTGTGGGACAACGGCATCTACCAGATCACCGGCGGGCAGAAGACCGCGAGCGCGGCCACCGCCGATCTGGTGGCGGTCGCGCAGGCCTGCGGCATCGCCAAGAGTGCCTGGGCGGCCGACGAGGACGAATTCGAGCGGCTGTTCGCGGCGGCGCTCAAGGACGGCGGACCGAGCCTGATCGCCGCGCGCATCGACGACAAGCCGGGCGTCGGCGCCACCGACCGCGATCCGGTGCAGATCCGCGCCCGCTTCATGCAAGGGCTCGGCGCGGCGGCGGGCCGCGTCTTAGGAACCGATCAGCTCTTGCCGGACGTCTCCAGGATGCCGGCCGTCATCGCCATGCGCACCAGGTCGGACAGGCTGTTGGCCGACATCTTGGTCATCAGATTGGCGCGGTAGATCTCGACCGTGCGCGGGCTGATGCCGAGATCGAAGGCGATGACTTTGTTGGCCTTGCCGGCCACCAGGCCTTCCAGCACCTGCCGCTCGCGGTTCGACAGCGCCGCCAGCTTGTCGTTGATCTGCGACAGCTCGGCATTGCGCTGGGCGGCGTCGGCGTTGCGGTTGAGCGAGCCGCGCACGGCGGCCAGCAAGGCGTCGTCGTCGAACGGTTTCTCGAGGAAATCGACGGCGCCGATCTTCATCGCTTCCACCGCCAACGAGATATCGCCGTGGCCGGTGATGACGATCACCGGAAGGTCGACGCCCAGTTCCTTGACCTTGCGCAGCAGGTCGATGCCGGTGATTTCCGGCATGCGCACGTCGGTGATGATGCAGCCGGATTTGATTTGCGGCAGCACGTCCAGGAACGCTTGCGCGCCGTCGAAGCCGTGCACCGTCAGCCCCGCCGTCTTGAGCAGGAACTCGAGCGAGTGACGCGCCGCCTCGTCGTCGTCGATCACGTAGATGATCGGATCAGGCTGCATCGTCGACATCCCCTTCGTTGACCGCGGTCAGGGTGAAATGGAAGACCGTGCCGCCCGCCGGGTTTGGCTCGACCCAAATGCGTCCGCCATGCGCCTCGATGATGGTGCGCGAGATCGACAGGCCGACGCCCATGCCTTGCCGTTTGGTGGTGACGAACGGCTGGAACAGCTGCTCGGCCACTTGCGGCTCGATGCCGGAGCCGGTGTCGGACACGCTCACCCGCACCAGATTATCGCCAACCGGCAGCACCGAGATGGCGAGATCGCGGGCCTGCGTTGCTTCCATGGCGTCCATGGCGTTGCGGATGAGATTGAGCAGCACTTGCTGGATCTGCACACGGTCGGCCAGCACCAGCTCGATGCTCGGATCGAACTGGAAGGTGACGCGAATGCCGCGGTCCTTCACGCCGACCAGCGCCAAGGCGCTTGCCTCCTCCACCAGCTTGGTGATGTTCTCGACGCGCCGCTCGCTTTCGCCGCGCGAGACGAAATCGCGCAGGCGGCGGATGATCTGCCCGGCGCGGATCGCCTGATCGGAGGCTTTCTCCAGCGCGTCGCGCATCATGTCAGGGCGTTCACCGGTTTCGCCTTCGAGCAGCCGGCGCGTGCCCTTGAGGTAATTGTTGATCGCCGACAGCGGCTGGTTGAGCTCGTGCGCGAGCGTCGAGGCCATCTCGCCCATCGCGGTCAGCCGCGAAATATGCACCAGCTCGGATTGCAGTTCCTGCAAACGCGCCTCGGTCTGTTGACGTTCGGTCAGGTCGCGGATGAAGCCGGTGAAGAAACGCTGCTCGCCCGGATTTCATCTCGCCGACCGCGAGCTCCATCGGGAAGGTCGAGCCGTCCTTGCGCTGGCCGACCACCACGCGGCCGATGCCGATGATGCGGCGCTCGCCGGTGTTTTTGTAGCGCTGCAGGTAGCCGTCATGGCCTTCGCGATAGGGCGACGGCATCAGGATCTTCACGTTCTGCCCGATGGCGTCGGCAGCGCGACGGCCGAACAGGCGCTCGGCCGCGCTCGAGAAGGATTGCATGATGCCGCGCTCGTCGATGACGATCATGGCTTCCGGCACGGTGTCGAGAATCGATTGCAGATGCGCTTCGCGCCCCAGCGCGTCGCGCGTCATCACCCCGGCGCGCACGCGGCTGCGATGCAGCAGCCCGCCGCCCCAGGAAATGCCGAGCCGATATGACCGTGAAGGCGACGCCATTGGCCAAGAACAGCTGTGGCATGCGTCGTTTGGTCGACAAACACGAAGACGACCGCGCCGCCGATGCTCAGCGCGGTCGCCAAGAGGCCCGGTCCAAGTCCGCCGATGCCGGCCGAAATCAAAACCGGCGGCAGGAAAAAAAGAAAGACCGAGTTCGTTCGGGACGATCGGCGCAAGCACGATGCGCGCGACCAGCGTCACGCGCAACGGCGACCGGCGCGATCGCCGTAGCGCGCGATCGGCTGTTGCCCCCACGCCGTAAAAAACATCCATCTTTTCAGTGACTTGCGCCATGACTCGGCCGTCGGCTGCAGGTCTAAAAATACCACCGCGGCGCGCCCTGAGCGCCTCCGGTAAACCCCGTAGGGGGATTATCTGAATTTCGTGGCCGTGTATCCAGCAGTATCGATGACCATCAAATTTTGGAGAGACGTCATGCTCAGCCAGACGATGGTCACCCGGAATTCCTCGCGCCAACCGGCGGTGCGCATTGCGCCCTCAGTCGCGGCGTCAGTTTCCCTCGGCAGCTCGATCGAGATGATGGGCGCGGCGATGCCGTTTGCCCGCAACGCCGAGATCTACGGCGAGAACGAGCCGGCCGATTACCTCTACAAGGTCGTCAGCGGCGCGGTGCGCACTTACAAGGTGCTCAACGACGGCCGCCGCCAGATCGGTTCCTTCTACCTGCCGGGCGACATCTTCGGTCTCGAAGTGGGCGACGAGCACAGCTTCTCGGCCGAAGCGGTTGCCGACTGCAAGGTGCTGGTGATCAAGCGCAGCGCGCTGGTCGCGCTCGCCGGCCGCGATAATAGCGTCGCCCGCCAGCTCTGGGCCATGGCCGCCGCCGATTTGCAGCGCGCGCAGGGCCACATCATGCTGCTGATCAAGACCGCGCAAGAGCGCGTGGCCGGCTTCCTGATCGAAATGTCGGCGCGCAATTCCGGCACCAGCGAGGTCGATCTGCCGATGTCGCGTCAGGACATCGCCGATTATCTCGGCCTCACCATCGAGACCGTGTCGCGCACGCTCACCCAGCTTGAGAATTCCGGCGCCATCGCCGTGCCGGCCTCGCGCCGCATCGTGTTGCGCAGCCGCGGCGCGCTCAACCGCTTGAACGCCTAATCCCTGCCGAACGTCGTCCTCCCTGACTTGTTCGGTATCACTGCCCCGGCCCTCCACACGGCCGGGGCATTTTTCTTAAGACCGCTTGACCTGCGTCAACGCTGCGCGCGCCCGGTCGTGGTTTCTTGTTTGTAAATTTTGGAGGAGTGCCATGAAAGCCAAAGATGTCATGACCCGCACCGTGGTCTCGATCGACCAGGATGCGACCGTGCTGCAAGCCGCGCGCCTGATGCTGCAGCATCACATCAGCGGGCTGCCGGTGGTCGACAAAGCAGGGCGCCCTGGTCGGCGTGCTGTCGGAAGGCGACTTCCTGCGCCGCAGCGAAACCCACACCGAGCGCCGCCGCTCGCGCTGGCTCGAATTCCTCATGGGTCCGGGCCGCATCGCCGGCGACTACGTGCATTCGCACGGCAATAAAGTATCCGAGGTGATGAGTTCCGACCTCAAGACGGTCGGCGAAGAGGCCTCGCTCGAGGACATCGTGGCGCTGATGGAAAAGCACCGCATCAAGCGCGTGCCGGTGTTGCGCGCCGGCAAGCTGGTCGGCATCGTCACCCGCTCCAATCTCATGCATGCCATGGTCAGCCTTGCGCGCGTGGCGTCGCCGGGTGCGCAGAGCGACGCCGCGATCCGCGAGAAGCTGCTGGCCGAATTCAAGAAACAGCAATGGGCGCCGGTTGCGACCACAAATGTCGTCGTGCATGACGGCGTGGTCGACCTTTGGGGCATGATCATCGACGAACGCCAGCGCAATGCGCTCAAGGTGGCGGCCGAGAATATTCCAGGCGTCACAGGCGTGAAGGACCACTTGGTCTGGATCGAGCCGACCTCGGGCATCGTGATCGAGCCGCCAGATGAGCGCCGGCACAAACGCGCCGCCCGCCGGTCGTGGCGGCCTGGCCGCGGCCGTCACGGTAAACTTGATCTGCCTCAAGGGAACGTCGCTGCGCGTCGTTATATTAAATGCATGACGCCGTGAATGAAGGCGTCAGAAAAATTCTGGAGATCTGTCAATGAACCTGAAATCCCTCATCCCCGTCGGCCGCCAGCGTGGTGTCGCTCGCGCCGACAATCGCTTTCGTCTCCTTGCAGAACGAAATCGACCGGCTGTTCGAAAATTTCACTGCCGGTTTCCCGTCGCTCGGTAACGGTATGACGAATGTCACGCTGCCGAACATGGACGTGTCCGAAACCGACAAGGAGATCGAGATCACCGCCGAACTGCCGGGCCTTGAAGACAAGGACGTGCAGATCAACGTCTCCGACAACATTCTGACCATCCGCGGCGAGAAGAAAGCCGAGAAGGAACAGAAGGACAAGAATTACCGGCTTGGTCGAGCGCAGCTATGGCTCGTTCGAGCGCTCGCTCGAGTTGCCGGAGGGCGTCAATGCCGATGCCATCAAGGCCAGCATCGACAAGGGCGTGCTCAAGGTGGTGGTGCCGAAGCCGGCGCCGGCCCAGTCCAAGAAAATCGAAGTGAAGTCCGCCGCCTGATCGTTCGGGGGCGGCGCGAGGCGCGTTCCGCGGCCCATGCTGGGCGCGGGGCGCGCCTTTGTTGCATCTCGACTTTAGTCAAAACGTCGCGGTTTCAGGCCGCTTTCTTTGACCTGCATCAAGGCTGACAGCGCCGCCGAGCGCCCGATAAATGGCAGCCTAAGGCCCACCTTTTCCTCACGGCCAGCCAAAAACGGGACCGCAAGCATGGCGCACGCGCTCGCTCCTCAGAAAACCATGACCCTTGGCGAAGGAGGCGCGGCGCTCGCTTTTGTCGCGCTCGCCCTTTTGTCGATCGTGGTCGCCGCCAAGGCCTATACGCCGGCCTATGCGTTCCACGCCTATCTGTTCGCCGCCGGCAGCATCGCCGCGGTCTTCGCCATCATCAACCGCTACTACGAGCGGCCGGCCGCCGCTGCCGCCGCTGATGATCGACGGCAAGCCGAACTACAACATGGGCCCGGTCAAGTTCGCGACCGTCGCCGGCGTGTTCTGGGGCATCGCCGGCTTCACCGTCGGCGTCTATATCGCGCTCGAGCTGTCCTTTCCGGCGCTCAATTTCGATCTGCCATGGATCAGCTTCGGCCGCCTGCGGCCGCTGCACACCTCCGCCGTGATCTTCGCCTTCGGCGGCAACGTGCTGATCGCCACCTCGTTCTATGTCGTGCAGCGCACCTGCCGCGCGCGGCTCGCCGGCGATCTGGCGCCCTGGTTCGTCGTGCTCGGCTACAATTTCTTCATCGTCATCGCCGGCACCGGCTATCTGCTCGGCATCACGCAGTCGAAGGAATATGCCGAGCCGGAATGGTACGCCGACCTCTGGCTGACCGTCGTCTGGGTCACCTATTTGCTGGTCTTCCTCGGCACCATCATGCGGCGCACCGAGCCGCACATCTACGTCGCCAACTGGTTCTATCTCGCCTTCATCCTCACCATCGCCGTGCTGCATCTCGGCAACAACGCCGCGATCCCGGTGTCGCTGTTCTCGCCGAAGTCCTACATCGTCTGGTCGGGCGTGCAGGACGCCATGGTGCAGTGGTGGTACGGCCACAACGCGGTCGGCTTCTTCCTCACCGCCGGCTTCCTGGCGATCATGTACTACTTCATCCCCAAGCGCGCCGAGCGGCCGGTCTATTCCTACCGGCTGTCGATCATCCACTTCTGGGCGCTGATCTTCCTCTACATCTGGGCCGGCCCGCATCACCTGCACTACACGGCGCTGCCCGACTGGGCGCAGACGCTCGGCATGACCTTCTCGATCATGCTGTGGATGCCGTCCTGGGGCGGCATGATCAACGGCCTGATGACGCTGTCGGGCGCCTGGGACAAGCTGCGCACCGATCCGGTGCTGCGCATGATGGTGGTGTCGGTCGCCTTCTACGGCATGTCGACCTTCGAAGGTCCGATGATGTCGGTGAAGATCGTCAACTCGCTGTCGCACTACACCGACTGGACCATCGGCCACGTGCATTCCGGCGCGCTCGGCTGGGTCGGCTACATCTCGTTCGGCGCGATCTACTGCCTGGTGCCGTGGCTGTGGAACCGGCCGCTCTACTCGCTCAAGCTGGTCAACTGGCACTTCTGGATCTCGACCATCGGCATCGTGCTCTACATCACCTCGATGTGGGTGGCGGGCATCCTGCAGGGCCTGATGTGGCGCGCCTACACCGCGCTCGGCTTCCTCGAATATTCCTTCGTCGAGACGGTCGAGGCGATGCATCCCTTCTACGTCATCCGCGCGCTCGGCGGCTCCTGTTCCTCACCGGCGCGCTGCTCATGGTCTGGAACCTCTGGAAAACCGTGAATGCGGCGGAAGCGGCCGAGCCGGCGCGGCGCCGCGCTGGCGCCGGCTGAGTAAGGCGGGGACGACAATGTCGCTCTGGCAAAAACACGCAATCCTCGAGAAGAACTCGATCATTCTCCTCATCGGCATCCTGATCGTGATCGCGATCGGCGGCCTGGTCGAGATCGTGCCGCTGTTCTATCTCAAGAACACGATCGAGAAGGTCGACGGCGTGCGGCCCTACACGCCGCTCGAACTCGCCGGCCGCAACATCTATGTGCGCGAGGGCTGCTATCTCTGCCATTCGCAGATGATCCGGCCGCTGCGCGACGAGGTCGAGCGCTACGGCCACTACTCGCTCGCGGCCGAGAGCATGTACGACCGGCCGTTCCAGTGGGGCTCGAAGCGCACCGGGCCGGATCTCGCCCGCGTCGGCGGCAAGTATTCCGACGACTGGCACCGCGACCACCTGCGCGATCCGCGCTCGGTGGTGCCGGGCTCGATCATGCCGGCCTACGGCTTCCTCGCGCAGACCGAGCTCGACTTCAGCCACATCGACCGCGATCTCGCCGTGCAGGCCGCGCTCGGCGTGCCCTACAGCGCCGAGATGATCGCCAACGCCCAAGCCGACGTGGTCGCGCAGGCGACCACCGACAATCCGGCCGCCGCCGATCTCGCCAAGCGCTATCCGAAGGTCAACGCGCGCGATTTCGACGGCAATCCCAAACGCATCACCGAGGCCGACGCGCTGATCGCCTACCTGCAGATGCTCGGCACCCAGGTCGACTTCAAGCTCTACGACGACAAAGCCAACATCCGGTGAGCGCCCATGGACCCGACCTATCAAGCCGTCGCCGAGTTCGCCCAGACCTGGGGCCTCGTCTACTTCGTCGTCATCTTTGCCGTCGTGCTGGTCTACGCGCTGTGGCCGTCGCGCAAGAAGCAATTCGACGAAGCGGCGCGCATGCCGCTGCGGGAGGACTGAACGGTGACCGACGAACCGAAACAAATCGACGCCGTCACCGGCACCGCCACCACCGGCCACGAGTGGGACGGCATCCGCGAGCTCAACACGCCGCTGCCGCGCTGGTGGCTGTGGATGTTCTACGCCTGCATCGTCTGGGCGATCGGCTACTGGGTCGTCTATCCGTCCTGGCCGCTGATCACCAATTCGACGCAGGGCGTGTTCGGCTGGCATTCGCGCAGCGCGGTCGAATCCGATCTCGCCGAGCTCAAGGCCATCGCGCGGCCCGATGGTCGCCAAGCTGGCGGCCGCCTCGCTCGCCGAGATCGTCGCCGATCCGCAGCTCTTCGACTTCGCCCGCGCGCAAGGCCGCGCCGCCTTCGCCGACAATTGCGCGCCCTGCCACGGCGCCGGCGGCGGCGGCGCCAAGGGCTATCCCAATCTCAACGACGACGACTGGCTGTGGGGCGGCAAGCTCGCCGACATCGAGCACACCATCCGCCACGGCGCCCGCGCCGGCGACGAGAAAGGCCATCAGGGCAAGATGCCGGCCTTCGGCCGCGACGGCATCCTCAAAGCCACCGAGATCTCGGCGGTCGCCGATTATGTGCGCTCGCTCTCCGGCCTGCCGGCCGAGCAGGGCGCCGATCTCGCGCTCGGCAAGAAGATCTTTGCCGACAATTGCGCCGCCTGCCACGGGCCGGAAGGCAAGGGCAACCGCGAAGTCGGCGCGCCCAATCTGACCGACGCGATCTGGCTCTACGGCCCGGCCAAGGAGACCATCGTGCAGGGCATCGTCAACGGCCGCGGCGGCGTGATGCCGACTTGGCAGGGCCGCCTCGACGAAGCGACGATCAAGGCGCTCACCGTCTACGTCCACACCCTCGGCGGCGGCGAGAAATAACCGTGTCGGCCGCCACCACCACGCTCGAACGGACGGCGCCCGGACGCGCCGGGCCTTGCCGCGCTGGTGGCGGAGGCCGAAGTCGGCGGGCCGCCGCCCGACGACGAGATCCCGCTCTATGCGCCGCGCCGCAAGATCTATCCGCAGAGCGCGCACGGCACCTTCCGCCGCATCAAATGGGCGGTGCTGTTCGTCACGCTCGGCATCTATTACCTGCTGCCGTTCGTGCGCTGGGACCGCGGCCCCAACGCGCCCGGCCAGGCGGTGCTGATCGACTTCCCGAACCGGCGCTTCTATTTCTTCTTCATCGAGATCTGGCCGCAGGAGGTCTACTACCTCACCGGCCTGCTGATCCTGGCGGCGATGGCGCTGTTCCTGATGAACGCGATCGCCGGGCGCATCTGGTGCGGCTATCTCTGCCCGCAGACGGTGTGGACCGACCTGTTCTTCGCCATCGAGCGCTTGATCGAAGGCGACCGCCGCGAGCACATGCAGCGCGACGCCCGCACGTGGACCGCGCAGACTTGGGCGCGCAAGGGCGTCAAGCATTTCCTCTGGCTGATGATCGCCTGGTGGACCGGCGGCGCCTGGGTGCTCTATTTCGCCGACGCGCCGACGCTGGTGAAGGATCTCGCCACCGGCCAGGCGCCGCTCGTCGCCTATGTCTGGATCGGCATTCTCACCTTCACGACCTACACGCTCGCCGGCCACATGCGCGAGCAGGTCTGTCTCTATATGTGCCCGTGGCCGCGCATCCAGGCCGCGCTGACCGACGAATACGCGCTCAACGTCACCTATCGCTACGACCGCGGCGAGCCGCGCTGCTCGGTGAAGAAGGCCGAGCAGCTGCGCGCGCACGGCGAGCCGGCCGGCGACTGCGTCGATTGCCTGCAATGCGTGCATGTCTGCCCGACCGGCGTCGACATCCGCGACGGCGCCAATCTCGGCTGCATCCAGTGCGGGCTGTGCATCGACGCCTGCGACACCGTCATGGCGAAGATCGGCCGCGCCAGCGCGGCTGATCGCCTACGACACCGACATCAACATCAAGCGCCGCATCGAGGGCAAGCCGCCGTTCTACAAGATCGTGCGCTCGCGCACGGTGCTCTATGCCGCGATCATCGCGATCGTCGGCGGCGTGATGCTCTTCACGCTCGCGACCCGCGCCAGCGAGGGCATCAGCGTCATCCACGACCGCAATCCGATGTATGTGCGGCTGTCCGACGGCGCGCTGCGCAACGCCTACACGATGCGCATCGTCAACAAGCAGCTCAAGCACCGCAATTTCATCCTCGACGTCGACGGTCTGCCGTCCTCGCAGGTCGAGTTCGTCGGCCTGCCGCAGCGCGCGGCCGGCACGCCAGCTGATCGATGTCGGTCCCGACCAGACGCGCGAAGTGCGCGTGATGGTGACCGACTTCAGCGTGATCGCGCCGCCGCCCTCGACCACCGTGCTGTTCAAATTGATCGATGTCGATACCGGCAGGGTCGTGGAAATGCGCGACCACTTCTTCGGGCCGTGAACGGAGAATTGCGATGAAACGCTCCAAAAAGCCGCGCGAACTCACCGGCCGCGCCGTGCTGCTCTGGCTGGTCGGCTTTTTCGGCGTGGTGTTCGCGGTCAACGGCGTGATGGTGCAGGCCGCCATCTCGACCTTCGGCGGGCTGGAGACGCAGAGCTCCTACAAGGCCGGGCTGATGTTCGAGAGCGAAGTCGCCAAGGCCGAGCGCCAGGAGGCGCTGCAATGGCAGGTGGACGGCAAGCTCGTGCGCGACCGCGCCGGCGAGGCGGTGCTCGACATCAGCGTGCGCGACGCGCAAGGCGCGCCCGTCAGCGGGCTGACGGCAGACGCCACGCTCGCCCATCCGGCCGACGCCAAGCGCGACCATGTCATTCATCTCAGCCGCACCGGCGCCGGCGCATTCCGCGGCGCCGATACGCGCCGAGCCGGGCCAATGGGAGCTGATCGTCGATTTCTACCGCGGCGATGCGCGCGTGTTCCGCTCGCGCAGCCGCGTGACGCTGCAATAGCCAAGAAGCAGTCATGAACGAGGCGCTCGACCTTTCGCTCTATGCCAAGCCGGCCGGCGCCGGCACGCTCGGCATGGATCTGGCGGTCGAGGGCGTCGCCTGCGGCGCCTGCATCAATCGCATCGAAAGCGCCGTGAAGAAACTGCCCGGCATTACCGAAGCTCGGCTCAATTTCACCAATCGCCGGCTGCATGTCGCCTGGGCCGATGGCGCGCTCAAGCCGGCGCAGATCATCACGACGCTGGAGAAGATCGGTTATCGCGGCCATCCCTTCGTGCCGTTGCGCGCGGAGGAAGAAGAGGCGGCCGAAGCCCGCCGCCTCACGCGCTATCTGGCGGTCGCCGGCTTTGCCGCCATGAACATCATGCTGCTGTCGGTGTCGGTGTGGTCGGGCAATGTCACCGACATCACGCCGGAGACGCGCGATTTCTTCCACTGGGCCTCGGCGCTGATCGCGCTGCCGGCGGCGGCCTATGCCGGCCAGCCGTTCTTCAAGAGCGCCTGGCGCGCCTTGCGCGCCCGCACCACCAACATGGACGTGCCGATCACGATCGGCGTCACGCTCGCGCTCGGCATGTCGCTGGTCGAGACCGCCAATCACGCGCAAAGCGCCTATTTCGATTCCGCCATCATGCTGCTGTTCTTCCTGCTGGTCGGGCGCACGCTCGATCACGCCATGCGGCGCAAGACGCGGGCGGTCGCCGGCAACCTGGCGGCGCTCAAGGCCGAGACGGCGCACCGATTCGCCGGTGACGTGCTGGTGAGCGTGCCGGTGGCGGCGCTCAAGGCCGGCGACCGCGTGCTGGTCAAGCCGGGCGAGCGGGTGCCGGCCGACGGCGTGGTGGTCAGCGGGTCGTCCGAGATCGACGACAGCGTGATCACCGGCGAGACCGCGCGGCGCGCGGTGGCGAGCGGCGCGCAGCTCTATGCCGGCAGCTTGAATTTCAACGGCGCGCTGACGCTGAAGGTGACGGCGGCCGGCAGCGGCACGCTGATCGACGAGATCGAGCGGCTGCTGGAAAAGGCGGCCAGCGCCAAGTCGCGTGTCATGCGGCTCGCCGACCGCGCCTCGCGCATTTATGCGCCGGTCGTGCACCTCACCGCGGCGGCCACGGCTGTCGGCTGGCTCATCGCCGGCGCGTCCTTGCACGATGCGCTGGTAACCGCGATTGCCGTGCTCATCATCACCTGCCCCTGCGCGCTGGCGCTGGCAATTCCGGCGGTGCAGGTGGTGGCGTCGGGCGCGCTGTTCCGCGCCGGCGTCATCCTCAATGCCGGCGATGCCATCGAGCGGCTGGCTGAGGCCGACACCGTCGTCTTCGACAAGACCGGCACGCTCACGCTGCCGGAGCCGCGCGTGGTCAATGCCGCGGCGATCGATCCCGCGCTTTTGCAAATGGCGGCGCGGCTGGCGCTGTCCAGCCGCCATCCGCTGGCGATGGCGCTGGCGCGCGAAGCCTCAAGCGCCCAGCCTTACGACAACGCGGTCGAGGAGCCGGGGCAGGGCGTGCGCGCCGTCATCGACGGCAGCGAGGCGCGGCTCGGCAGCCCCGCTTTCTGCGGCCTCGGCAACATCACGGCGCTGCCGGGCTCGTCGCTCATCGTGTTCAGCCACGCCGGCAAGACGGCGGCGATCTCGATTGCGCAGAAGCTGCGGCCGGACGCGGCTGAAGTCATGGGGACGCTGCGCGCGCTTGGCCTCGATCTGCGCATCCTGTCGGGCGACCGCAACGAGGTGGTCGCGCCGGTCGCGCGCGAACTCGGCATCACGCAGTGGCAGGGCGGACTGACGCCGGCCGAGAAGATCGTGTTCATCGACTCGCTGAAAGCGAACCGGCCGCCGCGTGCTGATGGTCGGCGACGGCCTCAACGACGCGCCCGCGCTCGCGGCTGCCTATGTCTCGCTGTCGCCGATTTCCGCCGCCGATCTGACGCAGGCGCAGGCCGACGCCGTCTTCCTCGGCGACCGCCTCAAGCCGGTGCAGGACGCCATCACGATCGCCCGCCGCGCCCGCCGCCTGATGAAGGAGAACCTCTGGTTCGCCGCGTTCTATAATGCGGTTGCCGTGCCCATCGCTATCGCGGGCATGGTGACGCCGCTGATCGCCGCACTCGCCATGTCGGGCTCTTCGATCTCGGTGACGCTCAATGCGCTGCGCGCAAGAGGTAGCCCATGAACGTGCTGGTCTACCTCGTGCCGATGGCGCTGGGCTTAGGCCTCGCCGGCCTGTTCGCCTTCCTGTGGGCGCTGCGCAGCGGCCAGTACGGCGACGTCGACGGCGCCGCGCTGCGCGTGCTGTCGGACGACGATATCGAGCCGGAAAGCCGCTAGTTCGTCAGCTCGACCGTTTCGAAATCGGCCGGCAAAATAATCTCCAGCAGCTCGCAATCGTCGGAATAGCCGAGCACCGTGTGCTTGATCCTGGGCGGCTGGATCCAGCACGAGCCGGCCTGGAACGTGTGGGTGCCTTCGCCCTCGAACTCGGTCGTCATCCAGCCTTTGAGCACGTAGATCATCTGGAATTCGACGTCGTGGTAATGCGGCTTGGAGACTTCCTCCGGCCGGAACGGCGGCACCATGCGGATGACATGCGCCTGCACCATGCCGCCGGTCGCCGGCGCGATGCCGAGATCGCGATATTTCGCGTAGGTGCGCAGGCCGGCGTCGAAGTCCTGTTCGCGGTGATGGCTGAACGCGAACTTATGCGGCCGGCGTGGCTTGGATCGCGTCTTGGACCGCGCCGTGGACCGCACCTTGGCGGCCGGTTTGGCTTTGACCGCGCGCCGCGCGCTCGACTTGCGCGCCGACGCCTTCCGTCGCGCCTGGACTTTCTTGCGTGCCTTGGCCATTGATGCCTCCCGTTTTCAGCTGTTATCTGCCGATTGGACCACGATGGCCGCGAGCATGGAAGAGCCTCAGGCGCCGCCGGCCATCCGCATTTTCGTCGATGCCGACGCCTGTCCGGTCAAGCCGGAAATCTACCGGGTGGCCGAACGCTATGGGCTCAAGGTCTATGTGGTGGCCAACGCCTTCATGGCGGTGCCGCGCAGCGAATTGATCGAGCGCGTGATCGTCGCCGAAGGCCCCGATGCCGCCGATGATTGGATCGCCGAGCGCGCCACGGAGCTCGATATCGTCGTCACCGCCGACATTCCGCTCGCGGGCCGTTGCGTCCGCAAGGGCGCCACGGTGATCGGACCGACCGGCAAGCCGTTCAGCGAGGATTCGATCGGCATGGCGCTGGCCACCCGCGACCTGCTCACCGAGTTGCGCTCGGCCGGCGCGACCACGCGCGGGCCGCCGCCGCTGACACGGCAGGATCTCTCACGGTTTCTGTCGGCACTCGATCTGGCGGTCACGCGCCTGCAGCGCAAGCTGTCCGGGCAGGCCTGACGATCATTCCGCCGCGCTGGCCACGCCGCCATGCGCCTTCGACCAGCCGGCCGGATCGTTCATGAATTTCTCGACCTCGGCCAGCATCTTGGGGTCGAATTTTCCGCTCGCCTTGGCGACCGCCAGCACGTCCCACCAGGTGGTGAGGCAATGCAGCGTGACGCCGAGATCGGCCAGGATTTTCTTTCCTTCCGGGTAGATGTCGTAAAAGAAAATCACGAAGCAATGGTCGCACTTGCCGCCGGCGTCACGGATCGCCTTGACGAAATTCACTTTGCTGCGGCCGTCGGTGGCAAGGTCTTCGACCAGCAGCACGCGTTGACCGGGGAGCAACTGGCCCTCGATCTGTGCATTGCGCCCGAAGCCCTTGGCTTTCTTGCGCACATATTGCATCGGCAGGTTCAGCCGATCCGCCACCCAGGCGGCAAAGGCGATGCCGGCGGTCTCGCCGCCCGCGACCGTGTCGAATTTGTCGCGGCCGATCTCGCGATCGATGGTGGTGACGGCGAAGTCCATCATCGCGCTGCGCACCTTCGGAAACGAAATCAGCCAACGCGAGTCGTTGTAAACCGGACTGGCCCAGCCGCTGGTAAAGATGAACGGCTTGTCCTCCATGAAGCGCACAGCGCCGACATCGAGGTACATCTTCGCCGTCTGTTCGGCGATGGTCTTCTTGTCGAGGGTTTCAGTTTCTGGCGCATGCTCTTTGAACCGTCCACGGGTCATGCCAATTCAAAGCACAAACCGCCTTACGCCGCCATCCCGCAATGGCGCGACAATTCACAGGCGAGATCGAGCAGCGCCTCGTCGCCGCCGAGCCAGCCGATGAAGGAGAGCCCGACCGGGCAGCCGTTGAGCGTGCCGATCGGCAGGTTCACCTGCGGCAGCCCGGCCATGCCGGCGGTGCAGGTCAGCCGCATCACGCGGGTGCGGAAATGGTCCATCTCCTCGGGCGAACTGTCGACGAGCGGCGCGATGCAGGGCGCCGTCGGCAGCGCCAGGATGGTGCCGGGCTCGACCGTCTGCAGGATGTGGTCGCGCGCCTGCGCGTGTACGCGGCGGGCGGCCTGCACCTCGGCTTCGCTCACGCGCGCGGAGAATTCCATGCGCTCGCGCACGCCGGGGCCGATCTCGGGCCGCTGGCGGCTGACGAAGTCGCCGAAGGTCTGCCACACCTCGTAGCCCTGGATGGTGCGGAAGGCCTCGCGCCAGGGATCGAAGCCTTCCAGCGAGATGCGCGCATGCGTGAACGGCGGCAGATCGTCGATCATGAATTCCAGCGCCGAGCGCAACAGGTCGGCGACGTCGCCGTCGGCTTCGGCGAAGGCGTCCTCCAGCACGATCATGCGTCCGAGGCGCGCGGGCAGCCGCCGCTCGTCGAGCAGCACGGCGCCGACCTTGCGGAACACGCCGGGACTATTGGCGAACCAGCCGGGCACGTCGAACGAGGGCGCCATCGCCTGCACGCCGGAGAGATCGATACGGCCGAGCGTCGGCCGCAAACCGTATAGGCCGTTAAACGCAGCCGGGATGCGCACCGAACCGCCGGTGTCGCTGCCGAGCGCGAAATCGCAGGTGCCGGATGCAACGGCCGAGGCCGAGCCGCTCGACGAGCCGCCCGGCAGCCGCCCCGGCGCGCGCGGGTTCACCGGCGTGCCGTAATGCGCATTGGCGCCGGTGACGCTGAAGAAGAATTCGTCGCACACGGTCTTGCCGATCACCGTCGCGCCGGCATCGAGAATGCGCTGCACCGCGCCGGCGGTTTTGGTGGCGGGCGGATAGGTTTCGAGAAACGTCGGATTGCCGCTGCTGATGCGATAGCCGGCGATGTCGTACATGTCCTTGACCGCGGCGGTCAGGCCCGCCAGCGGCCCGCTCGCGGCGCCCGCGATCGGCTCGGCCAGATCGTGCGGCACGAAGGCCGAGCGGTAGAGCGGGGAAATCAGGCTCATCGTTTTTGCGTCAGATACCAGTCGAGGATTTTGTCGCCGCTCCAGGCGACGACGCCCTCGCGCGACAAAAGTTCCTTGAAGGTGCGCTGCACGTGGCCGATGCGGTGCGGCACGCCGGACAGATAAGGATGCGTGGCGATCGCCATGATCTTCGGCCGCTCGGCGGCTTCGGCGTAGAGCCATTCGAACTGATCGCGGGCGCGCGTGTACATGACGTCGGAGGTGTGGTTCTGCAGCGCCATCAGCACGATGTCGTGGATCTCGAAATTGTAGGGCAGCGCCACCACCGGTCTGTGCGTGGTCTTGAGCGTCACCGGCTCGTCGTCGAGCACCCAGTCGCCGATATATTCGACGCCGGCTTCCGAGAGGTAATCGAGCGTGTCGAAGGTCTGCGTCAGGCCCGGGCCGAACCAGCCGCGCGGCCGCTTGCCGGAGAATTTCTCGATGATGTCCATCGATTTCATGATGACGCGCGCGCTGATCCTCGGGCTTGTGCATCGGCACCTGGTCGTAGCCGTGCGCGTTGAGCTCCCAGCCGTCGTCGATGCAGGTCTTCACCACGCTCGGATAGGTTTCGCAGACGCGCGCGTTGAGCGTGCAGGTCGGCGACACGCCGAGTTCCTTGAACAGCTTGCGCAGCCGCCAGAAGCCGACGCGCATGCCGTATTCGTGCCAGCTCCAGTTCGGATGGTCGGGCTGCTGCGGCTGGCCCTGCGGCGGCGAGATCACCATGCGCGCCATCGGCCGGCTCATGTCCCATTCTTCCAGCGCCAGCACCGGCCAGATCACCATGCGCACGCCCTTGGGGAACTTGAGCGGCGGGCGGTCTTCGATCGAGGAATAGGCGAGGCGTTCGCGCGGATGCATGGTCTACGGCGCCTTCGGACCGGTCTTTTTGTACCAGTCGGCGATCTGCGCGCCGGTCCAGAACAGCACGTCCTTCTTCTTGCGGATCTTCTGGAAGATCTGGCGGAAATATTTGGCCCGGTGCGGCGCGCCCATGATGTAGGGGTGCACCGAGATCGCCATCACGCGCGCCGAGCCCTTGGCGTCCTTGTAGATCTGCTCGAACTGATCCATCGCCCGCTCGTAGAACTCCGACGCCTTGTGGTGCTGGATCAGCATCATGGCGACGTCGTTGCATTCCTGCGTGTAGGGGATGTTGAGGATCGGCTTGCCGCGCGTTTTCAGCCACACCGGCTGGTCGTCGAGCACCCAGTCGGCGACGTAGTCGTAGCCTTCCTCGGCCAGGATATCCGGCGTCTCCCAGGTTTCGGTCAGGCCGGGCCCGAGCCAGCCGCGCGGGCGTTTGCCGGTCGCCTTCTGCAACACCTCGGCGCTCTTCTTGATGTCGGCGCGCTCGTTCTCGACCTTCTGCATGTTGCGCTGGGTGTAGCCGTGGCCGACGAATTCCCAGTTGCGTTCGACGCAAGCCTTGCACGATGTCGGGGATAGGCCGTTGACGGCGACGCCGTTGATGTTCATCACGCCTGGAATCTTGAACTCGTCATAAACCTGCAACAGCCGCCAGAAACCCACGCGATTGCCGTATTCATGCCAGCACCAGTTCGGGATGTCCGGCATCGGCGAGCCGCCGGCCGGCGGGGTGAGCACCGTGCGCGGCATGGTCTGGGTCGGGTCCCATTCCTCGACATTGGTGATGGTCCACACCACCATGCGCGCGCCGTTCGGCAACTTCAGCGGCTTGCGCTCGGTGATCGGCGTGTAGGCGAGGCGGTCGTTCGGCAGCATGCCGACGGCGGGCTTGGGGAAGTTCACGGCGGCGTTCCTCGGGCGATTTTTCGGACGATTTTTATTGTAACGTGCGGCTAGTCTTGCAGGTGGCCGGAATGTTGTACAGGTAGGACGCTTTAGCCCCATGAAAACCGTTCGCTACCGTCCGGATGAAAGCGCGCCGATCGCGGACGGCGACATGTTCGACTTGCGTACCATCGGCAAGATCATCGGCGTCGGCCTCAACTACCGCGATCATGCCGAGGAGACGGGCTCGCCGCCGCCGAAGGAGCCGACACTGTTTCTCAAGGCGACCAGCGCGCTGTGCGGGCCGAACGACGATCTGATCATGCCGCGCGATGCCAAAAGCGTCGATTGGGAGGTCGAGCTCGGCGTCGTCATCGGCAAGCCCGGCGTCTACATCGCCGAACGCGACGCGCTCGATCACGTGCTCGGCTATGTGCTCGGCATCGATTTTTCCGAGCGCGATTTCCAGTTCAATCGCGGCGGGCAGGGCTTCAAGGGCAAGAGTGCCGACACCTTCGCGCCGCTGGGCCCTTGGCTCGCCACGCGCGACGAAATCCCCGATCCGCAAAATCTCGCGCTGCGCCTGAGCGTCAACGGCGTCGTCAAGCAGAACGGCTCGACGCGCGACATGATTTTTCCGGTCGCGGCGCTGGTGTCCTACATCAGCCGTTTCATGAGCTTGCAGGCGGGCGATGTCATTCTCACCGGCACGCCGGCGGGCGTCGGCCTGGGGCAAAAGCCGCCGGCCTATCTCCAACCGGGCGATGTCGTGACGGCGTCGATCGATGGGCTTGGCGAGCAGAGGCACAAAGTGGTGCCAGCGCGATAAGCGTCCGCGGGCGCGCTTCACCTCTCCCCGCAGGCGCGGGGAGAGGGAAAAGCGCTCAGCTCCCGTTCATGCCGTAGGCTTCGGGAAAGAAATAGTCCTTCCACGACGCGGGCTTCTCTTTCAACCGCCCGACGCTGGCCATGAAGTCGGCATATTTGATCGTGTTCTCCGGCACCATGGTCCAGTGCACCTGCTTGCCGGACACGATCTTGCCGACCATCTCGGGCGCAGCTTGGACTTCGAATCCTCGATCCAATAGTTGGCGCCCTTCTGCTTGTCCTTGTTGAGGATGTCGGTCGCTTCCTTCAGCGCGGCGATGAAGGCCTGATACATCTTCGGATTGCCGTCGCGGAATTTGGCCGAGCACCAGATGGCGGTGAAGGTGTGCGAGCCGCCCATCACGTCGAACGAATTGAGCACGGTGTGCACGGCGGGGTCTTCAAGCTGCTGGTACTGGAACGGCGGCACGCTGAAGGCGGCCGTGATCTGCGCGCCGCCTTTCAACAACGCGACCGTCGCGTCCGGCGGCGTCATCGACACGGTGAGAGGATCGAGCTTCTCGAAGTCCTTGGCGCCCCATTCCTTGGCTGCCGCCATTTGCAGCGTCAGCGCCTGCACCGAGGATTTCACCGCCGGCACCGCGATGCGGTCGCTGTCCTTGAAATCCTTGATGGTCTTGATGTTGGCGTCTTTGGTGTTGAGCAGGAACGGCTGTGACGATCAGCGCCGAGATGCCGCGCACCTCTTGCGGCGTTCCCTTGGTGCGCGACCACAACACCAGCAGGCCCGGCACGCCGCCTGAGCCGATATCGACGTTGCCGGAGATCAGGGCTTCGTTGACCGCGGTCGGCCCGTTGAACTTGAACCATGACACCTTGGCGCCGGAGATGCCGAGCGCGGCGGCATGTTTCTCGATCAGCTTCTCGTGCTCCATCACATTGAGCTGCAGGTAGCCCATCGAGAACTGCTGGGCGAGCCGGATTTCCGGCGCCTGCGCCGAGGCCTGTGTGACAAGGCAAAGCGTCGCGAGCGCGGCAACGAGGCCGTGACATCCCTTGATCTGCATCGATTTCCTCCTGCGTAACGCCCGTTTCTTGCTCTTATGGGCAGGCGCCCACTTTAGGCAGCAGCCTTGTTTTTGGCAACGCGCTGGTACCAGTCGAGGATCTGCGCGCCGTTCCAGTGCAGCACGCCTTTGTGCTTGTTGACGTATTTGTAGATCGCCTCGAGATATTTGATGCGGTGCGGCTGCCCGCTGATGTAGGGGTGGATCGCCAGCACGCAGAACTTCGCGCGCTTCTTGCTTTCGGCATAGAGCCGGTCGAACTGGTCGATGGTGCGCTTCAAGAGATAGTCGCTCTCGTGATGCTGGATCAGCATCATCGGGATGTCGTTGCACTCGATGGTGTAGGGCAGCGTCACCAGCGGCCCGTTGGCGGTGCGGATCGTCGTCGGCTCGTCGTCATAGACCCAGTCGCCGATATATTTCACGCCGGCGGCCGCCAGCAGCTCCGGCGTGTCGAGCGTCTGCGTCAGGCCGGGGCCGAGCCAGCCGACCGGCTTCTTGCCGGTGAACTTCGTCAGGATGTCCATGGTGCGGCGGATCATCGCCGCCTGGTCGGCTTCCTTGTGGATCGGGCCCTGCTCATAGGCGTGGCCCATGAACTCCCAGCCCTGGCGCTTCGCCTCCTCGGCGACGCGCGGATAGTCCTCGCAGATGCGCGCATTGGCGGCGAGCGTCGGCTTGATGCCGAGCTTCTTGAACAGCTCGAAGAAGCGCCAGCAGCCGACCCGCATGCCGTATTCGTGGAAGGCCCAATGCACCACGTCCGGCATCAGCGGCACGCCGGTCGGCGCCGGCAGCAGTTGCCGCGCCATCGGCTTGCCGATGTCCCAGACCTCGTAATTGACGATGGTCCAGAACACGATGCGGGCATTGCCCGGCAGCTTGAGCGGCGGGCGGTCGACGATCGCCGAAAAGTCGCTGCGCTCGCGCGGAATCATCGGATTGGCCATGAGAACCTCGTCTTGCGGACCGTCAGAATGTCACGCCGTCGCGGCGACGCGCAACCCGACCAGCCGCTCCAGCGTCGGCAGGTCCTTGGCCAGCGCGGGCGAGGGCGCGCGGTGCGCAACCGCGCCGCGCTCGAGCACAATCGCCTCGTTGGTCAGCTCCAGCGCGATGTCGGTGTGCTGCTCGACCAGGATGATGGCGATGCTGCGGCCGGACAGCATCAGCTTGATCGCCGCGATCAGCTCTTCGACGATCACCGGCGCCAGGCCCTCGAACGGCTCGTCCAGCAGCATCAGCGCCGGGTTGATCATCAGCGCGCGCGCAATCGCCAGCATCTGCTGTTCGCCGCCGGATAGCTGGTTGCCGCGGTTGTTGCGCCGTTCGTTCAGGCGCGGAAACAGTCTGTAGACGGTTGCAAGATTCCATGCGCCCGGCCGCGCCGCCACGGTGAGATTTTCCTCCACGCTCAGCGAGGGGAAAATCTCGCGCTCCTGCGCCACCCAGCCGATGCCGTTGCCGGCACGGCGGTGCGGGGCAAGCCGCGAAATATCCTGCTTGCGCCACGTCACGCGCCCGCTACGCAACTGCGTGTAGCCCATGATGGTGAGCAGCAGCGTCGACTTGCCGACACCGTTGCGGCCGAGCAGCGCGAGGCTGCCGTTCTCGGGCAACGCGAGCGAGATGTCGTGCAGCACCAAGGCGTCGCCATAGCCTGCGGTCACCTTGTCGAGCGTGAGCAGCGGCTCAGCCATGCTTGTCATCCATGTTTGCGCGTCCCGAGATAGACTTCGCGCACACCCGGATCGGCGGCGATCTCTTTGGGCGATCCTTCCGTGAACACCGCGCCGCCGACCAGCACAATGATGTGGGTCGCAAAGCGGAACACCACATGCATGTCATGTTCGATGAACAGCAGCGTGAGATCGTTTGACAGACCCGCCACCACTTCGAAAATCTCGCCGCTCTCTTCCTGCGGCACGCCGGCCGCCGGTTCGTCGAGCAGCAGCACGCGCGGTTTGGTGGCGAGAGCCAGCGCGATCTCCAGCAAACGCTGACGCCCATAGGGCAGCTCGCGTGTCGGCTGATAGCAGGAATCGCCGAGCCTGAGCTTGACCAGGATGTCGTAGGCCTCGTCGATCGCCTCGCGATGCACCGCGACATTGCGCCAGAACCGGCCGGAAATGCCGCGCCGCTCGCAGACCGCGAGCGTCACCGCTTCCAGCGCGTTGAGGCCGGCGAATAGCGTGTTGATCTGGAACGTGCGGGCGAGCCCGCGGCGCACGCGATCCTGCGGCTCGAGCGCGGTGATGTCCTCGTCGCCGAGGAAAATCTGCCCGG
Organism: uncultured Alphaproteobacteria bacterium; assembly: GCA_963734465.1. GTDB lineage: Bacteria > Pseudomonadota > Alphaproteobacteria > Rhizobiales > Xanthobacteraceae > Pseudolabrys. Next base: position 28,845 of record CAVTHL010000033.1, read on the forward strand.
CATTGGGCGCCAGCATGCCGGTCATCAGGTTGATCAGCGTGGTCTTGCCGGCGCCGTTCGGCCCGATCAGCGCGTAGCGCGCGCCCACCGGTAGTTCGATCTGGATATCGCGCGCGACCACCAGCGAGCCGAAGCTCTTGGATAACGCGCGTGTCGCTAAAGCGATCGTGCGATTAGCGATCGCGTCTTGTGTTGGATGTGCAGGGGCGCTCACCGGTACCCCCATCGCGCCATGATTTTCGACAGGCCGCCGAGCACGCCGTTCGGCAGGAACATCACCACCACCACCAGCAGCACGCCGATCCAGAAATACCAGTATTGCGGCTGCACGCCGGAAAACTGGTCGCGCGCCACCATGAAGATGATGGCGCCGACGAGGCCGCCGTAAAGGCGTCCGGCGCCGCCCAGCACCAGCATCACCAGGAGTTCGGCCGAGCGATCGAAGCCGAGCGAATCGAGCGAGACGGTCTCGGTGGTCTGCGCCAAGAGCGCGCCGGCGATGCCGGCGATCGCCGCCGAGATCGTGTAGATGGTGCGGATATGCGCGCGGCTATCCGCGCCGATCGCCGGCATGCGTCCCCAGTTTTCGCGGATGCCGCGCAGCGCCAGGCCGAATGGCGAATGGATCAAACGCCGCGCGCCGACGAACACCACGAACAGCACGGCGAGCCCATAGGAATAGGCGGTATAGCCGAACAGATCGAAATGGAAGACGCCGAGCAGCGGCCACATATGCATGCCCTGCAGCCCGTCCACCCCGCCGGTCAGCCAGCCCGCGCTGTTGGCGAGCTCCACCAGCAGCAGCCCGAAGCCGAGCGTCAACATGAGGCGCGCGAGATGGCGGAAGCGCGCGATGATGAAGCTGGTGGCGTAGCCGACCAATCCCGCCACCAGCGCGGAGGCGAGGAGGCCGGTCAGCGGCTCGCCCCAGCCGAATTTCGAGAGCAGGCCGGCGCTATAGGCGCCGACGCCGAAAAACGCGGCGTGGCCGAGCGAGACGATGCCGGCATAGCCGAGGATCAGATCGAGCGAGAGCGCAAACAGCGCGGTGATGGCGATCTGGCTGGCGAGCGAAAGATAGTTGGGCAGCAGGATGAATGGCAACAACGTCGCGATCCAGAACGCGATCTCGATTCCGCGCCAGCGGCTGAGGGACTGCAGATAAGCCTGCGGACCGCGGATGCTTTCGGTAAGCGCCATCGCTAGCGTCTCCCGAACAGGCCGGTCGGCCGCCACATCAGCAGGGTGATCATCACCAGATAGATGAAGAACGCGCCGAATTGCGGCAGATAGTATTTGCCGGCGATGTCGCTGATGCCGAGGACGGCGGCGGCGACGAAGGTGCCGCGGATCGAGCCGAGCCCGCCGACCGAGACGACGATCAGCACATAGACCAGGTAGGTGAACGCGAACGACGGATCGAGCCCGACGATCTCGATCGCCAGCGCACCGCCGAGTCCGGCGAGCCCCGAGCCGAGCGCGAAGGTGATGGCGAAGGTGCGGTCGACATCGATGCCCAGCCCGCGCGCCATGCGCTCGTTATCGACGGCGGCGCGCACCTGCGCGCCGAAGCGCGTGTATTCGAGCGTGGCCACCAGCACGCCGGTGATGATCAGCGACAGCGCGATGAGAATGAGCCGGTAGACCGCCAGGCGCAGCCCAAGGAATTCGAACGACTGGCGCAAATAGGACGGCAGCTGCACTGGCAGCTGAGCGGTGGTGAAGATATAGGCCGCCACCGCGACCGACATGAACGTGATGCCGATGGTCAGCAGCACCTGGTCGAGATCGGTCGCGCGGTAGAGCCTCCGGTAGAGCACGCGCTCGAAAGCGATGCTGACGACCGCGGTGACGATGAAAGCCACCGGCAGCGTGGTGAAGAACGGCCAGCCATAGATGTTGACCAGCGTCACCGTGATATAGCCGCCCAGCATCGCGAAGGCGCAGTGCGCGAGGTTGATGAAATTCATCATGCCCAGCGTCACCGACTGTCCGACCGACAGCAGGAACAGCAGCATGCCGTAGGCAAAGCCGTCGAACAGAACGCCGACAACAGGCGGGAGCATGGCCGAATGGCCCCTATGAAGCGGTCACAAGGCTACTGGAATATGCGACGGCGGGCCAGAACGGGGAAAATCCCCCGCTCCGGCCCGCGTCGCGGATCAAAAAGCGCGACGCGCGCGCCCTTTATTTCGGGCTCTTCACGTTGTCGAACTTGGCGATCTCGACATTGACCAGCTTGCCGCCGACCTTCTCGACCTTGCGGATGTAGACGTTCTGGATGATGTCGCGGGTTTCCGGATCGATCGAGACCGGGCCACGCGGGCTTTCCCACTTCAGGCCCTTGGCGGCGGCGATCATCGAATCGCCGTCGGTCTTGCCCTTGGTCTTGGCCAGCGCGGCATAGATCACGTGCATGCCGTCATAGCCGCCGACCGAGAAGAAGTCGGGATTGCGCTTGTATTCGGCATTGTAGGCTTTGACGAACTCGTCGTTCATCTTGGACTTATGATTGTAGTCGTAGTGCGCGACGGTGATGATGCCGAGTGCGGCGTCGCCCATGCTGGCGAGCGCGTGCTCGTCGGTGATCTCCATCTGGCCCATGACCTTGGTCTTCTTGGGATCGATGCCGCGCTCAGCCAGCGCCTTGCCGAAGGCGCCGGGCATGGCGCCGCCCGGGATCATGACGAAGATGCCTTCCGGATTGAGGTCCTTGGCGCGCGACACGTAGGCCGAGAAGTCGGGATTGGCGACCGCCATGCGCACCGAGCCGGCGACCTGGCCGCCCGCGCCGGTGAAGCCCTTGGTGAAGGCGCCTTCGGCGTCGATGCCGGGTCCGAAGTCGGCGACCATGGTGTAGGCCTTTTTGACGCCGCCGTTCTTCTCGGCCCAGGTGCCGAGCGTCGTGTTGAGCTGCGGGATCGTCATCGAGGTGCGCACCATGTAGGGCGACTTGTTGATCACGATCGCGGTCGCCGCGTTCATGTTGACCATGAACTTCTTGGCTTCGGCGGAGACGTCGGCGGCGGCGAGCGCGTTCGGCGTCAGGTCGAAGCCGGCGATGACGTCGACGTTGTCGCGCGTGACCAGCTCTTGCGCCAGACGCTTGGCGACCGGCGGATTGATGCCGCCGACGTCCTTGGCGATGATCTCGATCTTCTTGCCGGCAACGTCGCCATGCTGCTTCACATAGAGCTTGGCGCCGTTGAGCATCTGCGTGCCGGTGTCGGCGAACGGGCCCGACAGCGAGATGATCATCCCGACCTTGACGGTCTCTTGCGCATTGGCCGCACCGCCAAACAAGGCGGCGGCGAGCAAAGCGGAACTGGCGACTACGATACGTCTCATCATGTCCTCCCCTGGACGATTGCTGTTATTGATTGGCGCTAGAATGCCTTAGCTTGCCGGCAAAGGAAAGCGCCGCGAAGGTCTAACCCTCGCGGCGCGACATTTTAGCTAGGCTGACGGTCAAGCCCGGAAGCCGGATTTGCTGGCCTTTTGAGGTGGCTGCCTGCCCAATGATTGGGCGTCAAACCATCTAGCCCATAACCGAAACGGTGGCTTCCTCGTAGCGCTCGCCGCCCAGATTGCCGTCCGGGAAGATGCCGTGCGAGGCGATCCAGCTGCGGGCCTCCTGGTAGACCTCCTGCGGTATAGGGCTCGAACACCAGCCGCTCGCCGGGCCCCCAGCGGCGGGTGTCCATGCGGGCGTGATAGCGCTCGGGGAATTCTTTCTTGTAGTAGTGCGTATAAAGCTCCGGCCGCAGGTCGAGGTCGCGCTGGGCGCGCCGCAGCGCGCGATAGAACTTGCGCAGATCTTCCGGGTCCGGCTCGCCGTGGATCATCATGCCGATCATGAAGGTGGCGTCGAGGATCTTGCGGTAGCCGAGCTGCTCGGCGAAGTAATAAGGCCCGCTGAACAGATGCACCGCCGGCGCCGAGCCGTCGAGCAGCTCTGTCCATGCGCGCGAACAGCATGCCGTCCGCGTAAGTGAGATTGATCTTGTCCTGCGGGATGAACTGCTCGAGCGCCTGGATCGTGGCGTAGTGGCTGCCGGACTGATAGCCGACCGAGACCGGCACGCCGGCGAGATCCTCCGGCGTTTTGATCTTGGAATCCGGCTGCACGAAAATGCCGGCCGGCGAGACCGAATAGACCTCGTTCGCCATGCGGCCGTGGCCCTTCGAGGCGGCGACGTTGATGGTCCAGTGGCAGGCGCAGGAGACATCGGCCTTGCGGCCCGCCTCGAAGGACTGCATGGCGCCGACCTTGTCGCCCTTGTCGTGATGCTTGCCGTCGCTGGATTTGATCAGCTCGCGGAATTCGTAGTCGAGGCCTTCGTCGGTGAAATAGCCCTTGTCGTGGGCGATCCACTCTTGCAGGCGGAAGTGCGGTTCGATGATGAATTTGGCCATGTTTCTCTCCCTTTAGCTCCCTTTGGGATTCAGCAGCAGGATTGATCTTTGTTTGTCTGTCCGTGCTCGGCGATGCGCCGGGCGCGGATCATCTTGACGTGGTCGTCCATCAGCGCACGCGCGGCGGCGGCATCGCGCAGCTCGATCAGATCGGTGAGCTTGGTGTGAATCTCGAGGATGTGCGCAGCGAGCTTCGGCGTTGCGGTGACATTGCGGCGCGGCCAGGACACGTGTTCGAGCGATATGAGCTGCACCACGAGGACGCGGTTGTGCGAGGCCTCTGCGACCGCAAGATGGAAATCGCGCGATAGGCGCGTGAACAGGTCGAGGTCGCCGACCGCGGCTTGCGCCTCGCGCAGCAGGCGGCGCAGCTCGGCCACGTCCGCCTTCGTCGCATTCTCGGCGGCGAGCTCGGCGCCCAGCGTTTCGATCGCGCGCTGCGCGTCCATGATCTCGGCCGCGGTGACGCCGGTGAGATCGAGCTGCACCGCCAGAGCCTCGGCGAACAGGCGCGGATTGCCCTGCGCGATGCGGGCGCCGCCGCCTTTGCCCATGCGGATCTCGACAATGCCGAGCGCTTCCAGCGTGCGCAGCGCGTCGCGCGCCACGATGCGGCTCACCCCGAAGCGGGCGGCCAGATCCTTTTCGGTGCCGAGAAAATCGCCGGGCTTGAGCTTCTTGCCGAACAACTGGTCGCGCACGTCGGCGACGATTTGCGCGGACAGCGAGGACGAACGGCCGGCAAACATGATGCGCGCGGTCAGCTCGCCGCTCATCTGCACCGGTTGCCGCAACGGCTGCGCCATGGCTCCGCGCCCTTGGTTTTGAGAGCCCAAGTATGCCGCCGTTTTTAAAATAGTAAAGATACTATCTTTAGGATTTTGGTTTTAGATGTAACCAGTTAGCCCTCATCGATCGCCGCGGGCGCGCTAATGCGCCGGGACGTGCGCCTCCTTGATCACCTCGCCCCAGGTCTGCGTCTCCTGCACGATGAAGGCCTTGGCCTCCGCCGGGCTGCCGCCTGCCGCCTGCAGGGTCAGCTTGGCGAAATGGTCCTGCAGCTCGGGCTCCTTCAGCACCTCGTTGATCGCCGTGTTGAGCTTGGCGACGATGGCCGGCGGCGTCTTGGGCGGCGCGCTGATGGCGTTCCAGGTGCCGGACTCGAAGTTCTTCACGCCGACTTCCGCGAATGTCGGGATGTCCTTCAGGCTGGGGATCCGCTCTTTGGTCGCCACCGCCAGGATGCGCGCCTTGCCGCCCTGGTGCAGCCGGATGGCGGATGCGAGCTCCATGAAGATCATGTCGACATGGCTGGCGATGATGTCGTTGAGCGCCGGCGCAGTGCCCTTGTACGGCACATGCACCAGCTTGGTGCCGGTGACTTTCTCGAACAGCGCCGCGGTCAGATGCGATGTGGTGCCGATGCCCTGCGAGGCATAATTGACCTTGCCCGGATTGGCCTTGCAGTAGGCGATGAACTCTTTCGCATCCTTGGCCGGGAAATCCGGCCGGACCAGCAGCACGTTGGCGATCTTGGTCATGATCGCCACCGGCTCGAACTTGGTCGGATCGAAACTGATATTTTTATAGAGCAACGGATTGACGGTGATCGGCGAGGGCTGCGACGCCAGCAGGGTGTAGCCGTCGGGGTCCGATTTGAACACGAAATCGGCGCCGATATTGCCGCCGGCGCCGGCGTGATTTTCCACCACCACCGGCTGGCCGAGCTTCTTGCGCAAGCCTTCCGCCACCATGCGCGTGACGGTATCGACCCCGCCGCCCGCCGGCACCGAGACCACGATCTTGATCGCCCTGTTGGGATAGGTTGCGGCCGCGTCCTGCGCGGATGCGCCCGCGGTCAGCAGCATGAACGAGGAAATCAACGCCAGAAATCCACGCATTTTGTCCTCCCTTGGCCGCCCCGGCTTTTTTGCGCGCGCCGGCTTTTCCGGCGTCTTCTTCTGATTGGAAATTATGCCACCGAATACCCGGCCGCGGCAACGAAGCTGTTGCCGACGGCCAAGGCAATGATGTGGGGCTAGCGCTTCTTCTTGCGCTTGGACGCCGCGCCCGGGTCGTGCAGCCGCGGATCCGGCTTGTTGCTCTGCAGGGTCGCCTGGATCGCCTCGCGCAGCAGCGCGTATTTCGTCTTCGGCCATTTGTTCACGTGGATATCGGCGAGCAATTTCGCCGATTTGCCGAACACCACGACGCGGTCGCCGACGCCGATGGCTTCTTCCAGCTGATGCGTGATCAGGATGGCGGTCGAGCCGCATTCGCGCGCGAGCTTGAGAAACGTCTCGCGCAATTCCGCCGCCGTCACTTCGTCGAGGTGGCCGAAGGCCTCGTCGGCCAGCAGGATGTCGGGCTCGACCGCGAAGGCACGCGCGATCGCCACGCGCTGGCGCATGCCGCCGGAGAGTTCGTGCGGGAAGGCATTGGTGAAATGGCCGAGCCCGAGCCGGTTGAGCCAGGTGAGCGCGCGCTCGCGCTGCTCATCTTCCGGCAATCCAATGAGTTCGAGCGGCAGCCGCGCATTGTCGAGCGCGCTGCGCCAGGGCAGCAGGCGGTCCTGCTGAAAAACGGTCGCGATGCGGCCGCGGAAGAAATCGAAATCGCCGTGCGGGCTCTTGTCGCCGATGCGCAGCGTGCCTTCGGTCGGCGCCTCCAGCCCGATCATCAGATCGAAGAAGGTGGATTTGCCGCAGCCGGTCTGGCCGACGATCGCCACCACCTCGCGCGGCGCGATGTCGAGATCGAGCCGGTCGATGGCGATCACCGCCTGGCCCGACGTGGTCTGCCGGAACACCTTGCGCAAGGCCCGCACCTCGATCGGCGGCGGACCACTCTTATCAGGGGAGGTCATGCGCGCCACCGCAGCAGGCGCGCTTCCACGCGCGCGACCATGGCCTCGAGCAGGAACAGCAGCGCCACCAGCACGATGGTCCAGGCGAACACATCCGACACCGAGAACAATTCCTGCGCCACCGACAACTGATGGCCGATGCCGGTGACCGCGCCCACCAGTTCGGCGATGGTGACGACGCGGATCGCCAGGCTGATGTTGACCTTCCAGCTGGTGAAGATGGTCGGCACGATCGCCGGCAGGATCAGCTTGCGGAAATATTGCAGGGTGGTCGGCCGGAACGATTGCATCATGTGGCGCAGTTCGCGCGGCACGCCGCGCATGGCGTCGAGCGAGTCGATCAGGAACACCGGTCCGCACACCACCACCAGCACGAAACCGATGCGGAATTCGACGCCGGGGAACCACAGCACCGCGAACAGGATCCACGACACCACCGGCACCGCCATCAGAATGCGGATCATCGGGTGCAGGTAGTTGTCGAGCGCCTCCGAGCGGTACATCGCCATCGCCAGCGACACGCCAAGCACGAAGGACGCGATCAGCGCGGCGATCACGCGCGCCAGCGTGACCGCAATGTCGATCGGCGTGATCTCGGCGATGCTGCGCGCGATCTTGACGAAGCTCGGGATCGCGAAGGGCGGAATCCCCAGGTAAGGCGCCAGATGCGACAGCACCTCCCAGGCGACGCAGAAGACCAGCAGGGAGACGAGAGTCTGCCGCGGGAAATTCAGAACCGGGACGGACTTCTCGTACTCCTCATGTGACATTGGCGATGATTTCGTCAGCGACCATCACGGCGCATAGATGATCTTGTCGTCCGGCATCTTGGGATAGAAACCGGCTTTGACCGCGCGCTCCATCATGTCGGTGATCGACTTGCGGGTGGCGGGCTCCCAGGCCGGCTTGACGATCATCTGCAGCCGCTTGCCTTCCACCGCGGCGGTGAAAATGCCGGGCGGCAACTTGAGCGTTTCGTTGGCGATCTTGTCGGCCTCGGCCGTGTTCTTCACCATGAACTCGGCAACGTCCTGCAGCGCCGCGACCAGCATTTTCGGCGCGCCTGGATTTTTCTGGATCGAGTCGGCGCGCATGGCGGGCACGATTTCCCAGCCGTCGGTACCGGCGATCTCCTTCCAGCCCTGCGCGCCGTTGAAGATGACGTGCCAGTCGGGGTGCGCCTTGGCGCTGATGCTGGCGAGCGGCTCGATCACCAGCGCGGCATCGACGCGGGCCGCTTCGAGCTGCGCGCGCGCGACGCCGAAATTGGCGTTGACCACGATGATGTCCTTGCCGAGGTCGATGCCCTTGGCCGCGGCATAGATTTTCACCACCTGATATTGCGAGCCGCCCATGTCGATGGCGAGCTGCTTGCCCTTGAGGTCGGCGAGCGACTTGATCGCCGGGTCCTTGGCGAAGATGACCAGGTCGGCGAGCGTGAAGCCGGTGCCGACGATGCGCACCGGCACGCCTTCCTGGTAGAGCTTCTGGAAAATGGTCGGCCCGCCGATCAGCGCGTCGGTCTCGCCGGTGGCGAAGGCCGCGTAGAAGGCCGCGATCGAGGGATAGGCGTGGATGTCGAGCTCGAAGCCGTTTTTGGCGTCGAAGCCCTTCGCCTTCATGATGTTCCACACCAGCGGGTTGAACACCGGCAGCGTGAGGCTGGAGACCTTGATGACCGGCTTCTGCTGCGCCTGCGCGGGCGCCGCCGCCAATGCGGCGACGGCAATGACGATGGCGGCAGCCAACGCGGCAAAGCCGCGTCGTGTCATGTGAAACATGGACAATTCCCCCTGTGGTCGCTCCGCCCGTGATCGTGCAGCGTCACGCGGCTTGAAGGCGTCCGCGACTTTACTCCGGTTTCATGAGGGTGCAAATAATCGTCCGGGCTCGGGAGGACGACAATGCCGCATATCACCGCGCGCGACGGCACGCGGCTTTATTATGAAGAAGCGGGCGAGGGCACGCCGGTCGTGTTCGTGCACGAATACGCCGGCGACTGGCGCAGCTGGGAGGCGCAGATGCGCCACTTCGCGCGGTTGCATCGCTGCGTCACCTACAGCCAGCGCGGCTATCCGCCCTCCGACGTGCCGAGCGAGGCCGCGCGCTACGGGCAGGACATCGCGCGCGACGATGTGATCGCGCTGATGGACGCGCTCAAGATCGACAAGGCGCATGTGGTCGGCCACTCGATGGGCGCCTATACCGCGTTGCATGTCGGCATCAACGCGCCGCAGCGCTGCCTCTCGGTCACCGCCGCCGGCTGCGGCTGGGGCTCGACGCCCGACGTCAAGCAGCGCGAGGCGATGAAGGCGCTCGCCGCCGAAACCGGCAAGATGTTCGCCGACGAGGGCATCGAGGCGGCGGCGGAGAAATATGCCGACGCGCCGATGCGCCACGCGCAGAAGCACAAGGACCCGCGCGGCCACGCCGAGTTCGCCCGCATGCTGGCCGAGCATTCCGCGCATGGTCACGCGCAGACCATGTTCAATCTGCAGCTCAAGCGGCCGACGCTTTACGAGATGGAAGACAAGCTCAAGCAATTCTCGGTGCCGCTGCTGGTGATCGTCGGCGACGAGGACGGCCCTTGCATCGACGGCAGCGTGTTCCTGAAGCGCACGGCGCCGACCGCCGGGCTTTTGGTGATCCCGCGCTCCGGCCACAACATCCCGTCGGAAGAACCGGCGATCTTCAATGCGGCGCTCGCCGAACTGTTTGCCTCGGCCGAAGCCGGCCGCTGGCTGGCACACAAACCAAAAAACTAAATTGGGAGGATTGCGATGGACCTCAAGCTCAAAGGCAAGACCGCGCTGGTCACCGGCGGCTCGGAAGGCATCGGCAAGGGCATCGCGCTGGCGCTCGCCAAGGAAGGCGTCGATGTCGCCATCTGCGCGCGCCGCATGGCTCCGCTCGAGGAAACGGCAAACGCGATCGCCAAGGAAACCGGCCGCAAGATCGTCGCCATTCCCGCCGATCTGCGCCAGGACAAGGACGCCAAGAATTTCGTCGAGCAGGGCGCCAAGGCGCTCGGCCGCGTCGACATCATGGTCAACAATGCCGGCTCCGCCGCCGGCGGCGTGATCGAGCACTTGACCGAGGACGATTGGGAGAAGGGCCTGCAGCTCAAATTCATGGGCTATGTGCGCTGCCTGCGCTACGTGCTGCCGATCATGCGCAAGCAAGGCGGCGGCCGCGTGGTGAACCTGATCGGCAATGACGGCGTCAAGCCGTCTTATTGGGAAATCTGCCCGGGCGCTGCCAACGCGGCGGGGCAGAACCTGACGCTCTCGCTCGCCGGCCAATACGGCAAGGACAAGATCAGCTTCGTCGCGGTCAATCCCGGGCCGGTGCGCACCGAGCGCTGGGCCGGCTTGGTCGACGCCATGGCGCGTGACATGAAAATCCCGCGCGCAGAGGCCGACAAACTGGCGCCGGCCTCGATCCCCATGGGCCGCATCGCCGAGGTCGAGGAAGTCGCCAACCTCGTCGTCATGCTGGCCTCGCCGCTGATGGACATGGTCAACGGCACCATGATCGAAATCGACGGCGGCCAGGACAAGCCGCTGATGGACCGTTTCCGCGACAAGCCGCGCGGCTGAAAGCGCGCGCAACCAATAACAACCGATAGCTGTAATTTCGGCACGGCGGGGAGGGGTGGGCCTTTCGCCCCGTGCCAATCCCGGTCATGATTTCTCACGGTGTGAGATATTGCTGCGGGGGCGGCAGAACGGACCGGTGATGCGACGCGAGAAGTTGAAAGTCGTGGCCGCTGCGGCGGAGCCATCCGAACAATCGCGCCAAGAATCGCGCTACGTGCTCGACGATCAGGTCGGCTTCCTGATGCGTGTCGCCATGCAGCGCCACACCGCGATCTTCACGGCGCGCATGATCGAAAGCCTGACGCAGACCCAGTTTGCCGCGCTGGCCAAGCTCTACGAAGTGGGCCCTTGCTCGCAGAACCACCTCGGCCGGCTGATCTATCTCGACGCCGCCACCATCAAGGGCGTGGTCGACCGCCTGGGCGCGCGCGGTCTCGTCACGGCGCTGGCCGATCCGGAAGACCGCCGCCGCCGCGCCGTCGCGCTGACCGAGCGCGGGCGCCTGGTCACCGAGGCCGCCCAGCAGGTGGCCGCCGAAATCACCGCCGCCACGCTGAAACCGCTCACCGCGGAGGAACAACGGCAGGTGACGCGGCTTCTAAAGAAGCTAGGATGAAGGCGCTCTCTTTCGGGGGGTAACGGGCTACAACCGAAGGAGAACGAGATGCGAAAGATACTTGTCGTGGCTCTGATGGCATTGGCGCTCGCCGGCTGTGAGACTGCGCGGCAGGATCGGGTGCTGGGTGGCGCCTTGATCGGTGGCGGCAGCGGCGCGCTGATCGGCGGCTTGGCGACACGTTCGGCCGGCGGCGCGGTGGCTGGCGGTCTGATTGGCGCCGCGGCCGGCGCACTCATCGCCGACGCGACGCGGCCGGGCTACTGCTATTACTATCGCAATCATCGCCGTCACTACCGGCGCTGCTGAACGTCGGCGCGTTGAATTTTTGCGATGCCCGGGCCTTCATCGGCCCGGGCATTTGCTATCATAAGGAAGCTGTTGCGGGAGGACGTGCCGGTGTTCAAAGTTGGTGAAGCCACCATTACGCGTGTCGAAGAAACCAATCTGCCAAGCTATCCGCTGCGCGACGTGTTCAAGGCCTTCACCGATGCGCATATGGCCGAGCACAAGCACTGGCTGGCGCCGCATCATTACGAGGCCGAGACCGGCAAAATCAGACTGTCGGTGCATAGCTGGCTGTTGAAAGTCGGCGGCAAGACCATCCTGATCGACTGCTGCTGCGGCAACAACAAGGTCAAGCGCCGGCCGGCCGTTCTGGCACATGCTCAACGAGCCTTATCTCGAGCGGCTGGCCGCCGCCGGCGCCAAGCCGGAAGAGATCGACATGGTGATGTGCACGCATCTGCATCACGATCACGTCGGCTGGAACACGCGCCAGAAGGACGGCAAATGGGTGCCGACCTTCCCGAACGCGCGCTACGTGTTCTCCAAGCCGGACGTCGATTATTTCTCCAAGGTCGACGCCGATCCGAAGGAAGGCCCGGCCGAGCTCGGCACCTTCCGCGAATGCGTGGTGCCGATCCTGGAATACGGCAAGGCCGATCTGGTGAGCGGCGGGCCGTACCGGCTCAACGATTTCATCGAGATCGACTCCGCGCCCGGTCATTCGCCGGGCCACGTGTTCTTCAAGCTCGAGAGCAAAGGCCAGCGCGCCGCCTTCATCGGCGACGTCTGGCATCATCTGCTGCAGGTCTATTACCCGGACTGGAATTTCACGAAGAACTCGGACGCGGCGCAGGCGGTCGTTTCCCGGCGCAAGGTGCTCGACTATTGCGCGCGCAGCGGCGCGCTGGTGTTCCCCGGCCATGTCGGTCTGCCGTTCGCCGGTTATGTCGAAGGCACGAAGGACGGGTTCAAGCCGAAGTTCGATCCGAAGTCCGCGGGCGGCTGAACGCGCGCCGCGGCTTTTTTAAGCAACGCGATTTGAATCGAACGCCATGGCGGTATCACAGTGCTTGTGCATGTGTTGCGCCGAAGCGTCATAAAAATGTAAAACTAAAAAATTCATCGCGCCGGAAAATTCGCGCTGTGCGAATTGCACGAATCAGCGCAGTGTAATCTTTCACAACAAGCGTAGAGGTCATCGACGGCTCAACACAATCTGGAGAGCGCGCACCCATGATTCATGCAGCATCGAGTCAGGCAGTTCCGCGTGTCATCGTCGTCGGCAATGAAAAAGGCGGATCGGGGAAGTCCACCCTCGCGATCCATATCGCCATCGCGCTGATGAAGTCGGGCGGCAGCGTCGCCACAATCGACCTGGACTCCCGGCAACAAAGCTTCACCCGTTACATCGAAAACCGGCGCAGCTGGGCCGAGCGGGTCGGGCGGGACATCGGCATCCCTCCGCATATCTGCCTCGATGGCAATCTCGATAGCGCGGATGCCGGCGAGCGTGCCGCGCGCAGCAAGGCCCTGACCGACGCCGTCGCCGACCTGGCGCAGCGCTGCGACACCATCGTGATCGACACGCCCGGCCAGGACAATGCCCTGGTGCGGCTCGCTCACGCGATGGCCGACACTTTGGTCACGCCGTTGAACGACAGCTTCGTCGATTTTGACGTGCTCGGCAGCGTCGATCCCGAGACTTTCGCCGTCGCCGGCACCAGCCACTATGCGCGGCTGGTGGAAGAGGCGCGTACGCAGCGCCAGCGTGTCGACGGTGCCGCCACCGACTGGATCGTCCTGCGCAACCGGCTGTCCACCTTCGGCTCGTCACGCAACAAGCGGCTGGTGGGCGAGGGGTTGCAGGAGCTCTCGCAACGGCTGAATTTCCGCTACGTCGACGGCCTCGCCGAACGCGTCATCTTCCGCGAGTTCTACCCGCGCGGATTGACCGCGGTCGACGATCTCGACGAGATCACGCTCGGCACGCGTCCGACCCTGTCGCACGCCACGGCCCGGCTCGAGATGGAGAATCTGATCGGCGCCATCTTGCTGGGCGCGCGCGGGCAGGGCGCGGATATGGTAGCTCAAACCGCGACGCGGCGTAGCTAGCCGTTCGCCATCAGCGCCTTCAACCGCTGCGGCGTGACCGGCAGTTGGGTCACGCTGCAGCGGCGTCGCCCGATGGGCTTAGTGGCCCATGCCGGGCATGACCTGGCCGTTGTAGATTTCCGGATTCGGCGCGCCCTCGACGTGCAGGATTCCGGCCAATCCCCGTTCCGCCCGCGCCAAGGCGTGATCCACGATCGTGTAATTCCCCGGCACGTCGAGTTTGAACTCGACGACCACGGCGCCGCCCGGCGCGACGGTGACGGTTTGGATGCCCTGCAAGGGCGGGCTTATCAGCCCACCCAGCATGTAGACCCTGTCGAAAATCTCTCCGATGACGTGGAACGACGACGTGAAGTTGGGGCCACCGACGCCGAAGAAGATACGAACGGTTTCGCCGACTTTTGCCTGCAGCGGATGCAGCTTCGAAATCGCGCCGACCGATCCGTTGAACACGAAATATTCCGGACGTTCGTTCAGCAGTTTTTCGACGCTGAACTCCTGGCTGCCGTGCTGGCCAAACGCCTGATCGGTGTAGATCTCACCTTGCATGACGTAGAACTCGTGATCGACTTTCGGCAGGCCGTCTTCCGGCTCGACCAGAATGAGGCCGTACATGCCGTTGGCGATATGCTCGGCGACCATCGGCGTTGCGCAGTGATAGACGTACAGGCCGGGAACGAGCGCCTTCCAGGTCATCGACTTTTCTTTGCCGGGATCAACTTGCAACGCTGCGGCGCCGCCGCCCGGCCCGGTCGCCGCATGGAAGTCGACGGAATGGATCATCGAGCTATCGGCGGAATTCTTCAGGTGAATGTCGATCGTGTCGCCGACGCGCACGCGGATGAAAGGGCCCGGCACCTTTCCATTGAATGTCCAGTAGCCAAAGGTGGTGCCTTCGGCCAGCCGCCCTTCGACTTCGACGGCAAGGAGATCGACGCGAACGGTTTTCGGGTCTCGTTTTGCGATCGGCGACGGCAGGTCGGTCGGCTCGCGCGAAATATCCGCCTCGACCAAGGTTTGCGCCGGCGGCAGCGGCGTGACGACGAATTGTCCTTCCATGCCGGCCTGGCGATGGCCTGGCACGCTGCAGAAGTAGACGAAATCTCCCGACTTGGCGGCGCGGAATGCAATCGTCGTGCTCGCGCCCTTGCCGGTGACGCGCGGCGAGCGCGCATCCTGATCGGGCAGCACGATATCGTGCTCGGCGCCTTCGCCGTTGATGAGGGTGAGCTGCACGACTTGTCCTTCGGCGGCGGTCAACACCGGGTTGACCTTGCCGTCGATCGTCCCGCCCACGCCGAGATAGACCATGCGGCCTTCGGCGATGCCCGAACGCAGGGTGTAACGCGCATCGGGGATGTAGCCGGCCGCCGGAGCGGGCGCGCTTTGCGGCGCCGCCGCGGCGGGAGCTTGCGCGGCCGGTGTGGCGGCAGGCTGTGCCACCGCTGCTGCCGGCGCGGATAGATAAGCGATGACGTCGGTGCGGTCGTGGCCGGTCTTCAGGCCGGGGAACGGCATTCTGTTTCCGGGCACCAGTTTTTGCGGATCGGCTAAATAAGCATCGAGCGTCTTTGCATCCCAAACGATGTTCGCTTGCTTCATCGACGGGGAATAATTGTAGTTCGGCTGCGCGGCGGCTTTTCGTCCAATGACGCCGGCCAGCGATGGACCAAGCGTGTTCTTGCCCGGCTCGAGCGAGTGGCAGGCTTGGCATTTGCGGAAGACCTGCCGGCCAGCTGCGAGATCGCCCGCGGCAGAACTCGTTGTCGCGGGTGGCGCTGCTTGGCCGCTGGTCTGTTGGGCTGTGCTGGGCATCGGCATGGCATGTTGCGCCGGTGCCGGCGGTTGTACGGAGGCGGAATTGACCGCGGGCTGACTGACGGGCGCTGTTGATGCGCTCGGCTGCGCCGATTTGACGACCGCGGCGGGCGGCAAAGTTTGCGCCGCAGGTCGCGGTTGAGCAGCAGGGATGCTTTGACTATTGGACGCGCTGCTTGCAACTGGCTGCGTTGGTGGGGCCAGGTAAGAGGCGACACCGATGAAGGCGAGGATCGCACAGACGCCAATGACAAGAATGGCCCAGTTGCCAATGAACCCGCGCAACTTTGGCAGCATCGTCCGCCTCCTTCGAAAAAACCCAATATTTGCTCGCGCTTAGGTCGAGCCCCTAGGCTGCCAGCAACTGTGCGCACAGCAACGTCTTGCGCGAATTGATCTTACGCAACTTCCGCTGAAAATTTGAGCTATTCCGCCGCAGGGCGGCCGCCAAGCTGTGATGCTCAGCGCCCAAGGGCAGCCTAAGGCGCAGCCTAAGGGCAGCCTAAGGGCAGCCTAAGGGCAGATATAGCCCGGGCCATTCGGATTCGGGAAGCAGCCGACCGACTGAGGCAGCAACTTCTTCGGCAGCCACAGTACGATGTCCGGAAAGAATATCGTGAACGCGATCGCGGCGAAGAACACGACGTAGATCGGCAACGATGCCAGCATGGCGCGCGAGAATTTTATGCCGACGAATTTGGCGGCCATCAGCAGGCAAAGCCCGTAGGGCGGCGTGATCAGCCCGAACGCCAACGTGACGATGATCACCACGCCCATGTGCACCGGATTGATGTCGGCGTTCTTGGTGAGGTCCATGATCAGCGGCATGAAGATAATGATCGCCGGAATGGCGTCGATGAAGTCGCCAACGATCACGAACAGGCCGACCAGAAGCAGCATGATCAGGAACGGATTATTGCCGGCGACATGCGCGATCCACTCCGACACCACGGCCGGCCCGCGCAGATAAGCGAGCATCCAGCCGAACGCTGACGCGGCGCCGATGGTGATCAGCGGGATCGAATAGAGCAGCCCGGTCAGCGCCATGTCGCGCGGCAATCGGCGGTAGTGACGCGGATTGAGCAGCGGGATGGCCACGAACACGATATAGGCGACCGCAATGATGCCGGCTTCGGTCGGCGTGAACTGGCCGGTGAGGATGCCGCCCATGATGATGACCGGAATCAACAGCGGGATCGCGGCTTCTTTGGTTGCCGTCGAGAACTGACCGAACGTGGCGCGCTCGCGCTTGACGCCGACCGGGCCGAAGAAGTGGCTGTAGATCATCAGCCCGATGCCGACCAAGACGCCCGGCACCACGCCGGCGAGAAACAGTCCGCCGATCGAGACGTTGCCGGTCGCGCCGTAGATCACCGCCATGATGCTGGGCGGGATCAGGTTCGCCATCGTGGCGGCGGAAGCGATCAGCGCGGCGGTGAAGCCGCGGTCGTAGCCCTCGCGGTCCATTTCCGGCGCCAGTGTGCGGGTCAGCACTGCGACGTCTGCCGCCGACGATCCGGAAATGCCAGCGAAGAACATGCTGAACAAGGTCACCACTTGCGCGAGGCCACCGCGCAAATGCCCGACCATGGTCTGCGACAAAGTAATCATACGCATGGTGACTTTTGCCGACGTCATCAAGTCGCCGACGAGCAGGAAAAACGGCACCGCCAGCAGCGCCTCGACGTCCATGCCGTTGAAGATTTGGGCGATCATCGAGGCTTCGCTGACCGGCGTAAATGCCGTCACCAGCAGCACCGAGGCGATCAATGCGAACGCGACCGGCACGCCCATGTAGCCAAGGAAAAGGAACAAGAAGCCCATCAACGCGATGAGCAGGCCGTTGCCGGTCACAGCACTTCACTCCCCAGGCTTTCATGATGGACCGCGCCTTTGCGGTCGGCAAAGCCGTGGCGCCAGCCATTGACCATCTGTTCGATCGTGAACAGCGCGACCAGGACGCCCGACAACGGGATCGCCGCATACAAGCTGGCCATCGGCGTCATCGATGGCATGCGCAAGCTCTTGAAGCCGTCGAGGAAATTGAGATAGCCGAAATAGATCATGCAAAGCGCGACGGCGAGCACCACGCCGCGATTGAACAGCTCGAAAAACAGACGCTTGTTGCCGGAGAACAATTCGGCCAGCACCGCGAGATAAAGGTGGTCGTTGCGTCTGGTGGCGGCGGCAACGCCGATGAATATCCCGTAGATGAAGAAGCTCATCATCGCTTCCTGCGCCCAGAACAGCGGGTGGCCGAGCGCGCGCGTGATGATGTCGGCCAGCACTATGAGGCTGAAAACGGTGATGGCGATCCCGCACAGGATCATCAAAATGTTTTCGAGCGGATCGAGCGCACGCCATTTCAAATGGCGCTGCTCCTGCAACACCAGCGCATCAAACCGCTTCATCGGACCACTCGGAGATTGGACGAAAACAGGCGCGGGGAGCCCGCCGGCTCCCCGCATTCGCAATTGGCGTGCTTACTTCACGTCGCGGACGAGCGCGAGCACCTTCACGGCGTTCGGGCCGAGGTCGCCGGCGAGCTTGTCCTGGATCGGCTTGCTGATCTGCGAGAAGCCGCTCTTGTCGACGTCCTTGACGACCTTGACGCCCATTTTCTGCAACTTTTCGAGCGCCTGGTGCTCGAGATCGAATGCCACCTTCGGCTCGTTCTTGCTGACTTCGTCGGCGGCGGCCTGCACCCATTTCTTCTGCTCGTCGGAAAGGCTCGACCACGCCTTGTCGCTGATGAACAGCGCGGCGTTGTTGGCCTCATGCTCGGTAAGCGAGAGCACCGGCGCCGGCTCGTAGTGCTTGTTGATGAGGTAGTTGTTGATGCCGTTTTCGGCCATGTCGGCGACGCCGGTCTGCAGCGCGGTGTAGACCTCGCCGAACGCCATGTGTACCACCTGTGCGCCGTAGGCCGGGAACGTCGCGTCTTCCGTCACCGTCGCCTGCACGCGCATCTTCACGCCCTTGAGGTCTGCGACTTTCTGCACCGGCTTCTTGCCGTACATGTGGCGCAGGCCCTGCGAGCCGAGGCCGATCATATGCGCGCCCTTGATCTTGGCGGCGTACAGATCGCGCATTGCCGCGATCACCTTGGGGTCGCCGAGCACTTTGATGGCGTGCGTCTCGTCGCGGAAGATGAAGTGGATCGAGAACACGCCGGATTCCGGCTGCGCGGTCGAGGCATTGGCGGTCGACAGAAATACGAAGTCGATGTCGCCGGTCTGCACCTTCTGCATGGTCTGCGCTTCGGTGCCGAGTTGCGCGCCGGGATATTGGTTGATCGAGAGCGTGCCTTTGCTCAGCTCCTTCAGTTTTTTATCGAACATTTCGGCGCCGGCGCCGTAGCCGCTGCCCTTCGGCTGATCGTAGGCGAATGTGAATGTGCGGTTTTGCGCGAGCGCGGCGAACGAAGAGACGGCAATTGCGGCCGCCGCCAGAACTCCGCACAAAGTCCATTTGATCCGTGCGTGCATGCGTTCCTCCCGTTTTTTGTCGAATTGGATTATGGCCTCGTCCAATCTTATCAGCATCTTTGTATTGTCTACAAGATAGTATACAATCCATGCACGATGGCAAAGCTCCTGAAAAAACAGCCGAATGCCCGTGAGCCGAGCGGAGCCGCCCAAAGTGAAGCGCCGTCCATGGCCCATGCGATTGCAATCCGCATCGAAGAGGACATCGTTCTGGGGCGGAGGCATCCGCGCGAGCGTCTTGTAGAACAGGATCTGTCGGAGCGATTCGGAACGCATCGCGGCGATGTGCGCCTCGCTCTGTTCGAGCTCGAAAAAAAGGGGCTGGTCCAGCGCATTCCGAACCGCGGCGCGATTGTGCGCGACCTGACTCCCAAGGAAGTGAGCGACATATATGACGTCCGCGAAGAGCTCGAGGTGATGGCGGTGCGGATCATGCCGCTGCCGGCCCCGAAGGGGGAGATCGAACGATTGGAAATATTGCAGCGCAAGCACGGCAAAGCGGTCGATGCCGGGGATGTGCTCGCTGTTTACAACGCCAATATCGGCTTCCACCGCGAACTGCTCGGGCTTTGCGGTAATGTCTGCCTGATTGAGACGATTGAGCATCTTGCCCAAAAAGTATCGAGCATCCGCTCATCTGCGCATGCCAATCCGGGGTCGCTCGACAACTCGCGACGCGATCACATCGAGATGATTGAAGCGCTTCGGCGGTCGCGGCGTGACGATTTGATCGCGCTGACACGGCGCCATCTCAAACCGGCGCCGCAGGCTTACATCGAGGCCTATAGGTTGCGCTTTGGCGACGACGTCGAACTCTGAAACTACTTGGATTTGCGCAGGATTGCCTTGATGCGCTGCGGCGTGATCGGCAACTGCGTCACCGCGCCGAGGCGGCCCAGCGCGTCGTCGATCGCGGATGCGATCGCAGCACCCACCGGCGTAATGCCGCCTTCGCCGGCGCCCTTGAGTCCGAGCGGATTGAGCGGCGAGGGCGCATCCTCGCTCACGATCACCTCGATGCCCGGCACCTCGCGCGCGGTCGGCATCAGATAGTCGGCGAAGGTCACCGACAGCGGCTCGCCGTTCTCGCTGTAGAGAAATTCCTCGTAGAGCGCGCCGCCCAGCCCCTGCGCCATGCCGCCCATGATCTGGCCTTCCACCAGCATCGGGTTGACCGCGCGGCCGATGTCGAAGGCGACCAGATAGCGCTCGATGGTGACGCCGCCGGTCTCGGCGTCGAGCTTGAGCTGCACGACATGGGCGCCGTAGGGGTAGACCATGTGGCTCGACGTGAATTCGGCTTCGGCGCTCAGGCCCTCCGGCCGCGCCGCCAGCGCGGCGAGCTGCATCGACGGTCCGGGCGTTTGCCGGCGCACGATCTCGCCGTCGACGATGTCGAGCGTGGCGGCCGAGGTCTGCATCAGTTCGGCGGCGGCGGCGAGCGCGTCCTCGCGCAATTTCACCGCCGCCATGCGCGTCGCCTCGCCGCACATCACCGTCACCCTTGAAGCGAAAGCGCCCATGCCTTTGTCGATGCGGTCGGTCTGGCCGTGCACGACATTGACGCGCGTGTAGTCGACGCCCAGCGTCTCGGCCGCGATCTGCGCGATCACGGTTTCGACGCCTTGTCCGATCGAAGCGACGCCGGTGATCACTTCGACGCCGCCGCTCGGCTCGACCGCGATGCGCACTTTGTCGAACGGGACCGAGCCCGCTCTTTTCCACGAACATGGCAAAGCCGCAGCCGACCTTCTCGCCCGCTGCGCGCCGGCGCTTGAGCGCGGCCTGCATCGCCGGCCAGTCGGCGGCGGCCAGCAGCCGGTCCATCAGCTTGGCGTAGTCGCCGGAGTCATAGACGATGTCGGTGCCGAGCGTGCCGAAGCCGAGCGCATACGGCATCGCGCTTTTGTCGATCAGATTGCGGCGGCGGATTTCGATCGCATCGATGCCGGTCTTGGCCGCGATGGCGTCGATCAGCCGCTCGCGCACGAACGTCGTCTCGTAGCGGCCGGGCGAGCGGTAGGTGCCGCACGGCGTCTTGTTGGTCAGCCGGATGTGGCCGCGCGCGCGATAGGCCGGCACGCGGTAGGGCCCCGGCAGCATGGCGGCGGCGAGGTCGGGCACGGTCGCCGCGTGCGTGCGCATATAGGCGCCGTTGTCGTGGAAGAATTCGTTGTCGATGCCGAGGATGCGGCCGTCTTTGTCGATGGCCGCTTTGATTCTGTGGCGCTGCTGGCGCGAATGATTGGCCGCGATCAGGTGCTCGCGCCGGTCTTCGATCCATTTGATGGGGCGCTTGAACTTGAGCGCCGCCGCGCAGACCAGCACGTCCTCCGGATACATCTCGCCGCGGATGCCGAAGCCGCCGCCGACATGGCCTTCAAACAGTTGAACGCTCTCGGTTTTCCGCCCGAACATCAGCGCCAGGCGGTCGCGATTCCAGTGCGGCACCTTGGCGGCGCCGTGCATTTCCAGCACGTCTCGTTGTGCTCGCGCGCGATGGCGCCGCGCGTTTCCAGCGGCACGCCGCTATGCCGGCCGATCGCAAGATCGAGCTCGACGATTGCGTGCGCGGCGCGGAAGGCCGCGTCGACGTCGCCGGATTTCTTTTCGATGACCGTGCGTTCGGTGTTGCGCTCCTCGTCGAACGCGCCTGGCGCCGCGGCGGCATCGAGAATGACCGGCAGCGGCGCGATATCGAGCGCGACCAGGTCGGCGGCGTCTTCGGCGATGTATGGATCGGCGGCGAACACCGCCGCCACCGGCTCGCCGACATAGCGCACGATGTGTTGCGCCAGCGCGCTATTGCCGGTAGGGCTCGAGCGCGGTGAGGCCGGTCAGCCGGAATCCGATCGGCGGAATGTGCGCCACGTCGGCATAGGTCCACACCGCGTGCACGCCGGGAAGCGCGCAACGCCGCGCTCGCATCGATGTTGCGGATTTTTCCATGCGCGACCGGCGAGCGCACCACGCGCATGTGCCACTGGCCGGGGAAATTGATGTCGGCGGCGAAGCGGCCCTGGCCGGTCAGCAGCGGGCGATCTTCGAGACGCGGGACGGAGCGGCCGATGAACTTGCCCGGCGCCGTCATTTTGCGCGCATCTCCTTCGCCGCCGCGCGCACGGCCTTGATGATGTTCTGATAGCCGGTGCAGCGGCAGAGATTGGACGACAGCACGTCGACGAGATCGGCGTCGCTGATGTCGGGCTCGCGCTCGAGCACGCCGACCGCCAGCATCAGAAAGCCGGGCGTGCAGAAGCCGCATTGCAGGCCGTGGTGATCCATGAAGGCCTGCTGCATCGGATGCAGCGTGTCGCCGTCCGCCAGACCCTCGACGGTGCGAATTGTCTTGCCCGCCGCCTGCACCGCGAACATCAGGCACGAGCGCACCGGCTCGCCGTCGAGCAGCACGGTGCAGGCGCCGCAGATGCCGTGCTCGCAGCCGATATGGGTGCCGGTCTGCCCGCAATCCTCGCGGATGGCGTCGGCCAGCGTCTTGCGCGGCTCGACGCTGATCGCGTGATCGCGGCCGTTGATGGTGAGCGTGATGTTTGCCTTCGCGCTCATGCGGCCTGTTCCTTGGCGCGCAGCAAGGCGCGGATGCGCTGCGGCGTCGCCGGCATCTCGTCGATCTCGACGCCGAACGGGGTGAGCGCGTCGTTGATGGCGTTGATCACCGCCGCCGGCGCGCCGATGGTGCCGCCTTCGCCCAGGCCCTTGGCCTTGGTGATCGAATTGACGCTCGGCGTCTCCAGATGATGCAGCTCGATCGGCGGGATCTCGTGCGCGGTCGGCGGCAGTAGTCGGCGAGCGTGGCGGTGAGGATGGCGCCGCTGTCGTCGTAGATGATCTCCTCCAGCAGCGCGTTGCCGATGCCCTGCGCGATGCCGCCATGCACCTGGCCGTCGGCGATCATCGGATTGATGATGCGGCCGGCGTCCTCCGCCACCAGATAGCGCTCGACCGCGACTTTGCCGGTTTCCACGTCCAGCTCGACGATCGCGACATGGCAGGCGTTGGAAAACGTGCCGGGCGGGTCGTAATGGCCGGTCTCGCTGATGCCGGGATCGATCTCGCCCTTGAAGCGGTGCGTCTGCGTGTAGGCCTCGCGCGCCATGGCCGCGATTGACATCGCGCGGTCGGTGCCGGCGACTTTCGCCTGGCCGTCCTCCAGCACGATGTCGGTTTCAGCCGCTTCCAGCATCGTGCTCGCGATCTTGATCAGCTTGGCGCGCACTTTACGCGCCGCAATCAGCGTGGCGCCGCCGGAAATCACCAGCGAGCGGCTGGCGAAGGTGCCCCAGCCGTAGGGCGCGCGGTCGGTGTCGCCGTGCACGACCTTGATCATGTCGGGCGGCACGCCGATCTCGTCGGCGATGATCTGCGCCAGCGTGGTGCGCAGGCCTTGCCCGTGCGGCGAGGAGCCGATGCGCGCCTCGACGAAGCCGGACGGGTCGACCGAGACGATCACCGTCTCCCAGCCGGGCGTGATCGCCATGCCGCGCGCCGCGAAAGCCGGACTGCCGTAGCCGGTGCGCTCGCAGAAGGTCGAAAAGCCGATGCCGAGATGGCGGCCCTTGGCGCGCGCCTCTTTCTGCCGCGTGCGGAAGGCCGGCACGTCGATCGCCGCCACCGCCATGTCCAGCGTCTGCTGGTAGCTCGCCTCGTCGTATTCGAGACCGATCGCGGTCTTGTAGGGAAATTTGTCGATCAGGTTGCGCCGGCGGATCTCGATCGGATCGATGCCGAGCGCACGCGCCGCCTTGTCCATCAGCCGTCTCGAAAGTGAAGGTGATCACCGGCCGCGACACGCCGCGATAGGGCGCCATCGGGCAGGTGTTGGTCATGACGCCGCGCGCGCGACATTCATAATGCTTCACGTCGTAGGGCCCCGGCATTTCCGCCATCGCCATCAGCGGCTCGACGCCGCAGGTGGTCGGGAAAGCAGGAATAGGCGCCGACATTGGCGACGACGTCGGCCTTGAGCGCAATCAGCTTGGCATTGTTGTCGAAGGCGCCCTCCAGCGAAATGTACTGGTCGCGCGAATGGAATCCGGCGATCAGGTTTTCGCGCCGGTCCTCGGTCCAGGCGAACGAGCTCTTGTATTTGCGCGCCAGCCAGACCAGCACGACATATTCGGGAGCGAGCGACATCTTCTGGCCGAAGCCGCCGCCGACATCGGGCGCGATCACGCGCAGATCGGATTCGGCAAAGCCGAGCACGTCGGCAATGGCCGTGCGCGTGACGTGCGGCATCTGCGTCGTGCAGGTCAGGGTCACGCGGCCGGTCGACGCGTCGAAGGCGGCGTGGCCGGCGCGCGCTTCCATCGGCGTCGCGTTCTGCCTTCGCGAGCGCGCTTCGACCTTGACGATCTTGTGCGCGCCTTTCCAGGCGGCGTCGAAGCCGTCGGTCTTGAACTGGCCTTCGAGGATGACGTTGCCGGGCGCCGCCGCGTGCACCTGCGGCGCACCTGCTTCAAGCGCATCGATTGCATCGATCACTGGCGTCGTCTCAGCGATATCGAGCTCGACCTGATCGGCGATGTCCTCGGCTTCGCCCGCGCTCGGCGCCACCACGGCGGCCACCGGCTCGCCGACGAAACGCACGACGCCGTCCGTCAACACGTGCTGCGCGACCGGCTTGTAGGAGAACTTGTGCAGCATCGGCAAAATCGGCTTCACGCCTTGCAGGTCGGCGGCGGTGATCACCGTCGCGCCCGGCGGCGCGTCGATCTTTGTAATCTTTCCCGCCGCCACCGGGCTGCGCACAAAGCGCACGTAATGCGCAGCCGGCAAATCGGCGGTGAAGCGGCCTTGCCCTTGCACCAGCGCGGGATCTTCCAGCCGGCGGATGGCGCGGCCGACCCAGGTCATGCCGGCGCCGCGCGTGCTCATTGTGCCGCCTGTTCGAGCGCGCGGCGCACCATCGCGCGCACCAGGTCGCGCCGGTAGTCGGCCGAGGTTTGGTGATCCTCCATGGCGTCGATGGCGTTCGCGGCAGCGTCCGCGGCGGCGCGGAAAACTGTGTCGCCCGGCGCCTGGCCGTTGAGCGCGGCTTCGGCTTGCGCGATGCGGCGCGGGAACGGCTCGGCGCCGCCGACGCCAACGTGAACATCGGTCATGAATCCGCCTTGCAGCCGATACGACACCAGCGCCGCCGCCATGGCGAAATCGCCGGCGCGGCGGTTGAATTCCTGGAAGCCGAATTTCGTGTCCATGGCCGGGATCGGCAGCCGCACTTCGGCCAGCAGCTCGTCCTCTTTGAGCGCCGTCGTCATGATGCCTTCGAAATAATCCTTGGCCGCGATCAGCCGCTCGCCGCGCGTGCTCTTGGCCACCATGGTCGCGTCGAGCGTCGCCGCCAGCAGGCACCATTCCGACGCCGGGTCGGCATGCGCGATGCTGCCGCAGAACGTGCCGCGCGTGCGGATCGGGTAATGCGCGATATGCCGCGCGACATGCGTCAGCAGCGCACCGAGCGGGCCCGTCGACCACCGGCTTGTGAAACGCGGCATGGCGCACGAGCGCGCCGATGCTCAGCGTCCTGCCGTCGCTGGCGACGCGGCCGAGCTCTTCGATCTCGTTGATGTCGACGAGATGCGCGGGCTTGGCGAGGCGAAACGCCATGATCGGCACCAGGCTCTGGCCGCCTGCCAGCACGCGGCCGTCCTTGCCCGCCACCTCGGCCAAGAATTTTCACCGCCTCGGCGACCGTTCGCGGCACGTGACGGGTGAACGGCGCGGGCTTCATGCGGCAAAACGCTCGCTAACGCTGATTATTTGCACGCAAACGATATCCCCCGGCCCCGCGATGTCAAACAGCATGAACCTTCAGCCCACGCGCGGCGACCAATGACTATCGCAAGCAAAGTCCAACCCAGGGAGAATAGCCATGTCGCGCAAGTCCATCATCAGCTTCCTCGCCGTCGGCGTGCTTGCCGCGGCGACGCTCGCCTCCGGTGCCGCCAGCGCTCATCAGCGGCGGCGGGGTCACGGCGGCCACGGTGGCGGCCACCCCGGCGGTCATTGGGGTCATTGGGGCCACTACCACCACTACGTTCACTTCCACGATCGCGTTTATGTCCGCCCGGTCAGCTACGCGGTGCGCACCTCCACCCCCGGCCCGTGCACCTGCCTGACCAAGAACTACACGCCGGAAGGCCGCGTGGTGTTCCAGGATCTGTGCACCAAGGAAATGGCGAGCGCGCCGGCCGACGGCAGCTCCGACCAGACCCAGAACGAGCAGGCCCCGGCCAGCATGGCCGGCCAGACCTACCAGGATTATCTCAAGGCCAATCCGCAGGCGCAGGCGCAGAAGAACTGATCTCGCGCACCGATACGAAGAAGCCGCCCGGCGAGGGCGGCTTTTTCATTTCAGGAAGTCGTCGAGCGCACCGGTTTCTTTCTTTCCGCCGTCGAAATCCTCGGCGATGCGCTCGTACAGCCGCGCGGCGGCATTGAGCATCGCATGCTCGGGATGATCCTCGCCGACGAAAGCGGCGATCTCGTCGAGCTCGGCCACCCAGCGATAAGCCTTGGCGTACATGTCCGGCGTCTGGCGCGTCAGATAGCCGAGCAGGTCCGGCCGGCTTTCGGTGAGCTCGGCGCGCAGCGCCGCGGCCGCGCCTTCGCGCGTCGCCGCCAGCATCATCGAGGCGCCGAGCGCGGTGAAGCCCTTGGTGATGCCGGCATAGGACATCTTCAACGCCGAGGCGGCGGTGAGCGGCCCGTCCAGCACCCGCACGATCAAACCGTGATCGTTGAGCGTCGCCAGCTCGCGCGCGTGCGGTCCCGATGCATAGATCTTGGTGTTCTTGGAGCCGGGCTTGGGCGGCGGGCCGATGATGCCGGCGCCGATAAAGGACGCGCCGGTCGCCGCGACCACTTCGGCGATTTGCCGCATGGTCTTGGGGCTGACCGCGTTGCATTCGACATAAGCCGGCTTCTTGTTGGCGGCGGTCAGCACGCCCGCCAGCCGTTTGGCGAGCGCCAGCGCATCGCCCGGCGGCACGATCGACAGCAGGAAATCGGCGTCCATCAGCGCGCGATCCTCGACCGGCTTCATGCCGGCCTCGCGCGCGCGCTTTTCGCTCGCCGCGCTGCGGCCGGCAAGCGAGGTGAGCACGGTGACGCCGTTCTCCGTCAGGCGCCGGCCGACGCCGGCCCCCATATTGCCGGGCGCGATAATGGCGACTGTCAGGGTCATTGGAACTATCTTTCCGTCCGTTGGGCCGCAGGAATGCGATACAGTGCAAAAAGGCCGTCCTCCCGGCAACCGGCCACGGAAACGGGCTTTTGGGCGATGGACGTTTCCACGGCCTTGCCGGTAGATTAGGCCATCCAAAAGGCAAGCGGGCCCATAAAGCGGCCCCGGGGGAGGATCATATGCGTAAAACTCTGTTGGTTGCGGGCACTGCTTTGCTGCTCGCAGCGGGCCCCACCATGGCCCAGCAAAAGTCGGTCAAGATCGGCTTCATCTCGACCTTCAGCGGCCCCGTGGCCGTCATCGGCAACGACATGCGCAATTCGTTCGAGCTCGCGCTCGACCACATGGGCCGCAAGATGGGCGGCCTGCCGGTCGAGGTGATCTACGAAGACGACGGCTTCAAGCCGGAAACCGGCCTGCAGAAGACGCAGAAGCTGATCGACTCCGACCACGTCGACTTCATCGCCGGCTATATCTGGTCGAACGTGCTGCTGGCCTCGATCAAGCCGGCGGTCGACTCCAAGACCTTTTTGATCACCGCCAATGCGGGCCCCTCGCAGATCGCCGGCGAGCTGTGCTCGCCGACCGTGTTCTCGACCTCGTGGCAGAACGACCAGACGCCGCAGGCGATGGGCCTCTACATGAACCAGAAGAATGTGAAGAGCGTGTTCCTGATCGGACCGAACTATGCGGCCGGCAAGGACATGCTGGCGGGCGTCGCGTCGACCTTCAAAGGCAAGGTCGTGGGCCAGGAGCTCACCACCTGGCCGACGCAGCTCGACTTCTCGGCCGAGCTGGCCAAAGCCAAAGCCGCCAATCCGGACGCCATCTTCGTGTTCTATCCGGGCAAGGCGGGCGTGCAGTTCCTGCAGCAATACGCGCAGGCGGGTCTCAAGGGCAAAATCCCGCTCTACACCGCCTTCACCATCGACGAACTGTCGCTGCCGCTGCAGAAGGACCTCGCGCTCGGCGTGCCGGGCGCGCAGGAATGGGTCAACGACCTGCCGAACGCGGCCAACAAGAAGTACGTCGCCGACTACATCAAGAAGTATCCGGGCCACCGGCCGTCGTTCTACGGCGCGCAGTCCTATGATGCGGCCAACCTGATCGCTTCGGCGGTCGCCGCGACCAAGGGCGATCTTACCGACAAGGCGAAGGTGCAGAAGGCGCTGGAGAAGGCCGATTTCAAGTCGGTGCGCGGCGACTTCAAGTTCGGCAACAACCACATCCCGATCCAGAACTTCTATCTGCAGGACGTGGTCAAGCAGGGCGACGACTACGTGCTCAAGACCGTCGCCACCATCGTGAAGAACGACCAGGACCGCTTCCACACCAAGTGCCCGATGAAGTAATCCTCGGCTGATGCGATCCGGGACGGCAGGGACGCCTTAAGCGTTTCTGCCGTTCTGTTTTTGGGGCCACCATGACGCTGTTCATCGAGCAATGCCTGAACGGATTGCAGTTCGGCCTGCTGCTGTTCCTGTTGGCGGCGGGGCTGACGCTTGTCTTCGGCATCATGGACCTGGTCAATCTGGCGCACGGTTCGCTCTATATGATCGGCGCCTATTTCGCCGCCACCTTCGCGGCATGGACCGGCAGCTTCGTGCTCGGCGCCCTGCTGGCGCTTGTTGCGACGCTCGTGGTCGGCATGGCGGTGGAAGTCATCGTCATGCGGAGGCTTTACGGCCGCGATCATCTCGACCACGTGCTCGGCACCTTCGGCCTCATTCTGTTTTTCGACGAGGCGGTGCGGCTGATCTGGGGTCCGGAAGGCCTGTCGCTGCCGCTGCCGTCCTGGCTCAACACGTCGATCCACATCCTGCCGGGCGTGGACTACTCGGCCTACCGCTTCGCCATCATCGTGGTGACGCTGGCGGTCGCCGCCTTCCTCTACGTGCTGGTGATGCGCACACGCATCGGCATGCTGATCCGCGCCGGCGCCTCCAACCGTGAAATGGTCGGCGCGCTCGGCGTCAACATCAAGCTGCTCTACACGCTGGTGTTCGGGCTGGGCGCCGCGCTCGCCGGCCTGGCCGGCCTGATGCAGGCGCCGATCCTCACCGTGCAGATCGGCATGGGCGAGAACATCCTCATTCTCGCCTTCGTCATTACCGTGATCGGCGGCATCGGCTCGATCCGCGGCGCGCTGGTGGCGGCGATCTTCGTCGGCTTTCTCGATACGCTCGGCCGCGCCTTTTTCCCCGATCTGCTGCGCATGATGTTCAGCAAGGAAGTGGCGGCGACCGCCGCGCCCGCGCTCTCCTCGATGCTGATCTATCTGCTGATGGCGATTGTGCTGGTGGTCAAGCCCGAGGGCATGTTCTCGGCGGGCGGCAAATGAGGACCGCCTTGACGCCCCGCAACATCGTCGCCGCGCTGCTGTTTGCGGCGCTGCTGCTGCTGCCGCTCTACGCGCACTTCGCCAATGACCGCTTTCTGCTCACGCTGTTCACCCGCATCGTCATTCTGGCGATGGCGGCGGTCAGCCTCAATCTGATCCTCGGCTTCGGCGGCATGATGAGCTTCGGCCACGCCGCCTATCTCGGCATCGGCGGCTACGCCGTCGGCATTCTCGCCTTCGAAGGCGTGCATTCGGGCTTCGTGCAGTGGCCGGTGGCGATTGCCGCCTCCGCGCTGTTCGCGCTGGTGATCGGCGCCTTGTCGCTGCGCACGCGCGGCGTCTATTTCATCATGATCACTTTGGCCTTCGCGCAGATGGCCTATTACATCGTCGCCGGGCTCGCGCGTTACGGCGGCGACGACGGCCTCACCATCCAGAAGCGCAGCCAGTTCTTCGCGCCCATCAATCTCACCGACCGGGTGCAATTCTATTACATCTGCCTCGCGCTGCTGTTTGCGACGCTCTATCTGGTGTGGCGGCTGGTCAATTCGCGCTTCGGCCTGGTGATCCAGGGCGCGCGCTCCAACGACACGCGCATGCGCGCCATCGGCTTTCCGACTTATCGCTACAAGCTCGTTTGTTTCGTCATCGCCGGCACGCTGTGCGGGCTGGCCGGCGCGCTGCTCGCCAACCACTCCGATTTCGTCAGCCCGGCGATGATGTATTGGACGCGCTCGGGCGACCTCATCATCATGGTGGTGCTCGGCGGCATGGGCTCGGTGGTCGGTCCGGTGTTCGGCGCGATCGCGCTCTTGCTGCTGGAAGAGGTGCTCTCCGGCATCACCGAATATTGGCAGATCATCTTGGGGCCGCTGCTGCTGCTGGTCGTGCTGTTCGCGCGCGGCGGCATCGGCGGCCTGCTCGGCAAGGTGCGCCATGGAACGTAATTTGGTTGAACGCAACTTGCCCGACGCACTCCTGCAGACCGAAAATCTCGCCAAGCGCTTCGGCGGCATCGTCGCCACCGACGACGTGACGCTCGCCATCACGGCGGGCGAATTGCACGCCGTGATCGGCCCGAACGGCGCCGGCAAGACCACGCTGATCGCGCAGCTCTCCGGCCAGTTGACGCCGGATGCCGGCCGCATTCGCTTTTCCGGCCACGACATCTCGGCGCTGCCGATGCACAAGCGCAGCGCACTCGGGCTGGCGCGCTCGTTCCAGATCACGTCGCTGTTTCTCGATCTGAGCGTGCTCGACAATGTCGCGCTTGCGGTGCAGGCGCATGCCGGGCATTCGTTTCACTTCTGGCGCGATGCGCGCAGCGAAGACGAAGTTGCGCGAGCCGGCGCGCGCGGCGCTTGCCCGCGTCGGCCTGGGCGCGCGCGAGCATCTGCCGGCCTCCGCCTTGAGCCACGGCGAGCACCGGCAATTGGAATTGGCCATGGCGCTCGCGGGCAATCCGCGCATGCTGCTGCTCGACGAGCCGATGGCGGGCCTCGGCCCCGAAGAGTCCGCCCGCATGGTCGAAACGCTGCGTGCGCTGAAAAAAGAGCTCACCATTCTGCTGGTCGAGCACGACATGGAGGCGGTGTTCGCGCTCGCCGACCGCATCACCGTGCTGGTCTATGGCCGGGTGATCGCCTCGGGCCAGCCTTCCGACATCCGCGCCAACCCGCAGGTGCGCGACGCCTATCTCGGCGAGGCGGAGGCCGCTCATGGTTGATGTTGAGCCCGTGCTCGCGGTCGACAACATCGAGACCTGTTACGGCCTCAGCCAGGTGCTGTTCGGCGTGTCGCTCGCCATCGCGCCCGGCGAGATGGTCACCCTGATGGGCCGCAACGGCATGGGCAAGACCACCACCGTGCGCTCGATCATGGGATTGACCCCGGCGCGCGCCGGCACCATCCGCTTCGATGGCGGCGAGATCCGCGGCTGGCCCGCCTACAAGGTCGCCCAGCGCGGCATCGGGCTGGTGCCGGAAGGCCGGCAGATTTTCCCCAATCTGACCGTGCGCGAAAACCTGCTGGCGACCGCGGTCGCGCGCGACGGCGCGCAATGGACGCTCGATACGGTTTACGAGCTGTTCCCGCGGCTGGCCGAGCGCGCTACCAGCATGGGCAATCAGCTGTCCGGCGGCGAGCAGCAGATGCTGGCGATCGGCCGCGCGCTGATGACCAATCCGCGCCTGCTCATCCTGGACGAGGCGACCGAGGGCCTGGCGCCGCTGATCCGCGCCGAGATCTGGCGCTGCCTGGCGCGGCTGAAGGAGAGCGGGCTTGCCATTCTGGTGATCGACAAGAACGTCGGCGCGCTGTTGCGCGTCGCCGACCGCCATTTCCTGATCGAACGCGGCCGCGTGGTGTGGTCGGGCGCCTCCGCCGCGCTCGCCGCTGCGCCGGACGTGCAACACCGGTATTTGGGCGTCTGACTATTCCGCCGGCTGCAGCGGTGGCGCGCGCCGGCGCACGAAGGCTCGGCATGGCGCCGCCCCATTTGCGGTGCAGGCGGTCGAGCAGCAGGTAGATCACCGGCGTCGTGTAGAGCGTGAGCACCTGCGACACCAGCAGGCCGCCGATGATGGTGATGCCGAGCGGGCGGCGCAGTTCCGAGCCCGGCCCGGTGGCGATCACCAGCGGCAGCGCGCCCAGCATCGCGGCCATCGTGGTCATCAGGATCGGGCGGAAGCGCTCCATGCAGGCCTCGTGGATCGCCTGCTGCGGCGGCAGCCCGCGCTTGCGTTCGCCCTCGAGCGCGAAGTCCACCATCATGATGCCGTTCTTCTTCACGATGCCGATCAGCAGAATAATGCCGATGAAGGCGATCACCGTCAGATCGGCGCCGAACAGATTGAGCGCCAAAAGCGCGCCGAGACCCGCCGACGGCAGCGTCGAGATGATGGTGAGCGGGTGCGCCA
The DNA here is from genome assembly GCA_963734465.1 of uncultured Alphaproteobacteria bacterium. GTDB lineage: Bacteria > Pseudomonadota > Alphaproteobacteria > Rhizobiales > Xanthobacteraceae > Pseudolabrys. The sequence continues at coordinate 61,513 of CAVTHL010000033.1, forward strand.
GGCTCTCGTACAGCACGCCGAGCACGATATAGACCGCGATCAGCGCCGCGATCAGCAGCACCGGCTGCGCGCCGACGCTCTGCTGATAGGCCTGCACGTCGCCGGCGAAGTCGGTGTGGATCGTGTCCGGGATGTGCAGCTCGCCCACCGCCTGGCCGAGCGCGGCGGTGCCGGCCTCGATGGTGGTGCCGGGCGCCAGATTGTAGGTGATGGTGACGGACGGGAATTGGCCCTGATGGTTCACCACCAAGGGCGCGATGCCGCGTTCGACATGCGCCACCGCCGACAGCGGCACCTGCGTGTTGCCGCGGCCGGCGACATAGATCTGGCCCAGGTCGTTGGGGTCGCGCGCGTTGTTTTGGTCGACCTCCAGGATGACGTGATACTGGTTGCGCGGGCCGTAGATGGTCGAAATCTGCCGCTGCGAGAAGGCGTCGTTGAGCGCGCTGTCGATGTCCTGAATGCGCACGCCGAAGCGGGCGGCGGCCGGACGGTCGATGACGATATTGGCCTGCAATCCGCCCTGGTCGCGGTCGGTGGTGACGTCGACGATGCCCGGCACCTGCTTGACGCGCGCCAGCACGCGCGGCGTCCAGGTCTGCAAGGCGTCGATGTCGGAACTCCACAGCGTGAACTGATATTGCGCGCTGCTCTGGCGCCCGCCCGCGCGCACGTCCTGCGCCGGCACCATGAATACGCGGATGCCCGGAATGTGATTGAGCCGCGCCCGCAGCCGCGCCACCACCGCTTGCGTCGGCACGCCGCCGCGCTCCTTGAGCGACTTCAGGCTGATGAACATGCGGCCGTGATTGACCGAGGCGTTGAAATAGGACGCGCCGACCGACGAGCCGAGACCCCTGACCGCCGGATCGGCCAGGACGACGTCCATGGCCTTGAGCTGCAACGTCTTCATGGCGTCGAAGGAAATGTCAGGCGACGCCTCGGTGGCGCCGAAAATCAGCCCGGTGTCGTCCTGCGGGAAATAGCCCTTGGGCGTGCGGATATAGAGCCCGACGGTGAGCGCGATGGTGGCGACGAACACCAGCAGCGTCAGCCCGCGGTGCTCGAGCACGACCGACAGCGTGCGGTCGTAGAAGCGCACCATGTGGCCCACCATGCCTTCCATCGCGCGGTCGAGCCAGGTGGCGTCGCGGCTCGGCGGCTTGCGCACGAAATAGGCGCAGATCATCGGCGTCACCGACAGCGACACCACGGTCGACACCGCGATGGCGAAAGCGAGCGACACCGAGAATTCGCGGAACAGCCGGCCGATAATGCCGCCCATCAGCAGCAAGGGGATAAAGGCGGCGATCAGCGACACCGAGATCGAGATCACGGTGAAGCCGATTTGCTTTGCGCCCATCAAGGTCGCGCGCAACGGCGAATACCCGCGCTCCAGATTGCGGAACACGTTCTCGATCATCACGATGGCGTCGTCGACCACGAAGCCGACGGAGACCGCCAGCGCCATCAGCGAGAGGTTGTCGATCGAGAAGCCGGCCACCCACATCGCCGCGCAGGTACCGGCGAGCGCGAGCGGCACCGTAATGCCGGCGGCCAGCGTCGCCGCCGCCCGCCGCAGAAACAGGAACACCACCATCATCACCAGCACGACGGTGGCGGCGAGCGTGAGCTGCATGTCGTGCACGCTGGCGCGGATGGTCTGCGTACGGTCGGCCAGCACCGAGATGTCGAGCCCGGCTGGCACCCACTCCTTAAGCTGCGGCAGCAATTCGTAAATGCGGTCGATGGTGTCGAGCACATTGGCGTTGCCCTGCTTGGTGATGATCAGCAGGACGGAAGGGTCCTTGTTGAACCAGCCGGCGGCGCGGCTGTTGCGCACGCCGGGGCGGACTGTCGCGATATCGGTGAGCCGGATCACCGTGCCGTTCACGGTCTTCACCACGACCGGGATGTAATCCTGCGGCTCGGCCAGCTGGTCGTTGCTGGCAATGGTGATGTTGCGGCTGCCGCCGTCGAAGGTGCCGAGCGGGCCGAGCGCGTTGGAATTGGAGATCGCCGTGCGCACGTCTTCGAGCGCCACGCCCATGGCGGCGAGCCGGCTCGGATCGACGCGCACGCGGATCGCCGGCTGCTCGGAGCCGGCCACCGTCACGTCGGCGACGCCCTCCACTTGCGCGAGCCGCTGCGCGATCACGCTGTCGGCGGCGTCATAGATCGCGCTCGGCTGCAGGCTCTTGGAGGTCAGCGCCAGGATCAGAATGGGCGCCGCCGACGGGTTGAACTTGCGAAACGTCGGCAGCGACGGCATGTCGGAGGGCAGGTCGCTGAGCGCGGCGTTGAGCGCGGCCTGCACGTCGCGCGCGGCGCCGTCGATATTGCGCGACAGGTCGAACTGCACGGTGATGCGCGAGGACCCCAGCGACGACACCGAGGTGATTTCGGTGACGCCGGAAATCTCTGCCAGCCGCCGTTCGAGCGGCGCCGCCACCGTCGCCGCCATGGTGTTGGGATCGGCGCCCGGGCGGCTCGCCGTCACGCTGATGGTGGCGAGGTCGATGGTCGGCAGGCTGGCGACCGGCAGAAACATGTAGGCCACCGCGCCGACCAGAAACAGGCCGATGGCCAGCAGCGTGGTGCCGATCGGCCGCCGGATGAAGATGCGCGAGAAGTTCACGTGCGGCCCCGGCTCGGACGCGGCCGCGGCCGCAGCCTGGGCGGCACGACCGGGGCGAGCCGCGCACGCAGCCGCTCCATGTAGAGATAGATGACCGGCGTGGTGTAGAGCGTCAGCAACTGGCTGAGCAGCAGGCCGCCGACGATGGTGATGCCGAGCGGATTGCGCAGCTCCGAGCCGGTGCCCGATTCGAGCGCCAGCGGCAGCGCGCCGAACAGCGCGGCCAGCGTCGTCATCATGATCGGCCGGAAGCGCAGCAGCGCCGCCTGCAGGATCGCCTCTTCGGGCGACAGGCCCTGCCGCCGCTCGGCCTCGAGCGCGAAGTCGATCATCAGGATGGCGTTCTTCTTCACGATGCCCATCAGCAGCACGATGCCGATGAGCGCGATCACCGACAGGTCGTAGCCGAACAGCATCAGCGCCAGCAGCGCGCCGACGCCGGCCGAGGGCAGGGTGGAGAGAATGGTGAGCGGGTGGATGAAGCTCTCATACAGCACGCCCAGCACGATGTAGATGGCGATGACGGCGGCGAGGATCAGGAACGGCTCTCCGCTGAGCGAGCTCGCGAATTCCGCGGCGTCGCCGGAGAAGCTGCCGTTGACGGTGGCCGGCATGCCGATCGCCTGCTCGGCTCTGCTGATGGTGGCGACCGCGTCGGACAGCGCGTAGCGCGGCGCGAGATCGAAGCTGATGGTGACGGCCGGGAACTGCGACTGGTGCGCCAGCGCAAGCGGCGCCGTGGTCTGCTCGAAATGCGCGAAGGCCGCGAGCGGCACCTGGCCGCTGGCGGTGACGGCGTTGGGGGCGGCGGTGGTGTTGGTGTTGGTGGTGCCGACGGCGGTGTTGGCGACGGTGGCGACGACGCCGTTCGAGGTGGCCGAGCCGGTGACATACATGCGCGACAGCGCGGAGGGGTCCTGCTGGAAGCGCGGCTGCGCCTCCAGGATCACGCGATACTGGTTGGCCTGCCCGTAAATGGTGGAAATCTGCCGCTGGCCGAAGGCGTCGTTGAGCGTGTCGGTGACGCTCTGCATGGAGACGCCCAGGCGCCCCGCCTGCTCGCGGTCGACCTGCACGTTGACGCGCGGGCCGCCTTCCTGCGCCTCGGAGGCGACCTCGCGCAGCGCCGGCGAACGCCGCAGCGCCTGCGTGAGCCTGTCCGACCACGCCAGCACCTCGGCGCGGTCGGTCGACACCAGCGTGTACTGATACTGCGCGCGCGACACGCGCGTGGAAATCTGGATGTCCTGCACGCCCTGGAAATAGACCGTCATGCCGGGGATGCCGGCGACCTTGTCCTGCAGGCGCGCGATGATTGTCGCGACCAGATCGTGGCGCTCATCGCGCGGCTTGAGCGAGATCGCGATGCGCCCGGCATTGGGCGTGGCGTTGAGCGGGGAGACGCCCAGCACCGAAACGACGCCGGTGACGTCCGGATCGGCGCGGACGATGTCCTCGACCTGGCGCTGCTGGCGCTGCATGGCCTCGAAGGACACGTCGGCGCCGGCCTCCGTCACCGCGGTGATCAGGCCGGTGTCCTGCAGCGGCAAGAAGCCCTTCGGCATCACGACATAGAGCCCGACGGTGGCGGCGAGCGTGACCAGCGTGACGATGAGCGTCTCGCGCTGATGGTCGAGGACCCAGACCAGGCTGCGGCGATACAGTTCGAGCGTGCGCTCGATCAGATCGTTGAGGCCGGTCGTGAAGCGGCCGGTGAGGATGCCCTCGCCAGGGTCTGCTCCTTGGTCTTCTCCTTGCGGCTCGCCGTCGCTCTGGCGCAGCAGGCGGCCGCACATCATCGGCGTCAGCGTCAGCGAGACGATCGCCGAGGCCACCACCGCGATGGTGAGCGTCAGCGCGAATTCGCGGAACATGCGGCCGACCAGGCCGGTCATGAACAACAGCGGGATGAACACCGCGATCAGCGACATGGTGAGCGAAATGACGGTGAAGCCGATTTCGCTCGCCCCGCGCAACGCCGCTTTCAGCGGCGGCTCGCCGTTCTCGATGTGGCGCACGATGTTCTCGATCATCACGATGGCGTCGTCGACCACGAAGCCGGTGCCGATGGTCAGCGCCATCAGCGACAGATTGTCGAGCGAGAAGCCGGCAAACCACATGACGCCGAAGGTCGCGATCAGCGACAGCGGCAGCGCCACGCCGGCGATGAAGGTGGCGCGCAGCGTGCGCAGGAAGATCAAAACCACCAGCACCACCAGGCCGACGCTGAGCACGAGCGTGAACTGCACGTCGTGGATCGAGGCGCGGATGGTGTCGGTGCGGTCGTTGACGACGGTGAGCGCGGCGCCGGCCGGCATTGCGCGCTGCAGCCGCGGCAGCTCGGCGCGCAGGCGCTGCACGGTCTCGATCACATTGGCGCCGGGCTGGCGCTGCACGTCGATGACGACGGCCGGCTTGCCCTGATACCAGGCGCCGACTTTGTCGTTCTCCAGCCCTTCCTTGACGTCGGCCACGTCCGACAGCAGCACCGGCGCGGCATTGCGATAGGCCACCACCACCGACTTGTAGGCGTCGGCGCTGGCGATCTGATCGTTGGCGGCGATGGTGTAGGACTGGTGCGCGCCGTCGAACGCGCCCTTCGGCCCCGCCACATTGGCGCCGACGATGGCGGTGCGCAGGTCCTCCAGCCCGATGCCGTAGGCGGCGAGCCGCGACAGGTCGGCCTGGATTCGAATGGCCGGACGGATGCCGCCCTCGACCGAGACGTGGCCGACGCCGGTCACCTCGGAGAGCCGCGGCGCCATGATGGTGTCGGCCATGTCGCTCAACGCGCGCAGGTCGATCGACTGGGAGGTGAGCGCCAGCGTGATCACCGGCACGTCGGCCGGGTTCACCTTCGAATAGAGCGGGGGGTAGGGCAAAGTGCGCGGCAGCGAAGAGGCCGCCGCATTGATCGCCGACTGCACGTCCTGCGAGGCGCCGTCGATGTCGCGGTCGAGGTCGAATTGCAGCGTGACCTGGCTGACCCCGAACGAGCTCGACGAGGTCATCACCTGCAGCGCCGGGATCTGGCCGAACTGGCGCTCGAGCGGCGAGGTCACCAGCGCGGCAATGGTGTCGGGATTGGCGCCCGGCAGCTGCGTGGTCACCTGGATGGTGGGGAAATCGACCTGCGGCAGCGCCGACACCGGCAGCCGCCAATAGCCGAGCACTCCGCCCAACAACACCGCCGCGCCGAGCAGCGAGGTCGCTATCGGCCGTTCGATGAAAGGTGAGGAGACGCTCATTGCGGCGCGGTCGGTCTATTGCCCCCGCCGGCCCCGCTCCGTTGCTCGTTCCGCTTACGCCCGCCCACGGCATTGGCGGCGGGCTCGGCCGGCACGCCGGTCGAGATCGTCACCTTGGCGCCGTCGGTCAGGCGCGCAAAGCCGGTGGTGACCACGCGGTCGGGCGGCTCGAGCCCGCTCTGCACCACGGTCTGCGTTTCATCCTGCTTCTGCACCTTGATTTGCCGGATGGCCGCCGTGTTGTCGGCATTGACCACGTAGACGAAGGTGCCGTTCGGCCCGCGCTGGACCGCGCCGGTCGGGATCGTCACCACGTTCTGCAAGGTGTCGATCAGCAGCCGCACATTGACGAACTGACCCGGCCACAGCCGCAGCTCGGGATTGGGAAACTCGGCCCGCAGCTTGACCGTGCCGGTCGAGGGATCGACCTGGTTGTCGATCACGGTGAGCTTGCCGCGCTCGATGACCTCGTTGGTGTCGGAGCGCAGCGCGTCGACCGCCAGCGCGCCCGCGATGGCGTGCCAGCGCTGGCGTAACTTTGGCGAAGGCCGCGTTCACCCGGTCGAGATCCTGCTGCGGCAGGTTGAACAGCACGCTGATCGGCTTGAGCTGGGTAATGGTCACGATCGCGGAGGCGGCGTCGGAGGCGTGCACGATATTGCCTTGGTCCACCGAGCGGATGCCGGTGCGGCCGTCGATCGGGGCGGTGATGGTGGTGTAGCTCAGCGTCGCCTGCGCGTTCTCGATTGCGGCCTGGTCGGCCTGCACGATGGCGGTGTCCTGCGCGACCACGGCCTCCTGGGTATCGGCCTGCTGCTTGTTGATGGCGTTGCTTGCCGCGAGCTTCTGGTAGCGCGCGAGGTCGAGCTTGGCATTGGCCAGCGTCGCTTCGTCTTGCGCCTTCTTGGCCACCGCCTGATCGAGCTGCGCCTTGTAGAGCGTCGGATCGATGCGCGCGAGAACGTCGCCTTTCTTGACGTCCTGGCCTTCCGTGAAACCGACCTCGAGCAGCTTGCCGTCGACCTGCGGACGTATCGTCACTGTGTTGAGCGCGCGCGTGGTGCCGACCGCGTCGAGATAGACCGGCACGTCGGCGCGGGCGACCGTCGCCGCCAAGATCGGCACCGGCCCTTCGGCGCCGAAGCGGTCGACGCGCTTGGGCGCCGCCACCGGCCATGCGAACACGTAGATCAGCGCCGCCGCGACCGCCACCAGGATCAGCCCGCCCGCCATGATGCGGCGGCGGCTGGCCGCCTGTTTCAGGCGCTTGGGCAGTTCACCGTGCATTGGAAGCTTCCACCGGTTCCGGTAGCCAGCCGCCCCCCAACGCCTGATAAAGACTGACGATCGCCTGCAGACGCGCGAGCTGCGCCTGGAACAGCGCGTCCTGCGGCCGTGAACAGGGTCTGCTGCGTCTGCAGCACGGTGACGAGGTCGATGGTGCCTTCGCGCAGCCGCTGTTCGGAAATATCGAAGGCTTGCCGCGAGCTCTTCACCACCTGGGTTTGCAGCGTCACGCGCAAGCGCCGTCTGGCGGACACTGTCGAGCGCGTTCTCGACGTCGGCGAAGCCGGAGATCACCGCCTTGCGGTAGTTCTGCAGCAGCTCGTCCTGCTCGCCCTTTTGCAGGTCGAGGTTGCCGAGCAATTGGCCGCCATGGAAGATCGGCGCCGTCAGGCCGGCGGCCGCCGTATAGATCGCCGATTCCGGCCGCAGCAGAACCTTGAGCACCGCGCTCTCGTAGCCGCCTTCGCCGGTCAGCGTGATGCTGGGCAGGAACTGCGGCGCGCGCGTTGTAGACATTGGCATTGGCGGCGGCGAGATTGGCTTCCGCCTCGCGGATATCGGGGCGCTGCGTCAGCAATTCGGACGGCAGGCCCGGCGTCACGCGCGGAATGGCGATGGCGCGCGAGCGAGCCGCCGCGGACGCGCACCTGCTCGGGCGAGCGGCCCATCAGCACGGCGAGCGTGGTGCGGTTCTGCTTGAGGCTTGCTCGAGCGGCGGGCACGGCGGCGCGCAGCGTGTCGACCACGCTTTCCTGCTGCGCGATCTCGAGCGCGGAGGCGGTGCCGGCCTGCGCCCGCTGCTTGATCAGGTCGAGCACGCGCGTGGCGCTGACGATGTCTTCGCGCGCGGCTTTGCAGCCGGTCCTGCGCGGCCAGCACCTGGAAATAGGCATTGGCGACGGCGACCATGGTGGTCAGGCCCACCACCTCGCGGTCGAAGCGGCTCGCGACCGCAAGCTCTTCGGCGTTGCGCAGCGCGGCGCGGTTCTTGCCCCAGAAGTCGATCTCGTAGCTGGCGTTGAGCGTCGCCGTCAGATTGTTGGTGACGATGTCGCGGGTGCCGCCGCTGTAAGTCTTTGCCGCCGAGATTGGCGGCGGAAGCTTTCGTCCCGGTCTTGCTGGCCTGCGTATGGGTCCCGTCGCCGTTGAGGTCGACCATCGGCAACAGCGCGGCGCCGGTGACGCGCGCCTGCGCGTCGGCCTGCACGATGCGCGCGATTGCCGCGGCGATGTCGAGATTGTTCGTGCGCGCCTCTTCGATCAGCGCGGTCAGCTCGCGCGAACGGAACTTGGTCCACCAGTCGAGCGAGGGCAGCGCCGCCTGCGCCGCCGCCGGGTTCTTCGGCCCGCCGTCATAGGAGGCCGGGACCACAAGGTTGGGTTCCGGCATATCGCCGGAGAGCAGGCAGCCCCCGAGGGGCAGCATCAACGAGCAGGTCTGCAGCATGGTCACCCATGGACGCGCGCGGGCCCACCCTCCAGCGCGCAAGGCCTTTGAACTGTGACGCATACCGACGACTTTCTGACTTAAGGGAACGCCGAACGAACGAGACTTCGGTTCAGACTTCCTTATTAGCCTATTGTCGGTCGCGTTTGGAACTGTTGACCGGGCGCCAGTCCGCAATGGCGTGGCGGGCGGCCGGCGATAATTTTACCACCGTGTCGGCAAAGACACTCTGGACCGCCTGGTCGACCGCCTGCCGGGCGGCGCGCGTCTTGGCCATCGCGTCGCGCAGGTCTTCGATCTTGAACGGCTCCTGCCGCAGGATCGCATGAATTGAACGGCGCCCATCCTGATAGGCGGTCTGCGCGCCCGCGATGCGGTCGTGGTTGGCCTGGAAGGCGCCACGCAGGATGTCGGCGTCGGCCGGCGGCAGCGTGGCCGAAAGCCGCTCGACCCGCACGAACACGTCGGGGTCCCAGCGCGGCGCCGGCGCCGGCGCACGGATCGCCATGGCGACCGCGACGCCGACGAAAAACAGGTTGAGCGCGAGCGAGCCGAGCAGCAGCCAGCGCGAACCGCTCGCGCGGGCAGGCGGGGAGAAGGCGTGGGCGACGCTCATGGCCGTTCCCCGCTGAATGTCTCGGGCTCGAACACCAGCGAGCCGAAATCGAGATTGCCGGCGCTCACGCCCGTGCGGTCGATGCCGCGGTCGAGACCGGCAATGCCGATGACGAAGCCGAGCGCCAGGCAGCCGGCAAGCGCCGCCATGCGCGGCCAGGCCGGCGCGAATTGCCAGTCGAGCAGCACCGTGGGCCAGCGCCACAACGGCCTGTGCTGGCGCGGCAGTTCGCCTGCGAGCCGGTTGAGCACGCGCGCCGCCGCGGCCGCGTCATCTTGGTTGTCTTGCGGCGCTTGCAGGTGGCGCTTGAGCGCGCTGTCGAGCAGTCTGTCGAACTGGTCGTTTGTCATTGTCACTCCCCGTCGATCACGTCAGCCAGAGCGCGGCGCAGGTTCTGCTTGCCGCGCACCAGCAAAGTTTCCACCGCCGAGACGGTGGTATCGAGAACGTCCGCCACCTCGGCATTGCTCATGCCTTCGGTGTAACTGAGCACGATCGCGGCGCGCTGGCGCCCCGGCAGCTCGGCGATCGCCGCCGCGAGCAAGCGCTCGCGCTCGGCCAGCTCCGCGCTTTCGCCGGCGAGCGGCGCAGGGTCTGCGATCTCGCCGGCCGCTTCCAATTCGACCCAGCGCGCTTTGCGCTTGCGGTCGAGGCAGAGATTGACCACCACGCGGGAAAGCCAGGTGCGCAACGCCGCCAGCGGCTGCCAGCGCGGCGCCTGCGTCCAGACCCGCAGCATCGCTTCCTGCGCCACGTCCTCGGCGTCGGCCGCATTGCCGAGGATGCGCCGGGCAAGCCCCAGCATGGCCGGGACATGGCGGCGCGCGAGTTCCCGGAATGCCCGCTGGTCGCCGCGCGCGACCCGGGCCATGAGCGCTTCGTCGCTGTCATCCATCGAACGGCGTTCGCCAATTGCCGCTCCATTGTAGCTCCTGACCCGATGATTTAACGGGCGGCGGGGCTAAAACCTGTGGCGGGCAGACAGCGGGGAGAGCGGGGATAAGTTCGCATTGAACCCGCTGATTTCGCTAGAGTTTTACGGCCCGGTTACCGCCGCTGCGGCGAGTGGATGGATCAGGCCCGCCGCGGCGCCACATCCGCCAGCGCAAAGCCGGCGATGCGCTTGTAGTTCTCCGACAAGGCCCGCAGCTCGTCCTGGGTGATGTATTTGTCGAGATCGTCGAACGGCTTGTCGCCGACCAGTTCCTCGACCTTGATATTGATGAAATCGGGCGGGTGCTCGCGGTTGGTGCGCACCACTTTGGCGGCCGGCGCCGCGCGGGCGTCCTCATAGGCCTTGAGCGCGTCGCGCGGGTCGGCGCTGGCTGCGCAGGAAGTCGGCCAGCGTGCGCGCGTCGATGGCCGCCTGCGCCGCGCCGTTGGAACCGCGCGGATACATCGGGTGGGCGGCGTCGCCGGCCAGCGTGACGCGGCCGAAGGTCCAGCGCGCGATCGGGTCCTTGTCGACCATGGGATATTCCAGGATCTGGTCGGCGTCCTTGATCATCTGCGCGACGTCGAGCCAGTCGAACCGCCAGCTTTCGTACAGCGGGTAGAAGTCGGCGAGATTGCCGGCTCTGTTCCAATCGTTTTGCGCGACGGTGTCGCGCTTGATCTCGGCCATCCAGTTGATGAGCTGGTTGCCCGGCGCCGTCGACGTCGTCGATGATCGGATAGATCACGATCTTGCCGGTCAGGATCGAGCCGACGCGCATATAGGTGCGGCCGTCGAGGATCGGCTTGCGCCGCGTCACGCCGCGCCAGGTGTTGATGCCGGTGAACACCACCTTGTCGTCGGGATAGAACTGCTTGCGGATCGGCGAATTGATGCCTTCGCAGTCGATCACCGCGTCGGCGCGCACGCTGTCGCGCTTGGCGCCGCTGCTGAACGCTCTGAAATGCACGGTGGCGCCGTGCTCGTCCTGCTCGACCGCGGTCGCTTCGCAATCGGTGACGACCGCGTCCGCGCCCAGCCGCTGCTTGACCGCGTCGTAGAGGATGAGATGCAGCTTGCCGCGATGGATGCCGACTTCCGGGAACGGATAGCCGGCGAACTTGCCGCGCTCCTCCCGGTAAATGAGCTGGCCGAAGCGGTTGTAGAAGCGGCTCTCGCGGTTCTCGATGCCGGTCTTGAGCAGCGTGTCGCCGAGGCCGAGCGCGCTGAACTCGCGCATGGCATGCGGCAGCAGCGTGATGCCGACGCCCAGTTCCTTGATCTCGGGCGCGCGCTCGTAGACGCGGCAGGCGACGCCGCGCTGCGACAGATTGAGCGCGAGCGACAGCCCGCAGATACCGCCGCCGACGATGGCTATGGTCATGCATGGAGAATGGACGAAATCGCCCAAACTCTGCAACATGCGTCCATCGAGCCGTAAAACACCAGCTTGGGAGGACGAACGATGGACAAAGCGCTGTACGACAAGGGCATGGCGATGCGCCGCAAGGTGCTGGGCGACGAATATGTCGACCGCGCCGTCGCCAACACCGACGACTTCAACCGCAAATTCCAGGACATGTTGAACGAGTTCTGCTGGGGCCTGGTGTGGACCGACGAGGACTTGAAGCCGCGCGACCGCAGCATCCTCAATCTCGGCATGATCGCCTGCCTCGGCCGCATGCACGAGTTCGAGGCGCATTTCCGCGGCGCTCTGCGCAACGGCGTCACCGAGAAGGAATTGTCGGCCATCCTGCGGCAGGTCGCGATCTATTGCGGCTTTCCGGCCGCGGTCGACGCCTTCCGCACCGCCAAGCAGGTGCTGGCGGCGCAAGCCAAGAAGGCTTAGCCGTCACGGCAGAATCACGTTAGTGAGATAGCCCAATTCTGGTCTTGAATGTGCCTTCATCCCGGGGCAATTCATGGCTTGGTTTTGGCCTGGTTTTGGCGGGATTGGAGGCCTCGGCGGGGTTTCGCCGCCGGGCCCCCTTTTTTGGTGGCAAATGTTCCGACGTTTCGGCGCTACTTTATTGACGCTGCCTTTGGCGGCGGTCGCGGTCACGGTTTTGGCCGCGCCCGCGTTGGCGCAGCCCTATCCGCCGCCGCAGCCTTATTACAGCAGCGCGCCGCCGGGCCCGGCGCCGCGCGGCTATCAGCTCGACCCCAACGATCCCGACGTCGCCATCCGTCCGGCGCGCCCGCAGGTCCGCGCGCAGCAGCCCGGCCGGGGCGGTTTCATTTATTCGGAAGAAAGCGACGCCACGCCGACGCCGCCGCCGACGCCGCCGCAGTTCAACAATGCGCGGCCCGATGACGACCGCGACGCGGTGCGTCCGCCGGGCGCCGTCGGCACCGCACCCAACGCTGCCCGCGCAGCAGGCCGCGCCGCAGGGCAACTCGAGCGTCATGCAGCTGCCGCCGGAGGATCAGCCGGAGACCGGCCAGCCCAAGGAGCTGCCGGCCAATCTCAAAAAGCAGATCGTCGAGTTCCAGACCAAGGAGCCGGTCGGCACCATCATCATCGATACGCCGCACACCTATCTCTATCTCGTGCTCGGCAACGGCCATGCGATGCGCTACGGCATCGGCGTCGGCCGCGAAGGCTTCACCTGGGCGGGCACCGAGCGCATCTCGCGCATGAAGGAATGGCCGGACTGGTTCCCGCCGGCGGAGATGATCGAGCGCCAGCCTTATCTGCCGCGCATGATGGCCGGCGGCCCGGGCAATCCGCTCGGCGCGCGCGCTCTCTATCTGGGCCACACGCTCTACCGCATCCACGGCACCAACCAGCCCTCGACCATCGGGCAGACGGTGTCGTCCGGCTGCATCCGGCTGATCAACGAGGACATCGAGGATCTGTTCAGCCGCGTGCAGGTCGGCACCCGCGTCGTCGTGCTGCCGGGGCAGATGCCGCCGCAGACCGCGGCGATCAATGCGACCGGCGCCAATCCGCCGCCGCCGCCGGCGCCGAACGGCCCGCCGCCGCCGACCATCAACGGCATCACCGGCAAGCCGCTGCCGCCGATCCGCTAAAGCAAAAGAGTCCGCGACCGCCCGTTTTACCGGTCCCACAGCGAAATGAGCGCTGTGCGGAGCTCGATCTCGGTGAAGGGCTTCTGCAAAACCGGTACGTCGCGGTAGCGCAGGCCGGTGGGGCGCTGATAGCCCGTGACAAAAATAAACGGAACATTGCGCGCGCGCAGCTTGTCGGCAACCTCCGTCGCATAGGCGCCGTTGATATTGAGATCCAACAAGGCGCCGTCGAGCTCGGACGATTCCGCGATCTGCACAGCCGATTTCAAATTATTGACCGGGCCGACGACGTGAATTCCCAAGGCTTCAAGCTGTTCCTCCAGCAGCATCGCGATAAACGCTTCATCCTCGAGGACAAGGACATTGCGCCGCGTCTTTGGATTGCCGGTCATTGCGGTCCCGGCTGACTTTGCGCATTCACTTTCGCCAGCCGCGTGATCGCCTCGATCATGGCGCCCGGATCGGCCACGCCTTTGCCGGCGATGTCGTGCGCGCTGCCGTGCGCCACGGACGAGAACAAGATCGGCGAGCCTATCGACAAACCGGCAGTGCGGTTGAAGGCGAGCAGCTTGGCGGCGATGTGGCCCTGGTCGTGCAGCATCACGATGAAGGCGTCGCACGATTTGCGGAACATGGTGTCGGCGCCGAACGGCCCCGATACGGCGATGCCGGATTTCGCCGCCGCGGCAATCGCCGGTTCGATGATCTCGATCTCGTCGCGCCCGAACAGGCCGTCTTCGCCGGCATGCGGATTGAGCCCGGACACGCAAATCGCCGGCTTGGCGATGCCGAGCTTCTTCAGCGATGCGTCGGTGACGCGGATGACGTGCTCGACGCGCTCGCTTGCGTGATCAGCGCCAGCGCCTCGCGCACGCTCACGTGCAAGGTCGCGTGCACGATGCGCTTGTCGTCGAAGCAGATCATCAGGAACACGTCGGCGACCGGCGTGCCCGTCTCGCGCGCGACGAACGACGGATAGCCGTCGAAGGCAATCCCCGCCGCCGCGATCGAGCGCTCGGTCTGCGGCGCCGCCACCACCGCCTCGACTTCGCCGGCGAGCGCGGCCTTGATGGCGCGGCGCGCGGCGGCGAGCGAGGCGCGCCCGTAAGCGGCGTCCACCTTGCCGAATTCGACCGCCACGTTGGTTCCGTCGCGGCCGTCGAGCAGATTGATCGCGCCGTCCGACCAGTCGGCGTCGGCAGCCTTCGCCACCACATTGAGGCGCGGCGACAAGCCCGCCGCCTTCGCGTGCATCTCCACCACCGCGGGATCGCCGACCAGCAGCGGCCGGCATGCGGCCCGCACGCGCGCATCGAGCGCCGCCTTGAGCGCGATCTCCGGCCCGATCCCGGCCGGGTCTCCGGTTGCAATGGCGATGCGCGGCAGCGGCATGACTGTCGGCTTCCTTAGGCGGGCGAGCCGCCTATAATGGCCTCAACAATAGCAAGACACTGAGGAAACGTCGCCATGATGTCGCGTGAACAAAACGATACGCTGTCCCGCATCGGCCCCGGCACGCTGATGGGCAAATTGCTGCGCCGCTACTGGGCGCCGTTTTTGCTCGCCTCCGAAATCCCGGAGCCCGATTGCCCGCCGGTGCGCGTCACGCTCATGGGCGAGAAGCTGATCGCCTTCCGCGACTCCAAGGGCCAGATCGGCCTGATCGACGAGTTCTGCGCCCATCGCGGCGTCTCGCTCTGGTTCGGCGAGAACGCCGAATGCGGCATCCGCTGCCACTATCACGGCTGGAAATACGACGTCACCGGCCAATGCACCGACCTGCCGTCGGAGCCGGAGGAGTCCGGCTTCCGCAAGAAGGTGAAATTGAAGTCCTACCCCTGCATCGAGAAGGCCGGCGTCATCTGGACCTATATGGGCCCGCCGGAATTGCAGCCGCCGCCGCCGGCGCTGGAATGGACCGACGTCAAGCCCGAGCAGCGCTTCGTGTCGAAGCGTTTGCAGGAATGCAATTACCTGCAGGCCATGGAAGGCGGCATCGATTCCAGCCACGTGTCATGGCTGCACGGCTCGGAGCTCAACAAGGATCCGCTGTTCAAGGGCTCGAAGGCCAACGAGTACAACGAAAAAGACCGCATGCCGCATTTCGACGTCGAGGAATTTCCCGGCGGCCTGCTGATCGGCGCGCGCCGCAACGGCGAGAGCCGGCAAGCACTACTGGCGCATCACGCCCTGGATCATGCCCTGGTACACCATCATCCCGCCGCGCGCCGGCCATCCGCTCGGCGCGCACGCCTGGGTGCCGATCGACGACGAGAGCTGCTGGGCCTGGAGCATCAACTATCACCCCAAGCGCGCGCTGACGAAGTCGGAAGTCTCGGCCATGCAGGACGGCGAGGGCATCCACGTCAAATACGTGCCCGGCACCTTCATCCCGCTCGCCAACAAGGCGAACAATTATCTGATGGACCGCGAGGCGCAGCGGCACGGCCACAGCGCGACGGGCGTCGACGGCATCGCCATGCAGGATGCCTCGATCCAGGAAAGCATGGGCGGCATCCAGGACCGCACCAAGGAGCATCTGTGCGCGACCGACAAGGGCATCGTGATGACGCGCCGCATGCTGCTCGAACGCGGCGAAGGCGGCGAGCGAAGGCAAGCCGGTGCCGGCGACCGATCAGGAATCGCAGCGCGTGCGCTCGGTGTCGGTCGAGCTCGAGCAGGGCATGTCGTTCACGCAAGGCGCCAAGCACGGGCTCTACCGCGAGCTGGGGACGGATCCGCTGTCGGTCTAATTCCGTCATTCCGGGGCGCGAGCAAAGCGAGCGAACCCGGAATCCATAACCCCAGCGCTGCGGAGTATGGATTCCGGGTCCGGCGCTGCGCGCCGTCCCGGAATGACAGATAACTACTCCGCCGCCGCGCTCGCATTCTTGCCGATCGCCGCGTTCACCCGCGGCATGACCTGTTCGGCCATCAGCTGCATCGAGCGCTTGGCGAGCGCAGGATCCGCCCAGTCCATGCCGGCATAGACCAGCTCGCCGAAATCGCCGGTCTCCTCGCGCATCGCCAGAATCTGGTCGACCACCTTGTTGACGCTGCCGGCGAACACGCAGTTCTGCATGACGTAGTCGAGCGTGATCTCCTCGTCCGGCTGCTCCTTGTGGCTCTTGAACACGTAGAGCCGGTTGCCGCGCATCATCTTGGCGCGCATGTTGCCGAAGTAGTGGCGGTAGGGACTGTTGGCGTCGTCGCTGCCGTAAGCCGTCGCCACCTTGTCGTCGTCGCGCCACGAAAATCGTGCGCGCCACGCGCCAGTCCTTGATGTCGGCCTTCTGCCCGACCTCGGCCTTGCCCTTGGCGTAGTTGGTCCAGTGCGACTTCAGATGCTTGGCGAGCAGGAAGTTCGCCGAGATGGGATGGAAGTCGCGCTTGCCCATCAGCACCACGCCGGGCGAGAACGGCGCCACCACGGTGCCGACGATTTCCGGCCGCGGCTTCTGAAAGGGCTTGGCCAGCACGCCGACGCCGAATTCGAGCGCGGCGGTGCGCGCGAAGGTCACCTTGAAGCGGTTGTCGGGGAAATCGATGTTGTAAGGCGGGTCGCTGCTCCCAGATCGCCAGGATGACGTCGATCGCTTCGGCGAAGATCTTGTTGCGATCCTGATCGAGAATGCCGATGGCTTCCGAGTCCGACGTGAGCGCGCCGGCCGAGATGCCGAAAATGAAACGCCCCTGCGCCAGGTGATCGAACATCGCGGCGTTGACCGCGACCAGCACCGGATGCATCTGCGCCAGATTGGTGGTGCCGGTGGCGAGCTTGATGGTCTTGGTGTCGTTGATCAGCGTCGCCAGGAACAGCATGCTGTTGGTGATGTTCTCGCAGGCGTCGGTCAGGTGCTCGCCCATGAAGGCGTCGTGGAAGCCGAGCCGGTCGGCGAGAATGATCGCCTCGCGGTCCTCGCGCAGCGTCTGCGACCAGTCCCGGCCCATCGGATGCACCGGCATGGTGAAGTAGCCCAACCGCATTTCGTCCTCGCTGTTGTTGGGCCGGAAATTAGCCGACCGCGTGGGCGAATGCAGCAAACAAAGCCGAAGTGTCGATTTTGAGAGGGCGAAATTCGCGCGCTCCGGCGTGCGTTTTTCGCATCGGATGGCGAGACTTTCCACAGGGCCCTTTCCGGCCTGCCCGCGCGGCGGTGGTGTGTCATAAGGACCCAGTCCTGCCGACGGAGGCCCGCCATGCTGAAATGGTTTCACGCCTTGATGCCGAAGGAGGAACGCTTCTTCGATCTTTTTGCCCGTCACGCCGAAGCCGTGCTGGCCGGTGCGCGGGCGCTGCGTGCCATGATGGAAGGCGGCGGCGAAGTGGAACGCAATTGCCATCTGGTGGTGCAGCACGAGCACGAGGCCGACGACGTCACCCGCGAGGTGCTGATCGCGGTGCGCCGCACCTTCATCACGCCGTTCGACCGCGGCAGCATCCGCGAGCTCATCACCTCGATGGATAACGCCATCGACCAGATGCACAAGACCGCCAAGACCGTGATCCTGTTCGACGTGAAGGAGTTCACGCCCGAGATGAAGCAGATGGGCGACGCCATCGTGACATGCGCCGAGCTCACCACGGAAGCGGTGCCGCTGTTGCGCTCGATCAGCCAGGAGGCCGTGCGGGTCAGCTCCTTGACCGAGCAGATTTCGCAGATGGAAGGGCAGGCCGACGACCTGCACGATGTCGGTCTCAAGGCGCTCTACCAGGCCAGCGTCAACGCCAATCCGCTCAAGTTCTTCGTCGGCAATGAAGTCTACGATCACCTGGAGAAAGTGGTGGACCGCTTCGACGACGTCGCCAACGTCATGCACGGCATCGTCATCGAGCATGTGTAGATAATGGACGCCGCCGCGCTCACGCTGCCGTTTCTGTTCGGCTTGATCCTGGTCGCGCTGGCGTTCGACTTCCTCAACGGCATGAACGATGCGGCCAACGCCATCGCCACCATCGTCTCCACCCGCGTGCTGCGGCCGCAATACGCGGTCGCCTGGGCCGCCTTCTTCAACTTCGTCGCCTTTCTGTTCTTCGGCCTGCACGTCGCGGAGACCGTGGGCCGCGGCATCGTCGAGGCCGACGTGGTCAATTCGCGCGTGATCTTCGGCGCGCTCGCCGGCGCCATCGTCTGGCAGATCCTCACGCAGCGGCTCGGCATCCCCTCGTCGAGCTCGCACGCCTTGATCGGCGGCCTGGTCGGCGCCGGCATGGCCAAGGCCGGATTTGACGCGGTGGTCTGGGCCGGCGTGATCAAGACCGTGGTCGCGATCTTCCTGTCGCCCGGCGTCGGTCTGCTGCTCGCGTTGTTTTTGATGCTGGCGGTGTCGTGGTCGTTCATCCGCTTCACCCCGCACGGCCTCGACCACATTTTCCGCCGCGTGCAATTCGTCTCGGCGTCCTGCTACGCGCTCGGTCACGGCGGCAACGACGCGCAAAAGACGATGGGCATCATCGCTGTGCTGCTCTACTCGCAAGGCAAGCTCGGCGGCCAGTTCTACGTGCCGTTCTGGGTGGTGATCGCCTGCCAGATCGCGATGGCGCTCGGTACGCTGTTCGGCGGCTGGCGCATCGTGCGCACCATGGGCTCGCGCATCACGCGGCTGACGCCGATGCAGGGGGTGTGCGCCGAAACCGCCGGCTCCGTCACGCTGTTCGCGGCGACCTGGCTCGGTGTCCCGGTCTCCACCACGCACACCATCACGGGTTCGATCATCGGCGTCGGCGCGGCGAAAAAAGTGTCGGCGGTGCGCTGGGTGGTGGCGCGCGAGATCGTCACCGCCTGGATCATCACGATCCCGGCGTCGGGAGGTCTCGCGGCCGTGTTTTATTGGCTGTCCGGGCTGGTCTTCTAGGCCGCCACGCTGGCGAGGAAGCCTTCGACCTCGCGCCGCAGCTCGGCGGCGGCGGCTTCCACCGCCTGCGAGGCCGACAGCACGCTCTCCGCCGACTGGCGGGTATCGGTGGCGGCGCCCGCCACGTCGTTGAGCACCGAGACCACGAGCTTGGCGCCGTCGGCTGCGCCGGTGACGTTCTGCGAGATCTCGGCGGTCGCCGCGTTCTGCTCCTCGACCGCGGACGACACCGCGGTGGCGCAGCTGTCGATCTCCTGCATGCGCGAGGCGATGCGCCCGATCGCCGCCACCGCGCCGGAGGTCGCGCTCTGCACGCTGCCGATCAGTTGCGAAATGTCCTCGGTCGCCTTGGCGGTCTGCACCGCCAGCGACTTGACCTCCGCCGCCACCACCGCGAAGCCCTTGCCGGCTTCGCCGGCGCGCGCGGCTTCAATGGTCGCATTCAAAGCGAGCAGGTTGGTCTGCCCGGCGATGGTGCGGATCAATTTGATCACGTCGCCGATCTTCTGCGCCGCCTGCGCCAGCGCGGCGATCTGCTCGTTGGTGCCCTTGGCTTCGCCGACCGCGGCGCGCACGATGTCGGTGGTCAGCGCGAGTTGCCGGCCGATCTCGCCGATCGAGCCGGTCAACTCGTCGGCCGCGATCGCCGCGGTCTCGACATTGGTGCAGGCCTCGTTGGAGGCCGTCACCGCGCTCTCGGCGCTCTTGGAGGTCTGCCCGGAATTGGCGAACAGCGTGGTGGCGGTGGTGCGCATCGCCATGGCGCCGTCGGCCACCGTGTGCAGGTGCTCCTCGACGCGCTGGCGGAAGGCGGACGATCGCCTGGTCGATCATGGCGCGGCGCTGCTGCTGCTCCTGCATGGAGGCGCGCTCGCGCTCGGCGTCGCGCCGCTCGGTGATGTCTTCGTGCGTCGCCACCCAGCCGCCGTCCTGCATCGGGCGGTTGGTGACCAGAATGTTGCGGCCGTCGGCGGATTTGACTTCCGTGCTGCGCGTCTGGCCGCCTTGCATCGAGGTTGCGAGCTCGACCAGGTATTCGTCGATCTTGCGCGAGAAGGTGCCGTGCCCCTGGCGGTATTCGAGCAGCGCCATTCAGCGTCGTGCCGGAGCGCACGATCTCGTCCGGCAGCTGATACATCTCGGCGTAGCGGCGGTTGCAGACGACCAGCCGCTGATGGCTGTCGAACATGCACAGCCCTTGCGACATGTTGTCGAGCGCGACGCGCATGCGTTGGTTGTGCGCCTGCAGGCCCTGCGCACGGATCAGGATCGCGGCCGCCATCGCCGCGACCGCGGTCAGCGCGGCCGCGGGCCCGTTTGTCAGGCCGATCCACGCTCCGACCGGCGCGACATAATGAAAGAACGCGAAACTGACCGCGAAGCCGGCGCAGCCGATCGCTGCGACCAGGCGCCAATCGCGCGGAATTGCGGGTCGGGAAGAAGCTGCCATTTTCGCGTCCGGATCGGCGCTCACGGTATTCCCCAACCCGTTGTTTTGCAGTTAATTGCTGGTGCCTGAGAAGTTAAACAGCGGTTAACGCGGCCGCGCGGGAGGACGTGGATGGCCAAGCTGCGGGCGGCCGAATGCCGTGAATTCATCAAGGCCGTGGTCGAGAAGGCCGAGGAAATGGGCGTGCCCATCTCGGTCGCCGTGGTCGGTCCCGAGGGCCATCTGATCGCGGTCGAGCGCATGGACGAGGCCGGCTTCATCACGCCCGACACGGCGATCGCCAAGGCCTACACGGTCGCCGCCTTCCGCAGCATGAGTCCGCGCTTTCCCGACGGGCTGGTGATCCAGCAATGGTTCAAGGAGCGCAATCCGCAGCTGCTGATCAATCTTTCGCCGCCATGACCAATGGCAAGATCGCGGCGTCCGGCGGCGCCGCGCCCGTGTTCAAGGGCAATGAGATGGTCGGCGCCTATGGCGTCAGTGGCGGAACGTCGCAGCAGGACGAGGTGATCGCAAACCACGCGCGTGCCAAGGTCGGCTGGGCGCACACCTCGACCGACGAGCCGAAGGCGAGCGTGAAAGACCACATCAACGAGCTCTACGCCAAAGCCGGCATCAAGGACCGCCTATGACCATCGCTGCAAAAGCCGAGAGCTGGACCGGCCGCGTCGAGGACGACGCGCTGCTGCGCGGGCAGGGCCGCTTCGGCGACGACGTCAAGCCGGACGGCGCGCTCGCCGCCTGCTTCGTGCGCTCGCCGCACGGCTTCGCCAGGATCGAGCGCATCGAGACGGCGGAAGCGAAAAAAATGAAGGGCGTGGTGGCGGTCTACACCGCCGCCGATTTGGCCGAAGCGCATTATCATTCGGTCTCGCACGGCCACGACATTCCCGGCCGCGGCGGCAAGATGCCGTTCTCGCCGCATCGCCCGGCACTCGCCGGCGAGCGCGTGCTGCACGTCGGCGAGCCGGTGGCCATGGTGGTCGCGCACAGCGCCGCCGCCGCGCAGGACGCCGCCGACAAGATCGTGGTCGACTACACGCCGCTCGACGCCGTCACCGACGTGCGCGCAGCGGTCAAGCCCGGCGCGCCGCAGCTCTGGCCGGAGGCGCCCGGCAATATCGGCTTCGACTGGACCGCGCCGGCCGATCCCGACGGTAAGAAGCAGGCCGCGCTCGACAAGGCCTTCAAGGAGGCAGCCCACGTCGTGCAAAGTCGAGCTGGTCAATCAGCGCCTGGTCGTCGCCTCGCTCGAGCCGCGCACCGCCACCGCCAGCTACGACGCTCGAGCAAAACAATTCACCTTGCGCTGCGGCTCGCAATCGGTCGCGGCCGTGCGCGGCCAGGTCGCCGGCCCGCTGAACGTCAAGCCGGACGAGCTGCGCGTCGTCACCGAGGATCGTCGGCGGCGCCTTCGGCATGAAGGGCTGGAACTATCCGGAATATGTGCCGATGCTGCACGCCGCGCGCGCGCTCAAGCAAGCCGATCCATTGGGTGTCGACGCGCTCGGAAGCCTTTCGTCAGCGACAACCAGGGCCGCGATTCATTCTGGACGGTCGAGCTCGCGCTCAGCGCGCGCGGCAAGTTCCTGGGCTTGCGCGTCGACTGCATCGGCAATCTCGGCGCCTATTTCACCGGCGTCGCGCATTTCGTCTTCACCACGCACGTCTCCGGCTGCCTGCCGACGGTCTACGACATCCCGCACGCGCAGGTGAATACGCGCTGCGTCTTCACCAACACGCTGCCGACCGGCGCCCTATCGCGGCGCCGGCCGTCCGGAGGCGAGCTATCTCATCGAGCGCGTGATCGACGCTGCCGCCGATGCGACCGGCATCGACGCCGCCGACTTGCGCCGGCGCAACCTGATCAAGCCCGAGCAGATGCCCTACACCACCGCCTTCGGCAACACTTACGACAGCGGCGAATTCCCCGCCGCCCTGGAGCGCGCGCTCGCGCTTGCCGACTATGCCGGCTTCCCCGCGCGCAAGAAGGCGGCGAAGAAAGAGCGCAAGCTGCGCGGCATCGGCATCGGCTGTTATCTGGAGATCGCCGGCGCCTTCCCGGAAGAAGCCGCGCGCATCTCGTTTCCCGGCGGCGGCAAGGTGAGTGTCAGCATCGGCGCCGGCGGCAGCGGGCAGGGCCATCCGACCGTGTTCGCCAAAGTGGCGGCGCGCCGGCTCGGCCTCGACGCGACGGCGGTCACGGTGACGTCCGGCGATTCCGCGCGCGACGTGCCCGGCTTCGGCGCGGTCGCCTCGCGCTCGGCGATGTATGTCGGCGGCGCCATCGCGCGCACCGCCGACGCCGTGATCGAGAAGGGCAAGCGCGTCGCCGCCATGCTGCTGCAGGCGGGCGAGGCCGAGGTCGCCTACAGCGCCGGCAAGTTCAGCGTGAAGAACCGCGAGGTGACGCTGTTCGAGGTGGCCGAGCGCGCCGCCGAGCTCAAGCGCCAGGGCGTGATCCCGGAAAGCCTCGACACCACCGAGAAGTTCAAAGGGCCGCCCTCGTTCCCCAACGGCTGCCACGTCGCCGAGGTCGAGATCGACGCCGACACCGGCGCGCTCGCGATCAAGAATTATGTCGCCGTCGGCGATTGCGGCAATCTGCTCGACGACACCATCGTCACCGGCCAGATCCACGGCGGCGTCGCGCAGGGGCTCGGGCAGGCGCTCAGCGAGAACACCGTCTACGACGCCAGCGGCCAGCTCGTCTCCGGCTCGTTCATGGACTACGCCATGCCGCGCGCGCACGACGTGCCGGCGATGAATGTCGAGCACCGCCCGGTCGCCTGCAAGACCAATCCGCTCGGCGTGAAGGGCACCGGCGAGGCCGGCACCACCGCGGCGCCGCCGGCGCTGATCAACGCCATCCTCGACGCGCTGCCCAAAGGCGCCGCGCTCGACATGCCGGCGACATCGGACCGTATTTGGCAGGCGCTACACTCCGTTAAGTGACGCGCGCTACCACCATTCAGCCACGGTGTTCGCTAGAGTGGCCGTCTCGATTCGAGGAATGCCCCGCCGATGCGCCTTGTCCGACCGCTGCTGATCGTTGTGGCGCTGGCGACGCTCGCGGCCTGTTCCGGCTTCCAGGTGCCGGAGCAGCCGAGCTTCTACCGCGACATCGCGCAGGGCGGACAGCTCGACGGCGAGGCCGCCGCCTCGATGATCTCCGGCTACCGCAAGAACAACGGGCTCGCCGAAGTGACGCTCGACCCGGACCTGTCGCGCATGGCGCAGGCGCAGGCCGAAGTCATGGCCAAGCGCGACAAGCTCGAGCACAACATCAAGACGCCCTTCGTCGCGCGCCTGAAGGCGTCCGGCTACAACGCCAAGACCGCGGCCGAGAACATCGGCGCCGGCTATCACACGCTGGCGGAAGCGTTCTCCGGCTGGCGCGATTCGCCGCCGCACCGCGCCAACATGCTGCTGCCGGGCGCCACCCGCATCGGCATCGCCGCGGTGCCGGCGCCAAGTTCGAAATATCAGGTCTATTGGGCGCTGATCCTGGCCGAGCCGTCGTAAGGCGCTACTGCGCCTCGACCGCGAGCGGGTCGTTTTCGCGCGCCGTGTCGGCGACCGAGCCGCCGGCGCCGACGCTCACGCTGCGGCGATGGCCGCGCGCGTCGCGCACGACGACGGTCTCGTGGCTGTGCTCCCAGCCGTTGCAATGCGCCACCTCGTGGCGGCGATAGGCGCCGAGATCGCGCACCGGTCCGCCGGTCGGGATCACGATGTGGCAGACATTGCCCTTCTTCCACGAGCAGGCGTCGGCGTGCACGCCCATCTGGCCGCAGGCCGCGCGCGCTTGCGCCAGCGGCAGCACGCGCTCGATCACGGGCCCCGAATAATGGGCGAGGGCGGGCGGCGGTTCGGCGACAACGGTGATCCAGGGCATGGCCGGGAGCCTGCCGCGTCCGGCGGCCGGGGGCAAGCCACCCAAACCCGCCTACGCCGTCGCCGGCCGGTTGCGTTCCGCGAGCGCCTGTTCGGCGCGCTGCACGTTCTGCAACAGCCGCTGGCTGGTGAGCTTGAGAAAATAAAGTCCGAAGGACGGATTTTGGAAATAGAGCTCGGTCAGTTTCTCGTAGGTGATGGTCAGCATGTGCACCTCGTCGAGACATTCGATCGTCTGCGTGCGCGTGCGCTCGGGCGTCAGAAAGCCGAGTTCGCCGACCAAAGTGCCGGGCTTAAGTTCGACGTCGATCTCCTTGATGTGGCAGCGGCCGCTGACGATGTAATACATCTCGTCGGCCGGGTCGCCTTTGTGGAACAGCGTGTTGCCCTTCTGGAAGGTATGCTTGTGCATGAACGGCTTGAGCCATTCGATCGACAGGTCGCCGCTCGAGGCCTCGCGCACCTTCTTGATGAGTTCGAGCATCTCGTAGAGCCGCAGCGAATTGAGCCCGATCAGGATGGTGTAGAGCGCCAGCGTCGGGTAGGACGGATAAAGCCAGCCGTAGCCGACGAACAGAATATTGGCGCCGATTTCGCACAGCCGCAGCGGCACCATCGTCTTCATGTAGTGGCTGGCGATGTAAAGGGCTCCGGCGACGAAACCGAGCCCGACTACCAAATTATGATCCATATCGCCCCCTCGAAAGTGCATGCGCCGGCATCCGATGTGGCCATGAGCATCGATTGGAATCAATAGGTCTGGACCGCGCGTGCTCCGCTGACTAGGTTTCGGCCAATGCTGGGTTCAAACGCCAAAGACTACGACGCGCTCTATCGCGATTTCCGCTGGGCGATCCCGGCGCGCTACAATATCGGCGTCGACGTCTGCGACCGCTGGGCGGCGCGCGAGCCCGGCCGACTCGCCATTCTGCACGTGCATGGCGACGGGCGCAGCGAGCCGATCAGCTACGGCCACTTGCGCGAGACTTCCAACCGGCTCGCCAATGTGCTGCGCGCGCAGGGCGTCAAACGCGGCGACCGCGTCGCGATCTTCATGCCGCAGGCGCCGGAAGTGGCCGCCGCGCACATCGCCATCTACAAGCTCGGCGCGGTGGCGCTGCCGGTCGCGATTTTGTTCGGGCCGGACGCGCTGCAATATCGCCTGCAGAATTCCGGCGCCAAGGCGCTGCTGACCAACGCGCAGGGCCTCGCAAAATTCGATGAGATCCGCGCACAAGTGCCGCACGTCACCTGCGTGATCTCCGTCGACGGCGGCTTTGCCGATCTCTTGGCAAAGGCGTCGTCCGACTTCACGCCGGTCGATACATCGCCGGACGATCCGGCGATGATGATCTACACCTCGGGCACCACCGGCCAGCCGAAAGGCGCGCTGCATGCACACCGCGTGCTGCTCGGCCATCTGCCCGGCGCCGAGCTGCCGCATTATCCGTTTCCGCAAAGTGGCGACAGCTACTGGACGCCGGCCGATTGGGCCTGGGCCGGCGGCCTGCTCGACGTGCTGCTGCCGAGCCTGCATCACGGCGTGCCGGTGATCGCCCGCCGCTTCGACAAGTTCGATCCGGATGAAGCTTTCGCGCTGATGGCCAAGGTCGGCGTGCGCAACGCCTTCATCCCGCCGACCGCGCTGCGCATGATGCGCGCGGTGCCGAGCCCGCAGCGGCCGCTACGATTTCAAGCTGCGCAGCATGGCCTCGGGCGGCGAGTCGCTCGGCATCGAGGCGCTGGAGTGGGGCCGGGAGGCCTTCGGGCTCACCATCAACGAATTCTACGGCCAGACCGAGTGCAATCTGGTGCTCGGCTCCTGCGCGCAGCTCGGCATGTTCAAGGCCGGCGCCATCGGCAAGCCGGTGCCGGGCCACACGGTGGCGGTGATCGGCCCGGACGGCGAGCGGCTCAAGGCCGGCGAACTCGGGCAGATCGCGGTCAAGCGCCCCGACCCGGTGATGTTCCTGGAATATTGGGGCCGCCCGGAAGCGACGCGCGAAAAATTCATCGGCGACTGGATGGGCACCGGCGACCAGGGCGTGATGGACGAAGAGGGCTACATCAGTTTCGTCGGCCGCGACGACGACGTGATTTCATCGGCGGGCTTCCGCATCGGGCCCGGCGAAATCGAGGACTGCCTGATCCGCCATCCCGCGGTCGCGCTCGCCGCCGTCATCGGCAAGCCCGACAAGGTGCGCGGCGAAATCGTCAAAGCCTTCATCGTGCTCAAGTCCGGCCACCCGCCCTCCGATGCGCTGGCCGGCGAGATCCAGGGCTTCGTCAAGACGCGGCTGTCGGCGCACGAATATCCGCGCGAAGTCGCCTTCATCGAACAGATGCCGATGACCACGACCGGCAAGGTGATCAGGCGCCTGCTGCGCGAGCAGGCTTAAGCGCCGCCGCCCAGGATGAAGACGTGGAAGCCGAGCCGGCGCTTGGCGATGCGATAGAGAAAGATCGATTCAACCGCCAGCGCGCTCGAGGTCGCGATCGCGGCGCCTTCGATGCCGAAGTGCGGAATGAGCAAGAGACACAGCCCCAGATTGATCGCGAAAGCGCCGGCGTAAACCGCGGCGCATTGCTTGCGCTCGCCCAGCATGTTGAGCAGCCGCTCGGCCGGGCCGACCGCGGCGCGCGACAGCATGCCGACGGCGAGAATGAACATCACGATGTAGCCCTGCTCGAAGCTGGCGCCGAACAGCCACAGCAGCGGCTTGCCGAAGGCGAGGATCAGCGCGCAGGCGGCGAGCGACGGCCAGAACGTCCAGCGGATGGTCTCGCGGAAGAAACTGGCGAGCCGCTCGGTGTCGCCGGCGACGTGATACTGCGTGAACTTGTGGGTGGTGGCGCCGGCGATGGCGAAATAGACGAAGGCGACCAGCGCGAGCAGACGCGCGGCGGCGTAATAGACCGCGACCTCGTCGGGCGAGCGCAAATGCTCGAGCGCGAGGATGTCGACGTAAGTGAGCAGCAGATAGAAGCCCTCCACGACGAAGATCGGCAGCGAGGTGGCAAGCCAGGTCTTCGACTCGTAGCGCTTCGGCCCGGGCGCCACCTTGTTCTTCAGCCTGCGGTCGAGCACCACGAGCTGGCCGATGGTGACCGCCCAGGTGGTGACGACGGCGACGATCATGGCGGTCACCGCGTCGGTCGGCGCGCCGAACAGCCAGGCGCCGCCCATCAGCACGGTGATGATGAGCTGCCGCCAGATGTAGAACGGCGCCAGCGCCAGATTCGGCCAGTCGTAGGACTGCGCGATGCCGGCCTGGATCTGCACCAACCCGTAGACCGGAATGGTGACGCAGGCGAGATAAAGCGGGATGACGGTGAAGTGGTCGATCCACGGCGATAGCAACGTCACACCGAGCGCGCCGATAGCGCCGATGCCGGTGGCGATGCCGAAGGCGAGCCAGCGCGAGCCGGAGAGAAACCCGCGCAGGCGGTCGAGCGCCATCAGCTCGGTGTATTCGGGGATGAAGCGCCGCGCCGCCGACGACAGGCCCATGTCGGAGAGCGCGCCGATCATCAGCACCCAGGTCCACACGTAGATGTAGATGCCGAACTCGAACTTGCCCATCCAGCGCGCGAGCAGCACTTGGCTGACCAGCGCCAGCATCGCGCTGCCGACGCGCACCAGGAACACCTTGCCGGCGACGAGCTGCGCGATGCGGCTGTCGCTGCGCTCGGCAAGCTTCGCCTTGACGCGCGCGATCAGCCCTGCGCGCGGCAAAGGCGCGGGCGCGACGGTGTCGCCCCGGTCAAAGCCACGGGCTCAGTCTGCTGCGGCTGCGATGCAAAAGATGGCAGGGCCATCGCGCCCTAATATCAATGAACCGTTAAGATTCGGTGGGCGCGGCGATTTCGCCAGCGAAATCAGACGGTTTCGAGCTTGGCCACCTCGGCGAGAATGTCCGCGACCTGGGCGCGC
Organism: uncultured Alphaproteobacteria bacterium; assembly: GCA_963734465.1. Lineage (GTDB taxonomy): Bacteria > Pseudomonadota > Alphaproteobacteria > Rhizobiales > Xanthobacteraceae > Pseudolabrys. The sequence continues at coordinate 89,853 of CAVTHL010000033.1, forward strand.
TCGGCCTCGCTCAACGCCGCTTGCGGCGGCACCGGATCGCCGACCGCGTAGCCCTGGATCGCAAGGCCGGCCTTGATGCAGGCGGCAAGATTGAAGCGCGCGAAGGCCTCGTTGATGCGCCAGAGTTCACGCTGCAGCTTCATCGCCTCCGCCCATTGGCCGGCGCGGCATAGGTCATAAAGCCGCACGCTCTCGCGCGGCACGATGCAGGCCGGTCCGGCCATCCAGCCGACGCCGCCGATCAGCATCACCGCCGCCGGAATATGCGCCGAGGCGGAGAACACCTTCATGCGCGGCGCACGGTTCATGATCGAGAGCAGGCGGCCGGTATTGGTGGAGGCGTCCTTGATGTAGCGGATGCGCGGATGGTCGGACAGGCGCGCGATCACGTCGAGCGTGAGATCGCTGCGTTGAAATTGCGGATTGGTGTAGAGCACGACCGGAATGTCGACGGCGTCGGCGATGGCGCGGAAGTACGCCTCGACCTGCGCGTCCTTGAGCGGGAAAGTAGGCTTCGAGGATGGCGAGAATGCCGTCGGCGCCTAGTTCCTGATAGCGCCGCGCCTGCTCGACGGCGTCGGCGGTTGCGGTCGAGGCGACACCGGCGATCACCGGCACGCGTCTGTTGGCCGCCTCGATGGTGGCCTGCACCACCGCCTCGCGTTGCGCGCGGTTGAGATAGGCGAACTCGCCGGTCGAGCCGAGCGGCGTCAGGCCGTGCACGCCGGCCTTGATCAGGTCGGACGCAAGCTTGCCCAGCACGTCGGTCTTGATGCGGCCCTGCGCATCGATCGGCGAGACCAGATAGGGAAAGACGCCGTGGAAGTCGGTCATGGCCAATTCGTAGCACGCTCAGCCGGCAAAGCCACCGCCGTCGAGAAAGGCCTGCTCCTCCGGCGTGGTGACGCGGCCGAGCACGGCATTGCGGTGCGGGAAGCGGCCGAAGCGGCGGATGATGTCGGCGTGCAGCTCGGCCCATTTCAGCCCGTCCTCGTCACCGATGGCCTTGTAGAGCGCGAGAGCGCGCTCCTGGTCGGCGAGATTTTCCGAATGCTCAAACGGCAGGTAGAAAAAGCCGCGCATGTCGGGAAAGGCGCCGTCGAAGCCGTTGAGGATGGCGCGGCTGGCGATGGCGCGCGCCAAAGGGTCGGTGGCGAAAGCGCGCGCCTCGCCGCGGAACATGTTGCGCGGAAACTGGTCGAGCAGAAATGAGCAGCGCGAGCGCACCTTCGGCGCTTTGCTCCCAATCGGTCAGCTTGCCGGCGGCCGCTGCTTCATGCGTGGCGAGAAAGCGCCGCTTGATCTCGTCGTCGAAGGCCGCGTCCTTCTTGAACCAGCGGTCGGCGCCGGCCTCGCGCCAGAATGCGACGATCGCCGCCGGGGTCTCGACACTCATTGCCGCGCCGCCTCGTCGCGCAGCTCGCGGCGCAGAATCTTGCCGACATTGGATTTCGGCAATTCGCTGCGGAATTCGATGTGGCGCGGCACCTTGTAGCTGGCGAGATTGGCGGCGAGGTAGTGGCGCAGCTCTGCTTCGGTCACGTCGGGCGATTTCTTGACCGCGAACAGCTTGGGCACTTCGCCGGAATGGCGGTCGGGCACGCCGACCACGGCGCATTCCAGCAAGCCGCCATGGCTCATCGCCAATTCCTCGACCTCGTTGGGAAACACCTTGAAGCCGGAGACGGTGATCATGTCCTTCTTGCGGTCGACGATGCGCACGCGGCCGTCGCCGTCCATGATGCCGATGTCGCCGGTGCGGAAGAAGCCGTCCTCGGTCATCACCTTGGCGGTCTCGTCCGGGCGATTCCAGTAACCCGGCATCACCTGCGGCCCGCGCGCGCAGATCTCGCCCTGCTCGCCGAGCGGCACTTCATGGCCGTGGTCGTCGCGGATCGAGATATCGGTCGAGGGCAGCGGCAGGCCGATGGTGCCGGTCCATTCCGGTATGTCGCCGCGGTTGCAGGTGAGCACCGGCGAGGTCTCCGACAGGCCGTAGCCTTCGACGATCGGCTTGCCGGTGGCCTTGAACCAGGCATCCGCCACCGGTTTCTGCACCGCCATGCCGCCGCCGACCGCGCTCTTGAGCATGCTCCAGTCGATCTTGTTGAAGTCGGGATGATTGAGCAGCGCGTTGTAGAGCGTGTTCACCGCCGGCAACGAGTTCACTTTGTACTTGGTGAGCTCCTTGATCAGCCCGCCGATGTCGCGCGGATTGGGGATCAGCAGGCAGAGCGCGCCGTTGCGCACGCCGAACAGCAAACAGGCGGTGAGCGCGAACACATGATAGAGCGGCAGCGCGGTCATGATGATGAGCTGCTCGACCGGCGGCGGCAGCGCGACGATCGGCGCGTCCCAGGCCTCCACCTGCAAGACGTTGGCGACCAGATTGCGATGCAGCAGCATGGCGCCCTTGGAAACGCCGGTGGTGCCGCCGGTATATTGCAGGAAGGCGATGTCGTCGGGTCCGACCGCAGGCGCGGCGAACGGCAGGGCGCGGCCCGCGCCCAGCACATCGTAGAACGCGAAGGCCTGCGGCAGGCGATAGGCCGGCACCATTTTCTTGACGTGGCGCACGACGCCGTTGACCACCGCGCCCTTCACGAAGCCGAGCATGTCGCCCATGCTGGCGATGACGACGTGCTTGACCTGCGTGTGCGGCAGCGCCTCCTGCAGCACGGCGGCGAAATTCTCCAGCACCACGATCGCCTCGGCAGCCGGCGTCGTTGAGCTGGAATTCCAGTTCGCGCGGCTTGTAGAGCGGGTTGACGTTCACCACCACGCAGCCGGCGCGCAACGTGCCGGCGATCGCCACCGGATATTGCAGCACGTTCGGCATCATCAGCGCGACGCGCGCGCCCGGTTTGATGCCGCGGCTCTGCAGCCAGGCGGCGAAGGCGCGCGAGGCCTCGTCGAGCCCGCCATAGGTCAGCGTCGTGCCCATGCAGACACAGGCCGCGCGGCTGGCATAAAGCCTGAAGCTTTCCTCGAACATCGCCACCAGCGAGGCGTAGCGCGTGGCGTCGATCTCGGCGGGCACGCCCGCTGGATAGTGCGCAAGCCAAAGGCGTTCCATGTCGGGGCCCGCTTCCCGGAAAGCAATTCGCGGCCAGCATGAGTCGAACGCCAGCCGCATGCAAGCGGCCAGCGATCAGGCGTGGTCGGGGCCGCCGAAGGGCACCAGCGGATTGTCGGTGAGCGCCGCGAGATCGGGGCGGTCGGCGGCGGGCTTGCCGAGAAAGGCCTCGAACAGCTCGCGCACCGTGCGCTCGGGCAGGTCGCGGGTGATGAATACGATGCGGCTGCGGTGGTCGTCGTCCGGCCAGCGTTCGAGCCGCGCCGGCGGATGGAACACGTGCTGCACGCCGTGCACGACGACCGGCGTATCGGGCATTTCCGCGAGCTTGACGATGCCCTTCACGCGCAGGAGCTGGGCGCCGTAATTGGCGCGCAGCAGTTCGAGGAACATCTGCAGCGTGCCGGCGGGAATGGCCGCCTCGCTGGTGAGCACGAAGCTCGCGATATGCGCGTCGTGGCGGTTGCGGTCGAGATTGGCATGCATGCTCGTGCCCATGGTCATGGTCGTGATCATGATGCGCATGCGCGTCGGCATAGGCTTCTTCCGCCAGCCATTTCTTCACGTCGGGAATTTTGCGCGCCGGATCGTACAGCCCGCAATTCAACAGCCGCTCGGCCGTCGCCTCGCCTTTGGCGGCGTCGAGCACGGGCGCCGCCGGGTTGAGCGCATGCAGCCGCGCCAGGATGCGGTCGCGCTGCTCAGGTGTCGCGAGATCGGTCTTGCTCAGCACGATGCGGTCGGCAAGCGCCGCCTGCTTCACCGCTTCGGCATGTTCGTTAAGTTCGGTATCGCCGTTGACCGCGTCCACCACGGTCACCACGCCGTCGAGCCGGTAGCGCAGCAGCAGATAAGGATGCGACATCGCGGTGTGCAGCACCGGCGCCGGATCGGCGAGGCCAGTTGTTTCCAGCAGCACGCGGCGGAAGGTGCAGCGCCGGTTGTCGAGATCGCGCAGCAGCGTCTCCAGCGCGTCCACCAGGTCGCCGCGCATGGTGCAGCACAGACAGCCCGATTGCAGCAGCACCATATTGTCGGAGATATATTCGACCAGCAGGTGGTCGAGCGAGACGTCGCCGAATTCGTTGATGATGACGGCGGTTTCCGCCAGCGCCGGATCCTTCAGCAGCCTGTTGAGCAGCGTGGTCTTGCCGGCGCCGAGAAAGCCGGTGAGCACGGTCAGCGGCATAGGCGGCGGCGGTTGGCGCCGGCCGGCGCTTTGTCCGGCCTCGCTCATTTTTGCGCCGCGGAGACTTTCGCCTTTTTCTTTTTCGGCTTGGCGGCCGTCTGCGTATCGGCGGCGGCTGTCGCGGCGGCGGCCTTCTTTTTCTTCTTCGGCTTGGCGCTTTCGGTCTTCGCGACCGTATCCGGATGATCGGCCGGGCCGGTGAACACGATGGTCGGCGGCGTGGTATCGACCGGCGCGCCCAGCACGAATTTGCCGCTCGCCGGCTTCAGGCTCGACAACATGAAGGCTTGCGGCTGGCCGTTATTGTCGCCCGTCGCGGCCGATGTATCTTCTTCTTCGTCATTGTCTTCCGATGCCGGCTTGCGCCGGTGCCCGCCGCACATCTCCTCGCGCAGGTTCGGCGGCTGCGCGTCGATCGGCGCCAGCGCATCGACGGTGCCGAGCGACGGCGTCAGCCAGGACAGGCCGCCGCTGTTGAAGCCGCTCTCAAGCAATTGCGCGGCCTGCTGCGCGCGCACGCCGCCGCCATAGGCGCCGAGAATGATGGCGATCAGCCGGCGGCCATTGCGGGTGGCGGATGCCACCACGTTGTAGCCGGAGGCGCAGATGAAGCCGGTCTTCATGCCGTCGGCGCCGGGATAGCGGTCGAGCAGCGAATTGTAATTGTGCATCACCCGGTTGCCGTATTGGATCGAATGAATGTGCCAGTAGGCGTCGTCTTCCGGGAATTCCTGGATCAGCGCGCGCGCCAGGATGCCGAGGTCGCGCGCCGAGGTGACGTGGTTCTCCGCCGGCAGGCCGTTCGGGTTGACGAAATTGCTCTGCGACATGCCGAGCCGGCGCGCATTGGCGTTCATCATGTCGGCGAAGCCCGCGATCGAGCCGCCGACGCCTTCGGCGATCGTCACGGCGATGTCGTTGGCTGACTTCACCATCAGCATCTTGAGCGCGTTGTCGACGGTGACGGTGGTGCCGACCTTGAAGCCCATCTTGGTCGGCTGTTGGGCGGCCGCGTTGCGTCCGACGGTGAGTAGCGTGTTGCGGGTAATCTTGCCTTCCCTGATGGCGCGCAGCGTGGTGTAGGCGGTCATCAATTTGGTGACGGAAGCCGGATACCACGGATAGGTGGCGTTCTCGGCGTGCAGCACCTTGCCCGTGGCCGCCTCGATCAGCAGCTTGGCTTCGGCATGCGCGCGCGCCGGCGCGGTGAGCGCTAGCGCCAATGCGGCCAGGCCGATGAGGGGGGTCCGAAGGCTCAAACGACGGCTCACGAGTTGCGGGTCAGTCGGTGGTGTGTGCCCTGCGAACCGGTTAGGGTTCAAAGGGCCGTGGCATTGAGGCTATCGAAGCTCAGGACAGGAGGCAAAGCCAGCCTCACCCCCGTTTGAAATCATGGTAATTTGGGTTTATCTGCGCGTAATGCGACCAAAGTTCGGCAAAAGGAGAGCGCCATGAGCGCGGCAATCGTCGGCTGGGCCCACACCCCCTTCGGTAAGCTTAATGGGGAAAGCGTGGAAAGCTTGATCGTCCGCGTGGCGGGCGAGGCGCTGGCCGATGCCGGCATCGGCGCTAAGGACGTCGACGAGATCGTGCTCGGCCACTTCAACGCCGGCTTCTCGGCGCAGGATTTTACCGCCTCGCTCGTCCTGCAGGCCTCGCCCGATCTGCGCTTCAAGCGCGCGACGCGCGTGGAGAATGCCTGCGCCACGGGATCTGCCGCCGTGCACCAGGGGATCAAAGCGATCGCCGCGCACTCGGCGCGCATCGTGCTGGTGGTCGGCGCCGAGCAGATGACGACGACGCCGGGCCCCGAGATCGGGCGCAACCTGCTGAAAGCGTCTTATGTGCGCGAGGAGTCGGAAGTCGACGGCGGCTTTGCCGGCATCTTCGGCAACATCGCCGGTATGTATTTCCAGAAATACGGCGACCAGTCCGACGCGCTCGCCATGATCGCCGCCAAGAACCACAAGAACGGCGTTGCCAATCCTTACGCGCAGATGCGCAAGGACTTCGGCTACGAATTCTGCCGCACCGAGAGCGAGAAGAATCCGTTCGTCGCCGGCCCGCTCAAGCGCACCGACTGCTCGCTGGTCTCGGACGGCGCGGCGGCGGTGGTGCTGGCCGATGTCGAGACCGCGCTGCAGTTCGACAAGGCGGTGGCCTTCCGCACCGCCCAGCACGTGCAGGACTTCCTGCCGATGAGTAAGCGCGACATTCTCAAATTCGAAGGCTGCGCGGTCGCCTGGCAGCGCGCGCTCGCAGGTGCCGGCGTGACCCTTGGCGACCTGTCCTTCGTCGAGACGCACGACTGCTTCACCATCGCCGAGCTGATCGAATACGAGGCCATGGGGCTGACCCCCGAGGGGCAGGGCGCCCGCGCCATCGCCGAAGGCTGGACGCAAAAAGATGGCAAGCTGCCGGTGAACCCGTCAGGCGGCCTCAAGTCGAAGGGTCACCCGATCGGCGCCACCGGCGTGTCCATGCACGCGCTCACCGCCATGCAGCTCACCGGCAAAGCCGGCGACATGCAGCTCAAAGATCCGGGGCTGGGCGCCATTTTCAACATGGGCGGAACCTCGGTTGCCAATTACGTGAGCATCCTCGAACGCATCAAATAATGGCCGCGGCCGCCGAGCCATCTGTGCTGAGATGCGGGAACATGTTATATTCGCAACCGTGAATATTTTCGTTCGCGTGCAAATGAATATGATGGGTGGGGCGGTGTTTGAAAACGAGTACGCGCAGGGACATCGCATGACCAACATCCCGACTGAACTGTTGCGGGCGCTCATTGCCGTCGTCGATCAGCGCAGCTTCACCAAGGCCGCGGCCGCCCTTGGCCTCACTCAGCCGGCCGTCAGCGCACAGATCAAGCGTCTGCAATTCATGCTCGGGTCCGATGTGTTCGACCGCAGCACGCAAGGCATCAAGCTCACGCCGCAGGGCGAATTGGTGGTCAGCTACGCCCGCCGCCTGCTCTCGATCAACGATCAGATCTTGCGGATCGGCGGCGAGGGTCCGCGGCCGGAGCTGGTGATCCGCGTCGGCACGCCGAGCGATTTCATCGCCTCGATGCTGCCCGCGACGCTGGCGCGTTTCCGCGAGCGCTGGCCGGACGTGCGCTTCATCGTGCGCACCGGATTTTTCGACGCGCTCGTGCGCGATCTGCGCAGCGGCAATCTCGATATTCTCGTCGGTCTGTCGCTCGAGCGTCCGCACGACGCCCGCTATCACTGGCCGCTGGAGACGGTCTGGGTGCGCGGCCTCACCACCGAGTTCAATCCGAACCGGCCGGTGCCGCTGGTTTCCTTTGGCGAGGGCTGCATCTATCACCAGCTCGCCGTGCAGACCTTGAAAAAGGCCGAGCTCGACTGGGAAGACGTCTACACCGGCTCGAGCGTGATGAGTCTGGCGAGCGCGGTCGTTGCCGGGCTCGGCGTCATGCCGATCATCCGCCGGCGCGCCAATGAATTCGGCATGGTGACCTGGGAAGACGCGCCGCTGCCGAAGTTGGACAACCTCTACAGCGGCATTTACATCCGCGAAGGCAGCCACGCCGCCTACGAGCAGCTGGCCGACGAGATTATCGAGACGCTGCGTCCGCAAAACGTGAGCGCGGGGAAGCTGCAGCCCGCCGTCGCCAGGTCGCGGGCCCCGGCCGGCTGAGCGCTAGTTGGCTTTGCGCTCGCTCTCCGGCGGCAAGAACGACGCATCGAAAATTTCGTCCAGCTTCGGCTTTTGCTTGAACGCGTAGCTTTGCGCGAGCTGGTCGATCGCGCGCGCAAAGCGCTCGCCGTCGACGCCGCCATAGCCGTTCGCCTTCACTTCCGGCGTGACGATGTTCTCGCGGATCACCATTTTCAGGCGATCGAGCTCGAGATTCTTGCGGCCGGAGTCGGTGCGCTCGAGCACGTATTCGAGCGCGCTCGCCGGCGCGGCGATGGTTTTCTTCAGCCCGCGCAGGTAGGCGCGCAGAAAGCCCTTGACCGCGTCGGGGTGCGCGTCGGCGAATGCCGGGTTCACGATGATCGCGCTGCCGTACAGAGTGACGCCGTAGTCGGCCATCAGCATCACGACGATGTCGTCGGCCGGGACGCCTTTGTCCTTGAGATCGATGTAGGAGGAAAACGACAGCCCGGTGATGGCATCGACCTGGCCGGCCGCCAGCATCGGATTGCGCACCTGGAAGCCGATGCTCTCGATCGTCACCTTCGAGGCATCGATGCCGTTGGCCTTCACGAAGATCGGCCACAGCGAAAAGCTGCCGCTGTCCGCCGGCGCGCCGAGCTTATGTCCCTCGAGATCCTTGGGCGTGCTGATGCCGCGGCTCTTGCGGGCAATCACCGCGAAGGGCGGCCGGTTATAGACCATGAACACGGCCTTGAGCGGCGTCTTGGGGTTGGCGTCGCGATACTTGATCATCGCGTTGATGTCGGCAAAGCCCATGTCGTATTCGCCCGAGGCCACGCGCTTGATGGCCTCGAGCATGTTGGCGGCCGGATCGAAGCTGACGTTGAGGCCTTCGGCCTTGTAGTAGCCCTGGTCGAGCGGCAGCAGGAACGGCGCCGCCGGGCCTTCGAATTTACGGTCGAGCGTAAATTTAAGATTGGTTTCCGCGGCGCCAGCGGCGCTCGCCAGCGCGGCGCCGAAAAAAAGCGCTGCCACGGCGAGCCGGCACGCGCGCCACGCGGTCATCGCGCTGATCCTTTTCGCGGCCGCTGTCTCCGCATCCGGTGTCTCGACAGGCTGATCGTGTTGTTCAAGTGCAGCAAAAACCATGCCCTTGCAAAGAGCAAGCCAAGAGCGCGCAAATGACGGGCATTGTTTGGCGACATGGCTAACCTCGCGGGGCCGGACGTTGTTAAGTCTCAAGCCGCGAGAATCGCGCGATTGGGTTATCCTGACGTCTGAGCTTGGAGGCTTGAGCCATGCGGACTGCAAGGCCGGCCGGCGCAGCACGCGATGTTCCATCCTTCACGGCGCCCTATGCGCCGGCGGACGAAGCGATGGCTGCTGGCCTGCTCGCCTCCGCCGCCCGCGCAAGCGAAGCCGAGGCGCGCATCGATGGCCGCGCCACCCGCCTGGTCGAGGCGATCCGCGCCCGCGCCGGCGGCCTCGGCGGGGTCGAGGACTTCCTGCACGCCTATGCGCTCTCCACCAAGGAGGGCCTGGCGCTGATGGTGCTGGCCGAGGCGCTGCTGCGGGTTCCCGATGCCGGCACCGCCGACCGGCTGATCGAGGACAAGCTCAGGACCGGCGACTGGGCGCATCACGACACGCGCTCGACCGCGCTTCTGGTGTCGGCCTCGGCCTGGACGCTGGGGCTGACGGCGCGCGTCATCCATCCGGGCGAGACGCCGGAGGGCATCGTCGAGGCACTGATCAAGCGGCTCGGCCTGCCGGCGGTGCGCGCCGCCACCCGCCAGGCCATGCGCCTGCTCGGCTCGCATTTCGTGCTCGGCCAGACCATCGACGAGGCGCTCGCGCGCGCCCGCGCCGGCACGCGAGTATCTCTATTCCTTCGACATGCTGGGCGAGGGCGCCCGCACCGCCGCCGACGCCGAGCGCTATTTCGACTCTTACGCCGGCGCGATCGAGGCGATCGGGCGCTCGGCCGGCAACGCGTCGCTGCCCAGGCGGCCGGGCATTTCGGTGAAGCTGTCGGCGCTGCATCCGCGCTACGAGCCGCTGTCGCGCGAACGCGTGCTCGGCGAATTGACGCCGCGCGTGCTGGAGCTGGCGCGGCTGGCGAAAAGCTTCGAGCTCAATTTCACCGTCGATGCCGAGGAGGCCGACCGTCTCGAACTGTCGCTCGAGGTGATCGCCGCGGTGCTTGCGCGATCCGTCGCTCGGCGGCTGGGACGGCTTTGGCCTCGCGGTGCAGGCCTATCAGAAGCGCGCGCCGGCGGTGATCGATTGGGCCGCCGATGTCGCGCAGGCGCTCGACCGCCGGCTGATGGTGCGGCTGGTCAAGGGCGCCTATTGGGACACCGAGATCAAGCGCGCGCAGGAGCGCGGCCTCGCCGATTATCCGGTGTTCACGCGCAAGGCGATGACCGACCTCTGCTTATGCCGACTGCGTGCGCAGGCTGCTCAGGGCGCGGCCGCGGCTCTATCCGCAATTCGCCACCCACAACGCGCTCACGGTGGCGAGCGTGATCGAGGACGCCGGCGGCGCGACAGCGGACTACGAATTCCAGCGGCTGCATGGCATGGGCGAGGCGCTCTATCACGCGCTGCTCGCAGAGATGCCCGCGCTCACCTGCCGCGTCTACGCGCCGGTCGGCGGCTATGCCGATCTGCTCGCCTATCTGGTGCGGCGGCTGTTGGAGAACGGCGCCAATTCGTCCTTCGTGTCGGTGGCCGCCGATCCGAACGTGCCGATTGCCGATATTCTCAAACGCCCGCAAAGCTGGATCGGCGAGCCCGCCAGGGCACGCCATCCGCATATCCCGCTGCCGCGCGACCTGTTCGCGCCGGAGCGGAGGAATTCATTGGGCGTCGAGTTCGGCGATCAAGCGGGCCTCATTGCTTTGCTTGACGAGATCAGGACCGCTCCCAAAAGCACCGAGGCGATGCCGCTGATCGACGGTGTCGCCGTCAAAGGCCGTCCGCGCGAGCTGGTATCGCCGATCGACGGCGATTGGATCGGCACGGTGCAGGACGGCGATGCAGGCGATCGTCGAGGCGGCCATGAGCGCGGCGCAGGCGGGCTTTGCGGCATGGACTGCGACGCCGGTCGCTGAGCGCGCCGCTGCGCTCGAACGCGCCGGCGATGCGATCGAGCAGAACCGCGGCCGGCTGATCGCGCTGCTGCAAAGCGAGGGCGGCAAGACGCTGGATGACTGTGTTGCGGAAGTGCGCGAGGCCGTCCGACTTCTGCCGCTACTACGCCGCGCAGGCGCGCGCGGCGCTGACGCCCAAGCCGCTGCCGGGACCGACCGGCGAGAGCAACACGTTGAGCCATCGCGGGCGCGGCGTCTTCGTCTGCATCAGCCCGTGGAATTTCCCGCTCGCCATCTTCACCGGCCAGATCGCCGGCGCGCTTGCCGCCGGCAACAGCGTCGTGGCCAAGCCCGCCGAGCAGACGCCGCTCATCGCCTTCGAGGCCGTGCGACTGCTGCATCAGGCCGGGGTGCCGGCAAGCGCGCTGCATCTGGTGCCGGGCGACGGCAAGGTCGGCGGCCTGCTCGTCGCCGACAAGCGCGTCGCCGGCGTCGTCTTCACCGGCTCGACCGAAGTCGGCGCGCCTCATCAACCGCGACGCTCGCCGCCAAGGACGGCCCGATCCCGGCCTTGATCGCCGAGACCGGCGGCATCAACGCCATGATCGTCGACGCCACCGCGCTGCCCGAGCAGGTGACCGACGACGTCGTCACCTCGGCCTTTCGCTCCGCCGGCCAGCGCTGCTCGGCCTTGCGGCTGCTCTGCCTGCAGGACGACGTCGCCGAGCGCGTGCTCGCGATGGTGACGGGGGCCGTGCGCGAGTTGAAGCTCGGCGACCCGCGCCGATCTCCACCCATGTCGGCCCGGTGATCGACGCCGAGGCCAAGGAGAAACTCGAACGCTGGATCGCCGCCATGGCTGCGCGCGGCGCAGTGCGTTTCCGCTGGGACGGGCCGCTGCCGGGCAAGGGCACATACGTCGCGCCCGCCATCGTCGAACTCGACCGCGCGCGCGAGCTAAAGGATGAGGTGTTCGGCCCGGTGCTGCATGTGGTGCGCTGGCGCGCGGCCGAGCTCGATGCCCTGCTCGACGACATCGCCGGCAACGGCACCGCGCTCACGCTCGGCATCCATTCGCGCATCGAGGGCACGGTCGCGCGCATCGTCGCCCGCCTGCCGCACGGCAATGTCTATGTGAACCGCAACATGATCGGCGCGGTGGTCGGCTCGCAGCCCTTCGGCGGCAGCGGCCTATCGGGCACCGGACCGAAGGCCGGCGGCCCGGATTATCTGCACCGCCTGTCGCTGGAACAGGTCGTTACCGTCAACACGGCGGCTTCCGGCGGCAATGCCGCGTTGCTGTCCGAGGAGGAGTGAGCGGAACTCACGCGGCCGATGGGTCGCGCCGGGCCACAGGAATGCGTTTCCCTGGGCGTTTAATGTGAAAGCGCTCCGCCAGGGAGAACGATCATGTCTCGCACCATGCGTGTTTCAATTGCCGCCGCGCTCGCCGGCTTGCTGGCGCTGACGGCGCTCGGGCCCGCGCAGGCCCGGCACTATCACCACCACCGCCACTACTACGGACACCATGGCAACCGCGCCGCTCTGCGCGCGTTCGGCCTTATTGCAGGCACGATTGCCAGCATTGCTGCGGCCGAACAGGCCCGCCGGGACTGCCGGCGCTACGGTTATTGCTACGGAGACGGTTACGGCTATGGCCCGCCGCCATATTACGATCGCCACGGGTACAGCTATTTTCATTTCCCCTGAAGTGCGCCGCGCGGCTTGGCAGCGCCGGAAAATGGCCCGGTTAACGAGCGTTAACCTGATTGGCACCCGGATAAGGTATTGTCCGCCGCATGACTGATTCGGTCGCCCGCCTCTACGATGCTGTAGTCGCGGCCCGGGGCTCTGACCCCGCCAAGTCGCGCACGGCACGGCTGTTTCGTGCCGGCCGCGCCAAAATGGCCAAGAAGCTGGCTGAGGAAGCCGTCGAAGTCGTCATCGACGCCATGCACGGCCAGCCCGAGGCGGTGGCGCGGGAAAGCGCCGACCTGCTTTACAATCTGGTCGTGCTCTGGGTCCACGCCGGCGTCCACCCCGACGACGTCTGGGCCGAAATGCACCGGCGCGAGACGATGTTCGGGATTGCCGAAAAGGTGCCAAAAAAAGCGCTCGTTCAGAGCCTGCCGCGGCGTAAAGTCGTGGCCCTGGAAACCAGGCGCATTCGCAAGCGCCGCTGATCCACTCTCTACTCCCCGCGAGTTGCGTTCATGACCGTTGAGGCCGCCGAACCACGTTCGCTGTTGCGCCGTCTTTATGACTGGTGCCTGGAGGCCGCCCATAAGCCGCACGCGATGTGGACCATGGGGGCGGTCGCCTTCGCGGAAAGCTCGTTCTTTCCGGTGCCGCCCGATTTCATGCTGATCCCGATGTCGCTCGCCCGGCCGGAACGCGCCTATGTGATGGCGGCCTGGTGCACGGTCGCGTCGGTCACCGGCGGCTTGCTCGGCTATGCCATCGGCGCGGTGCTCTATGATTCCGTCGGCGCCTGGCTGATCCACTTGTACGGCTATGGCGACAAGGTCGAGGCCTTCCGCGCGGCTTACGCGCAATGGGGCGCCTGGATCATCTTGCTCAAGGGCCTGACCCCGATCCCCTTCAAGATCGTCACCATTACCTCCGGCTTTGCCGGTTATAATCTTGGGCTTTTCATCGTCTTTTCGATCCTGACCCGTGGCACGCGGTTTTTCGTTCTTGCCTTTTTGCTGCACCGCTACGGCGAGCGCGCCCGTCACATCATCGAAAAACAGCTGGGACTTTGGGCGTTTGCCCTCGCCGCCCTGGTCGTCATCGGCATCGTGGCTGCGCTATACTTGGTGTGAGACGAATCGGCATTCCTCATTTTCGCCACCTCGCGGCCATAGAGGAATGCGCCGGCGCAAATGCCGTCAGGCAACACGGCTGACTTGGTGTCAGTTTGACCGGCCATGGATAGCAGGGCTTTGACCGTTTTCCCGAAGAAGCGCGCATGCCGACATGCGCTCGGCGCCCTGATGGCGGGCGCGATCCTGCTGAGCGCGGGGCTGGCGGCTGCCCAAGACGCCGCCAAGCCGGCGCCACCCGAACCGCAGGGATTTTTTGGCACGCTCGGCCGCTGGTGGAACCAGGCGGCGGACAATTTCAACGCCGGCATTACCGGCACGCGCGATAAGTTCAAGAATCTCGGCCAGGAAGCGGGCGTCGCCGCCCGCGCCACGGTCGACAACGCCAAGAGCGCCGCCGACGCGGTTGCGCGCCTGCCCGGTGCCCGCGTCGTGCGCGGCCATGAGAAGTGCAAGAACGCTCCCAATGGCGCGCCCGATTGCGTCGCCGCCACGGTCGCGCTGTGCAAATCGAAGGGTTTCGAGAACGGCGGCTCCAGCCTCGACATGACCACGGCGGACGTCTGCCCTGCGCAGGTCTATTTGTCGGGCCGCAACTCGGGCGAGGGCTGTCACACCGAGACCTTCGTCTCCCGCGCGCTCTGCCAATAATATTCATCGCGGCTTTGACGTCGGCGCGGCCTTGTGTTTGCCTCAGCGCATGATCCCGAAAAGTGGGCACCGGTTTTCGGATAAGATCATGCGCCACTAAAAAAAGTTTCTGATGAACCTCCACGCCAAACTTCTCGAACGCGCGGCAGCCGACAGACCGGTCACCGTCGGGCTGATCGGTGCCGGCAAGTTCGGCACCATGTTCGCCGCGCAGGCGCGCCTGACGCAGGGCATGCATGTGGCCGGCGTCGCCGATCTCGACGTCGCGCGCGCACACAATCAGCTCAAGACCGCCGGCTGGCCGGCGGCCGCCTACGCTGCCGCTTCGCTCGACGACGCGCACAAGACGCGCGCGACGTTTGTTACCGATAGCGCCGAGGCGTTGATCGCCGATCCGCGCATCGAGGTGATCGTGGAGGCGACCGGCGTGCCCGGCGCCGGCATCCATCACTGCTCTGCAGGCGATCGCCAACGGCAAGCACATCGTCATGGTCAATGTGGAGGCCGACGCGGTGGCGGGGCCGTTGCTGGCGCGCCGCGCCAAGGCGGCCGGCGTCGTCTATTCGCTCGCCTGGGGCGACCAGCCGGCGCTGATCTGCGAGCACGTCGACTGGGCGCGCGCCGCCGGCTTCAAGGTGATCTGCGCCGGCAAGGGCACGCGCTACGAGCCGCACTACCACAAGTCCAATCCCGACAATGTCTGGGACATTCTCGACAAATATCTCAACATCACCGACCGCAAATCGATCAATCCGAAGATGTTCAATTCGTTCGTCGACGGCACCAAATCCGGCATCGAGATGACCGCGGTCTGCAACGCCACCGGCCTGGTGCCGCAATCCGACGGGCTGCATTTTCCGCCGGCGACCCGCTTCGAGCTCGCCGAGATCTGCAAGCCGAAGAGCGACGGCGGCACGCTGGAGAAAGCCGGCGTCACCGAGGTGACGTCCTCGGTCTATCGCGACGGCCGCGACGTGCCGCATCATCTCGCGCTCGGCACTTACGTGGTGTTCGAGGGCGAGACCGAATACGCCCGCCGCTGCTTCAAGGAATACGCCATGCTGCCGGACACGAGCGGCAAATATGCCGCGCTCTACCGGCCGATCCACATGATCGGGCTCGAGCTCGGCATCTCGGTCGCAAGCTGCGCGCTGCGCGGCGAGCCGACCGGGGCGCCCACCGGCTTCCGCTCCGACGTGGTGGCGACCGCCAAGCGCGCGCTCAAGGCCGGCGAGATGCTGGACGGCGAGGGCGGCTTCTGCGTCTGGGGCAAGCAAACGCCGGCCGATGTGTCGCTGCGCGAGGAATTGCTGCCGCTCGGCCTCGCCCACAACGTCAAGCTCAAGCGCGACATCGCGGAAGGCGGCGCGCTCAAATGGGCGGATGTCGCCTATGATCCGAACGACAGCGCCGTGAAAGTGCGGCGCGAGATGGAGGCAGCCTTCGGCCGCCGCAATGTCGGCGCCGAGGCGGTCGACTAGACCTCCGTAAAAGTCCCTAGGCGGCGGATTTGATCGGCGTCAAATCGCTTCCGGCCAAAAGCGCGATCCTTCCCCAGAGGAGAATCGCCCATGAACGCATCCTTGCTCACGGCCGACCTGAACACCCATCTCAAGATTGTGACCATGGGCCTGTTCGCCGCGACAATCGTCGCGCTGCTGGCGATCACGCTGCACTGATCGGCGTTATTCCAGCTCGATCGTGCCGTCGACTTTGTGATTGAGGCCGACGTCGCCGATGGTCAGCACCATCTGCGCCTGCACGCTCTTCTTGCCTTTCAGCTTGCCGCCGGCCAGCGCCGCGCGGATCGCTTTCTCGATTTCCTGCTGCGAGGTCACGCCCACGACCTTGAGGAATTTGCGCAACGACATATTGAGGGCTTCTTCGTTCATCGCGGCCTCCATAAATGACGATTTCAAACCAGGATCATAGGCGCGCCATGGCGGCCCTGAAAGCGCCATAAGGCCCCTCGACAAGCTCCCCGGTTCCCGTTGACCCTTGGTTCTACGCCATTATAGTCCCCGCGATTAAAGCCCCTGTGGCGGAATTGGTAGACGCGCCTGACTCAAAATCAGGTGGTGGAAACATCGTGCTGGTTCGAGTCCGGCCAGGGGCACCACCCTACGCCTTCGGCTTCGGGTGGCTTCGCCCGCCCGGGCAGTCATTGAGCATGGGCGGGGGCGTGAAGGACGCGCGATGAAAGACGACACTCTGACGCTTGCCCGCAACGAGCCGCAACTGGCCGCCGCAGCGATCGTGGCGCTGGTCGGCCTCGCCACCATCGGCGGCTTTTTCTTCTTCCAATACGTCGTGGGCCTGGCGCCGTGCCCGCTCTGCCTCGAGCAGCGCAACGCCTATTACATCAGCGTGCCGCTTGCGGCCCTGCTGTGGCTCGGCGCCGGCTACGGGTCTCAGCGCAAGGTGCTGCTGATCGGCTTTCTGGTGATCGCGGCGGCGATGCTGTGGAACACCGGGCTGTCCACCTACCACGCCGGCATCGAATGGAAGTGGTGGCCGGGACCGCAGGATTGCACCGGTCCGATGAACAATGTCAGCTCGGCCAAGGATCTGCTCGGCCAGCTCAACACGTTCAGCCCGATACGCTGCGACGAGGCGGCCTGGCGATTCCTCGGGCTTTCGCTCGCCGGCTATGATGTGCTGGTGTCGCTTGCTCTTGCGATCGTCGCGCTCTGGGGCGCTCGCGCTTCATTCGAACGGGACTGATCGCATGGACGTTCTCATCATTGGCGCCGGCATCGGCGGACTGACGCTCGGATTGATGCTGCACCGCGCCGGCATCGCCTGCCGCATTTTCGAAGCCGCGCCCGAACTCAAAGCGGTCGGCGTCGGCATCAACATGCTGCCGCATGCCTCGCGCGAACTCTGCGCGCTCGGGCTGGAGGAAGCGCTCGCCAAGGTCGCGGTCACCACGCGCGAATATTGCTTCTATAATCGCTTCGGCCAGTACATTTACAGCGAACCGGCCGGGCGTTTTGCCGGCTACGATGTGCCGCAGTTCTCCATTCATCGCGGCGATCTGCAGATGGTGCTGCTCGACGCTTTCGTTGCGCGCGCCGGCGCCGACAAGGTGATCCTCGGGCACAAATGCACGCGCGTCGATTACGACGGCGCCGAGGCGGTGGCCTATTTCGAGGACGTCAACGGCAAGCCGCTGCCCGAGCAGCGCGGCAGCGTCGTCATTTCGTGCGAAGGCATCCACTCGAGCTTACGCAAGCAGCTGTATCCGAACGAGGGTCCGCCGAAATATTCCGGCATCAACATGTGGCGCGGCATCACGCGCTGGAAGCCGTTCATGTCCGGCGCCAGCATGATCCGCGTCGGCTGGCATCATCCGGCCAAACTGCTGATCTACCCGATCCGCAACAATATCGACGCCGAAGGCCGCCAGTTGGTGAACTGGGTCTGCGACATCGAAACGCCGGTGTACAAGCCGCGCGACTGGAACAGGCGCGGACAGCTGGAAGACTTTCTGCCGGCG
This sequence comes from uncultured Alphaproteobacteria bacterium, assembly GCA_963734465.1. GTDB lineage: Bacteria > Pseudomonadota > Alphaproteobacteria > Rhizobiales > Xanthobacteraceae > Pseudolabrys. The sequence continues at coordinate 107,818 of CAVTHL010000033.1, forward strand.
ATGGCGGACTGGCACTTCGACTGGCTCGACGTGCCGGAATTCATCAAGGCGTCCGACGCAGATCCTCGAATATCCGATGGTCGACCAGGATCCGCTGCCGCGCTGGAGCTTCGGCCGCCTCACATTGCTCGGCGACGCCGCGCATCCGATGTATCCGCGCGGCGCCAATGGCGGAGCGCAGGCCATTCTCGATGCGCGTGCTCTCTCCGATGCGCTCGCGGCGAACAAAGACCCGGTCGAGGCGCTCAAGGTCTACGAGGCCAAGCGCCTGCCGGCGACCAGCGAAGTCGTGCTCGCCAACCGCAAGGCGCCGCCCGACGCCATCCTGCAGGAAGTCTACCGCCGCACCGGCGACAAGCCGTTCAAGTGCGATCGACGATGTCATCAGCCGCGACGAGCTGATCGCGCTGTCGGAGAGCTACAAGCGGGTGGCGGGTTACGACAAAGAGCGGCTGAAGGCCGCTGCCAACCGTTCTGCTCTAAAATACTAACGACCACGAATGGAAAGGCGCGCGTACATCCGGCGGCACCGATCTATCGTGGTCGTCCACGTAGGGCTTTCACCCAGCGTCAATGATGGAGCCTTGCGGCTCGACATCATTGCTCGAACGCATATAGGGGCTGTTCGTTCCCAAACAAGGGCTACCCACTCATATGGCTAAGACCTCCGGCTACACCACCACCGCGAAATCCCTGCATTGGCTGATCCTGGCGCTGCTGATCGTGCAGTTCAGGTTCGCCTGGACCATGCCGGACATCGGCCGCAACACGCCGGTCACCACGCTGATCAGCCTGCATTTCACCATGGGCATTGTCATTCTGGCGGTCGCCATCGTGCGGCTGGCCTGGCGGGTGACGCATGGCGAGCCCGAGCCGGACGCCGGCGTGCCGCCGTGGCAGACCACCTCGGCGCGCATCGTGCATTGGCTGCTGTATGCGTTGCTGTTCGTGCTGCCGCTTCTCGGCTGGATCAACGCCTCCTGGCGCGGCATGCCGATCGTGATGTTCGGACTTGAGTTGCCGCAACTGGTCGCCACCCGCGCGGCGGGCTGGGGCTGGACCGGCGACGTGCATGCGCTGCTGGCGAATTATGCTGCTGCTGACGCTGGTCGGCCTGCATGTCGCGGCCGCGCTCTATCACTACTTCATCCGCCGTGACGGCGTGCTGCAGCGAATGCTGCCTTACTCGTAACGCAGCGCCTCGATCGGATCGAGGTGGGCGGCTTTGCGCGCCGGGTAATAGCCGAAGAAAATCCCGACCGCGGCCGAGAACAGGAATCCGCCGACGATGGCCGCCGCCGAGATCGGCGTCGACCAGCCGGCCACCGCCGAGATAATGGCGGAGAACACGACGCCCATCACGATGCCGGCGACGCCGCCGGCCACGCTCAGGAACACCGCTTCGGCGAGGAATTGCAGCAGCACGTGCAGGCGGCGCGCGCCGATCGCCATGCGCAGGCCGATCTCGCGCGTGCGCTCGGTCACCGACACCAGCAGGATGTTCATGATGCCGATGCCGCCGACCACCAGCGAGATCGAGGCGACGGCGGCGAGCAGCAGCGCCATGATGCGGCTCGAGCTTTCGGCCGTCTCGGCGATCTGGCTCAGATTGCGCACGGAAAAATCATTATCGTCGCCGGGCTTGATGCGATGGCGGCGTGCCAGAATCTCTGTGATCTGCCTGATCGCGGGCTGCACGTCCATCTGATTGGCGGCTTGGACGTAAATCTGGTTGACGTAGCCGGCAAGGTGCGGCGTCAGGCCATAGGGGTTGGGCGCGCTCGGATAGATCCAATTGAACTGAGTCTGCGCCTGGGACGGTGCGGCCACGCCGAGAACTTTGCGCTCGGCGGTGGTGAACGGGATCATCACCAAGTCGTCCTGGTCCTGGCCGAATGACGTTTGCCCCTTGGATTCAAGCACGCCGATCACCCGCAACGGCACGCCCTTCACCTGCATCAACGCGCCGATCGGACTTTGCGAGGCGCCGAACAACTGGGTTGCAACGGTCCGCCCGATGACCACGACCAGCGCGGCGGCAGCCTCGTCGTCGGTTGAAATCGCGCGCCCGGAGTCGATCCGCCAATTCGTCATCGGCGGATAGTTGGAGCTGATGCCTTGGATGCTGGTGGCCCAGTTCTGATTGCCGGACTCAACCTGCCCGGACTGGCGGATGAGGTAGCTGACCTCGCTGACCGCCACGCTCTCGCGGCGGATCGCCAGCGCATCGCTGGTCGTGAGCGTGGAGGCGCTGCCGGATCCGGCGCGCATGCCGCCCGACGTCCTTGCGCCCGGCAGCACCACGACGAGGTTGGTGCCGAGCCGCTCGATCTGCTTGCGCACCGCATCGTTGGCGCCTTGCCCGACCGCCACCATGGCGATGAGCGCGGCAACACCGATGAAGACGCCGAGCATGGTCAGGGCCGAGCGCATCATGTTGCGGCGGAGCGCCTGCACCGCGGCGGCCATGATCATCAGCGCGAAGGCCCAGAAACTGTGGCTGCGCGCGAGCGCGGCAGCCGCGCGCGGTGGCCGCAGGAACGAGACGGCCTCGGCCTGCTTCGCGCTTGTTGCCGGCTTGGCATTGCGCGTGTCTGAAACGACTTCGCCGTCGCGCATGGTCAAGACGCGGTCGGCGTAGGCGGCGATGTCGGCCTCGTGGGTGACGACGACGATGGTGACGCCTTGCTCGCGGTTGAGCTTGGTCAGCGTCTCCATGATCTCATGCGAGGTGCGGGTGTCGAGATTGCCGGTCGGTTCGTCGGCGAGCAGCAGGCCGGGGCTGTTGATGAGGGCGCGCGCAATCGCGACGCGCTGCTGCTGGCCGCCCGAAAGCTGGCCGGGCGTGTTGCGCTCGCGGTCGCCTAAGCCCAGCAGACCGAGCACCGAGCGCGCCCGGCCGGTCCGCGACGAAGCGCTGGCCGGACCGGACGCGGCATAGAACAGCGGCAGCGCGACGTTTTCGAGCGCGCTGGTGCGGGCCAGAAGATTGAAGCTCTGGAACACGAAGCCGAGGCGCTCGCCGCGCAGGCGCGCACGGTCCGGTTCGCTCAAGCCCGCGACGTCGACGCCTTCGAAGAAATAGCGGCCGCTGCTCGGACGGTCGAGGCAGCCGATAATCGCCATCAGCGTCGACTTGCCGGAGCCCGAGGCGCCCATGATGGCGACAAATTCGCCCGCTTCGATCTTGAGGCTGACATCGCGCAACGCGTGCACGTCGACGTCGTCGCCGACATGATAGGTCCGCGTGATGTGCTCGAGCGTGATGATCGGCTGTGCCATGGGCGTCAGAAACGCGGGCGCGGCACGCTGCTCGCAGCTCCGGCCGCATTGGCGTTGTTGCGCTGCTCGGCGAGGATGACGCGATCGCCGGGCTTCACGTCACCGCTGACGATCTCGGCATTGGTGTCGTCGTCGAGCCCGAATACGACCGCAACCCGCACTGGCTTGCCATCGCGCAGCACCCAGACGACGCCTTGGTTGGCGGCGGCCGACGCGCTTGAGCTTGCTGCCGGAGTCGGGCCGCTGCGGGCGGCGGGTGTACGCGCCGTTACGGGCGTGTACCGCAGTGCCTGGCTCGGCACCCGCAATACGTCTTTGCGTTCGTCGATCACGATCCGGCTTGCCGCCGTCATGCCCGGCTTGAGTGCGAGGTCGCGGTTGTCGACGCCGACCACCACGTCGTAGGTCACGACGTTCTGGATGTTCTGCGGCGACTGCCGCAGCTGCGTGACGGTGCCCTCGAAGGTGCGCTTCGGGTACGCGTCGACCGTGAAATAGCCCTTGTTGCCCTCCTTAAGGCCGCCGATGTCGCTTTCGCTGACATTGGTGTCGACCTGCATCTGGGTGAGGTCGGTGGCGATCAGGAACAACGTCGGCGTCTGGAAGCTTGCCGCCACCGTCTGGCCGACGGTGACGTTGCGCGACACCACGGTGCCGTTCACCGGCGAGACGATGTCGGTGTAGCCGAGGTTGACCTGGGCTGCTTCGAGTTGCGCTTGGCGCTGCGCGATCGTTGCTTCATCGACGCCGATCTGCGCCTGCGCCTGGTCGAGCGCGTTTTTGGACGTGTCGAGCGCGTCTTTCGACACGGCGTTGGTCTGCGCCAGCCGCGCCATGCGGTCGTAGGTGAGCTGCGCGTAGGCAAGCGCCGCCTTGTCCTTCTCGATCTGCGCCTTGGCCACGTTGAGATTAGCCTTGTTCTGGTCGACCACGGTTTGATAGGGGCGCGGATCGATCTGGGCGCAGATCTGGCCTTCTTTCACTTCCGTGTTGTAGTCGCAGGACAGCTTCTGGATGACGCCGGAGACGTAGCTGCCGACGATGATGGTGAGCACCGGATTGACCGTGCCGGTGGCGACCACACCACGCGTCACCGCTCCGCGCGTGACTGGCGCGGTTGAGTAATGCACGGTGCCGCCCGAGCTCAACGACCACCAGAGCACGGCAATAGCGGCGATGACCACCAGCGCCGACAGGCTGCCGATCAGCCAAGGGTGCCCGAAGTAGGGATGGGCCGGCGTTGCAGGCTGCGGTTTCGGGACGAGCGTTATCGGCGCCGAGCTGTCGGCCCGTACGCCGCTCGATTCCACCGGTTTCGCCATGAACGGACTCCGCATTGCGCCCCTCTTGCATATAGGTAGCGCAGGCGGGGTTCTCCGCCTTTGATGCGTGTCAAATCATGGCGAAATCGTAAGAATCCGGCCCAGAAGGCCCAGCCTGCCCGCCGCTTACGGCTCCAGCTCGGTGTCCCAATAGAGGTAGTCGAGCCAGCTTTCGTGCAGGTAATTGGGCGGGAACAGCCGGCCGTTCCTGTGCAGGTGCTGCACCGTCGGCTGGAACGGCATCTGCGACGGCCACATCTTGGCTTCGTTGGGCGTCAGGTTGCCCTTGCGCAGATTACAGGGCGAGCAGGCCGCCACCACATTGGCCCAGGTGGTGTGGCCGCCGCGCGAGCGCGGCAAGATGTGATCGAAGGTCAGGTCGTCGCGGTCGCCGCAATATTGGCAGGAGAAGCGGTCGCGCAGGAACACGTTGAAGCGGGTGAAGGCCGGATAGGTCGAGGGCTTCACGAAGGTCTTGAGCGACACCACGCTCGGCAGCTTCATCTCGAAGGATGGGCTGTGAACGGCGCGGTCGTAATTGGCGACGATGTTCACGCGCTCGAGGAAGACGGCCTTGATGGTGTCCTGCCAGGACCACAGCGACAGCGGGTAATAGCTCAACGGCCGGAAGTCCGCGTTGAGCACCAGGGCCGGATACCCGCTGGGAGACACGTGGATGTTCAAGCTCTCACTCCTGGCACCCCCGAAGGCGATTCTCCATTGCCGCGATAGTCTATATGCAGCGTGACGGGATTGTGAAGCATATCCGGGGGGTTACCCGCAACTCCTAGCGCTTGAGGAACCGGGCGAGAAATTCGCCGCCTTGCCGCAGGCCCTCCTGGTCGATGCCGTGACCGACACCAGGACTTATGTGCCATTCCGCCGGTATGCCGAGCGCCGCCAGCGCTTGGGCGGCGTGGAAGAGCGCCTGCACCGGGATCAAATCGTCGCTGTCGCCATGCACCAGCAGCACCGGCGGCTTGCTATTGATTTCGGCGGCGAAGGCTTCGGGTGCGACGTTCTCCGGCACGACGAACAGGCCGGAATAGCCGACGATGGCCGCCGGCGCGACCGCACGCCGCAGGCCGACATGCAGCGCCATCATGGTGCCTTGCGAAAAACCGACCAGCGCCAGCGCCGACGGCGGCAGCGCGTGGCGCGCAAGTTCGGCGTCGAGAAATTGATTGAGCGCCGGCGCCGCCATGTTGACGCCGGTCCAGCGCTCTTCGACGTTGCGGAAGGTGAGCGGAAACCATTCGCGCCCCATCGGCGCCTGGCCGCAGGGGCGCGGCGCGTGCGGCGACACGAAGGCGGTGTCCGGCAGCAGGCTCTGCCAGGCGCGGCCGATCTCGATCAGGTCGTTGCCGTCGGCGCCGTAGCCGTGCAGGAACACGACGAGGTGCTTGGCTTTGCCCGAGCGCGGCGGCAGGCGCGGGCCGTCGAGGTCAGCCATTCTTCTTTTTCCTTTTCGCCTTCTTGGCGTTTCTTGGCCGGCTTCTTCGGCGCGTTGTTCGGCTGCACCGGCACTACGTCGCGCTTCTTCACCGCGTGATAATAGGCCCACAGCAGATGCGCCGCCACGCCTCGCCACGGCCGCCAGGCCTCGGCCAGCTTGGTGAGCGCCTTGGGGTCGGGACGCTTGCGCAGGCCGAAGGCGATGCGCGCCGCTTCCTGCACGGCGAGATCGCCGGCCGGAAAGGCGTCGGCATGGCCGAGGCAGAACAGCAGATAGATGTCGGCGGTCCACGGCCCGACGCCGTGCAGCGCGGTGAGCGCCGCATGTGCGACGTCGGCATCCATATTGCCGACCGCGGTGAGATCGATGCGGCCTTTTGCGACGGCTTTGCCGATTTCGCGGATCGACTTGATCTTGGGTGCGGAAAGACCGATCCGCTTGAGCTTGTCGCTGCGCGCGCGGCGCACCGTGTCGTGGTGAAACGGATCGAAGGCGGCGAACAGCCGGTTGCGGATGGTGGCGGCGGCCGCGGTCGAAAGCTGCTGGCCGCAGACGATGGCGCACAGGCCGGGAAAGCCCGCTTCGCGCCGGCGCAGCGCGAAGGCGCCGGCCTTCTCGGCGACCGGCTTGAGGCGCGGGTCATGCAGAATCAGCTGCGCCAGCGCCGCTTCGAGGTCGGCTTGCGTGTGCAGGAAGTGGGTCATGCGCTATCCGTCTAGCAAGCCAGACGATAGATAGAAAAGCCAAATGGGAACCATGCCACCCGTTTTCCGCTTTGCGCCGTCGCCCAACGGCTATTTGCATCTCGGCCATGCGCTGTCGGCGTTGCTCAATGCCGACATGGCGACGGCGGCGGGCGGGCGGCTGCTGTTGCGCATCGAGGACATCGACGAGACGCGCTGCCGGCCGGAATACGAGGCGGCGATCTACGAGGATCTCGCCTGGCTGGGCATCGCCTGGGAACAGCCGGTGCGGCGGCAGTCCGAGCATTACGACGACTTACCGCGCGGCGCTCGCCAGGCTGGAAGCGATGGGCCTCGTCTATCCGAGCTTCGAGAGCCGCGCCGAGATCGCGGCACTGGTGGCGGCACGGGCAGCGTTGGCACCTTGGCCGCGCGATCCCGACGGCGCCCCGCTTTATCCCGGCGATGCCAAGGCGATGCCGGCGGCCGAGCGCAAGCGGCGCATGGATGCGGGCGAGCCTTACGCGCTGCGCTTGGACATGCCCGCCGCAATGGCGCGCACGGGCAAGCTGACTTGGACCGAAACAGATCAAGGTCTCGTCGTCGCCGATCCCGCTGCCTGGGGTGACGTCATCCTGGCGCGCAAGGACACGCCGACCAGCTATCACCTTGCGGTCGTCGTCGACGACGCCGCGCAAGGCGTCACCGACGTGGTGCGGGGGCAGGACCTGTTTCATGCCACCAGCGTGCATCGGCTGTTGCAGGCGCTGCTGGAACTTCCGGCGCCGCGCTATCGCCACCACCGCCTGATCCTCGATGCGGACGGCAACAAGCTGTCGAAATCCACCTCCGCCACGGGTTTGCGCGAACTGCGCGCCCAGGGCGTCACGCCGGCCGACATCCGCCGCCTGGTCGGGCTCGATTGAACCTCGCTTCCGTGGCATTGTCGCCTTGGGGATGGGGGACACGATGGCGAAACGGCGCAAAGCAAAGCGCAAGGCACGACCGCGCCGCGCCGCAAAGGCGCCGACGCCGCGCGCCATCGAAGCCGCGCTCGCCGGCATCGCGCACGACATCCGCACGCCGCTCACCGGCATCGTGGCGCTGGCCGAGCTGCTCGCCGCGTCCGATCTGCGCCCGCGGGAAAGAGAATGGGCCAATGCCGTCAAGAGCGGCGCCGAGCATCTCGCCGCGCTGTCGACGCTGATCGTCGACGCCGCCAAGGCGGAGGCCACCGGGCTCACGCTGCGCCACGAGCCGTTCTCGCCGCGCGCGCTCGCGCAGGCGGTCGGTCAGGGATTGATCGCGCGCGCCGGCAACAAGAACGTGAAGGCGCAGTTTGCCATCGATGACCGCTTACCGCCGATGGTTGCCGGGGATGCTTTGCGGCTGCGCGCGGCGCTGGAAAATCTCTGCGACAATGCGGTGAAATTCACCAGCGCGGGCACGGTTGCTTTCACCGCCAGCGCCGAGCCGGCCGCGCGCGGCCGCGTGCGGCTCGTCTTCACGGTGACCGACAGCGGCATCGGCATGAGCGCCGCCGAACTCAAGCGGCTGTTTCGCCCCTTCGCGCAGGCGAGCGAGGACATTGCGCGGCGTTATGGCGGCGCCGGCCTCGGCCTGTCATTCGTCAAACGCATCGCCAAGGCGATGGGCGGCGATCTCAAGGTCACCAGCAAGACGGGCACAGGCTCGACGTTTCGCCTCACCGCATTGGTTGAGCGCGTCGCGACGCGGCTGACGCCGGAGCAGGCGCGCGCGCAGCCCGCGCGGGCGCTCACGCTGCTGTGCGCCGAGGACAATCCATATGGACGGGTCGTGATGAACACGATCCTGTCCGAACTCGGCCACCGCGTCGATTTCGTCGAAACCGGCGAGGCGGCGGTGAAGGCGGCCGAGCGCGGCGGTTACGACGCCGTGCTGATGGATGTCACGCTATCCGGGCTCGACGGGCTGGAGGCCACGCGCCGCATCCGCGCGCTGCCGGGCAAGCAGGGACAAGTGCCGGTGATCGGCATTTCAGGGCGCGGCGCCAGCGCCGACGAAGCGGCCGCCCGCGCGGCCGGCATGAATTTCTATTTCAGCAAGCCGGTGAGCCCCGGCAAGTTGGCGCAGGCGCTGGCGACAATCGGCTAGACGTTGCTGGCGCCGTTGGCGCGCTCGACGATGCGCACCACGTCCGACATGATGCGGTTCAATTCGAAATCCTTCGGCGTATAGACCGCGGCGACGCCGGCCTTTTCCAGTTCGGCCGCGTCCTCCGGCGGGATGATGCCGCCGACCACCAGCGGCACGTCGAGGCCGGCCTCCTTCATGCGGCCGACCACATCCTCGACCAGCGGCAGATGGCTGCCGGAGAGCACCGACAGGCCGATCACGTGCGCTTTTTCCTTGCGCGCCGCATCGACGATCTCTTCCGGCGTCAGGCGGATGCCCTCGTAGACCACCTGCATGCCGGCATCGCGCGCGCGCACCGCGATCTGCTCGGCGCCGTTGGAATGGCCGTCGAGCCCGGGCTTGCCGACCAGGAACGTCAAACGACGACCGAGCTTGCGTGAAACGCGGTCGACATCGGCGCGGATATCGTCGAGCCCTGCGACATCGTTGCGCATGGCGCGGCCGACGCCGGTCGGCGCGCGGTATTCGCCGAACGCTTCGCGCAGCGTCCAGCCCCATTCGCCGGTGGTGACGCCGGCTTTGGCGCAGGCGATCGACGCCGGCATGATGTTGCCGCCGCCCGCGGCGGCGCGCTTCAACGCGTCGAGCGCGGCTTGACCGCGGCTTGTCGTCGCGCGACGCGCGCCAGGCCTTCAGCTTCTCGATCTGGCCGCGCTCGGCGTCTTCCGACACCGTCATGATCGACTCGACGCCGCCGGTGAGCGGCGACGGCTCGCTCTCGAGATATTTATTGACGCCGACGACGATCTGTTCGCCGCGCTCGATCGCTTCCAGCCGCGCGGTGTTCGACTCGACGAGCTGCTGCTTCATGTAGCCGCTCTCGACCGCTTTGACCGCGCCGCCCATCTCCTCGATGCGCTTGAGTTCTTCTTTCGCTTCGCGCTTGAGCGCCTCGACCTTCTCGGTCATCACCTTGGAGCCGTCGAAAATGTCGCCGTAGTCGAGCAGGTCGGTCTCGTAGGCGAGGATCTGCTGCATGCGCAGCGACCATTGCTGATCCCACGGCCGCGGCAGGCCGAGCGCCTCGTTCCAGGCCGGCAATTGCACGGCGCGGGCGCGTGCGTTCTTCGACAGCGTCACCGCCAGCATCTCGAGCAAGATGCGCGCGACGTTGTTCTCGGCTTGCTGCTCGGTGAGGCCGAGCGAATTCACCTGCACGCCGTAGCGGAACAGCCGGTGCTTCGGATCGGTGATGCCGTAGCGGTCGCGCGTGATCTCGTCCCACAGATCGACGAAGGCGCGCATCTTGCAGATTTCGGTGATGAAGCGCAGCCCGGCATTGACGAAGAACGAGATGCGGCCGACCACCTCGCTGAATTTTTCCTGGCTGACCTCGCCCGAGGCCTTCACGGTGTCGAGCACCGCGATGGCGGTGGCGAGCGCAAAAGCAAGCTCCTGCACCGGCGTCGCCCCTGCTTCCTGCAAATGGTAGGAGCAGATGTTCATCGGATTCCATTTCGGCAATTCGGACGTCGTGAAGATCGCAACGTCCTTGATCAGCCGCATGGAGGGCGCAGGTGGAAAAACGTAAGTGCCGCGCGAGAGATACTCTTTGATGATGTCGTTCTGGATTGTGCCCTGCAGGCTACTACGGGCAGCGCCCTGCTCGTCGGCGACCGCGATATAGAGCGCCATCAGCCACGCCGCCGTGGCGTTAATGGTCATAGACGTGTTCATCGTCGCGAGCGGAATACCCTCGAACAACGCTCGCATGTCGCCGAGGTGGCACACCGGCACGCCGACTTTGCCGACCTCGCCTTTGGCCAGCACGTGATCGGAGTCGTAGCCGGTCTGCGTCGGCAGATCGAAGGCGACCGAGAGGCCGGTCTGTCCCTTGGCCAGGTTCTTGCGATAGAGCGCGTTGGAATCCGCGGCCGTCGAATGGCCGGCATAGGTGCGGAAAATCCACGGCTTGTCGCGCATAAGGAACAGTCTGGCCCGTCTTTTGTTGCAATGCAACATGAACTGCGGCAGACTAGCGCCGTGCAAGGAGATTGCCCATGCCGGCCGCCGCACCCTTAAGGAGCGTCGCTCCGCTCAAGGACCTCTACGACATCGGCGAGGTTCCGCCGCTCGGCCACGTGCCGGAGAAGATGCACGCCTGGGCGATCCGCAAGGAGCGCCACGGCCCGCCCGACCAATCCTTCCAGCTCGAAGTGGTGCCGACCTGGCCGATCGCCGAGGACGAGGTGCTGGTCTTCGTGATGGCCGCCGGCGTCAATTACAACGGCGTCTGGGCCGGCCTCGGCATCCCGATCTCGCCGCTCGACGGCCACAAGCATCCCTTCCACATCGCCGGCTCCGACGCCTCCGGCATCGTCTGGGCGGTCGGCACCAAGGTGAAGCGCTGGAAGGTCGGCGACGAGGTCATCGTCCACTGCAATCAGGACGACGGCGACGACGAGGACTGCAATGGCGGCGATCCGCTGCTGTCGCCGTCGCAGCGCATCTGGGGCTACGAGACGCCGGACGGCTCGTTCGCGCAATTCTGCCGCGTGCAGTCGCGGCAATTGATGCACAAGCCCAAGCATCTCACCTGGGAAGAGTCGGGCTGCTACACGCTCACGCTCGCCACCGCCTACCGCATGCTGTTCGGCCATTCGCCGCACACGCTCAAGCCGGGCGACAACGTGCTGGTGTGGGGCGCCTCCGGCGGCCTCGGCGTGTTCGGCGTGCAACTGGTCGCCGCCTCCGGCGCCAATGCCATCGCCATCGTCTCCGACGAGAGCAAAGCCGAGTACGTGCTCAACCTCGGCGCCAAGGGCGTGATCAACCGCAAGGACTTCAAGTGCTGGGGGCAGATGCCGAAGGTCGGCTCGCCGGAATACGACGTCTGGACCAAGGAAGCGCGCCGCTTCGGCAAGGCGATCTGGGACATCACCGGCAAGCGCGACGTCGACATCGTGTTCGAGCATCCCGGCGAGCAGACCTTCCCGGTCTCCTGCCTGGTGGTGAAGCGCGGCGGCATGGTCGTGTTCTGCGCCGGCACCACCGGCTACAACCTCACCTTCGACGCGCGTTACGTCTGGATGCGGCAGAAGCGCATCCAGGGCTCGCACTTCGCGCATCTGAAGCAGGCGATCGAGCCGCCAACCGCTTCGTGCTCGAGCAGCGCATCGATCCCTGCATGAGCGAGGTGTTCCCCTGGGACAAGATCCCGCTCGCGCACATGAAGATGTGGAAGAACCAGCACCCGCCCGGCAACATGGCGGTGCTGGTCAACGCGCAGCGCCCGGGCCTGAAGACGCTCGAGGACGTGCAGGAGGCGGCGGGCGGCTGACGCTCGCGCGTTTCTTGCCGCGTTTTTTCTCGCGCGCCGTCGTGCGTTCTTTGGCGATCACCGAATTCAGTTCGCCGCCATAGATGAAGATCGACGCGCAGACGTAAAGAAAGATCAGCGCGATCATCGCGGACGCCAGCCCCGCATACATCGACACATAAGCGAAGGCGTAACTGGCAAGGTAGCGTCCGAAGGCGGCGCCGCTCACGAGCCACAGCAGCATCGTCGCGATAATGCCCGGCGCGATCTCGATGAACCCACGGCGGCCCGCCGGCAGCCAGAGGTGCACGATCAGCAGCGCGACGATCAGCACCGACGCGGCGATGGCATAGCGGGCAAAAGTCACCGTTTCATAGAACGGCGCCATCGCCGGCACGTAGTGGACGAGCTTGTCCCAGATGACCGGCGCCAGCACGACCAGGAACGAAAAGGCCAGAATCGCAACCGCGCCGACCAGCACGTAGGCGATCGATTCCAGCCGCAGCAGCCACCACTTCCGCGCCTCGCTCATGTCGTAGGCGCGGTTGAGCCCGATGCGCAGGCTCTCGACGCCGCTGGAGGCGAAGTAAAGCGCGAACACCGCGCCGAATGTCAGGATGCTGCCGTGCGCGTTGACCAGCACACCGCTGATGTCGTCCGAGATCGGCGCCGCCACCTCCGGCGGCCAGGCCTGCAACAGCAGCTTCGCCGCCTCATCGGCGAGATCCTTGGAGCCGAAGAAGAAGGCCGCGAGCGCGGTGACCACGATCAGGAACGGGAACAGCGCCATCAGCGTGGACAGCGCGATATGGCTCGCGATCGCCCAGCCGTCATCGGCGAGAAAATGCCGGAAGGCCTCGATCACGATCCGCAATGACGATTGGACAATGCGCAATGGATTGCTCCGAACGACGCTCGTTCTTCAGATCGTCCATCGGCGGAAAGTTTGCAAGGGCGGGCTTTCACCTCTCCCCGCTTACGGGGAGAGGGAGGTCAGGCCGCCTGCACGTTGGTGAGGAACTGCCGTACTTCCGATTCCAGGCCCTCGGCCTCGACCGCGACGGCGTCGGCCAGCGCCTTGACGTCGCCGGCGGTGGTGCGGGCGTCGCTGGTGACACTGGCCACCCGGCTCATGGCCTCGGCGCCGCCGCGCGCTTCGCCCGAGGCACGACCCACGCCCTCGGCAATCGAGGCGACGGCGGAATTCTGCTGATCGACGGTCGCTGCCACCGTGGTGGCGATGGCCGACATTTCGCGAATGATGGTGTTGACCTGCTCGATCGCCTGCGCGGCGTCGGCGGCCGCCGATTGGATCGAGCCGATCTGCTCGGCGATCTCTTCGGTCGCTTTTGCGGTTTGCCCGGCCAGGGATTTCACTTCGGCCGCTACCACCGCGAAGCCCTTGCCGGATTCGCCCGCGCGCGCGGCCTCGATGGTGGCGTTGAGCGCCAGCAAATTGGTCTGTCCGGCGATCGCCTGGATCAGCCCGACCACTTCGCCGATGCGGGTCGCGGCATTGGCGAGCTCCGACATGGTGGTGACGGTGCGCTGCGCTTCGGAGACCGCGCGGCCGGCAACGTCGGTCGATTTCGCCGCCTGCGAGGCGATCTCGCCGATCGAGGCCGCCAATTCCTCGACCGAGCTTGCCGCCGCGGTCACGTTGTCGGAGGCGGCGCCGACGCGCTGCTCGGCCGTTTGCGCCTCGGCCGACATGGTGTCGGCGGCCTTGTTGAGATCGGTCGAGGTCATTTCGAGCTTCATCGAAGCGGCGCGCAATTTGCCCAGCACGCTTTCGACCGAATGCTTGAATTGCGCGATGGTCGTCGAAATCGTCGTGCTGCGCTGCTCCTGGGCGCGGCCGTTTTCGGCCTGGCTGGCGGCGAGATTTTCGCGCTCGATCATGTTGTCGCGGAACACGATGACGGTGCGCGCCATCACGCCGATCTCATCATGCGCGTGAGTCGCCGGAATGCGCGCGCTGGTATCGCCATCGGCCAATTGCTTCATCACCGCGGCCAGGCCGTTGAGCGGACGCGTGATGCTGCGTCCGATCAGCCAGGAAAACACCAGGCCGAGCGCGGCCATGGCGATGCCGACCGAGAGAATGCCGGTGCGGGTATGGCCTTGCGAGGCGGTGAGCGCGGCCGAGGCCGCGTCCGATTTGAAGCGCGCCGACGCGATGATCTCGTCGGCCTGCGGCAGCATGTTCTGGCTGTCCATGTCGATCAACACGCGCAGCGGATGCGCCTGGTCGGAGCTGCTGATCCACTTTTCGAACGTGTCGGCGTAGTGGTTCACCTCTTTTTCCAGCGCGTCTTTCATCTCCGGCGTGCCGTCGATATTCGCAAAATCCGCGGTGAATTTCTTGTAAGCGCCCAGGAACTGTTGACGGATAAGTTCTTCCGGGTTGACGCGATATTCGGCTTCGTATTGCCGCATCGCCATCAAAGACATCATCAGTTTGTTGGCGTCATTTTCGGCCAGCCAACTCAAGTTGACGTTAATGATGCGTTCGATCTTGTTGCCGGCAACGCTGAGCTGGCCGCGCAGGCCGTCGACTTCGCGAAAGCCAAGCGTGCGTTGCACCGCGACCAGCTTGTCGAAGTTGCTCTTGAGCCCCGCCACGCGTTGCCGGAGGACTGAGATGTCGTCGCGCCGGTCCGTATCGACCGACGAGGCGACGGTATCGAGGCTTTGCGCGGCAATCTTTTGCGCCAGCTGGAACAAGGCGATGAGGTCGTCACTCGGCGCCGCGGTGAAATCCTTCAAGGTGATGCGCATCGCCGCGATCGCGCTCTTGAAATCGCGGCTGGCATCCGCAAGCGCGGTCGAGTGCTTCACCGTTTGAAAGGCGTTGCCGACCTCGCTTTCGCCCGACATGTAAGTCAGCCCGTTGGCGAGGAAGCCGGCCACCGGAATGAGCGCCAGCACGATGATGCGTGTGCGCACCGAAAAATTTGCAAGCAACCGGGCCATGCGCGGGAATTCGGATTCGCGGGACGGGAAGCGAGAATGGAAAGCGCATGAAATGGGTTCGCCGCAGTGACCGGCATGCGCGGGATGCCACGGCGATAAAAGCGTGAAATGGTTAATTTTGAGGCAATCTGGTAGGGGTTAGCTCGTAAGCCCTAAGAAAACCGGCCCATTTCTTGGCACTTTTCTTTTGTGCACTGCACACGTAGTGTTTTGACGCCGGCGCTTTGAGGTGCCGCCCGAGGAGACCATGCCAATCGCCGCTTCCCGTCCCGCCGCCGACAATGACCTGGTCGAGTTTGCCCGCGAGGCAACGGCTGCCGTCGATGCCTTGCTCGCCGACGCCGTGGCCAAGGTGCGCGAACGGGTGATGGTGGAGGGGCACGCGGTCGGCCGGCTGCTCGACCGCGAGCAGCGCGCCACGCATGGGCTGGCCTGGCTCGCCACCTACGTGGAGGCGGTGCGCCAGCTCGCGTCTTATACCGAGCGCATGACCGGCAACGACTCGCTCGGCGAGATGGAGGAACATCTCGTCCGCATCGCGCTCGGCGAATATCTCGCCCAGATCGTCGGCGGCATTCCGATGAGCCAGGGCGAAATGGTGCGGCCGGCCGATCTCGGGCTGTCGATGGCGCAGGTGTCCGCGCGCATCAATCCGATGCGTCGAAGGCTTGATCGCCAGCGGCAACACCGCCGAGCGCCGGGCGCGCCTGGTCGAGCTGATGCGCGAGAGCCATAACGCCACGGTCGGCATGTGCGGCCTCGACGAGACGCTGGAATCGATCCGCGACGAGATGCGCAAATTCGCCGACAGCGAAGTGATCGGCAAGGCGCAAGGCTGGCACCGCACCAACAGCTACATCCCGCTCGAAGTGATTGGGCAGATGTCCGAGCTCGGCGTGTTCGGCCTGACCATTCCGGAAGAATTCGGCGGCATGGGGCTCGGCAAAGAATCCATGTGCGTCGTGTCGGAAGAGCTGTCGCGCGGCTATATCGGCGTCGGCTCGCTCGGCACGCGCTCCGAGATCGCCGCCGAATTGATCCTCGGCAGCGGCACCAGCGAGCAGAAAGAAAAGTGGCTGCCCAAGATCGCCTCCGGCGAGGTGCTGCCGACCGCGGTGTTCACCGAGCCCAATACCGGCTCCGATCTCGCTTCCATCAAGACGCGCGCCGTGCGCGAAGGCTCCGTCTACAAGGTCTACGGCAACAAGACCTGGATCACGCATCCGGTGCGCGCCGATCTGATGACGCTGCTGGTGCGCACCAATCCGAAGGAGACCGGGCACCGCGGCCTGTCGATGCTGCTCGCGGAAAAGCCGCGCGGCGACGACTCAAAACCATTCCCGGTCAAGGGCATGAGCGGCACCGAGATCGAAGTGCTCGGCTATCGCGGCATGAAGGAATACGAGATCGCCTTCGACGGCTTCGAGGTGAAGGCGGAAAACCTGCTCGGCGGCGTCGAGGGCATGGGCTTCAAGCAGCTCATGCAGACCTTCGAATCCGCGCGCATCCAGACGGCGGCGCGCGCCATCGGCGTGGCGCAGGCGGCGATGGAGCAGGCGCTCGACTACGCGCAGAACCGCGTGCAGTTCGGCGTGCCGATCGTCAGCTTCCCGCGCGTGGCCGACAAGATCGCCATGATGGCGGCGGAGATCATGACCGCGCGCCAGTTGACGTATTACGCGGCGCGCCAGAAGGATTCCGGCCGCCGCTGCGACCTGGAAGCCGGCATGGCCAAGCTGCTGGCCGCGCGCATCGCCTGGGCCAATGCCGACAATGCCGTGCAGATCCACGGCGGCAACGGCTTCGCGCTCGAATTCCCGGTGTCGCGCATCCTGTGCGACGCCCGCATTCTCAACATTTTCGAGGGCGCCGCCGAGATCCAGGCCCAGGTCATCGCCCGCCGGCTGCTGGACGGCAGCAACTGAAGCGCTCTATATCGGCAACAAAAGCAGGCGCTTCCGCGTTTGATCCAGAGCAAAAGCCGGACGCGGCCGGTATTTTATGGTTGGGTGCAGTCAGGAGATAGCCATGTCCGATTTGATGATTCATAAAGATGAGTGGGTGGTGGTGTGCGACGGCAAGAAGGCGCTGGTCTTGCACAATGTCGGCGATGCCAAGTTTCCAAACCTGAAGACCCTCGAAGTGTTCGAGCAGAAAGACCTGTCGACCCACGAGCAGGGCGCGGGCCCTCCCGGTCGCGCCTTCAGCCCCTCCGGTGGCGGCCGCAGTTCAGTGGCGCAGACCGACTGGCACGACCAGTCCGAGCAGGCATTTCTGACCCAGCTCGCCAAGCATCTCGATGCCTCGATCTCCGCTGGCAAGGTCAAATCGCTGATCGTCGTGGCGCCGCCGCGCGCGCTCGGCATGTTGCGGCCGGCCTATTCGCACGCGCTCAAGGCCGCCGTGCGCGCCGAGGTCGACAAGGACCTGGTCAAGATGCCGGTGGGCGAGATCGAGAAGCACCTCACCCACGCCTGAGCACTTCTGAATAATGGCTGGCCCGCCGCAATTGCGGTGCTATGGTCCCCCGCGATTTGAGGGGTCCGCGTCCTTTATGGTCTTGCACTTGCGAAAATTTGCGCTGGCGGCGCTGCTGACCGTGGCAGCGCTTGGCCCGGCGGTCGCGCAGAAATCCGCACCGCCGCCGGCGGCCACGTCCGCAGCTTCGCGTCCCCAATGAGCCGCCCGGCGTGCAAGGCAAACTCGCCGATCCCAAAACCGGCGATCCTATGGCCGTGCCCGGCTTCTGGGATCCGCGCCGGCGCCCGGAGCGGCCGGACCTGACGCGCATCAGCATCATCCGCTTTTTCACCGAGACCGACTACCCGCCGTTCAATTTCACCGGCGCCGACGGCACGCCCGCCGGCTTCAATGTCGATCTGGCGCGCCTGCTGTGCGAGGAAATGAAAGTCCCCTGCACGGTGCAGCAGCGGCGCTTCGATACGCTGATCCCGTCGCTGAACAAAAATGAGGGCGACGCGATCATCGCCTCGCTCGCCGAGACGCCGGATATGCGCAAGCAGGTCGACTTCAGCGAGCCCTATTACCGCACGCCGGCGCGCTTCGTATCGCGCCGCGACGTCGCAGATCGACGACGTGCGGCCGCCGGCGCTCGAGGGCAAGAAGATCGCGGTGGTCGCCGGCAGCGCGCACGAAGCCTATTTGAAGACGCTGTTCACCGAAGCCGAGCTGCATCCTTATCCGACCGACGCCGCCGCGCGCTTCGCGCTCAAGCGCGGCGAGGTCGATCTGCTGTTCGGCGACGGCATTTCGCTCGCCTTCTGGCTCAACGGCACCGACTCGTCGAATTGCTGCGTGTTCCGCGGCGGGCCGTTCCTGGAGAGCAAGTTCTTCGGCGAGGGCGTCGGCATCGCGGTCAAGCGCGGCAACGATCTGTTGCGGCAGGCGTTCAACTGGGCGCTGTTCCGGCTCTGGGAGAGCGGCCGCTTTACCGATTTGTGGCTGCGCTATTTCCCGATCAGCCCGTTCTAACTTGCCGTCATTCCGGGTTCGCTCGCTTCGCTCGCGCCCCGGAATGACGAGAGTTTGACGTATCGCGTTCGGATTCCTACTGTCCGGAAATCATGATGTCCGTTGCCGACACCGCCACATCCTTGCGCGAAACCGCCGAACAATCTGGCGCCTGGCCGTTCGAAGAGGCGCGCAAGATCGTCGCGCGCCTGAAGAAGAAGCCGAAGGACGAAGTGATCTTCGAGACCGGCTACGGCCCCTCCGGCCTGCCGCATATCGGCACCTTCGGCGAGGTCGCGCGCACCACCATGGTGCGTCACGCTTTCCGCGTGCTCACCGACGACAAGATCAAGACGCGGCTGATCGCCTTCTCCGACGACATGGACGGCCTGCGCAAGGTGCCGGACAACGTGCCCAACAAGGACATGCTGGAGAAGCATCTCGGCAAGCCGCTCACCAAGGTGCCCGATCCGTTCGGCACGCATCCGAGCTTCGGCGAGCACAACAATGCGCGCCTGCGCGCCTTCCTCGACCATTTCGGTTTCGACTACGAATTCATGTCGTCGACGCAGTGCTACACCTCCGGCCGCTTCGACCAAGCGCTGCTCACAGATGCTGGCGCACTTCGACAAGGTGATGGCGATCATGCTGCCGTCCTTGCGCGAAGAGCGCGCCGGCACTTATTCGCCGTTCCTGCCGATCGATCCGAAAACGGGCATCGTTTTGCAGGTGCCGGTCATCGCGCACGACGCCAAGGCCGGCACCATCACCTACGAAGACCCCGACACCAAAGCGCCGGTCACCACGCCGGTCACCGGCGGGCGCTGCAAGCTGCAATGGAAGCCGGACTGGGCCATGCGCTGGGTCGCGCTCGGCGTCGACTATGAAATGGCCGGCAAGGACCTCATCGATTCCGTGAAGCTGTCCGGCGAAATCTGCCGCGCGCTCGGCGGCACGCCGCCGGAAGGCTTCAATTACGAGCTGTTCCTCGACGAGAACGGCCAGAAGATTTCCAAGTCGAAGGGCAACGGCCTCACCATCGACGAATGGCTGCGTTATGCCTCGCCTGAGAGCCTGTCCTGTTTCATGTATCGCGAGCCGAAATCGGCCAAGCGGCTGTACTTCGACGTCATCCCGCGCACGGTCGACGAGTACCAGCAGTTCCTCGACGGCTATCAACGCCAGGATTTGCGGCAGCGGCTGTCGAATCCGGTCTGGCACATCCACGCCGGCAATCCGCCCAAGGTCGAGATGCCGGTGTCGTTCTCGATGCTGTTGACGCTGGTGTCGTCGTCGAATGCCGAGAACGCCGAAACGCTGTGGGGCTTCATCGGCCGCTACAAGCCGGGCGTGACGCCGCAGACGCATCCGAAACTGAACGCGCAGGTCGAATACGCCATCCATTATTTCCGCGACTTCGTGCAGCCGACCAAGACATTCCGTCAGCCGAGCGACGTGGAACGCGCCGCGTTGATCGATCTGCGCGATGCACTGTCGAATCTCCGGCGGCGGCCGCGACCGCGGAAGACATCCAGGACGTCGTCTACGAGGTCGGCCGCCGCGAGCCGTTCCTCGACCAGAAGAAAAAGGCCAAGGACGGCAAGCCGGGCGTTTCGCTCGACTGGTTCAACATGCTCTATCAGGTGCTGCTGGGCCAGGAGAAAGGCCCGCGCTTCGGCTCGTTCGTCGCGGTCTACGGCTTGCAGAATACCGTCGACATGATCGACGGCGCGCTGGCGCGCTCGGCCTAAGCCCTCGCTAAGAGGTGAGCACGAAGCGCCGGTTGTCCTTCTGCACCGGCCGCGCATTCATCGGAAAGAGCTTGGCGAAAGCCTCGACGTCGCTCTTCGCGACCTGGATCGGCTGATGCAGCACCAGCCACTCAACCGTTTCGCTGCAAGGCGGCGTCGTCAGCGAGCCGGCATAGCGGTAATAGCTGCGCAGCGGCGGCAGCAACTTATTCGGATCGATGCCGGCGGCGGCTTTGACCGGCTCGCCTTCGTGTGCCGGCATGGTTGCGACGATCTTGTTGAAGGTCACGTTGGTATGGCCGGCGATCATCAGCGCGCCGACCACCGCCAGGCCGCCGGCGGAATTGCGGTGCACGAAATGCACCTCCATCGGGGAGTTCTTACCGGAAACCGTATGCTCGCTCGGATGATGGAAATGGAATTGCAGCAGCGTGTAGCCGTCTTTGCCGAGACTCAGTGTACTGCCGGGCGCGACGTTGAGCTGGATGGTGTGGCCGTTGTTGACAATAGTGTCGGCGCTTCTGGCCCACGTGGTCTTGAGCCGCGGAAGCCGCGCTTTGATCGCATCGCGGATGTCGATTGGCGATTGCTGCGATCCGGCCGAGCAGACTTTGCTGGCCGCGTCGACGTCGCCCCAGTGGTCCGGGCCGGTCGCGCCCTCGTAACCCCAGTGCGCGCCTTCAGCCGCGAATCCGACTTGGGCGCAAAGCGGACATAGCGCTAATCCTGCCAGCGCCTTCAACGCATGACGACGGTTCATTGGATGTCTCCGGCTTTTACTGACTGGCCCACATGATGCGGGCGATCCATAAGATGTCCGACATCGACAGCGTGCGGTCGCGGTGCTCGGCGTTGAGCGATTTGAGCTCGACGTGCTTCGAGTTCTTGCGCTTGAGCTCCTTCACCATCACCTCGCCGTCCTTGGTCTTGACCACGACGCGGTCGCCCTTGCGCACCGGCGCCGCCGGCGAGACCACGATGACGTCGCCGTCGCGATAGGCCGGCTTCATCGAGTCGCCGGAAATCTCCAGCGCATAGGCGTGCTCGTCGGTGACCGAGGGGAAGGCGATCTCCTCCCAGCCCTTGCCGACCGGGAAGCCGCCGTCGTCGAAATAGCCGCCGGCGCCGGCTTCGGCGAAGCCGATCAGCGGCACGTTCGAGATCACCGCTTTGCCGCTGTCGGTCAGCAGGCTCATGAAGGTGTCGATCTTGGTGTTGGTCGCCGCCAGCGCCTTGGCGACCGATTCGGTCGAGGGCCAGCGCGGCCGGCCTTCCGGCGTGATGCGCTTGGACTTGTTGAAGGTGGTCGGGTCGAGCCCCGCCTTCTTGGCAAGGCCGGAGGCCGTCAGCTTGGCGCGCGCCGCCAGCCGGTCGAGCGCAGTCCAGATCTGGTTATGTGTCAGCATGGTTTGATGGATACCCCAGCACGAATCGTCGGTGACATTGCCTGTACTATATAGGAATTATAACCTTGAAAACGCCCCCGCGGCAAAATTTTCGTGAATTTGGACAGGGCGTTTCCGCGCCGGTAGGGTCGCCACCACCACAACACCAACGGAGCCGCCGGTGATCGGCCTGTTCGACCGCCTGTCCCGCCCGCTGCTGCGGGCGCTCGACCCGGAGGACGCGCATGGCCTGGCCATCAAGGCCTTGCGCTATATGCCGGTTTCGCGCGCCGCGGCGGACGCCCCGGAGCTGGCGGTGCGCGCCTTCGGGCTCAATTTCCCCAATCCGGTGGGCTTGGCGGCCGGCTTCGACAAGAACGCCCAGGTGCCGGACGCCTTGTTGCGGCTCGGCTTTGGTTTCGTCGAGGTCGGCACCGTGACGCCGCGCCCCCAGGCCGGCAATCCGCGCCCCCGTCTGTTCCGACTGGAGGCCGACGAGGGCGCGATCAACCGGCTCGGCTTCAACAATGAGGGGGCGCCGGTGGTGCTGGCGCGGCTGGCCGCGCGCGCCCGCGAGGGTGGTGTTGTGGGGGTGAATATCGGCGCCAACCGCGACTCCACCGACCGCGCCGAGGACTATGTGCGGCTGATCGAGACCTTCGCGCCGGTCGCAAGCTATTTCACCGTCAACGTCTCTTCCCCCAACACGCCGGGCCTGCGCGACCTGCAGCAGGCGGGTGCGCTCGACGATCTACTCGCCCGCGTGGTGGCCGCGCGCGAGGCGGCGCGGCCGCGCTCGGGGCCGACGCCGGTGCTGCTCAAGATCGCGCCCGACCTGACGCTGAACGAACTCGACGACGTCGTCGGCGTCGCGCGCAAGCACCGCGTCGACGGCATGATCGTCGGCAACACGACCATCGGCCGCCCCGCCGCCTTGCGCGAGCGCGACAAGGCGAAGGAGCGGGGCGGTCTGTCCGGCCGCCCGCTGTTCAAGCTGTCGACCCGCATGCTGGCGGAAACCTTCGTGCGCGCCGAGGGCGCCTTCCCGCTGATCGGCGCTGGCGGCATCGATTCAGGACCGACCGCGATCGCCAAGATCAAGGCCGGCGCCACGCTGTTGCAGCTCTATACGGGGCTGGTGTTCCGCGGCATCGGCTTGCTGTCGGAGATCAAGGCCGATTTGTCGGCGGCGCTGAAACGCGGCCACCGCGATTCGCTTGCCGCCATTGTGGGCGCGGATGCCGCCGAGATCACGGCGGAGAGCTGGCCGAGTTGAGCTACTTGCCGCGCGGCGCGTTCACCAGCCGCATGACGAGCCAGATCGGGATCACGATCACCGCGCCGAGCAGGAAATAACGCCACAAATAGCGCACGGCGTCGAAGCCCATGTTCCAGATGGTGCGGAACAATCGCTCGATGCTGTGGAAGATGTCGAACGGGTCGAGCCCGAGCACCGACAGGATGACGCCGACCAGGATCGACACCAGCACCAGGCGGCCGAGCACGGCCAGCGGCGAGCCGCCGAAGACCTTGGTCACCACGTCATTGCGCTTGGTCACACCGTCGTCGCTATTGGCCATCCAATCCTCCACCGAAGTTCCCAATGCTAACACGAACTTGGCTAACACGAACTTGGCTAGCACGAACTTGTCGCGCACGCTTTCGCGATATGTCCTAGAATCGATCCATGAGCCCCGCAACCGCGCTCGCGCGCCCCGAACAGCCGCTATTGCCGGACATATTCGCCCGCTGGTTCGCCGGCCGCGGCTGGTCGCCGCGCGCGCACCAGCTTGAACTGCTGGCAAAGGCGCGGCAGGGGCGCTCCGTGCTGCTGATCGCGCCGACCGGCGGCGGCAAGACGCTCGCCGGCTTCCTGCCGACGCTGGTGGAGTTGCATAAGCGGAATGCAGAATCAAAATCTCAGTGCGCACAGCGCGTTCCCCTCCCCCCGCGAAGCGGCGGGGAGGGGTTAGGGGTGGGGGGCTCTTTGCCCGATCGCGCCGCCATTCCCCCGACCCCCGACCCCTCCCCGCCATTCGCTGCGCGAATGGGGGGAGGGGAGAATATGCGCCGCAGGCTTGTCTCCACCGGCCGCGATGTTCGCCGCGAAGGCGGCCTGCACACGCTCTATATCTCGCCGCTCAAGGCGCTGGCGGTCGACATCGCGCGCAACCTGGAGATCCCGGTGCGCGAGATGGGCCTCGCCGTGAAGCTCGAGACGCGCACCGGCGATACACCCGCCTCCAAGCGGCAGCGCCAGCGCCGCTATCCGCCCGACATTCTGCTCACTACGCCGGAGCAGTTGGCGCTGCTGCTGGCGACGCCCGATGCGCCCTATCTGTTCGGCACGCTGCGCCGCGTCGTGCTCGACGAATTGCATTCGCTCACCACGTCGAAGCGCGGCGACCTCTTGTCGCTCGGCCTGGCGCGCCTGTTCCGGCTTTCGCCGCAGCTCACCACCGTCGGGCTTTCCGCAACCGTCGCCGAGCCGGACGATCTCTGCCGCTTTCTGGTGCCGCAGCCGCCGGGCGGGCAAGCGCGCGCCGATCTGGTGGTGGCGCAAGCCGGCGCACAGCCCAACGTCACCATGCTCGATACCGAGGAGCATCTGCCCTGGGCCGGCCATTCGGCGCTGCATGCGCTCGCCGAAATCTACGCGCTGATCA
Source organism: uncultured Alphaproteobacteria bacterium (assembly GCA_963734465.1). GTDB lineage: Bacteria > Pseudomonadota > Alphaproteobacteria > Rhizobiales > Xanthobacteraceae > Pseudolabrys. The sequence goes on from CAVTHL010000033.1 coordinate 132,247, forward strand.
AGACGCACAAGACGACGCTGGTGTTCGTCAACACGCGCAGCCAGGCGGAATTCATCTTCCAGGAACTGTGGCGGGTGAACGACGACAATCTCGCCATCGCGCTGCATCACGGCTCGCTCGACGTCGCGCAGCGCCGCAAGGTGGAAGATGCCATGGCGAGCGGCAAATTGCGCGCGGTGGTCTGCACGTCTTCGCTCGATCTCGGCGTCGACTGGGGCGACGTCGATCTCGTCATCAATGTCGGCGCGCCCAAGGGCTCATCGCGGCTGATGCAGCGCGTCGGCCGCTCCAATCATCGCTTCGACGAGCCATCGGAGGCCGTGCTGGTTCCCGCCAACCGCTTCGAAGTGCTGGAATGCCGCGCCGCCATCGATGCGGTCGCCGACAATGCGCAGGACACGCCGCCGTTGCGCACCGGCGCGCTCGACGTGCTGGCCCAGCACATCCTCGGCCGCGCCGTCGGCGCGCCGTTCCTGCCCGACGAGCTTTACGATGAAGTGCGCGCCGCGGCACCGTACGCGTCGCTCGCGCGCTCCGATTTCGACGCCGCGGTCGATTTCGTCGCCACCGGCGGTTACGCACTCAAGGCTTACGAGCGTTTCGCCAAGATCCGGCAGGGTAAGGACGGCCGCTGGCGCGTCACCCATCCGCGCGTCGCGCAACGCTACCGCATGAATGTCGGCACCATCGTCGAAGCCGACATGATCAAGGTGCGGCTGGTGCGCTCGCGCGCTTCAGGCGCGATCGTTGCGCGCGGCGGCCGCATTCTCGGCGAGGTCGAGGAATATTTCATCGAGACGCTGACGCCCGGCGACACCTTCGTCTTCGCCGGTGAAATTCTCAAATACGAGGCGCTGGTCGAGGACGAAGCCTACGTCACGCGCACCACGGCGACCGATCCGAAAGTGCCGGCCTATGAAGGCGGCAAGTTCCCGCTGTCGACTTACCTGGCCGCGCGCGTGCGCGCGATCCTCGCGTCGCCCAATGCCTGGCGCGCGTTGCCGGCGCCGGTGCGTGAATGGCTGGAAATCCAGCAGTGGCGGTCGATGTTGCCGAAGGCCGGCGACCTGCTGGTTGAGACCTTCCCGCGCGCCGCTAAATATTATCTGGTCTGCTACCCGTTCGAGGGCAGGCTCGCGCACCAGACGCTCGGCATGCTGCTCACCCGCCGGCTCGAGCGCGCGCGGATGAAGCCGCTCGGCTTCGTCGCCAATGAATATGCGCTTGCCGTCTGGGGCCTCGGCGACCTCGGCCTACGCATCCAGCGCGGCGATTTGTCGCTCGCCCAATTGTTCGACCAGGACATGCTGGGCGACGATCTGGAAGCCTGGCTCGCCGAATCGGCGCTGATGAAACGCACCTTCCGCTCCTGCGCCATCATCGCCGGGCTGATCGAGAAGCGTTTCCCCGGCGAGGAAAAATCGCGCCGCCAGCTCACGATTTCCACCGATCTCGTCTACGACGTGCTGCGCAAGCATCAGGCCGACCACATTCTGCTGCGCGCCGCCCGCGCCGACGCCGCCACCGGCCTCTTGGACATCAAGCGGCTCGGCGAAATGCTCTCGCGCATCAAGGGCCGAATTGTCCATAAAGCGCTCGACCACGTCTCGCCGCTGTCGGTTCCGGTGCTGCTGGAGATCGGGCGCGAGACCGTCTACGGCGAGGCGGCCGACGATATTTTGGCCGAGGCCGCGGACGAATTGATCAAGGAGGCGATGCATTGAGCCTGGCGGCGAAAAAAGCGGAAAGCATGGGCAATCTCATTGTCCTTGCCGGCGTGCCGCTGCTCGCCGATTGCTCCGGCGCGCTCTATTGGCCGGAGCAGGGCCTGCTCGCCGTCGCCGATCTGCATCTGGAGAAAGGCTCGAGCTTTGCCGCGCGCGGGCAATTGCTGCCGCCTTACGACACGGCGGCGACGCTGTCTCGCCTTGCCCGTCTCGTCGCCCATTACGCGCCGCGCGTCGTGGTCGCGCTCGGCGATAGTTTCCATGATGGCGGCGGCCCGGCGCGGCTGTCGCGCGAAGACCGCGACAATCTGCTGGCGCTGCAGCGCGGGCGCGACTGGATCTGGCTCACCGGCAATCACGATCCGGAACCGGCCGCGAATATCGGCGGCGTGTTTCACGCAGAGTTCACGCTCGACGCTTTGCGCTTCCGTCATATGCCGACCGGCGCCGAAGGCGAGATCGCGGGTCATCTGCATCCGGTGGCGCGCGTGTCGCATCGCGGCCGCGCGGTCAGCCGCCGCTGCTTTGCCGCCGACGAGACGCGCATGGTGATGCCGGCCTTCGGCGCCTTCACCGGCGGCTTGAATATTCGCGATGCCGCCTTTGCCGATCTGTTCGGCACGCTTGCCTTCACCGCGCATATGCTGGGCGAGGACCGGCTCTACGCTTTCGCGGCAAAACGCTGTCTGCGGGATTAATCCCTGCGGAACACCACGCTCGCCAGCCAGCCGGTGAACAGCGCGATCAGCGCGGTGGCGATGCCGTAGAGCAGCCCGTGGTCGCGCGCGGCGTCGGCGACATACTGCTCGAAGCCGGCCTTGATCACCTCGAGCGCCGAATTGGTGCGCGCCACCAGCACGCCGCCGGAAAACAGCTTGACGTCGATCGCGAAGCTCCCGGTCGGCACGTTGGCCGGCAGCGGGATGGAGGTGCGGAACACCGTTGGCGTGAGGAAGGTCACCGCGTTCGGTTCTTCGCGGTAGAGGCCCTGCTCGCTTTCCAGCCGCACGAAGGCCAGCCGGTACGGGATCGTCACGCACGGTGTCGGCGATGTCCGGCCCGATGCGCTGCGGCAGCAGGAAATTGTCGAGGCCGACCTGCAAGCGCCGCAGCGTGTCGGCATTGGCGATGTCTTTCACCGGACGATTGGTCAATATTGCGAGATAAGACGGCACACGCACGAATTCGCGTGAATTGGTATTGACCCAGATGCCGGCCACCCGTTCCTTGCGGCGCGTGCGAAACGTCTCGCCCGGGCCGGTCACGGTGACCACGAGATCGTAGCTTGCGCGCAGCAGGCCGCCATTGCTGTCGGGTTCGACGGTGCCGAACAGCACCAGGTCCTCGCCGGTAAAGCTCGAGGTAATCTGCACGCGGTGGTTCGACAGCGACACCACCAGCCGCTCGGCCGCGGCCGGCCGCGCGCCGCAGGCGACGGCGGCCAAAACCAGCATGCAGGCGAGCCGGCGCATCAGACGGGCTCCATGTGCCGGATCGAAAAGGCGCTGTCCGGCGTCGCCACCAGGTCGTAGGCAAAGCGCAAGCCGACCAGCAGGATCAGAATTCCGAGCAGCAGGCGCAGCCGTTCGTCGCGCATGCGCTGGCCGGCACGCGCGCCGAATTGCGCGCCGGCGACTCCGCCGATCATCAGCAGCACCGCCAGCACCGCATCGACCAGATGGTTGGTGGTGGCGTGCATCACCGTCGCCGAAGCCATGGTGACCAAAGTGAGCACCAGCGAAGTGCCGATCACCGTCGCGGTCGGCACCCGCAGGAAATAGATCAGCATCGGCACCAGCAGAAAGCCGCCGCCGATGCCCATGATGGCGCCGACAAAGCCGATCACGAACCCGATCGCCCAGACCGGAATGACCGACACGTAGATTTTCGAGCGCTTGAACCGGAGCTTGAGCGGCAGGCCGTGAAACCAGCTGTGGCTCCCCGGCCTGCGCATCGTCGCCGGCAGCCCTTGGCGCGCGCGCAACTCCGCCCGCACGCTTTCGTAGATCATCAGCGCGCCGACAATGGTGAGCAGCGTCACGTAACAAAGCCCGATGGTAAGATCGAGCTGATCGAGTGCGCGCAATCGGGTGAACAGCCAGACGCCGGTCGCGGTGCCGATGATGCCGGCGGCGAGCAGCATCGCGGCGAGCGCCACATCGAGCGCGCCGCGACGCCAATAGCTGATCGCGCCGGTGAAGGAGGAAGCCGCGATATGGCTGCCCACGCTTGCCACCGCCACCGCCGGCGAGATGCCGATGAAGATCAAGAGCGGCGTCATCAGGAAGCCGCCGCCGATGCCGAACATGCCGGAAATGAATCCGACCGCCAGCCCCATACCCAGGACCAGGAAGGCATCGACCGGCAAGTTGGCGATCGGGAGGTAGATCTGCACGAGGCTCGTCCGCAGTTCACAGCTTAAGAGCGATTGTAGCGATGAAAACGCGCGCGATCACGTTTTACGCCAAAGTGCCGCGCTTGTTCACTGCTTTCCGACGGTGAACGAGCCGAGCGACAGGGGCGCATGCGGCGCCGGTCGCGTATTCGTCTTCGGCTTGACCGGAGCCGGGGCGGCCTCGGCGCCTTTCGCGTCGTCCCAGCCGCCCTGCGGCTTGGGCACGGCGGTCGCCTCCTCCGGCTGCGGCGTGGGCACGAAGCTTTTGACCGCCTGCTGGGCGGCGGCGAGCGCCTGGGGGTCGAGATGGCTGGCCACCTCGTCGCGCTTCTTGGCGCTTTCCGCGTCGCCCTTGGCGGCCGCCAGCGCGAACCATTTATAGGACTCGGTGAAGTTCTTATCGGTGCCGAGCCCGCGCGCCGCCAGCACACCGAGATTATATTGGCTGTCGGCGATGCCGCGCTGCGCGGCCTGCTGGAACCATTTGACCGCTATGCCATAGTCCGGCCTGCCGTCGATGCCCTCGGCATAGAGCACGGCGAGATTATGCATGGCCTTGGCGCTACCTTTGGCGGCGGCGGCGAGATAGAGCCGGCGGGCCTGCGGCAGGTCTTTCTTCACGCCCTGGCCCTTCTCCAGCATGCTGGCATAGCGGAACTGCGCCGGGACCAGGCCTTTGCCGGCCGCGCGCTCGAACCAGCGCGCCGCTTCGGTCAAATTCATCGGCACGCCGCGGCCTTCGGCGAAGCGCAGGGCAACCTCATAGGCCGCGCCGACGTCGCCGCTGGCAGCCGCGCTGCGCAGCTGCGGCCCGCCGATGGCGAGCGGCAGCTGGTCGGTCATCGGCGCAAGCTGCGGGCCCTTGGCGCGCGCCGGGATCGAGCCGGTGACGTCGTTCTTCGGCTGCGCGGGCGGCGCCGTCAAAGCCGGCGGATCGAACAGCGAGGAATTGTCCTTGGCACCCGGATCGAAATTGAACGCCGGCGTGGTGGCGACTTGCGCCGGGGCAGGCGCGGCCGGCGCGGCGAGCGGCGGCGCGGCGGCGGTTTCTTGCCGCGGCTCGTCCGGAGTGAGATCGAGCGGCGCGCCCGCGACCTCGGGCGGCTTTTCGATCTGGGCCTTGCCAGTTTTGGCGGTCTTTTCGTTGCCGCCGATGAAATTGCCGGCGATCTGCACGCCGCCGACCACGATGGCGATGATGCTGGCGGCGATGAACAGCGACTTCACCCGTTTCGCCAGCCTGGCCCGCAGCGAGGGGCTCATGCCCTCGTCGAACTCCTCCGGCTCGGCCGGGGCAGGCGCGGCAGGCATGGCAGGCGTGGCGGGCATGGCATTCTTGGCACGCATGCCGGGCGCGTGCTGCAGCGCCAATTGGGCGGCGCGGCGGGCGGCGGCGATGAAGCTCGATTTGCCTCCGGGCGCTGCGTCGGCGGCGGGCCTTGCGCCGCGAAGCGCCGCTTCGGACGCGGCGATGCGCGCCGCCGAATTGGCGCGCAGCGGCGGCGGACCGGAACCGGGCTCGAGCGGCTGATCGGGCGGCAGGTCGGGATTGATCGGCAGTGTCGCGGCGCGGCGGCGTGGCGCCGGCTGCGGAGGAGGGGCGGGCTGCGCGGCGGGCGGCAAAGGCGGCCGCGCAGGCGGGGCCGCCTGCGGCGGCGGCATCTGCAAGGGCGTGGCCGGCGGCAAATGTTGCGGCGCTTCTCTCGGTTCTTTGGCGGTTCTTGCGCCGTGCTCACCGCGCGCACCGCCAGTTTGCCGGCCGGCATGGCGGGCGCCTCGCCGCGCATGCCGTGCTCGATCGCGGCCAGCCGGTCGACCACCAGCGCGAGCGTGCCGTGCACGTTGTCCAGCGCGTCCTGCGTGCGCGCAATGTCGTGCTTGAGCTCGTCGACCGCAGGCGAGGCATCGGCGCGCAAGCCGCCGCTTTGCTTGTTGCTCCGCATGTCCTCGATATGCACCAGCAGGTCGCCGAGCCCGCGCTCGACCGCTTCCAGTTGCCCGAGGCGCGATTCCGACGCGTCCAGTTTCGTCACCAGGCTGACGATGCGGTCTTCCAGATGACCCATCGCGACACTGTCGCCGCGCGAGGATTGCAGCTGCTCGATCTTGTCGGAGAGCGATTGCACCAGCGCTTCCAGATGCGGCGGCACCGCGCCGCCGGACTGCACGCGGTCGGCCAGCGCATCGGCCAGCGCGTTGATGCGCTGCTCGAGATGATCGAGCGCGGCACTTCCGTTTGCCGCATGCCCGACATGCTCGACCCGTTCGGCCAGCGTCTGCACTTCCGCGGCCAGCTTGCCCACGGTCTCATTGGAGGCAATGTGAGTTGCCAGCGAGCGCAGCGTGGTGATGGCGCTGTCGAGTTGCGCCAGCGTCGCCGGGTCCTTCTGCGCCACGATCATGTCGATCTTGTGCGCCAGTCCCGCCACCGCCTCGTTGAAGCCGACCAGGTTCTCCGCCGGCGTCAGCCCGCGCAGCGCGTCGCGCACTTCGGCAAGCCCGTGCTCGACGTTCGCCAGCGCGCCGTGCTCGACGCCGGCAATGTTGCCGGATTGGCGGCCTTCGGCGATGCGCTGGCTCAGGCCCGCGATCTGTTTCTCGATAGCGTCGATGGCGCGCCGCGGCATGGCCTCGGTGAGCGCATGGCCGATCTCGCCCAATTCCTCGCGCAAGGCGTTGATCGCCTCTTCGACGCCTGGGCGGCGCAAAGTCTCGATCTGGTCGGTGATCTGACGCAGCCGGTCTTCCAGTCCGGAGATGTCCTGCGTCGGCAAGGGCGCGCGCGGTGCGACGGTGGCCGGCATTGGCGGCGAGCCCGGCGCCGGCAGTCCGTTGAGCGCACGCTGGCGTGCGGTGATTTCGGCAACCGCGCGGTCGATCGGCGCCGGCAAGGCTGGTTGCATGGCGGGTTGAAGCGGCGGCGCCACCGGGCGCGAGGCATTGGCGAATTGATCGAGGCGGCGGTCGAGCCGCCCGATCATCTCGGCCATCGTGTCGGTCTCGTTGCGGGCGCGGCGCGGCGGCGGCGCATAGGCGGCCGGTCCACTGCGGTTCATCTGCTCGATGCGGCGTGAAAGCTCGTCGAGCCGCTGATGCACGCCGGCGTCCTCGCCGTAGGCGTCGTCATCGTCATGCGCGTGCGCGTCGATGCCTTGTTCCTCGGCCTGTTGCAGGATCACGGCGTTGAGCCATTCGCTCAACGGCACGCCCGCCCGGCGCGCCGCTTCTCGTGCTGTCTCGCGCGCTTCCGGCCTTATCCCTTTCACGCTCCACGGCACGCCAAATTTCATTCTTCACCACGTGAGAGAGTGGAGGCGCCAACGCTGCGGCCGGCTCTCTCGCGGAACCGGCACACGTTAACGGCGGGTGGATACAGGCGCGGTCCGTTCGTCTCGAACCGCGACTTTTGCCGCCCACGGTAAAAAAGGGGTTAACGATCGGGCGGAAGTGCCGGATTTTCCGGGCGGTTTCCCGTTTCGCGCTTTAACGCGGCTGTAAGCGGGATGCGCGATGCTGGCGGTATGGGGGAACGCCGCGGCCGTCTTACATCGGTCGCAACCGTTCAATAGTTAACGAGTTGTTAAGCGCGCTCATCGAGCGGCGCTGGAGGGACCGATGCCGACCTACAAAGCACCCGTGGACGACGCCCTGTTCCTGTTGAACGACGTCTTCCATCTCGATCGCTACGGCAATTTGCCGGGTTTCGCCGACGCTTCGCCCGATGTGGTCGAGGCGGTGCTGCGCGAGGCGGCCAAGTTCTCGGAAGAGGTGCTCACCCCGCTCAACCGGGTCGGGGACAAGGAGGGCTGCACGCGCCACGCCGACGGCAGCGTCACCACCCCCACCGGCTTCAAGGATGCCTATAAGCAGGTCGCCGAGGGCGGCTGGATCGGCATTTCGGTGCCGGCCGAGTTCGGCGGGCAGGGCCTGCCGGCGACGCTGACCGAGGTGGTCAACGAATTCCTCTGCTCGGCCAACATGGCCTTCGCCATGTATCCGGGACTGACGCAGGGCGCCATCGCCGCGCTGCTCGCGCACGCTTCGCCCGCGCTCAAGCAGAAATACCTGCCGAAGATGGTCGAAGGCGTCTGGACCGGCACCATGAACCTGACCGAGCCGCATTGCGGCACTGACTTGGGGCTGTTGCGCACCAAGGCGGTCAAGCAGGGCGACGGCAGCTACAAGATCACCGGCACCAAGATTTTCATCTCGGCCGGCGAGCACGATCTGTCGGAGAACATCATCCATCTGGTGCTCGCGCGCATCGAAGGCGCGCCGGCGGGCACCAAGGGCATTTCGCTCTTTGTGGCGCCGAAGATCATGGTCAATGACGACGGCTCGCTCGGCGCCAAGAACGGCGTCTGCTGCGGCTCGCTCGAAGAAAAGATGGGCATCCACGGCAACGCCACCTGCGTCATGAATTATGACGGCGCGACCGGCTGGCTGATCGGCGAAGAGAACCGCGGCTTGAACGCCATGTTCGTGATGATGAACGAGGCGCGCCTGGGCGTCGGCGTGCAGGGCCTCGCGCAATCGGAAGTCGCCTATCAGAACGCCGTCATCTACGCCAAGGAGCGCCTGCAGGGCCGCGCCATCTCGGGCGTGAAATATCCCGACAAGGCGGCCGATCCGATCATCGTGCATCCCGACGTGCGCCGGAATTTGATGACCATGCGCGCCTTCAACGAGGCAGCGCGCGCGCTGGTGATGTGGACCGCGCTCAAGGGCGATGTCGCGCATCGCTCCGAGGACGCCAAGGAACGCCAGAGCGCCGACGATCACATGAGCCTGCTCACGCCGGTGATCAAAGGCGTGCTGACCGATTGCGGCTTCGCCAACACCGTGATGGCGCAGCAGATCTTCGGCGGCCACGGCTACATCGCCGAGCACGGCATGGAGCAGTTCGTGCGCGACGCCCGCATCGCGCAGATCTACGAAGGCGCCAACGGCATCCAGGCGCTCGACCTGGTCGGCCGCAAGCTCGGCAAGGATGGCGGCCGCGCGCTGATGGCGTTCTTCAACGAGGTGCAGACCTATCTCAAGGAACGCGCCGACAGCAGCGAGATGAACGTCTATCTCAAGCCGCTCGGCGCTTCGCTCGCGCACCTGCAACAGGCGTCGATGTGGTTCATGCAGAACGCCATGGCCAAGCCCGACAATGCCGGCGCCGGCTCCTACGACTACATGCATCTCTTCGGGCTGGTGGCGCTCGGCTACATGTGGTGCCGGATCGCCGAAGCCGCGATCGCCAAGCTGCCGAAGGCCAACGGCTCGACGCCGCGTTATTCGGCCAAGCTCGTCACCGCGCGCTTCTTCATGGAGCGCATGCTGCCGGAAACCGCCGCGCACCTCGCCCGCATCCAGACGGGTGCGGCGATCAACGATGGATATGCCGGAAGACCAGTTCTGAAAACGCGCGGCTAGCGGGGCTTAAATTATCGGAATGGTGCGTCTAATATAGCGTGGGGCGACGCGTAGCAGCGGAGGTTTCCGTGCGAGATTTAATCGCGCCCCTCATTATTGCCGGCGTTCTTGGTTTCAGCGCTCCAGCCAGTGTTCCAGCCTTGGCCGCTGACGTTCATCTCCCCAAGCAAACGGCCGAAGAGATGAAAAGCATCTGCACCAAAGCCGGCGGCAAGTTTTCGCAGGACGCCGGCGGATATGAGTGCGGCACCGATTGTCATGGCGGCCCCGGCACCGATTGCGTCGTCTTCTGCAAAACCGGCGAGAAATGCATCGCCCAGGTGATCGGCGCCCGACGCCCCAGGAATGCCTTGAGCGCGTTGCAGGCGCCCACGCACGTCCGCTAGGACGCGGTCGCCGCTAGCGGCAATTTGCGATACGCGGCGATGCTGTATGATGCCGCCACGACAGTATTGCGGCGGCCGGGCGCGTGACTGACAAGAAACCGAGCATCGCTATCATCGGGGGCGGCATCGGCGGATCGGCGGCGGCGCTGTCGCTGCTGAAGGCCGGTTTCGACGTCCAGGTCTACGAGCAGGCGCCCGAGCTGCGCGAAATCGGCGCCGGCATCGTGCTCACCCCTAACGCCGTGCGGCTGCTCTATCACTTGGGTCTCACAGAGGAGCTCAAGACGCAATGCGTCGCGCCGCCCGCTTGGCGGCAGCGGCGTTGGGACGACGGCCGCACGCTGCTGTTCACGCCGATCGCGACGGCGCCCGGTGATCCGCCGCGCTTTTACACCGCGCATCGTCATGATCTGCTGATGATGCTGGGGAACAAAGTTCCGACCGAGCGCCTGCATCTCGGTCATAAGCTCACCGGCTTCATCGATCACGGCGACCGCGTCGAAATGCAGTTCGCCGGCAAGGCGGCCGTGACGGCCGACATCATGATTGGCGCCGATGGCATTCATTCGACCGTGCGAGCGCTGCTGTTCGGCGCCGAGCATCCGCGGTTCACCGGCTGCATCGCTTATCGCGGGTTGGTGTCGGCCGAGCGCATCAGGCATCTCGACCTGACGGCCGAGTCGCAGATCTGGATGGGTCCCGGCAAGCATTTCGTGCACTATTTCGTCCGTCCCGGCCGGCTTCTGAATTTCGTCTGCCTGATCGACCGCGACGCCTGGACCAAGGAATCCTGGACCGAGCCCGGCAACGTCGCCGACGCGCTCGCCGCTTACCAAGGCTGGCACCCGCAGGTGCGCGCAATCATCTCGTCGGTTACGGAAACCTTCGTGTGGGGCCTGTTCGACCGCGCGCCGCTTAAGCGCTGGTCGGTCGGCCGCGTCACGCTGCTCGGCGATGCCTGCCATCCGATGCTGCCGTTCCTGGCGCAAGGCGCGGCGCAGGCGATCGAGGACGGCGCGACGCTCGCCGGCGTGCTCGGCAAAGGCGGCGATGTCGCGCAGGCGCTGCGCCGCTACGAAGAATTGCGGCTGCCGCGCACCGCGCGCATCCAGACGGTCGCTGCCGGCAACAAGACGCGCAATCATCTGCCGGACGGCCCCGCGCAGGTCGCGCGCGACGCGGCCATGGCCGCGGGCGCCGCGGATTGGTCGATCGGCGCCAGCGCCTGGGTCTACGACCACGATGCGCTGACGGCGGCGGGTTAGGTCCGTTTCAATTTGCCGCGCGCGGCTCGATCGTCGCCAGCAGCCGAAGCGTCGGCGGCGTTTTCAGCGTCTGCATCAGGTCGTGGCTGTCAAACGCGCCATCGGGTGAGACGAATTCGAACGAGGCGAGGATGCGGTCCACTGTTTCGCCGTCGTGCGCGAACGGCAGCAGCAGCCGTTCGGAATGCACCACGCGTCCGGCGCGGTCGGCGACATCGTGGACGATATAGACCGGCTGGCCGCTCTGTACCGCCCGCCGATAAGGCGCCAGTGCGTCGCTGCGCGCCGGTTCCGGCTTGCTGTCGTGAAGGAATTTGCCGCGACAATCGGGCGAGCCATAGATCTTGCCGATGGTTTCGCCGTGGAATCGGATCTGAAACCGCGGCGCGCTATCGCCGCCGATCACGTCGAGAAAGCTCAGATTATCCGCCATGCGCGTCAGGTTCTCGGCTTCGACCGCCTGCCAGCGTGGCACGCGCTGACCGTCCAGATGGCGGTGCCAGAACATCAACAACCAACGCTGGTTGATCGCCCGGACAATATCGGGCTGCGCGACTGCGAACTGCATGGAAGAGCCCCCCGACTCGTCCGGACGGCGAAGCTTTTCGCGTTTCGCGCCGGTTTCGTCAACAAGACTAAAGAGTGGCCGCGGATTTTACGCGCGGCCGTGGCCTTGCCGTCACTTGGCCATCACTCGGCCGGCGCGAAGGCCGGCCCGCGCCGCGAACGCAGCAGCAGCCAGGTCATGATCGTAACATTCACCAGGTTCCAGCCGAGCCCATTGAGGAACGCGGCCTGGTAGGAGCCGGTGTAGTCGAAGATTGCGCCCGACAGCCAGCCGCCCACCGCCATGCCGACCACCGTCGCCATGATCACCAGCCCGACGCGCGTGCCGGCTTCCTTGGGCGAAAAATATTCGCGGATGATGATCGCGTACATCGGCACGATGCCGCCCTGGAACAGGCCGAACAGCGCCGAGATCACGTAGAGCGAGAACAGTCCGTCGAACATCAAATAGAGGAACAGCGCGACGCCCTGCAGCAGCGAACCGAGCAGCAGCGTGCGCACGCCGCCGATGCGGTCGGCGATGAAGCCGGAACCGACACGGGACACGATGCCGAAGCCGAGCATCATCGACAGCATCTCGGCGCCGCGCGCCACGCCGTAACCGAGATCGCTGCAATAGGCGACGATATGCACCTGCGGCATCGACATCGCGACGCAGCAGGCAACGCCGGCGATGCAGAGCAGCATCTGCAAGGTGCGCGGCGAGAACGGCATGGTCGCCTGCCGGTGCGCGGCCGCGGCGCCGGCGGCCGAGGTGTGCACGTGCGCGAGCCGCCGCCGCAACGCAAATCCGAGCGGCAGCATGGTGACGACGCAGAATATGCCGATGCCGATATGCGTTGCGCGCCAGCCGTAGCCGGCGATGAAATGCTGCACCACCGGCGGCCAGATCGTGCCGGCGGTGTAGTTGCCGGAGGCGGCGAGCGCGACCGCGATGCCGCGCCGGCGCATGAACCAGTGCGACATGTCCGCCATCATCGGCCCGAACGTGGTCGAGCAGCCGAAGCCGATCAGGAAGCCGTGCGCGAGCGCCACCTGCCACAGACTTCGACGACAGCCCGGCCGCGACATAACCGAGGCCGAGCGCCAGTGTTCCGAGCATCAGCGGCACCGCGATGCCGAAGCGGTCGGCGAGCCGGCCCATCACGATGCCGCCGCTGCCGAAGCCGAGCATCACGAAGGTGTAAGGGATCGAAGCGTCGGCGCGGTCGACGCCGAACTCGGCCTGGATCGAGGGCAGGGCGACGATGTACGACCACATGCCGACGCCGCCGATGGTGGCGACCGCCAGCGCGCAGGCGAGCCGCCGCCATGCATAGGCGGACTCGACGCCGTAAAGGGAATCGTCCGCGCTGGCGTCCATGCAGTATGTCCCGGCTGGCCGCGCAGTCGTAACATTGCCGGGACGTGTCACGCAAACGCCGGCATCACCTCACGCGCGAATAACTCGATCGAATGGCTGGCATCATTAAAATTCATGTCGCCGAACACCATCTGGCACAGCACGTAATTGACGCCGGTGTCGCGCTCGAGCCGCGTCAGATAATCGCGCACGCTTGACGGCGACCCGGCAATGCCGTGGCCGATGCGTTCGAGTTCGTCGAATTCAGTCGGATAGATCTGCTTCAGCACGAAGTCGGCTTTGGAGCGTTGCCAAAGCCATTCCATCGCGTTGCGCCAGCGCGGATAGGCGGCACGCGCAATTGCCTTCGCCGTTTCATCGCTGTCGGCGACGACGATGTGACGCGTGATGCCGATCTTCGGCAGCGAGGCCGGCTCGCGCTTGAGCTCAGCCCATTCCTTGCGGTAGCGCTCGGCGATTGTGCGCGCGCGCTCGGCCGGCCCGAGCGACACCACGTTGACCGAGCGCGGCGCAGCCCATGCGATCGCATCGGCATTGGGTGCGCCGTACCAGAGCGGCGGATGCGGGCGCTGCACGGGCTTGGCCTGCACCACATAATCTTTGTAGCGGTAGAATTTGCCTTCGAAGTCGAGCACGTCGGCTTCAAAAGCGCGCATCAAAACGGCAAAAGCCTCGTGATACATCGCCGGCGCGTCGGTGGGCTCGATCCCATAACGCTGGTGCTCGAGCAGCGCCCCGCCGCGGCCCACCCCGACCATCAGGCGGCCGCCGCTCAAATGGTCGAGCATGCAGATTTCCTCGTATAGCCGCAGCGGATGATAGAGCGGCAGCACATAAACCAGCGGCCCCAGCCGGATTGTCGTTGTGCGCTGCACGGCGGCGGCGAGGAAAACGCTTGGGCTCGCTGCCATTCCCAGCGGTGTCGAGTGGTGCTCGGCCAGGTGATAGCCGGCAAAACCCACTCGTTCGATGAGTTCGATGAGCCGCAGACGCTCGTCGAAAAACCTGCCCAACGGCGCCCCGGTGGCGTCGAGATGATCGAATATGCCGAAATTGAGCACGCCTAGTACTCCGTGACGCGGGGCGGGAATGCCGCTAAATTGCCCGGCAAGCCGTCAATTGAACCGAACGGCTATCGGGAGGACTCCAATGCGAAAATCACTTCTCCTCGTCGCGGCGGCGATGTTGGCGGCCGTATCCTCTGCGAACGCCCAGCAGACCGTCAAGATCGGCGTGATCCTGCCATACTCCGGTCAGTTCGCGGACGCGGCGACGCAGCAGGACAATGCCATCAAGCTGTTCATGAAGCAGAACGGCAGCACGGTCGCCGGCAAGAAGATCGAAATCATCACCAAGGATACCGGTGGCATCAACCCGCCGGTCGCCAAGCGGCTGGCGCAAGAACTTGTCACCCGCGACAACGTCGACATTCTGACCGGCTTCGTGCTCACGCCTAACGCGCTCGCCGCCGGCGACGTTTCTGCCGAAGCCAAGAAGTTCATGGTCGTGATGAACGCCGCGACCTCGATCATCACCACCAAGTCGCCCTACATGGCGCGCACCTCGCTCACCACGCCGCAAGTGAACGAAACACTGGGCGCCTGGGCCGCCAAGCACGGCGTCAAGAAGGTTTACACCATGGTGTCCGACTACGGGCCGGGGCTTGATGCCGAGAAAGGCTTTATCGACGGTTTCAAGGCCGGCGGCGGTGAGATCATCGCCTCGGTGCACATGGCGGTCGCCAATCCGGATTTCTCGGCCTATGTGCAAAAGGCCAAGGACGTGAACCCCGAAGGCATCTTTGCGTTCGTTCCCGGCGGCGCACAGCCCGGCGCACTCGGCAAGGCATTCGCCGAACGCGGCATCGACCCCAAGAAGACCAAAGTGATGGGGCAGGGCGAGATCACCGACGAGCACGCGCTCGCGGCCATGGGCGATGCGGCGATCGGCATCATCACCGCCTTCCACTACGATTACGCACATAAGTCGAAGGTGAATGAAGCATTCGTGAAAGCCTACAACGCCGAGTACCATCGCAATCCCGATTTCTTCGCGATGGGTGCCTGGGACGGCATGCACCTGATCTACGCCGCGTTGAAGAAGACCGGCGGCAAGACCGACGGCGAGTCGCTGATCAACGCCGCCAAGGGCATGAAGTGGGAAAGCCCGCGCGGCCCGGTCTCGATCGATCCGGAAACCCGCGACATCGTCCAGACCGTCTATATCCGCGAGGTCAAGAAGGTCGACGGCAAGCTGATCAATGTCGAGATCGACAAGATCGCGAACGTGAAGGACCCGGTGAAGGCGCGGATGCAAAAGAAGTAACCGCCTATTCAATAAGTTGCGACAGTTGAGCGGGGCCCCGTGGCCCCGCTTATTTTTTCAGGCCCCTCCCACAGCCGCCTTGCCCGCCCTATGGTGGGCGCCTAGGTGATTCGCGACATGGACGCCCTCAATCTCCCGCGGCCGGCCTGGATGAGCGAGGACCTCGTGCTGCTCGAGGAGCAGGCGCGGCGCTTCATCGGTGACGAATTCGCCCCCCAACTCGACCGCTGGCACGAAAAAGGCATTTACGAGCGCGACGTATGGAACAAGGCAGGCGCGGCCGGCCTGCTCTGCGCCTCCATGCCGGAAGAATATGGCGGCTCGGGCGGCACCTTCGCGCATGAGGCGGTGATCAACCGCGAGCTGTCGCTCGCCGGCTTCGACACCTTCGGCGCGCCGCTGCATTCCGGCATCGTCGCGCCCTACATTCTGCATTACGGCACCGAGGAGCAGAAGAAACGCTGGCTGCCCAAGCTCGCCACCGGCGAGATGGTCGGCGCCATCGCCATGACCGAGCCCGGCACCGGCTCCGATCTGCAAGGCGTGCGCACCAAGGCCGAGAAATCCGGCAACGGTTATGTGCTCAACGGCTCCAAGACCTTCATCACCAACGGCCAGCACGCCAATCTCATCATCGTCGTCGCCAAGACCGATCCGAAAGCCGGCGCCAAGGGCACTTCGCTCTTGGTGGTGGAGGCCGACGACGCGCCCGGCTTCCGCCGCGGCCGCAAGCTGAAAAAGCTCGGCATGGATTCCGCCGACACCTCGGAACTCTTCTTCGAGGACGTCAAGCTGCCGGCCGAAAGCCTGCTCGGCACCGAAGAGGGCCAGGGCTTCTACCAGCTCATGAAGGAACTGCCGCAGGAGCGGCTGATCGTGGCCGTGCACGCGGTCGCCATGATGGAGCGCGCGCTCGCGCTCACCGTCGACTACGTCAAGCAGCGCCAGGCCTTCGGCAAGAAGATCATCGAGTTCCAGAACACCCAGTTCGAACTGGCCGAGTGCAAGACCGACACCACCATGGCCAGGATCTTCGTCGATCATTGCATCGAGCGGCACGTCAAAGGCGAGCTCGACACCGTCACCGCCTCGATGGCGAAATACCGCACCAGCGACCTGCAAGCAGACGTGATCGACCGCTGCCTGCAATTGTTCGGCGGCTATGGCTATATGGACGAATATCCGATCTCGCGGCTGTACCGCGACGCGCGCGTCTTGCGCATCTATGCGGGCACCAACGAGATCATGAAGCTGTTGATCGCGCGGAGTTTGTGAATGTTGCTGTCATCCCGGCCGAGCGGGGAGCGATCAGCGAGCAGCGAGGAAACCGGGTGAGGGGGCCAGTCGATACCGCCGGTGCGTGAAGATGACGGCTGACCCGGCACGGTCCTTCGACCTCGGTACCCTCGCCCCGCAAGCGGGGACGACGCAGGAGAGATTGGAGAGCACGACATGGCCGACGCATTCATTTACGACGCCATCCGCACCCCGCGCGGTCGCGGCAAGCGGACGGCGCGCTGCACGAGGTGACCGCGCTCAATCTGGCGGCGCAGGCGCTGCAGGTCGATCAAGGACCGCAACGAGCTCGATCCCGACGCTGCTCGACGACGTGGTGCTCGGCTGCGTCGATCCGGTGGGCGAGGCAGGCGGCGACATCGCGCGCGCCGCGGCGCTGGTCGCCGGGCTTCGGCGACGGCGTGCCGGGCGTGCAGATCAACCGCTTCTGCGCCTCGGGCCTCGACGCGGTGAATTTCGCGGCGGCCCAGGTCATGTCGGGCCAGCACGCGATGACCATCGGCGGCGGCATCGAATCCATGAGCCGCGTCGGCATCGGCGCCTCCGGCGGCGCCTGGCCGGTCGATCCCTCGATCGCGGTCGAGACCTACTTTCTGCCGCAGGGCATCTCCGCCGATCTGATCGCCACCAAGTACGGCTTCTCGCGCGACGACGTCGACGCTTACGCCGTCGAAAGCCAGAAGCGCGCCGCGCAATCCTGGGAGGAGGGGCGCTTCAAGAAGTCGGTGGTGCCGGTGAAGGACGTCAACGGCCTCACGATCTTGGCGAAAGACGAGCACATGCGCCCGTCCACGACGATGCAGACGCTCGCCGCGCTGCAGCCCTCCTTCGTGCAGATGGGCGAGATGGCGGGCTTCGACGCGGTCGCGGTGCAGCGCTATCCGGCGGTCGAGGCGATCAACCACGTGCACACGCCGGGCAATTCCTCCGGCATCGTCGACGGCGCCGCAGCCGTCCTGATCGGCAGCAAGGAAGCCGGCAAAGCCGCCGGCCTTAAGCCGCGCGCGCGCATCAAGGCCTTCGCCAATATCGGCTCGGAGCCGGCCATCATGCTCACCGGTCCCATTCCGGTCACCGAGAAGGTGATGAAACGGGCCGGCATGAAGATGAAGGACATCGATCTGTGGGAGCTCAACGAGGCCTTCGCCTCGGTGGTGCTGCGCTACATGCAGGCGCTCGACATCCCGCACGACAAGATCAACGTCAACGGCGGCGCCATCGCCATGGGCCATCCGCTCGGCGCCACCGGCGCAATGATCCTCGGCACCGTGCTCGACGAGCTGGAGCGGCGCGATCTTTCCACCGCTTTGGTCACGCTCTGCATCGGCATCGGCATGGGCACCGCGACCATCATCGAGCGCGTCTGATGCCCAAGATCGATATCGGCAAGATTCCGGTCGACAGCGCGATCACCTATCCGAAGCCGTTCGACAAGATGGTCGAGGGTCGCTCGCGCAAGCGGCTCGCGCGCACCGCGGGCCTCACGCAATTCGGCGTCAACATCTGCACCCTCAAGCCGGGTGCGGCGTCGTCGCAGCGCCATTGGCATGAGAACGAAGACGAGTTCGTCTATGTGCTCGAGGGCGAGATCGTGCTGTGCGAGGACGGCGGCGAGACGGTGCTCAAGCCCGGCGACGCCGCGGCGTGGAAGGCGGGCGTCGCCAACGGCCATTGCCTGATCAACCGCACGGATCGCGACGCCGTCTTCATCGAGGTCGGCACGCGCGCCAAGGTCGAGCGCGCGCACTACTCCGACATCGACATGATGGTCGTGCGCGACGACAGCGGCTTCAACTACACCAACAAAGACGGCAAGCCTTATCCGAAATAGGACGCGCCCATGATCAACTTCAAGCTCGACATCGACGCCGACGGCATCGCGCTCGTCACCTGGGACATGCCTGGCCGCTCGATGAACGTGATCGACGGCAGCGTCACCGAGGAGTTCGCCGGCATCGTCGAGAAGGTCGCAACCGACGCCGCCATCAAGGGCGCCGTGGTCACCTCCGGCAAGGAGGCCTTCTGCGCCGGCGCCGATCTCACGATGCTTGAACAGATGGCCGCCAAATATGCCGCGCTACTCAAATCAAAGGGCGAGGAAGCCGCCAACCAGATGGTGTTCGACGACAGCCGCAAGCTGTCGCAGCTCTATCGGCGCCTCGAAACCTCCGGCAAGCCCTGGGTCGCGGCCATCAACGGCACCGCCATGGGCGGCGGCTTCGAGCTGTGCCTGGCCTGCCATCACCGCGTCGCCTCCGACAATCCGAAGACGCGCCTCGGCCTGCCGGAAGTGAAGGTCGGCCTGTTCCCCGGCGCCGGCGGCACCCAGCGCGTCGCGCGCATGATCCCGCCGGCCGATGCGCTGCAATTCCTGCTCAAGGGCGACCAGTTGCGCGTCGACCGCGCCAAGGCGATGAAGCTCGTCGACAACGTCGTGCCGGCCGCCGATCTCATCAAAGCCGCCAAGGACTGGATCAAGGCCGGCGGCAAGGGCGTCGCGCCGTGGGACGTGCAAGGCTTCCGGCTGCCCGGCGGCCCGGTCTATTCCAAGGCCGGCATGATGACCTTCCCCGCCGCCAACGCCATTTACCGCCGCGAAACCTACGACAATTATCCGGCCGCGCGCGCCATCCTGCAGGTGGTCTACGAGGGCCTGCTGGTGCCGATGGATGTCGCGCTTGCGCATCGAGTCGCGCTGGTTCGCCAAGATCCTGCGCTCGCCGCAAGCGGCCAACATGATCCGCTCGCTGTTCGTCTCCATGCAGGAACTCAACAAAGGCGCGCGCCGGCCGGCCGGCGTGCCGCCGACCAGCTTGAAGAAAATCGGCATCGTCGGCGCCGGCTTCATGGGCGCCGGCATCGCGCAGGTGAGCGCCGCCGTTGGACTGCAGGTCGTGCTGATCGACCGCGACCAGGACACCGCCGACAAGGGCAAGGCCGCGCTCAACAAGGCTTTGTCCGACCGCGTCATGAAAGGCCGCATGAAGGGCGCCGAGCGCGACGCGCTGCTGGCGCAAATCACGCCGTCCGGCGACTACGCCGCGCTCAAGGACTGCGATCTGGTCATCGAAGCGGTGTTCGAGGACCGCAAGATCAAGAGCGAGGTGCTGGCGAAGATCCAGGCCGCGGTCGGCGCCGACACCATCATCGCCTCCAATACCTCGACGCTGCCGATCACCTCGCTCGGCGCCGAGCTTAAGGATCCGGCGCGCTTTATCGGCATTCACTTCTTCTCGCCGGTCGACCGCATGCTGCTGACCGAAATCATTCTCGGCAAGCAGACCAGCGCCGCCGCGCTCGCCACCGCGCTCGATTACGTGCGCGCCATCCGCAAGACGCCGATCGTCGTGAACGATTCGCGCGGCTTCTATGCCAACCGCTGCGTGCTCAATTACATCCAGGAAGGCCATCTGATGCTGCTGGAGGGCATTCCGGCGGCGATGATCGAGAATACCGCGCGTATGGCCGGCATGCCGGTCGGCCCGCTCTCGCTCAACGACGAGACCGCGCTCGATCTTGGCCTGAAGATCGTGCGCGCCGCCGAAGCCGATCTCGGCAAGAGCGCGATCAATCCGGCGCAGAAGAAGCTGCTGGAAGAGATGGTCGAGAAGCGCGGGCGCCTGGGGCGCAAGAACGGCAAGGGCTTCTACGATTATCCGCAAGGCCAGCCCAAGCGGCTGTGGCCGGGCCTGTCCGAGTTGCTGCCGAAGGCGCTGACGCGCGAACAGGTCGAGGCGATCGACGTCGACGAACTCAAGCAGCGCTTCCTGGTGACGCAGGCGGTGGAGGCCGCGCGCACCTTCGAGGAGAAAGTCGTCACCGACGTGCGCGAGGCCGACGTCGGCTCGATCCTCGGCTTCGGCTTTGCGCCTTATTCCGGCGGCACGCTGTCCTACATCGACATGATGGGCACGAAGGCCTTCGTCGATCTCTGCAAGAAGCTGGAAAAGAAGCACGGCGCGCGCTTCGCGCCGCCCAAGCTGCTGCTCGACATGGCCAAGAAGGACGAGACCTTCTACCAGCGCTTCGCCCCGCCGAAGAAGAAAGAGGCGGCCTAAGCTTCTTGCGGGCGGCAAGATGTGAGTGAGTAACCGCCATGCCCGAGAAACCCCGCTCCCTCCTGCGCTGGCGCGAGATCCCGGGCAGCGTGTGGGCGCTCGGGCTCGTCTCGCTGTTCATGGATTCCTCCTCCGAGATGATCCATGCGCTGCTGCCGCTGTATCTCGTCAGCGTGCTCGGCGCCTCCACGCTCACCGTCGGCATCATCGAAGGCATCGCGGAAGCGACCGCCTCGATCACCAAGGTGTTCTCCGGCGCGCTCAGCGATTATCTCGGCCAGCGCAAATGGCTGGCGGCCGCCGGCTACGGCCTCGCCGCGCTGTCGAAGCCGATCTTCCCGCTTGGCGACCAACATCGGCTGGCTGACGGCGGCGCGCTTCATCGACCGCGTCGGCAAGGGCATCCGCGGCGCGCCGCGCGACGCGCTGGTCGCCGATCTCACGCCCGCCGATCTGCGCGGCACGGCCTTCGGCCTGCGCCAGTCGCTCGACACCATCGGCGCGGTGCTCGGGCCGCTGCTCGCCATCCTGTTCATGGCCGCGCTCGCCGATAACTTCACGCACGTGTTCTGGATCGCCGTCATCCCCGCCTTCATCTCCGCCGCCATCATTATCCTCTTCGTGCGCGAGCCGGCGCACGCCGCCCGCCCGCGCCCGGTGCGCGCGCCGCTCGCGCGCGCCGAGCTCGCCCGCCTCGACGCCGGCTATTGGACGGCGGTCGGCGTGTCCGCGGTGTTCACGCTCGCGCGCTTCAGCGAAGCCTTTCTCATTTTGCGCGCCCAATCGGTCGGGCTCGACATCACCCTGGCGCCGATGGTGATGGTGGTGATGAACGTGGTTTACACCGTCTCCTCCTGGCCGGCCGGCGCGTTGTCGGACACGCTCGGCCGTTACGGCGTGATCGTCGCCGGCTTCGCGCTGCTGATCGTCGCCGATCTGGTTCTGGCGCTCGGCAACGGCGTCACGCCGGTGATGCTCGGCGTCGCGCTCTGGGGCCTGCACATGGGCCTGACGCAAGGCACGCTGGCGGCGGTGGTCGCCGACACTGTGCCGGAGCAGCTGCGCGGCACAGGATTCGGCGTGTTCAACCTGGTGAGCGGGGTCGCCCAACTCGCCGCCAGCGTCATCGCCGGCGCGCTGTGGGGCCTGTTCGGACCCGAGGGCACGTTCCTCGCCGGCGCCGTGTTCACCGCGGTTGCGCTGACGGCGCTGCCGCTGGCGCATCGCAAGGTCAGACGACGACGGTGAGCTTCTTCGCCGCCCGCGTCACGCCGGTATAAAGCCAGCGCTCGCGGCTCTCCGGAAACGCAAAGCTCTCGTCGAACAGCACCACGTCGTCCCACTGCGAGCCTTGCGCCTTGTGCACGGTGAGCACGTAGCCGTAGTCGAACTCGTCATAGGGCTTGCGCCGCGGCCAATCGAGCTTCTCGATGCCGCCCGTGAAGCACTCCGGCCGCACCGACACCTTGACGCCGCGCGTGGCGGTCTCGTCGTCGGGCATGAGCCGCATCGTCATGATCCCCGTGCGCCGCGCGCCGCGCTCCTTCACCGTCCAGAGCCCGCCGTTGAACAGGCCCTTCTTGCGGTTGTTGCGCAGGCAGACCAGCTTGTCGCCGGCCGACGGCATGTCGTCGTCGAAGCCGCGGCGCTCGCGCATGCGGATGTTGTAGGCGCGCCGCGTGGCATTGCGGCCGACCAGCACCTGGTCGGCTTCCAGCACGCGCTGCGGATCGAGATCGTCCTTGCGCACCACTTGCGTTTCGCCGTAACGCCCCGGCTCCAAATACTCGCCGGCGCGAATGTTCATCGACAGGCGGATGATCGGATCGCCCTCGGCCTGCCGGTGCACTTCGGTCAGCATCACGTCCGGCTCGGCTTCGGTGAAAAACCCGCCGCCCTGGATCGGCGGCAGCTGCGCCGGATCGCCCAGCACCAGCACCGGCACGCCGAACGACAACAGGTCGCGGCCGAGCTCGGCATCGACCATCGAGCATTCGTCGATGATGATCAGCTCGGCCTTGGAGGCGGGCGCGTCGTCCCACAGGTCGAAGCTCGGGATTTCCTCGCCGCTCTCGCGCGCGCGGTAAATGAGGCCGTGGATGGTGGAGGCGCCGGCGCAGCCTTTGCCGCGCATCACCGAGGCCGCCTTGCCGGTGAAGGCCGCGAACTTGACCTCGCCGTCGACGTGCTCGGCCAGATATTTGGCGAGCGTGGTCTTGCCGGTGCCGGCATAGCCGAACAGCCGGAACACCTGCGGCGTGCCGTTCGCGCCCGGCTTGTCCTTGAGCCAATGGGCGACGGCGTTGAGCGCCTGATCCTGGTGCGGGGTGAACTGCGGCATGCGGGGAAATCAATAGAGCATGGCCGTGAAACGTGAAAGAACAAAATATGAACTCTTCGCCTTTGATGATTTTCCTATGGTCGCAATGGGCCGATGCCGCGCAAACAGCACGCGCAATCGCGCATGCCCGCCTGTGGCTTCCCTCGCATTGCCCTTTGGCGGAACCCATGTTTAACGTCGCGACCTTTTTGCGCGCATGATCCCGAAAAGTGGGTACCGGTTTTCGGAAAAGATCATGCGCCAACTAAAAAGTGCCGGACGCCTGCATGGCTCGTGACCAGATCGACATGACCCCGATCGAGACGCGCGACGAACTCGTCGCCTGGCTCGAAGCGGGCTGCAAGCCGAAGGCGCAATTCCGCGTCGGCACCGAGCACGAGAAGTTCGCCTTCACGGTCGAAGACCACCGCCCGGTGCCCTATGCCGGCCGCCGCTCCATCCGCGCGCTGCTCGACGGCATGGCCCACCTGCTCGGCTGGGAGCCGATCATGGAGGGCGACAACATCATCGGCCTGTTCGACGTCACCCACGGCGGCGCGATTTCGCTCGAGCCGGGCGGCCAGTTCGAACTGTCGGGCGCGCCGGTCGAGAACGTGCACCAGACCGCGTCGGAGCTGATGGCGCATCTCGCGCAAGTGCGCGAAGTGGCAAAGCCGCTCGGCATCGGCTTCCTCGGCCTCGGCATGACGCCGAACTGGACCCGCGCCGACATGCCCGTCATGCCCAAGGGCCGCTACAAGATCATGACCAATTACATGCCGAAGGTCGGCTCGCTCGGCCTCGACATGATGTACCGCACCTGCACCGTGCAGGCGAACCTCGACTTCTCGTCGGAAGCCGACATGGTCAAGAAGCTGCGCGTCGGCGCTGGCGCTGCAGCCGGTGGCGACCGCGCTGTTCGCCAATTCGCCCTTCACCGAAGGCAAGCCCAACGGCTTTCTCTCGTTCCGCTCCAACATCTGGCGCGACACCGACAACGCGCGCGCCGGCATGCTGCCGTGGGCCTTCGAGGACGGCATGGGTTTCGAGGCTTACGTCGATTACGCGCTCGACGTGCCGATGTATTTCGTCAAGCGCGGCGACACCTACATCGACGTGGCGGGCAAGTCGTTCCGCGATTTCTTCGCCGGCAAGCTCGCGGCGCTGCCGGGCGAGCGCCCGACCATCTCGGACTGGGCCAATCACCTGAGCACGATCTTCCCGGAGGTGCGGCTCAAGCGTTACCTCGAAATGCGCGGCGCCGACGGCGGGCCGTGGCGGCGGCTGCCCTCGCTCACGGCCTATTGGGTCGGCCTGCTCTACGACGACGATGCGCTCGACGCCTGCTGGCAGATGGTGAAGGCGTGGACCGCCGAGGAGCGCCAGAAACTGCGCGACGAGGTGCCGGTGCGCGGCTTTCGCGCCGAGATCCGCGACCGCAACGTGCTCACGCTGGCGCAGGAGACCTTGCGGCTCGCCGCACGCGGCCTGCAGCGCCGCAAGCGCCTCGACCGCAACGGCCGCGACGAGACGCGCTATTTGCGCCCGCTGGAAGAGTCGATCGCGCGCGGCATCACGCCGGCCGAGGAATTGCTGGAGAAGTATTTCAACGAGTGGAACGAATCGGTCGATCCGATTTATTCGCGGAGTACGCGTACTGAACGCGGCCTCACTCCGCCGCCTGCGCCGTCCGACAAGTTGTCGAGCGACGACATGATGTGGCCGGCGAGCGCGTGCGCGAGCGTCGAGCTTTCATGCGCGTTGCGCACCAGCCCGACGTGACAGGACGGCAGTTCGGGAAAACCATCGGCCGCACTGAGCACGCGCATGCCGGGCCGCAGTCCCGATTCCGGGAACACCGAGACCGCCAGTCCCGACAGCACCGCGGAGGCGACCGCGCTGGCGTTCGGGCTGGTGTAGCGGATGTGATGCGGCTTGCCGATCGTCTCCAGCCGTTCGATCGCGGCGCGCCGCCAGCCGCAGGTGGCGCGGCCGAGCGCGAGCGGCAGCGGTTCTTCGGCATGCGCCGAATGACGGCTCGACGTCACCCACAACAGCCGTTCGCGGCGGAACGTCTCCGACGCGCGCGAGGTGCCGCAGTCGGTGACGATGGCGAGATCGAGTTCGTTGGCGTCGATCAGGTTCACCAGATCGACCGAAGGATGGCACATCACGGTGAGCTCGACGCCCGGATAGGCGCGTGAGAAGCGCGCCATGATCTCCGGCAGATAGCGGTCGGCGTAATCGTCCGGCACGCCCAGCCGCACGCGGCCGATCATCTCCTCGTCGTCGAAGGCGGCGAGCGCCTCGACGTTGAGCTTGACGATGCGGCGCGCGTAATCGAGCAGCCGCTCGCCGTCTTCGGTGAGCTTGGAGGCGCGGCCGTCGCGCGCGAACGCCGCCTTACCGAGGCGCTCCTCCAGCCGCTTCATCTGCATCGACACCGCCGACTGCGTCTTGTTCACGACGTCGGCCGCCTTGGTGAAGCTGCCGGTCTCGGCGATGGCGATGAAGGTGCGCAATTGGTCGACGTCGAGCAGGGCGGTCATGGGCGTGTCCCTCAAAAAGCCGCTCGGCCAGGGCCGGGCGCATATATCACCAATTCAGATTGGTAGATTAAAAACATTCGTTTCACTAATCAATCCCCGCAGTGCAATATCCTCAAGTTCTAGAGGAAACGGGTGGGGTTTCCGGGTGGGCCCGGGGCCGGGCTTGGCGCCATTTAAGGGCCAAGAACCGGCAATGGACCGGCCAAGACGAACTTGATGGAGACTGACATGACCGCAAATATCCCCGTTCTGCCTGTTGCCGGCGGCACCTTGCTGCGCGCCTTTCTGAGCCTTTTGGCGCTGGTGACGCTGTGGGTGAAAAACGTCCAGCGTGCCCGCCGCCACCGCCGCGAGGCCATGGCCTTGGCCGGCCTCGATCAGAACATCCTCGCCGATATCGGCCTCAACCGCTCCGATCTCAGCGACGCCTTCGCGGCGCCGTTCTGGGAAGATCCGACCCTGCTGCTGCGCGAGCGCGCGATCGAACGCCGGATGAACCGTCCCACGCTACGCGCGGCCCGGCTCGACGCGCCCGGCTTCCACCGTCCGCCACCGACCGCCCGGCGCGCCAGGCGTTACTGATTACACGCCAAACGGCCGACCCCTCTCATCGGCCGCGATCCGAAACCCGCGATCATCCCCTCTCGCGGTCGGATCATCAGCGCCCGCCGGCCCCTCCGGCGGGCGCAAACTTTTTCGGCACGCGAAATTTCTTGCTGGGCGCTTGCGCGCCTGCGCTAACATGCCGCCGGGGCGAGGATGAACCGTTCAAGCGGGCGCGCATGCGGTACTGGGTCAAGCTCTTCGGCCTCTTGGCGCTCTTGGGCGCCGGCCTTGTGGTCATGACCGCGGGACAGGTCTCGGCGCAAGTCGGCTACGACCGCCGCGGCAACGACTACACGACCTTCACCATCCGCAACGGCGATCCGGCGGTCTGCGCCGCGCGCTGCGAGCACGATGCGCGCTGCCGCGCCTGGAGCTTCTCGTTTCCACGCACCACCGACGTGGCCGCGGCCTGCCGGCTGAAGAACCGGGTGCCGGCGCGGGTCGAGGATAATTGCTGCGTCTCCGGCGTGCGCGGCGCCGGCGTGATCGAGCCGCGCCGCGGCGGGGCCGAATTTTCCATCGACCGCTACGGCGGCGACTACCGCTTCTTCGACACCGCCGCCGACGCATCGGGCGCGGCCTGCAAGGCGGCTTGCGAGGGTGACAACCGCTGCCGCGCCTGGACCTATGCGCGGCCCGGCTACATCAGCACGTCGGCGCGCTGCTATCTCAAGAGCAAGCTGACGCGCCCGCGCCCCAAGCCGTGCTGCATTTCGGGAGTGGTGCGCTAGCGTTAGTGAACCGCGCTGAAGAAGCGCGCCAGCCGCAGGCCCGAGGGCCAGGTCCAGAGCGGCTTGCTTTGCAGCCCGAGATCCCAGGAGCCGACGACGGCGTCGACGCGCCCGACCAGATCGGCGACCGGCAGCATGCCGACGCCGCCGGCCGCGAGCGGCACGCGGCTGTCGGCCGAATTGTCGCGGTTGTCGCCCATCACGAACAGATGGCCGGGCGGCACGGTGACCTCCGGCATGTTGTCGAGCGGCTCGCGCGCGACGATCTTGAAGATCGCGTGCTTGCGCCCGCCCGGCAGCGTCTCGATGAGGCGTTGCGTCGGCGTGTTGGAGCCGCTTTCGGTTTCCATCTGGCCGAGGCCGTCCGGTTGCCACGCAGCGCGCTCGCCGTTGATCACCACGTGGCCGTCGCGCATGGCGATGCGGTCGCCGGGCAGGCCGATGACGCGCTTCACCCAGACCTGCGAACGGTCGCCCGGCCAGCGGAACACGACCACGTCGCCGCGTTGCGGCAGCGCGCCAAGAATGCGCGGGTGCTCGGCAGTTCGAACATCGCGGGCAGCGACGCGGTGCTGTAGCCGTAAGGATATTTGGTCGCCAGCAATTCGTCGCCGATCAGCAGCGTCGGCTCCATCGAGCCGGACGGCACGTAGAACGGCTCGGCGATCGCGGCTTTCGCCGCCAGCACCACCAGCACGACAAAGGCGAGATCGACGACGCTCTTGGTCCAGCGCCGCAGGCGCGACCGCTCGGGCATGATGGTGCTGCTCATGCGGTGCCGCCCACGGTGATCTTGTCCATGCGCAAGGATGGCTGGCCGACGCCGACCGGCACGCCCTGGCCGTTCTTGCCGCAGGTGCCGATGCCGGGATCGAGCGCGAAGTCGTTGCCGACCATCGAGATGCGATGCAGGTCGGTCGGGCCGTTGCCGATCAGCATGGCGCCCTTCACCGGCGCCGTGACCTTGCCGTTCTCGATTTTGTAGGCCTCGGTGCACTGGAACACGTATTTGCCCGAGGTGATGTCGACCTGGCCGCCGCCGAAGCTCACGGCGTAAAGGCCGTTCTTCACCGAGGCGATGATCTCCTTCGGATCGTGCTTGCCGGCGAGCATGTAGGTGTTGGTCATGCGCGGCATCGGCACATGCGCGTGCAATTCGCGCCGTCCGTTGCCGGTCGGTTTCATCTTCATCAGCCGCGCGTTCTGCCGGTCCTGCATGTAGCCGACCAGGATGCCGTCCTCGATCAGCACGGTGCGATTGGTCGGCGTGCCTTCGTCATCGATCGACAATGAACCGCGCCGCTGCTGCATGGTGCCGTCGTCGACGACGGTGACGCCCTTGGCGGCGACCTGCTGGCCCATCAGGCCGGCAAAGGCCGAGGTCTTCTTGCGATTGAAGTCGCCTTCCAGGCCATGTCCCACGGCTTCGTGCAGCATCACGCCCGGCCAGCCGGAGCCGAGCACCACGTCCATCTCGCCGGCCGGCGCCGGCACCGCGTCGAGATTGACCAGCGCCTGGCGGATCGCTTCGTCCACCGCGCCTTGCCAGGCGTCCGGCGTGATGAAGCGCTCATAACCCTCGCGCCCGCCAAAGCCATAAGACTGCCCGATTCCTGCCGGTCGCCGTCGCCGACCACGGCCGACACGCTGAGCCGCACCATCGGCCGGATGTCGCGATAGGTCGTGCCGTCGGCGCGCAAAATTTCCACCACCTGCCAGGTGGCGCCGATGCTGGCGCTGAGCTGGCGCACGCGCGCATCCTTGGCGCGCGCATAGGCGTCGATCTCTTCCAGCAATTTCACCTTGGCTTCGAAGGCCGGCGTGCCGAGCGGATTGTCGTCGCCATAGAGCTTGCGGTTGGTGCGGCCCGGCGGCTCGGCGTAAGTGCCGCTGTGGCCGCCTTTGACCGCGCGCACCGCGTCGGCCGCGCGCGCGAGCGCCGCTTCCGACACGTCGGAGGCGTGGGCATAGCCGACCGCCTCGTCCTTCACCGCCCGCAGGCCGAAGCCCTGCGCGGTGTCGTAGGTCGCCTGCTTGAGGCGGCCGTTGTCGAACACCAGCGCCTCGGATTGCCGGTACTCCAGGAACAATTCGCCGTCGTCGGCGCCGTCCAGCCCGCGCTTGATGATCTGGCCGACCTTGCCTTTGTCGAGGCCGGCGCGGTCGAGCAGGGAGGAAATGCTTTCGTCCATAATGTCGGTTCTCGTTCTTGGGGGAGGCGCCCTCAAGCCATCAGATAGGGCGTTCGTGGCGATTTGGCGAGGGTGTGCCTAGAATGCCGGCGGAGGAAAACGCATGAAAGCAATGCTTTTGACGGGCCACGGCGGGCCGGAGATGCTGCGTTTCGGCGAGGCGCCGGACCCGAAGGCCGGGCCCGGCGAGGTGGTGGTCGATATCCACGCGGCCAGCGTCAACGGCGCCGACCCCAAGGTCCGGCGCGGCGGCGGCCGCTATAAACTCGACCGGTTTCCGCACATTCTCGGCCGCGACTTCTCCGGCATCGTCAGCGACGTCGGCGCCGGCGTCACCGATTTCAAAGCCGGCGACGCCGTGTTCGGCGTGACCGACCAGGGCATCGAAGGCGCCTATGCCGAGAAGATCGCCATCAAGGCGGCCATCGTCGCCAAGAAGCCCGCCTCGCTCGGCCATGCCGAGGCGGCGGCGCTCGGGCTCATCAGCCTCACCGCGATGACGGCCATCGAAGACACGGCGCACCTCAAAAACGGCGAAACCATCCTGATCCAGGGCGGCGCCGGCGGCGTCGCGGGCTTTGCCGTGCAGCTCGCCAAGCATCTCGGCGCCACCGTGATCACGACCGCGAGCGCCGCCAACCACGCTTACGTGCGCGGCCTCGGCGCCGACCGCGTCATCGACTACAACAAGGAAGATTTCACCAGCGATCGGCCCGGTCTGCGACGTGGTGTTCGACACCGTCGGCGGCAACGTGCGCGCCGGTTGCTACAAGGTGCTGAAAGCCGGCGGCCGGCTGGTGTGGATCGCGCCGGCGCCGGACGGCTTTGTGCCCGACCGCAAGGACGTGCAGACCTTGCGGCCCGACGT
Organism: uncultured Alphaproteobacteria bacterium; assembly: GCA_963734465.1. Lineage (GTDB taxonomy): Bacteria > Pseudomonadota > Alphaproteobacteria > Rhizobiales > Xanthobacteraceae > Pseudolabrys. The sequence goes on from CAVTHL010000033.1 coordinate 162,319, forward strand.
CAAACGCGACCGCGCGCATCTCGAGCGCATGCTGGCGCTCTACGCCGCCGGCGCGATCAAGCCGCCCGTCATTCACCGCTACAAGCTCGCCGACGCGGCGCGCGCGCACGAGATCAGCGAAGGCCGCCATCTGCAGGGCAAGCTGGTGTTCGAAATTCGCTGAGGTCGCTTAAGCGGCGCGCGTCGCGGTCCAGATGAAATGTTGCGCGCCGCCTTGCGGTCCCTTGGCGCGCACGGGGTTCTCGACCACGTCAAAGCCGGTCTTGCGCAGGCGGCCTGTGAATTTCGCGTCGGGTTTCGACGACCATACCGCCAAGACGCCGCCGGGACGCAGCGCCGCAAAAGCCGCGCGCAAGCCTTGTGGATCGTAGAGCCCGTCATTGGCTTTGCGCGTCATGCCCGCGGGTCCGTTATCGACATCGAGCAGGATCGCGTCATAGGTGCCTTGGGCGGCGCGCCCGGCGCGGATCAGGTCGCCGACGTCGGTGACGTGGATGTGCACGCGCGGGTCGGCCAGGCTATCGCCCGACAGTTTCGCCATCGGGCCGCGCGCCCAGGCGACCACCGCCGGCACCAGTTCGGCGACGGTGACCCGGGCCTTGGGTCCGAGCACGGCGAGCGCCGCCCGCAAGGTGAAGCCCATGCCCAGTCCGCCGATCAAAACGTGCGGCCGCGCGCGGGTCTTGATTTTGGCGCAGCCGATGGTCGCGAGCGCCTGTTCGGTTGCGCTCAGCCGGCTGTTCATCAGTTCGTTTTTGTCGAGCTTGATCGAGAATTCGGCGCCGCGCCGCAGCAGGCGCAGCTCGCCGCCGCCGGGCACTTGCGCCTTATCGAGCAGGGACCAGGGGATCACGGAGTTTTCCTTCGGCCACAGACGTCGACCCGTCGTTGCAGTGGGTCAAGAGGCGCTAGTATCCGCGCCGCCGGATCTTTTTTGCGGCCTTGCGTGCCGCATAGCGTGCATCGCGCTCGGCTTTTTGCTCCGTGGCCAGCGCCGCATCGCGTTCGGCCGCTTCAGCCTTAGCGAGCGCCTCGGTTTTCTCGGCCTCGCGTTGCGCCTGCGCGGCGAGTTCGGCACCACGCGCCGCTTGCGCGGCTAGTTCAGCCTCACGCGCCTTCTTCGCGGTTTCGCGCTCGGCGGCGCGGGCGGCGCGCGCCTCATTTACGGCGATCCTTTTAAGGCGCTGCTGTTCGAAAACGGGGTCTTGGCGAGTGGCGCGAAACTTTTCCAACATCACTTTTTTGACAGTGGCGGCATTATTCCGACGCTCAAGAAGGTCGGGGCTTCTGAAGCTGCTCATTCATTCTCCTATGGGGGAAACTCGAGGCCCTGGGATATATGGCGTTCTCTTGTGGCATCCACAATGTCGCATAGGCCGAATTCATCGGCTTAAAAAAGACCGCCACGAAGCGGTCTTTCTTATTCGCGGTCGCGGGAAAACTGCACCGACACCTCGCCGATCGGGTCGAGCGCGTGGCCGAACGCGGTCTCGTCCGGCTCGATCATCGGCGGCGGCGTGATCGATCCGGTGATGATGACATCGCCGGCCGAGAGTTTCTCGCCGTAGGCGGCGAGCGTATTGGCGACATGCGCGACGATATCCGGCAGCTTGCCGGTGAGCGCTTCCGGATCGGTGCTGCGCGCAGCCTCCTTGCCGCGGCGGATCACGCGCGAGGTGAGGCCGGCGGTCGAAGCGCCGCTCCGCGTATTGCCGCACAAGATGACGTGACGCTGGTAGATGTCGCCTTCGAGCACCGCGTCGATATTGTCCGGCGTCGGCGCCGGATCGAGGTCGGCAAGCTCGATGGCCGGGAATATCTCTTTCACCGCCGCCGCGGCCGCGTCGGCGGTCGCGCCGCCGGCCAAGTCGCGCATCATGCGCACGGCGATTTCCGGCTCGGCCACCGGCTTTGCCCAGCCTTGCAGCGACACCGTCGAGCCCGACAGCAGCAGCGCGCGCTGCATCAGGAAGCCGACCACCGGCCCCTGCAGCTTGAGGCGTTCCATCGTTGCCGGCGCGCCGAGCCCGACCTTCCAGCCGAGCGGTCGCTCGCCCGCCGCGATGCGTTCGCGCCGCTTGGCGAGTTGCGCCGTCATGCCCTTCTTGATCAGCGGGTGGTCCCAGGGGTTTGTCATTCCGGCGGCGGCCTCTCTTTATCCCCTCCCCCACGAGTTCTTGCGAGTGGCGGGGAGGGGTTAGGGGTGGGGGGACGATGTTCGATAAGCATCAGAAGCGCCCCCCACCCAGGTTCGCATCGCTGACGCGATGCTCACCATCCCTCCCCACCGCTTCGCGGGGGGAGGGTGAAGGAAGAATGCGCGTCGCTTG
>CAVTHL010000034.1:0-70679 GCA_963734465.1 uncultured Alphaproteobacteria bacterium
CATCAATACCGTCTAGGACATAATTCCGCCAAATTCTAGGACCATATTCCGCCTCGCCCGATCCCCTGAGGGGACGCGAACCGGTTGCGCCGTTCGTGGGGATCGGGCCGGCGCCCGCGGGCGTGGCTCACGCAGGCCACGCACTCGGGCGGCGCCGGGGCTCCGCCCGGGACCACTACGGGTCCCCGCGAGGAGCTCGCTGACGGTGGATCGCCCGCTTGGCGGTCCACGGGCAAAGCGCGGCCCGGCGCCGCAAAAAACGCCGGACGGCGCGCCGAAAGGCGCCACATCTCCGAAAGGGGATGTGAAACTGAAGGACAGCCGCGCCAATCGGCGCGCCGTCCCCCTCGCCTTTATGGCGGGGGAAAAGGAAGAAGACCCCGCGGGATGCGGGGACATTGCCAGCGCCCCGCGCACGCCGGGGCAGACGACCAGGGCCTTCCCGGGGCCCGCACAAAGAATACGGGTGATCAAGCTCGCCCTCAATTTCCAGCACACAGCAAGCCGCGAATTCTCTTCCCTTCTCCCCGCGGAAGCGGGGACCCAGAGCAAAGCCGCACGAGCTTCGGATCGATGCAACCCTGGACTGCCCGCTTTCGCGGGCACGAACGGAGAGGAAGAGTGCAAGCCTCACCACAACTCAACCAACCACGAAAGGACACCCCCATGACCACACCCGATCCCTTCCTCCGCCGTCACTGCGTCCGACCTGCTCTGCCTCTGGGCGCTGTGCGGCAAGCCGGCCTGCCGCCGCGCGCAAGCCTGCAAGCGCGATCCGCGAGCTTGCGCCCGCCGCTATGGCCCGCTGGTGCCGGAAGAGGCGCGCCTCGGCATGCTGGCCTTCATGCAAGGCTGCAGGACGGCGTCTGCAGCCGACGTCGTGCGCGCCCACGTTCCGGCCGAAACCGCCGCGCTCGATGCCTGGACCGATCGCATCGAGGCCGCCGTGGGCGGTGGACAAGCGCGCGAAACTGTCGATCATGGGGCGCCGCAATGCGAGGCCTGACGCCGATGCGCCGTTTTCTGTTGCTTGTTTTGCTCGTCGCTTTCGCCGCGCTGCCGCGCGCGCGCCCGCGCCGAATTCCGCTTCCCGAAAACCGGCAAGCACGCCTTCCTGGTCGATCTGCCGAGGGGCTGGCACACCAAGCCCGACGCGCGCGGCGGCCTGCTGCTGATCCCGCCGGCGAACGCGCAGCACGCGATGCTTTATCTCGGCATCATCACCGACGACAGCTCTGCGCGGCAAGCCGCTCGAGGCGGTGGCGGCGGCCGCCGCCAAGCCCTCCGGCGTCGAGGGCTTCGACAAGCAGGAGCCGGCGCGCATCACCGACGCCAAGGGCGCGGTGCATCGCGGCATCGCCTTCTACGGCAAGGTGCCGGAAAAGAAGGGCCGCTTCCGCAAGGCCAAGATCGTCATCGTCCCGCTCGGCGACAACACCTGGGCGCAGGCCTGGATCGTGACGCAGCCGGGCATGGGTTATGTCGAGTACAACAAGTTCGACGCCGTGCTCGAAAGCCTCACGCTGGCGGGCGACTAATTCCGCCGCCCCATGATCCAGCCGATGATCAGCAGCACGACGCCGATGCCCGCCCGCCAGCACGCCGTGCTTGATGCGCACGCGCGCCAGGCCGTTGACGTGCCCGGGCATGAAGTTCGGCAATTGGTCGGCCGGCATGACGAAATAAATCACGGCGACGATGAGCAGGACGATGCCGAGCAGCGTGCAGATGAGCTTCATGGATGGATTCCTTGCGATGGATGACGCCAGCATAGCGGCGCGCGCGTTTTTTAGAAGTGGCATTGTGGATTTTCCAAGGGCTGCGCTATTGTCCGCGCCGAAATTAACGGGAGCATCAGCATGCCGGCGCAGACCATCAAAATTACATCGAGCACGGGCGGCGCATTCGATTGCTATGTCGCGCTGCCGGCGGGCGCCGAGGCGACGTGCCGGCGGTGGTGATCGCGTCGGCCGTGCACGGCGTCGACAAGGATCTGCGCGCGATCGCCGACGCCTTCGCCGCGCAAGGCTTTATCGCCGCCGCGCCCGATCTGTTCTGGCGCACCCTGCCCGGCCCGCTCACGCGCGCCGACGGCGACAAGACCACGGCGCGCTCGCAGCCGCGCGCCGAAAAAATCAAGACCGGCGAAGCCGACATGACCGACACGCTGGCCTATTTGCGCACGCTCAAGCAGTTCAACGGCCGCGCCGCCACGCTCGGCTTCTGCTACGGCGGCCCCTACGCCATCCTGGGGCCGAAGCGGCTGGGCTTTGCCGCCGGCATGTCCTGTCACGGCTCGCGCATGCAGGATTACATCGGCGAGCTCGACGGCGTCAGCGCCCCCGTCCTGATCATCTGGGGCGACGACGACAACCAGGCGCCGCCCGACGTGCTCGACATGTACCGCAAGGTGGCGGCGCGCATGAGCAATGTCGAGCTGCACATCTTCCCGGGCATCAAGCACGGCTACATGATGCCGGACGCCGGCGCCGCCCACGACGCCAAGACGCGGGAGTTCTCGATGCAGCGCGCCTTCGCCATTCTCGACAGCCTGCGCGGCGGCGGCGAGCGCCTGCGCAAGGTTTCGTAAGATCGGCGTCGTGACGCGGGGCGCCCTCCCCACCGCCTTGCTGCTTGCGTCAATCGTTTGCGCCGGCGCGCAAGACGTGCGCCCGGCCGATCGCGCAGCCATCGACGCCTGTCTGCAAAAAGAAACCGGAGTCGCCCGAGCGCTGCATCGGCGCGGTCTACAAGCCTTGCATCGATGCGCCGCAAGGTCCCGACGATCGCTTCCCGCCCGGCTCCACCGCCGGCCGCGGCGATTGCGCGGAGCGCGAAACCGCGGTGTGGTGGGACCATCATCGACACCAATCTAAAACAGCTGCTGGACGGCCCGCTCGGCAAGACCGTGGCGCAGCCCTGGAACCGGCCGCCGCAGAACAAGCGCGACCACGCGGTGCCGGGCGCCGACATCATCAACGACATGCAACAGACGTGGGTCGTCTGGCGCGCCAAGAAATGCGACACCGCCGCCATGCAATACGAAGAGGGCACGCTGTCGCGCGTGATCTATGGGGCCTGCATCTATGAAGAAACGGGGCGGCAGGCGCTCTGGCTGAAATCGCTCGTGGAAGATCGCTGAAGCGCTAACGCAGCGGCAGACGCTCGAGCAACCTCTGTGCGGCCTGCGTGGCGGCGGCAAATCCATTCTGCTGTGCGGCGCTGTCCGCGAAGCAGCGCAGGAATTCCGAGTCAGACTTTCCGCTCAGTTCTTCCGATTTTTTGGCGCGGGCTTTGTCGTCCAACCCCTCTTCTTCGGCAGCCGCGATCGACTTTTTCATCAAGTCGCTTCGGATCGCATCGCACGCCGCGATCGGACCAACCGCGCCAAACTCCTTCGTGTGGGCGATAAACACTTTGCCGCCCTGCGCTACCGCGACGAATATCTCATCGGCTTTATGCGGCACATCGTCCTGGGTGCGCGACGCCAACATGGCGTAGGCGAACGCCGCGCCGGCCGGCTTGCGGATGGGCAAATCGGCAAAGTGCAGGATGGCCGAATCCGTGAGCACCGCTTGCGTGTAAAAGTTGTTCGCTTTAACCGCGGCGCTTGGCTCTTGGGGAATATCGTTCGAATCTTTGCCCCACCACTCTTTATGCTGCTTCAGCCAGCGCCGGAACAGGCTGTCGGTCGTGACGATCACCCGAGTCTTTGCGTCGAGTCCGCCGTAGACCATGCCGTCAAGAATACCGAACCCCTCGTCGCCTTCGCTCAGCGTGTCGAGATTGAGCTTGGCCTCGCCCGTCATGCCCTCGATGACGACGGGGCCGATGATGGCACGCATTTGCTTTTCCAATTCGGCCTGTGCCTGCGCTTCAGCTGCGAGGATCTTGTCGCCAGTGCCATCCATCGGGCCGCGCTTTTCGGCGTCCTCGGCGGCCTTGATCTTGGCGATCGCGGCGTCGCGCGCGGCAATATAGGCATCCTCGGGCGTTGCCGCCGACGCCAAAGAAATTATCCCCGCCGCCAAAACGGCCGCCAATATCGCGCTTATGAATCCTCGCATAGCGCTTAGTCGCACCCTGCCCGCTTGCGGTTCACGTCGCCGCCATTTCCTTGTCCTTCGCCTCGGCGCGCTTGGCGGCCGGGCGTTGCGCAAAGCGCGCGACGTAATCCGTGAACTCCTTCCGCTCCGGAATCAATTTGAACATCATGCCGTAGCGCAGGCCGGAACCGATCACCACGTCGGCCGCGGTGAACTGCTCGCCCATCAGATACGGCCCCCGCCCCACCGCCTTGCCGACGATATCGAGCACGGTGTCGAAGTCGCGCCAGCCAAGCGCGGCCGCGCGCGGGTTCTCTTTGCGCGGGAAAGCGCGGTCGGTCATCGCCGGCTCGATCACGCTCGGCCCGAAGAACAGCCATTTGAGATACTCGCCGCGCCTCGGCGTGCCGACCGGGATGTTGAGCTTGGCTTGCGGGAACTCGTCGGCGAGATAAGCGCAAATTGCGGCGACTTCGGTGATCACCGTATCGCCGTGCTTGAGCGCCGGCACTTTGCCCATCGGATTGATGGCGAGATAATCGGGCTTCAGGTTGTCGCCGGCGGAGAGCTTGACCAGCTTGATGTCGTAGGGCTGGCCCACCTCCTCCAGCATCCACAGCACGATGGACGAACGCGACGGCGCAGCGTGGTAGAGCGTCAGATTGGGCATAAACCCGCTCCTTTTATAAGGCTTTCAGTGGCTCTGTAGCGGCGCGCCTAACACAATATTTACTCTGCAGTAAGACATTGGGCTTCACGATTTCCGGAGCCCGCTTTTGGATTTTTCCGCGACCATCGACTTCTTTCTCGGCCAGCTCGGCAAGCTGGTGCTTTCGCTCGGCTCGCATTTCTCGGCGACATCGCTCGCCGCCGCGCTGGTCATCGCCGCCTTGTTCTTTGCCTGGCAGCGCGTCAAGCGCGGCCGCCGTCTGCGCTGGCGCGTGCTCGCGCGCGCGCTGTTCCCCAAACGCATCGTGCGGCACAAGTCGAACCGCGCCGACATCGGCTATCTGCTGTTCAACGTGTTCCTGTCCGGCATCGTGTTCGGCTGGGCCGTGCTCACCTATCAGGCGATCACCAACATCATCATCACGGCGCTGGTCTCGATCTTCGGCCCGGTCGCGCCGTCGACCTTGCCGCTCTTCGTCTCGCGCGGCGGCGTCACCGTGCTGCTGTTCCTCGGCTACGAGCTCGGCTACTGGTTCAATCATTGGCTCAGCCACAAGGTGCCGTTCTTGTGGGAATTCCACAAAGTGCATCACACGGCGGAAGTGCTCACGCCGATCACCAACTTCCGCGTCCATCCGGTCTATTCGTGGATCTTCGCCAATATTCTGGCGTTCTCGGCGGCGGTCGCCGGCGGCATCGGCAATTATGCGTTCGGCAACACCACCTACCAATACGCCGTCAACGACACCAATATGATCCTGGTGCTCTTCATCCACACTTACGTGCATTTGCAGCATTCGCACATGTGGATCGCGTTCACCGGCGCGCTCGGCCGCGTCTTCGTGTCGCCCGCGCATCATCAGGTGCATCACTCCGGCAATCCGAAGCACTTCAACAAGAATTTCGGCAGCTGCCTGGCGCTGTGGGACTGGATGTTCGGCACGCTCTACGTGCCGGAGAAAAAGCGCGAGCCGCTCACCTTCGGTTTTCCCGGCCGCACCGATGCGCACACCTTCAAGGGCGAAGTGGTCGATCCGCTGATCAACGCCGCCGGCCATCTCAAGCCGCTGTTGCCGAAACGGGCGCCGCCCGCCATTCCGATTGCGGAACGCAAGCGCGTCTAGTTAACAGCACTCTTGCGCTCGACCTGCGACAGCCGCACAATTTGACATTCAGCCGGCGCCCCGGCGGAGACCGTCCATGGAGCGGCCCATGCGTTTGAACAAGGAATTCTCCGACATGCGGCTCGCCTTCGAGCCGCTCACGCTGTACGGCAAATTCGAGCACATTTGCGTCATCGTTCTGACCACGTTGATCGCCGTCATCATCGTGTTCGCACTTTGGCACCTGGCCTTAAAAATTCTCGATTCGATCGTGGCCAGAACCTTCGATCCGACCGATTACGAAGTCTTTCAGACCGTCTTCGGCATGATCTTCACGGTCATCATCGCGCTCGAGTTCAAGCGCTCGCTGCTCGTGCTGGCGGAACGCCGCGACAGCATCGTGCAGGTCCGCTCGGTCCTGCTGATCGCTTTGCTGGCGGTCGTGCGCAAGCTGATCATTATCGATATTGCCCACACCGACGCGCTAAGTCTGCTGTCGCTGGCCGCTGCCATCATCGCGCTCGGCGGCACCTATTGGCTGGTGCGCGATCCGCAACCGCGAGCAAGCCGGGCGCGCTCGGCCCGTTAGCGCGCAATGCGGTCGAGCAAATCCGCCAGCACATCGGGACAGGTGATGTGCGGATTGTGGCTGGAATCGATTTCGTGCGCGCCCCAGCCCTCGCGCTTGGCGCGTTCGTAGAACGGGCGGAAACGGTCGTCGGGCGGCCGCCGCGCGCAATAGACGTAATGGCGCGGCAGCGTCAGCGGTCCGTTTTGCAGACGCAGCTTCTGCTCGAAGGTCTTGGCCGGCTGCGGCTTGCGTCGCGGCAGGCACCAGGCGACATCGTCCGGCGATGTATCGGGCGGCATCGGGCCCGGCGGAATGAAGCCGTCGCCGCCGGCCTGGCGTTGCGCGCGCGTTGCCGGCGGCAGCAGATCGAGCACGCTGTCGCCGTCATTGGGCACAAAGGCGTCGATGTAGATGAGCTGCGCGACGCGCGTCCGTGCGCGGTCGGCGACGCCGGTCGCGACCATGCCGCCATAGGAATGCCCGATCAGATTGACGCCGCTCAGGTCCTCGCATTCGAGCACGCCCAGGATGTCGGCGATATGCGTGTCGAGATCGATGTCGGGCCGCGCGAGATGGGCGCGCTCGCCGAGACCCGTATAGGTCGGCGTCACCAGCCGATGGCCGCGGGACTGCATCAAGGGATGCATCTTTTTCCAGGCAAAGCCGGCATTCCATGCGCCATGCGCGACGACGAACAAAGCCATGCGCGTTCCCCTATTCCGCCGCGACTGGGCGCACGCGCGCCGCGCTTCTGTTCCAGCGCGCCCGCACAAAGTCGAGTGCGACCACGGCAAGCCCGGCAGCGAGCACTTCCCAGCCCGGCCGAATGCCGGCGCTGAAATCGAACGCGACCGACAGCACGCGCATCGGCGATACATGAAAGGCGATGGCGATGCCGATCGCTTCGCCGAGCGAACGTGAGCAGCGAAACAACGATCGTCATGGCGAGCAAGCTCAGCGTGCTCAATGCGCCCGCGCCCTGCCACCACGCCAGCACGCGATAGGCGATCAGCCAGCCGAACAGGCTGGCAGCGAAAGTCGGCACCGTGACATCGGCTTTGGTCTGCTGGAAATAATGGATGAGCGCGAGCAGCGCGACGGCGTAGATGATCTGATGCAGCCTGCGCCAGCGCATGCCGCCGAGCCGGCGCACCATGCCGTCGGTCGAGGTGGCGGCCAGCACCGCAAGCCCGAGCCAGGCGGTGCCGCCAATGATGAGATACCAGCGATGGGTGATCTCGTAGGCGGCCTTGGCGAAATCGAATCTTTGGTCGGCGACGAACAGCGTCAGATGTGCGGCGATGTAGCAAAACGTGCCGACGCCGAGCATGCGCCGCACGTCGATCAGGTTGCCGTAGCGGGCGATGCGCCGGAGCGGCGTCACCGCCAAGGTCACGCCCAAAAAGACCAGCGCCCAGAAACCGGCGCGGTGGATCAGGTCGTTGATCGGACGCGCGCCGTGCAGAATGGCGTTGGCGTCATACACCGCCTTGGCGACCGGCAGCAGCAGCAACATCAGCGTGCCGATGCGCAGCGGCGAAAGCTGCCCGCGCCGGTCAAGCCAGAGGTGCCAAGAACGCCTCATCGCGGTGCCAGGCCGAGCCATTCGCCTTTCGAATGGCGATCGGCGGAAAATGATGAGCGCGATTCTGAGAACTCGTAACGATTTGGGATTGTTTCATTATCCCTGTCATCTTTTCCCCGCCTACCTTCATACCGCAGCGCACAATTTTACCTATCGAAGCGGCCGGAACGTGCTAGCATTTTTTTGCTAATCCGATTCGTCACAACCGTTCACAAGGTTGGGCGCAAGGAGCCGGTTGGAGCCAAACCAACGGCAAGCAATTACGGGAGATAGGGAGGAGCAACAAGAGACGCCGCGCCGGGAGGTTTTTATGGAGGCCACCCATGCTGCGCAGTTTGACGCGCTCTGTGCTCACTCTCGTTCTCGTTCTATCGAGTTCTGCCGCTTTCGCCCACGACATGTGGATCAATCGCGGCACCTACAAAAATCCCGCCGGTGAATGGTGTTGCGGCGCCGAAGATTGCGGTGTCGTCGATAAGAATGCCGTCCACGCCAAAACGGGCGGCTATTCGGTCGTCGGCGCTGTGACCTACGGCCAGGCCATCACCGGCAATCCGGCCGACGGCCCGACCACGCGTCAGGACGTCAACGAGACCATCCCCTATAACCAGGCGCTGCCGTCACCGGACGGCGCCTATTGGCGCTGCAAACGGCCGGATGGCTCGCCGCGCTGCTTCTTCGCGCCGCCGCCGGGGAGCTGAACGGTCAGCGACTTGTCGCGCTTCGCGCGAGGCCGCGCGGGCGCTTGGAAATATGAATTGAACGCGGCTTAAAGATATCCGTGCGCGCTTGCCTTTAAAATAAGGGCGATCAGCGCTGCCGTTCCAATCAAAATGAACATGGCGCCGATTTGGTCGAAGGCAACAAGAACGCAGTTGCCGCAAGCACGACTGCACAAACGCCTAGCGAGATGGCCCAAAGCGCCAGCCAGTCGATCGAGTCGACCGGGTCGTGTGCACGAATGGCCTTGGCGCGGGGCTTGAGCGGAAGCTTGTTCGGCATGGCAACCTCATCAATGCGAGCCGCCATAATCCATGCAATTTCCGGGCCCACTTTGACCTAACGCAAAATGTAAAACTGCGTTCCGCGACGGTATTGCCGTAGCGTTCAAATGCGCGGCAGCGGCCGCCCGCCGGCCTCTTTCGACGGCACTTTCACCCAGGCCTCGCCGTCGAGCACCGTCTCGCCCTCCACCGAACAGGTGCAGGCAAGCCGGGCGCGGAATTTCTCCGGCATCAGTTCGGCGACCGCGACGCTGACCTCGACGGTGTCGCCGATCTTCACCGGCGCGCGGAAGTTCAAGGTCTGCGAAATGTAAATGGCGCCCGGGCCCGGCAGCCGCGTGCCGAGCACCGCCGAGATCAGGCTGGCGGTATAAAGGCCATGCGCGATGCGCGTGCCGAACGGCGTCTTGGCGGCAAAATGCTCGGACAGATGGATCGGATTGCGGTCGCCGGTCACCTCGGCAAAGCCGACGACGTCGGAGGAATTGACCGTCTTGCGCAGCGTCTCGGTCATGCCGAGCGACAGATCCTCGAAGAACAGCATGCGCAAAGGCAAGATCATGCGGCACGATCCGAGTTGAGACTGTCGCGGCATAGCCACCACAAAACGGCGATCAGCACCACATTGATCAGCGCGAAAGCGGTCAATACGCCGATGGTCGCATTGGCGCCGCCCGCCTCGATCAGCAGCGCACCGGCCGACGGCGCCAGCGCCTGCACGATCAGGCTCGGAAAGGCGAGCTTGCCCATCAGCCGCGGAAAGCGCACCGGCCCGAACAGCGCCAGCGGCAAGGTGCCGCGCCCGATCCAGGACACGCCGTAACCCGCGCCGTACAGCACGATAATCAGCACCAGCGCCGGAAGGCCGCCGGACAGCATCAGCAGACCGATCGCCATCAGCGCGCAGGAGCCGATCATGGTCCAGATCGGGTGATAGCGATTGCCGAACAGGCGCTCCACCACGCGCGCACCGACCTGCGCCGGACCGAACAGCGTGCCGAGGCTCACCGCCACGGCAAAATCCACGCCCCTCGCCTGCAGGAAGATCAGCAGATGCACCACCACGATCGAGCCGATGCCGGCCGCCAGCGACAGCACGAGGGCGAGCAACGCAAAGATCGTGGTTTCATTGGCGAGCCGTGGCTGCGCGGCAGGTTTCTCCTCGTCGCCCGTGGCGGCTGGGCTTATCGCCGCCGGCGCCTTGCGCACCACCGACATTTGCAATGGCAGCGACACGAAAAGATGCAGGCCGGCGTAAATGAAACAGGCCACGCGCCAGCCGACATGCTCGATCATGAAGGCGCTGAGCGGCCAGCAGATCGTGCTGGCAAATCCGCCGAACAGCGTGAGGTTTGTGATCGGCCCGCGCGCCTCGCTGCCGTACATGCGGCCGAGCGCGGCGAATACCGCGTCATAAAGCCCGGTGCCCATGCCGGCGCCGATCAAGCGCCCAGCCGACCAGATAGACCGGCAAGGTTGGCGCAAGGCCGACACTGGCGAGGCCCGCAGCATAGAATAATGAGCTCGCCAGCAGCACGGGCCGGCCGCCGTGGCGGTCGATCAGCTTGCCGACTTGCGGCGAGATCAGCCCGGCCACCAGCAGGCCGAGCGATGTTCCTCCCACCACGTAGCGCAGCGACCAGCCGGTTTCGCTCACGATCGGTTCGGCGAACACCGCCGGGAAATAGAACGACGTGCCCCAGCACAAGATCTGGCTGATGCCGAGCGCCGTGATGACGATGCGGCGGTCGAGCGGCCGGTTGGCTGCGATCTGCAACGGACTGCCCCTACACGGACCCGATCGCGCTCAGAAACCGCGCTGGCATTCAATCCGCCTCCCCCGGCCGGCGCTACGAACCTACACGATCCCCAAACAGCGCAGCGCGGCTTAAAGCGCCTTCCAAACGGGGTAACGGCGGCCAAATCGGGCGCCGTTTTGACCGGGAAAACAGGCTTTCTGGTTAATAGTCAGTAACTTAAGCTATGCGTTTTTTGCATTGCTGCGGCGCAACATTATTGCTTTCCGTGGCGGCAAATATCCCTATGTTCCGGGCAACAGATTCACCGGTCTCGGCCGGACTTAAGAGAAAGAGGAAAGCCATGTTTGCAGCCATCGTCCGCTTTATCCGCGAGTGGAAGAACTACAATCGCAGCCTGAGCGAACTGTCGCGCTTGGGCGACCGCGAGCTTGCCGATATCGGCATCAGCCGCTCGGATATCCATCGCGTGGCCTGGAAAGCAGCGCACCAGCACTAAGTCGCAGCGAATTTGCTCGAAACCGCCCGCGCTCGCCGCGGGCGGTTTCGTTTTGGGCCGCGAACGCCTAGTTTGCAGCCATGACCTTGAAACCCATCCATGTCGTCGGCGGCGGACTGGCGGGCTCGGAAGCAGCCTGGCAGCTCGCGCAAGCGGGCGTGCCGGTGACGCTGCACGAGATGCGGCCGCAGCGGCAGACGGCGGCCCACAAGACCGATGGCTTTGGCCGAATTGGTCTGCTCGAACTCGTTCCGCTCCGACGACAAAGACCACAACGCGGTCGGCCTGCTGCATGCCGAAATGCGCCGGCTCGGCTCGCTGGTGATGAGTGCCGCCGACAAGAACCAGGTGCCGGCCGGCGGCGCGCTCGCGGTCGACCGCGACGGCTTCTCCGCCGCGGTGACGGCGGCGCTCGCCGCCCATCCGCTGATTTCGCTCGAGCGCGGCGAAGTCGCGCGCCGCCGGACGACTGGGACAGTGTCATCATCGCGACCGGCCCCCTCACCTCGCCCGATCTCGCGGCAAGCGTCCGCAAGCTGACCGGCGAAGAGCAACTCGCCTTTTTCGACGCCATCGCGCCGATCGTGCATCGCGACTCGATCGATCTCGATCAGGCCTGGTTCCAGTCGCGCTACGACAAGGCCGGGCCCGGCGGCACCGGCGCCGACTACATCAATTGCCCGCTCACGCGCGAGCAATATGACGCCTTCGTCGACGCGCTGCTCGCCGGCGACAAAGTTTCCTTCCACGGCTGGGAAGCCTCGACGCCCTATTTCGACGGCTGCCTGCCGATCGAGGTGATGGCCGAGCGCGGCCGCGAGACGCTGCGCCATGGTCCGATGAAGCCGTTCGGCCTCACCAATCCGCACGCGCCCGACGTGAAGGCCTACGCGGTGGTGCAACTGCGGCAGGACAACAAGCTCGGCACGCTGTTCAACATGGTCGGCTTCCAGACCAAGCTGAAACACGGCGAACAATCGCGCATCTTCCGCACCATTCCCGGTCTGCAGAATGCCGAGTTTGCGCGGCTCGGCGGCCTGCATCGCAACACGTTCCTGAATTCGCCCAAGCTGCTCGACGAGACCTTGCGGCTGAAAGCCAACACGCGCTGGCGCTTTGCCGGACAGATCACCGGTTGCGAAGGCTATGTGGAATCCGCCGCGATCGGTCTCATCGCCGCACGCTTTGCCGCCGCCGAGCGCCGCGGTGAGACGCTGACACCGCCGCCGCCGACGACCGCGCACGGCGCGCTGCTGGCGCATATCACCGGCGGCCATATCGAGACCATCGATGCCGGCCCCGCCTCGTTCCAGCCGATGAACGTGAATTTCGGTTTGTTTCCGCCGCTCAATGAAACGGTCAGCTTCGACAAAGACGGCCGCAAATTCGGCCGCGGCTCGGCCAAAAATCTGGCGCGCAAGAGCGCGCTCAGCGCGCGCGCGCTGGCCGATCTGGAGCGCTGGATTGCCGGCGATACCGCCGTGGCGGCCGAGTAAGATCTAGAGTTTCGGAAAACCGAACCAGGCCGCGCGCAGCAGCACGATTTGCCGCCGCCACTGCGGCGCGTCCGGGCGCTTGAGACGCAGCGGCACCAGCGCCACGGAGAGAAACGCGGGCAACGCCGCGTCCGGCAATTGCCCGGCCTGCGCGCGAAACGCGGCATAGGCGGCGCGTGCTTTGTCCGGTTCCGTCACGGCCTCTGCCGCGCGCGCCGCTGCGGTGGCAATCGCGTCGCCCTCGGCGCCGAGGAAACGCGCCGCCATGGCGAAAACGGCTGCCGCCGCGCCCGTCGCCGGCGTCCCGTGCAATTCGTTCTGCCGCGCTTCGACCGCCGCTGCGAGCGGCGCCAGCGAAACGCCGGTTTGCGCTCCCGCGTCCTGCAGCGCGATCATCACCGGACTTGCCGCCGCCTCGCCCGCGCGCAATCCGCTGACGGCCTCCAGCCACCATTGCAGACGGATCGTGCCCGCCATCGGCTCGTTGACAAGCGATTTGACGCGGCCAATCTCGAGCGCGAAAGCGTAAAGCGCGAACAAATACGGCCGCCGCTCCGCCGGCGCAAAAAGACTCGCCAGATAATGGTCTTTGTCGTGCGCGCGCACGAGCTCTTCGCAATGGCGATAGGCCTCACGAATCCTGTCGATCTCGCTCATGCGATCTAGACCGCGATCAGGCCGGCGCCAACGCGGCGGTTTTCCGCCAGCAGAATATTATAGGTCCGAACCGCCGCCCCGGTCGCCATGGTGTCGACCGATAATGACACGTCGCGAAAGCGCGCCCGCAACGCCTGCGGCAGCACCCGAGAGATCCGGTCCGGTGCCGATGAGGAAGACGTCGAGCGCGGCGGCGCGCGCGAACACCGGCTCCAGCGCCGCTTCGTTCAGCTCGCGCCAGGCCGTTGACCGGCCAGGCCCAGATGCCGTCGGGAAAGCACAGCAGCGAGCCGCGATGCGACATGCCGCCGAAGCGGAAACCGCCATTGCCGTAAGCCTCGATCGGCGCCGGTCGCGGCAGATGCGGCGCATCGGCCTGACCCGTCATGGGCGTTAGGGCTTGTTGTCCCGCTCGGGCGCGGTGAGCGCGTCGCGCCCGGTGCCGACGCCGAGATAGATCAGGATCGGCGAGGCAATGAACACCGAGGTGTAGGTGCCGACCAGCACCACGCCGAACATCATGGTGGCGGTGAACGAATGGATCGCCTGGCCGCCGAACAGCAGCAAGGCCAGCAAAGCCAGCGACACGGTGACGTGCGTGATCACCGAACGCGACAGCGTCTGGTTGACCGAGGCGTTGAGCAGGTCCGGCATCGGCAGCTTCTTGTAGCGCCGCAGCATCTCGCGAATACGGTCGTAGATCACCACCGTGTCGTTGAGCGAATAACCGAGAATGGTGAGCAGCGCCGCGATACTGGTGAGGTCGAAGTCGATGCGCGTGAGCGACATGAAGCCGATGGTCAGCACCAGATCGTGCACGTTGGCGATCATGGCGCCGAGCGCGAATTGCCATTCGAAGCGGAACCAGAGGTAAATCAGAATGCAGAAGATCGCCAGCATCAGGCCGATGACGCCATACGACAGCAATTCGCCCGACACGCGCGGGCCGACCACTTCGACGCGACGATAGTCGACCTCGCTGCCGAGCGCGCCGCGCACTTTGGTCACCGCCACCTGCTGGGCGGCGTCGCCGCCCGGCTGCTCGGCAATGCGGATGAGCACGTCATTGGGCGAGCCGAACTGCTGCAACTGCACTTCGCCGAGGCCGAGCGTGCTCAAGCTGGCGCGCATCTTGGCGAGATCGGCGTCGCGCCGCCTTGCTCTGCACCTCGATCAGCGTGCCGCCCTTGAAGTCGATGCCGAAATTCAGCCCATGGAAGAAGTAGAGCGAGATCGCGATGATCGACATCAGCGCCGAAACAGGAAAGCTGATGCGCCGGAAGCGCATGAAATCGAATTTGGTGTCGTCGGGAACGATGCGAAGCAGGCGCATCGACGCGCGGCTCCTAAATCGGTACGCGCTGCGGGCGCCGCCAGCGCACCCAATAGGCCACGATCAGGCGCGTCAGCGTGAAGGCGGTGAACACCGTGGTGATGATGCCGATGCCGAGCGTCACCGCAAAGCCGCGCACCGGGCCGGTGCCGATATAGAACAGCACCGCGGCGGCGATGAAGGTGGTGATGTTGGAATCGAGAATGGTGGCGAGCGCGCGCGAGAAGCCGGCGTCGATGGCGTTGATCGGCGTGCGGCCGCCGCGCACCTCTTCGCGGATGCGCTCATAGATCAGCACGTTCGAGTCGACCGCGATGCCGACGGTCAGCACGATGCCGGCGATGCCGGGCAGCGTCAGCGTGGCGTTGAGCAGCGACAGCACGCCGAAGATCATGGCGACGTTCACCGCCACCGCGATGTTGGCGAACAGGCCGAACAGACCGTAAGTCGCGAACATGAACACGATCACCATGACGGCGCCGACATAAGACGAGATCTTGCCCTTGGCGATCGAGTTGGCGCCGAGGCCGGGGCCGACGGTGCGCTCTTCGATGATGGTGAGCGGCGCCGGCAGCGCGCCGGCGCGCAGCAGGATGGCGAGATCGTTGGCGCTTTGCACCGTGAAACTGCCGGAAATCTGCCCGGAGCCGCCGAGGATCGGCTCGCGGATGACGGGCGCCGAGATCACCTGGTTGTCGAGCACGATGGCAAACGGCTTGCCGACGTTCTCCTGCGTCACCTGCGCGAATTTGCGCGCGCCCGCCGTGTTGAAGCGGAACGACACGATCGGCTCGCTGGTGCGCTGATCGAAGCCCGGCTGCGCGTCGGTCAAATCGGCGCCCGAGACCAAGATGCGCTTTTCCAGCACATAGGGCGTCTTGTCCTGCGCGCCGGTGCCATAGAGAATCTCGTCGTCCGGCGGCACGCGGCCTTGCAGCGCCTGCTCGGGCGACGTCGTGACGTCCACCATATGGAAGTCGAGCTTGGCGGTCTTGCCGAGCAGTTCCTTCAGCCGCGTCGGATCCTGCAAGCCGGGCACCTGCACCAGAATGCGGTCGGTGCCTTCGCGCTGGATGAGCGGCTCGACGGTGCCGAGCTCGTTGACGCGCCGCTCGATGATCTGGATCGATTGCTCGACCGCCTGCCGCACGCGTTCGACGATGGCCGGATCGCTGACGGTGAGCCGGTAGAGGTCGCCCGGCTCGCTGCTGATGTTGACGTTGCGGTTGCCGGTCGCGGCGAGAATGCCGCCGAGCGGCTGCGACAGCGTCTGCAGTTTTTCCAGCGCCTGACCGGAGTTCTGCCCTTCGCGGATGCGCACCTCGACGCTGTTGCCGCGCACCACCAGGCCGGTATAGCCGATGCGCGCGTCGCGCAGCACGCGGCGCACGTCGTCGCGCAACGCTTCCAGCATTTCCTTGCGCACGGTCTTGGTGTCGACCTCGAGCAGGATGTGCGAGCCGCCCTGCAGGTCGAGGCCGAGCACGACGTGGCGCTGCGCCCATTTCGGCCAGCTCGCCACCATCTTTTCCGGCAGGAAATTAGGCACGGCGAACAGGCAGACGGCGACCACCGTGCACAGTATCGCCAGCACCTTCCAGCGCGTGAAATAAAGCATGACGTCCCGACTAGAGCGCTAGAGCGAGGGCCCGGCGGTTACGACGCCGCGGCCTCGTCCTTCACCGGTTCACCTTTGGCCCGGACTTCGGTGAGCATCGCCCGCAGCTGGCGGATGCGCACGTCGTCCGCGATCTCAATCTCGATCTGGTCGTCGTCGATCACCTTGGTGACCTTGCCGATGAGCCCGCCATTGGTGACGACGGTGTCGCCCCGCCGTACATTCTTGACCATTTCCTGATGCATCTTCACGCGTTTCTGCTGCGGGCGCAGGATCAGAAAATACATGATGACGAAAATCAGCACGAAGGGGAGCAGCGACATCAGCATGCCGCCGTCGCCTGCTCCGCCGCCGAACAATCCTTGCGCAAATGCAGACGAACTGAACATCAATGTTTCCCTTGGCCTTCTGAACGGCGCGCACCGGCGTCCCCGCCCGGCAGCCGCGTTTGAATTTCGCGGACTATAGCGGCCGCCCGCTCAATTGCAACGCTGCCAAGCCCGCAAAAGTGCCCGTTTTTAGCCGTTTTCGCTCTCTGCGGCTTGCGAGAGCAAGGCCGCCCGGCTAAGAGCAGCGCACTTTTGAAAAAGCACCGGCCATGGCCAGATCGAACAAGTCGAAGTCGAAATCGCCGCGCAAAGGCAAAGTCCAAAGCGCCGGCAAACCCGCGCAGGGAACCAAGGAGCGATGTGCTCGAGCGCATCGCCACCGCGCTCGAGCGGCTGGCGCCGCGCCAAGCGGCGCTGCCGGATTTTTCCGCCGCCGATGCCTATGTCTGGCATCCCGACGGCCGCCGGCTTGCGGCCGTTGCCCGCGTCAACCGCGTCGAGATGTCGCTGCTCAAGGGCATCGAGCGCGTGCGCGACGTGCTGATGGAGAATACCGAGCGCTTCGCCAAAGGCCTGCCCGCCAACAACGCGCTGCTCTGGGGCGCGCGCGGCATGGGCAAGTCGTCGCTGGTGAAAGCCTCGCATGCGGCGGTCAACGCCGCCTTCGGCAACCGCCTCAAGCTCATCGAGATCCACCGCGAGGACATCCAGAGCCTGCCGGAGCTCATGGCGCTGATCCGCGGCAGCGCCTATCGCTTCATCGTGTTCTGCGACGATCTGTCCTTCGACGCCGAGGATACCACCTACAAATCGCTCAAGGCGCTGCTGGAAGGCGGCATCGAGGGCCGGCCGGACAATGTGATTTTCTACGCGACGTCCAACCGCCGCCATTTGATGTCGCGCGACATGATGGAGAACGAGCGCTCGACCGCGATCAATCCGGGCGAGACGGTCGAGGAAAAGGTGTCGCTATCCGATCGCTTCGGCCTGTGGCTCGGCTTTCATCGCTGCAGCCAGGACGAATATCTGGCGATGGTCGATGCTTACGTGACGCACTACAAGATTCCGGCGCGCGGCGACGCGTTGCATCACGATGCGCTCGAATGGGCGACCACGCGCGGCTCGCGCTCGGGCCGCGTCGCTTGGCAATTCATCCAGGATTTGGCGGGACGGCTCGGCGTTGCGCTGAGCTGACGCGCGCGCCGGCAGATCACTGATAAAGATATTCGACGCCAATAATCGTTCCGGTTTGCCAGACACGGCGGCATCGAAATCTTTCGCTCGATCCCTTGATGATGAGAAAGAAGTCGTCCGGGACTTTGGCGTCATCGGCGACCTCCAGCCGGGCGCCTTTCGTCGAAAGGTCACGGACCAGACATTCAATCGCGCTGCCGTCTTTCAGAAATATCTTTGCTGGCCGTTGCGTTCGGTAACGAAAGATACTGCGAGATTCGGACATCGACTCCTCCCTTCTGGAGGCGGCAGTCAGGCGCCCTACTAAGCGCCGCCGAGATATTTGGTCGGATCGACCGGCGTCGAGCCCTTGCGGATCTCGAAGTGCAATTGCGGCGAGGTCACGTTGCCGGTCTGACCGGCATGCGCGATCACCTGCCCGCGCTTGACGCTGTCGCCGCGCTTGACCATCAGCTCGCTGGCATTGGCATAGGCCGACACGAAGCCGTTGGAATGGCGGATCAGCACGAGGTTGCCGTAGCCTTTGAGCTCGTTGCCGGCATAGGCGACGACGCCGTCGTCGGCGGCCTTCACCGGTGTGCCTTCCGGCACAGCGAGATTGATGCCGTCATTCTGCACGCCGTTCGGCCGCTGCCCGAAGCCCGCGATGATGCGACCCTTGACCGGCCAGCGGAATGACGGAATGCCGCCCTCCGGCTCGACCGTCTTGGTGATTTCGGTCTCATGCACGTCGGGCTTGGCGACACGCGCGGTTTGCGCCGGCACGGTCGCGACCTTTTCGGCCGCCACGGTGCGCGGCTGCGCGACCTTCGGCGCCGGCGCCTGGCGCATCGCAACCTTCTGGCCGCCGGGAATGGTCAGGCGCGAGCCGATGCTGACTTTGTCGTAAGGCTGGATGTTGTTGGCGTGCGCAAGCGCCGTGAGCGTCACGCCATGACGGCGCGCGATGCCGAGCAGGCTTTCGCCCGGCGCGACGACGTGAACGTTTTCGGAGACCTGCGCGGCCGGCGCCGGCGACGGCGCGCTGGCTTGCGCCGCAGCTGCCGGAGACATAGCGCGGGATGACCAGCCGCTGACCGGACCGGATCGACGCCACATTGGTGATGCCGTTGACTTCCATCAACGCGGAGAGCGGCACGCCATTCTTGCGCGCGACGGCTTCGAGCGTCTCGCCTTGGCCGACCGTCACCGGCTGGCCGCCGTCCCAGGTCCAATGTCCCGCCGGAACCGGCGCCGGCGCAGGATGCGCGGGCACCGAACCGGTCACATCGGACGCGCCCGGCCGATAGGCGCCAAGGCCGTGCGCGCCGCTGACGTAGCCGCCATTGCCGTAGCCGCCATTGGCGGCGACGGTCGCAGGCCGGCTCGGCGCCGGCAGCGGCTGCGACGCGATCGCGCCGCTCGAAGCGGGACGCTGCGAGATCGAGCCGGTGGTTTCCTGACGCGGCGGCGGATTGGAAGCGAATGGATTGGAGTCGAAGCGGCTGGAATTCTCACACCCTGCGACGGCGACACCGACCAGCGCAAGGATTGCGACATGCGGCCAAGCAAACGGGCGAGACGGCACCTTGGGGCGCGGCATGTGGTTACTCACTCGTACGCAACACAATTCAACTTCGAAATAAAGCAGCCGCGAGTAAACACACGCTTAAGAATTACCGAACCGTTGCGAGTGGTTACGCAACTGATAAAAATGCCACACGGCGCGCGGCGCGGCGCGCGAATTACAGCTCTTTCGCCTGCCCCGGCAGCAAGGGGACGAAACGAACCGCGATCAGGTCCTCGCGCGCGAGCCCTGTTTGCGATTTGGTAAGCTTGACGATGTGTTGCGATCCGTCACGCGGGCCGAGCGGGAGCACCATGATGCCGCCGTCGGCGAGCTGATCGACCAGCGTCTGCGGCACCCTCTCCGCCGCGGCGGTGATGAGGATGCGATCGAACGGCGCCTTCCCCGGCACGCCGGCAAGGCCGTCACCCACCACGACGTCAACATTGTCGTAGCCCAGCGTTTGTAACCGCCCGCGCGCCTGCTCGGCCAGCGTGCGATAGCGCTCGACGCTGACCACCTCGCGCGCCAGCCGCGACAGCACGGCAGCCTGGTACCCGGAGCCGGTGCCGATTTCGAGCACGCGATGGTGCGGGCGCACGCCAAGCTGCTCGGACATATAGGCGACGACATAGGGCTGGCTGATGGTCTGCCCGCAGGCGATCGGCAGCGCCTGGTCGGCATAGGCGCGTCCGGCAAAGTCCGGGTCGACGAATTGCGCGCGCGGCACCTCGTCCATGGCCCGCAAGACGGCCTGGTCGGCGATCCCGCGCCGGCGCAGGCCGAGCAGAAATTCCATGCGCTCATCGTCGCGCTGCGGCTGTTGCGCCAAGCCCGTTCTCCTTGCGACCCATTTTTAGCACGTTTGCCCGCGATTCATGTAAGCTTGCCAAGGTGCGGCAGGTGCGGCGGCGATGGAACCGGCTCCCGCCGCCGGAGTTGTAGGGCGGGGACTAGGCGATGAACAATTCTTCCGAAACGCAGAAACGCGTACTCGTCGTCGAGGACGAATATCTCATCCGCATGCTGCTGGAGGACATGCTGGCCGATCTCGGCTATGGCGTGGCCGCGGCGGTCGGTACCGTCGCTGAGGCGAGCGCGTTTGCCACCAGCGGCGACTTCAACGCCGCCATTCTCGACGTCAATCTCGACGGGCAGGAGATTTTCCCGGTCGCCGACATTCTGGCCGGACGCAGCCTGCCCTTTGTCTTCGTCACCGGCTATGGCGAACGCAGCCTGCCCGACCGCTACCGCGACCGGCCGGCGCTGCAGAAGCCCTTCCAGGCCGAGCAGCTCAGCGCCACGCTCGCGGATATGCTCGCCGCCTAATCCAACAGCCTGCGCAAGTTTCGTCATGAACGGCTCGTCGGTGAGGTCGAGCCGCAGCGGCGTGACCGCGATGCGCATGTCGTTGAGCGCCGCAAGATCGCTGCCGGCCGCCGCGCCGGCGATGCCGCCGCGGCCGAAGGCGATCCAGTAATAGGGATTGCCGCGCCCGTCATGCCGCGCATCGATGCGCAACAGCTCCTGGTCGCGCTTGCCTTGCGTCACCACCGCAATGCCCGCAACCTGCTCGGCCGGGCAATCGGGGAAATTGATGTTGACCAGAACGTCGCGCGGCATGCCGGTCTTGAGCACGCGGCGGATAAGGTCGGGTCCGTGCTTGATCGCCGTCTCCCAATAGGGCGCGTGCTTGGTGGTGAAGGCGTAAGCCTGCGACAGCGCGAAGGACGGAATGCCGAGCACGGTGCCTTCCATGGCGCCGGCGACCGTGCCCGAGTACGTGACGTCCTCGGCGCAGTTGCGGCCGCGGTTGACGCCGGACAGCACGATATCCGGCACATCCTTCATGAGATGACGCACGCCCATGATCACGCAATCGGTCGGCGTGCCCTTGACCGCGAAATGCCGCTCGCCCACTTCGCGCAAGCGCAGCGGATCGTTGAGCGACAGCGAATGCGACACGCCGGACTGGTCGGTCTCCGGCGCCACGATCCAGATGTCGTCCGACAAAGCGCGCGCGATCGTCTCGCAGGCCTCGAGCCCCGGCGCGTGGATGCCGTCGTCATTGGTGATGAGAATACGCATTACGCCCGCTCGATTGTCGTCAGCCCGCCCATGTACGGCTTGAGCACTTCCGGCACCGCGATCGCGCCGTTGTCCTGCTGATAGGTTTCCATCACCGCGATCAGCGCGCGGCCGACCGCGACGCCGGAGCCGTTGAGCGTGTGCACGGGACGCACGCCGTCTTTGGCGCGGTAGCGCGCATTCATGCGGCGCGCCTGGAACTCGCCGCAGTTCGAGCAGGAGGAAATCTCGCGATACATCCCCTGCCCCGGCAGCCAGACTTCGATGTCGTAGGTCTTCTGCGCGGCAAAGCCCATGTCGCCGGTGCAGAGCGTCACCACGCGATAATGCAGGTCGAGTTTCTTGAGCACTTCTTCGGCGCAATTGAGCATGCGCTCATGCTCGCGCCTGGAGTTCTCCGGCGTGCTGATCGAGACCAGCTCGACCTTGGTGAATTGGTGCTGGCGGATCATGCCGCGCGTGTCCTTGCCGGCAGCGCCGGCTTCGGCGCGGAAGCACGGCGTGCAGGCGGTCAGCCGCATCGGCAACTGCGCCTCTTCAACGATCGAGTCACGCACGAGATTGGTGAGCGGCACTTCCGCCGTCGGGATCAGCCAGAGCTTCGACGAATCGAAAAATCCCGCAAAGAGGCGCTCCACCAGGTCCTTGCCCGCGAACGACGGCGCTACTTTCTCGGTCATCTCCTTAACGAGCGCCGTGCTCGCCGCGAAAAACTGATCGTCCACGAACTTCGGCAGTTGCGCCGTGCCGAACATCGCGGCGTCGCGCACCAGCAGCGGCGGATTGACTTCGGTATAGCCGTGCGTGCCGGTATGCAGATCGAGCATGAATTGCCCGAGCGCGCGTTCCATGCGCGCCAGCCCCTTCTGCAACACCACGAAGCGCGCACCGGATAATTTCGCCGCCAGCTCGAAATCCATCATGCCAAGCGCTTCACCCAATTCGAAATGCTGCTTGGGCTTGAACTTGTATTCGCGCTTGTTGCCGTGCACGTGATGCTCGACATTCTTGCTCGCATCGGCGCCGTCCGGCACATCGTCGAGCGGCATATTCGGGATTTGCGCGAGCTCGATATCGAGCGCGGCGACGGCGTTCTTCTCCTCCGCCTCCATCGCCGGGATCAAGGTCTTGAGCTCCGTCACCTCGGCCATCAGCTTCGACGCGGTCGCCTCGTCTTTCTTGGCCTTGGCTTGGCCGATCTCTTTCGAGGCCGCGTTGCGCCGCGCCTGCGCCTGTTCGAGCTTGGTGATGAGCGCGCGCCGCGTCTCGTCGAGCTTGATGAGACGTGGCCGACAGCGGCGCAAGGCCGCGCCGCTTCAGCCCCCGGTCGAAGGCGTCAGGATGCTCGCGAATCCATTTGATGTCGTACATGGCGGGGCGCTTTTAGCACGTCATGCGCCGGGCGCGGCAATGACGAAAGTCGAATGCCCTACTCCGCGGGCTTGGCCGCCGCGTCGTCGGGCCCGGCATCGTCCGGCTTGGCGCCGCTTGCCTTGGCCGCATCCTCCCGCGCCTTCTTCCTCTCGACAATGCGCACCGACCAGATCGAGCCCTCGAACAGCAGCAATAGCGGGATCGCGAGCGACATTTGGCTGAGCACGTCGGGCGGCGTCAGCACCGCGGCAACCACGAAGGCGCCGACGATGAAATAGCGCCGCTTCGCCTTGAGCTGCTCCGAGGTGATCACCCCGATGCGCCCGAGCAGCGTCAGGATCACCGGCAGTTGGAACGCGACGCCGAAGGCCAGCACCAGCGCCATCATCAGCGACAAATATTCCCCGACCTTCGGCATCAACTCGATCGAGGCTTCGCCCTCACTGCCCGGCTGCTGCATGTGCAGCGAAAAACGCACCAGCATCGGGAAAACGACGAAATAGACCACCAGCGCGCCGAGCGCGAAGAAGATCGGCGTCGCGATCAGATACGGCAGAAACGCCTTGCGTTCGTGCTTGTAGAGCCCGGGCGCGACGAACATGTAGAGCTGCGCCGCCACGATTGGGAACGACAGGAAGGCGGCGCCGAACATCGCGAGCTTGAGCTGCGTGACGAAATATTCGAGCAGCGCGGTGTAGATGAATTTCGAATGCTCCGGCCCCGCCACCAGCACGAAGGGCCACACCAGAACATTGTAGATGTCCTTGGCGAAGACGAAGCACAGAGCGAACATCAGCCCGAACGCGAGCACGGCCTTGATCAGCCGCGAGCGCAGCTCGACCAGGTGCTCCATCAACGGCGCTTTGGTGGCCTCGATGTCTTCCTGGCTCATGAGCCGCCCCCGGCCTGCTTGGCCTCCTTGGGCGGCGGCGGTTCGGCGGGGGCGAAATCTTTTTCGGTGACGGGCGCCGGCTCAATTCCGGCATCGGCACGTCGATCGGCGGCAGCACTTGCGCGGGCTCTGCCGGCGTTGCCGGCGCCGCGACCACCGGCGCTTCCGTTGCAGCGCTCGCCGGCTGGCCTGCGCCTTCGGCCGCGTGGTCGACGGCCTTCTGCGCGTCAGCCGTCGGATCGAAGCTGGTAAAATCCTTGACCGTGCTGTGCAGGTCCTCCGCCTGCTTCTTCAGGTCGGTCATCTCCGCTTCGCGCAAGGCTTCCTGGAACTGGCCCTGGAATTCGTTCGCCATGCGCTTGATCTTGCCCATCCACTGGCCAAGCGTGCGCAATACGGTCGGCAGCTCTTTCGGCCCAATCGCGATCAACGCGACAATGCCGATGATGACGAGCTTGCCCCAATCAAGTTCGAACATGGATTAGTCAACTCTCGGGCGCGTCAGGCGCCTGCAGGCGGCGCAAGGCGACGCAACGCCGGCGGACGCGCTTATGAGCGCGCGGTCCCGGCGCGCTCGGCTTCCGTCTTCGGCGTGCCGCTGGCCGCCTGGTGATCGATGGTCTTGGTCGGCTCAGGCGTGCTGTCCGCAGTTTTTTCTTCCTCGGACATGCCTTTCTTGAACGCCTTGATGCCTTGCGCGAAATCTCCCATCAGGGACGAAATCTTGCCGCGCCCCCCGAACAGGACCATCACGACCACCAGCACGATGATCCAGTGCCATATGCTTAAGGAACCCATCGGCAAATCCTCCGCGCGGCGACGGGCACATTGCGCTCGTCCCGCCTGTGTTTGAGCTAGAAACTAGGCCCCGCAGGCGGCAAAAACAAGGACTTCGGCACGTTAAATCGGGCCGCGAAGTCGCGCCAAACCCCTGATATTGACCTTAATTTCGCCGCCGTCACTTCTCGCCGCCTTCGGGGCGCGGAGCCAGGCCGAAATCGAGATCGCCGGGCTCCAGCGGATCCTCGTCCTCGCGCAACGTGCTCTCGTCCGACGGCATCGGAACCGCAAATCCTGGCGGCAGATTGCCTTCGAGCATGCCGGCGCCTTTGAGTTCGTCGAGACCGGGCAGATCGGCCACTTCCT
The DNA here is from genome assembly GCA_963734465.1 of uncultured Alphaproteobacteria bacterium. Lineage (GTDB taxonomy): Bacteria > Pseudomonadota > Alphaproteobacteria > Rhizobiales > Xanthobacteraceae > Pseudolabrys. Next base: position 24,908 of record CAVTHL010000034.1, read on the forward strand.
CCAGCCCGAAATGCGAGAGGAATTCCTCCGTGGTGCCGTAGGTGATCGGCCGTCCCGGCGCCTTGCGCCGTCCGCGCGGCCTGATCCATCCGGTCCTGAGCAGGACGTCGACGGTTCCGGCCGCCGTCGCCACGCCGCGGATCTCTTCGATCTCGGCGCGCGTCACCGGCTGATGATAGGCGATGATCGCGAGCGTCTCGATCGCCGCGCGCGAAAGCTTGCGCGTTTCGATGGTCTGCTTGGTCAGCAGCCACGACAGGTCGTCGGCGGTACGGAAGGTCCATTTCTTGCCGATTTTGACCAGATTGACGCCGCGCGATGCATATTCGGCCTTCAGCCGCGCCAGCGCATCCTTGAGTTCGACGCCGTCAGGCAGATGCCGGCGCAATGTCGCCTCGTCGATCGGATCGCGCGAGGCAAACAGCAGCGCTTCGAGCAGGCGCAGTTCCTCGGCGCGTGCGGCGGCAACCTGCTCGGGTGCCGGCTCCGGCTCATTGTTGTGGACGACCCTGAGCTTCTTGGCGGCGCTCGGCATCGACTTCTTCTCCTTATGCGTTTTCTTGCGCGTCATGCGTAGCGCTTCCATTCGCACCGACCCGCTTGCGCATGTAAATCGGCGCGAACGACTCTTTCTGATGGATTTCGGCAAGTCCTTCGCGCACCAGTTCGAGCGCGGAGGCGAAGGACGACGCAAACACGGTCGCCGCCATCGACGGCTCGACCACATAGGCGATCAGGAACTGATCGATACGCGACCAGTCGCTCGACTGCCCGATCATGCGGTCGAGCGCGGCGCGCGCTTCGGCGAGCGACCACACCGTGCGCTTCTTGAAGCGCACGCGCGAGAGCGCGCTCTTCGAACGCTGACTCGCATAGGCCGTGAGCAGGTCGTAAAGCGTCGCCGACCATTCCGGCTGCTTGATTTCGGCGATCGGCTCCGGCGCGCCGCGCGCGAATATGTCGCGATTGAGCTGCGGGCGGCCCATCAGGCGCGTCGCCACCTCGCGAAACGCCTCCAGCCGGCGCAAGCGATGCGCTAGCGCAAGCGCCATCTCTTCCGCGCTCGGGCCCTCGCCCGGCGCCGTTTCCGGCAGCAACAGCCGCGATTTGAGGTAGGCGAGCCAGGCCGCCATGACGAGATAATCGGCGGCAAGCTCAAGCCGCAGTTTGCGCGCCGCTTCGATGAAGGTGAGATATTGGTCGGCGAGCGCGAGGATCGAAATCTTCGCCAGGTCCACTTTCTGCTGGCGCGCCAGCATCAGCAGCAGATCGAGCGGGCCCTCGAAGCCCTCCACGTCCACCATCATGGCCGGCTCGTCGGTGGCGCGGTCGGCTTCGACTGTCGGATCGAATTCTTCGCTCATGAAATCGTCATCCGTTGCGGCTGCTCGCCCACCATGCGGAGGAAAAGCGCGCGCGCTTGCTCGACATCGAAGTCTTCGGGCGCCGCGCGCTGCGCCAGCGCGGCTTGCGCGCGAACCGCTGCCTCGCCCGCAAGCTCGGGGACCACGCTGGCGACCTCGGTCATCTCGCGCAAATCGCCGTTGCAATGAAGCACCACGTCGCAACCGGCCGACAGCGCGGCGCGGCTGCGCTCGGCGAGCGAGCCAGACAGTGCGCCCATGGAGACATCGTCGCTCATCAACAGACCCTTGAACCCGATGAAGCCGCGAATCACTTCGCGCACCATTGTGACCGAAGTGGTAGCAGGCGCGACGGGGTCGATTGAGGAAAACACAACATGTGCGGTCATGCCGAGCGGCAGCCCGGCGAGCGGCTTAAATGCCGCAAAATCGGTCGATTCGAGCGTCGCCCGGTCGGTATCGACCACCGGTAACTGGTGATGGCTGTCGGCCTTGGCCCGGCCGTGCCCGGGCAGGTGCTTGAGCACCGGCAAGACTCCGCCCGCCATGAGGCCCTGCGCGATCGCGCCGGCGATGGCGGCGACCTTTGCCGGCTCGGTGCCATAGGCCCGATCGCCAATGACGGCATCGCTGCCGGGCACAGGGACGTCCGCGATCGGCAGGCAATCGACGTCAATCCCGACACGCATCAGGTCGGAGGCGATCAGGTGCCCGGCCATGCGCGCGGCGGCCAGGCCGGCCGCCGGCTCGCGGTCGTAGAGCGCGCCATAGCGCGCGCCGGGCGGATAGGCCGGCCAATGCGGCGGTCCCAGGCGCTGCACCCGGCCGCCTTCCTGGTCGACCAGCACGGGCGCTTCCCAACCGACGATGTCGCGGAATGATCTTGTGAGTTCTGATACTTGTTGCGGCGTATTCACGTTTCGCTTGAAGATGATCAGGCCCCAAGGCGCGGCCTCGCGGAGGAATGCCCGTTCGCTGGGCGAGATGGTCGATCCCGCCAAACCGGTGATGAAAGCGCGTGAAGGCATCGGCGCGGATTAGCCCGCGCCCGCCGCAAGGGTCAAGCTTGCGGCCGTTAAATCCTTTGGACGATGCACTGCCCGCCGGCGGCCTTGAGGCTCGAGCACAGCTGGCTCGCCTCGTCGGAGCCCAAGGGACCGACCATGGCGCGGTAGTAGATACCCTTGGCGCCGAGATCGACCTGGCGGATCAGCGGCCGCTTGCCGCCGAGCTGGCCCGGGAACTTGGCTTGCAGGCCGCGGAATGCCGCCTGCGCATCGGCTTCGCTGCGCTGGGACGAGATCTGTACGGCATAGCCGCTGCCGCCGGCGCTTGCCGGCGCCGAGGCCGGTGCGGCACGTGGGGCTGATGCGGCCGGAGCAGCGATCTGGGTCGGCGGCGCGGCGACCGCGGTGCGGGTCACACGCGGCGCGGGCGCGGCTTGTTCCGGCGCATCCGGGCTGAGCGAGAGCGGCGCGTTACTCGGCGCCGAGGCCGCCACGCGATGCGGCGGCGGAGGTGCCGGCTCTGCGCGCGCGACTGGTTGGCGCGGAGCCGGATCCGCGGCCGGCGCGCGCGGCGCGCGGCGGCGACGCCACCACCGGTGTCGGCGCCGCCTCGGCCATGGTCGTGCCGTCCGGGCGGATGGCGATGGTGTGGACCTTCTTCGGCTCGGTCGCGACCACGCCGCTACCCGTCGGCGGCTGAATGGAGCCTGCCGGTTGATCTTGCGGCGCCGCACCGGCGGCGTGTTCATCACGACCGGCCGTTCTTCGCGCGACACAAGCTTTTCATCTTGGCCGCGCTCGGCGACGCGGTCGTAGATCAGCTTGCCGGATTTCGGGTCCTTAGAATTCGCGGCGGGCACGATCTTGGTCGGCGCGGTCTCCGCCTTGATCACCGGCGGCGGGCCGGACGCGGCGGATGAGCCAAAAATCGCGCGATAACCGAAGGCGCCGGCGGTGCCAATGACGGCAAGCGCGAAAACCGCGGCAATTGCCAGGATTCCCAATGCGCCGGCGCGGCGGGACATCGTCGTAGAAGTCGTGATCCTCGGCGCCGACATGGCACGATTGCGCATTCGTCTGATACTCGGCCTCATGCTCGTAGCCGGCATCGTCCGGCGGATAGCCCGGCACTTGGCCGGGTACTTGCGCGCGCGGCTGAAAAGTCTCGGCCTGCTGATAATGCTGCGGCGGATAGGCCTCGGGCGCGGCGTAGTCGTCTTGATGCGGCGGCCAGCGCCGGCTGTTGCGGCGCGGCTCTGCGCGCATTCTCGCGGCCGTATTCGGCGAAGGGATCGTTCTGCCCGATCAGGCGGGCGAGCTCGGCGAGCGGATCGTTGCCCGACGCGCCAGGCGCAGAACTTTGCGCGGCACTCGGCGGCGCACTACGCATCGGCGGTTGACTGGCACGCATGGGTCGCTGGATACGGTCGTCCGCCATTCGGTCCCCGGTTAGTCTTCTTGGCCCGCTCGCCACACCCCAGCGCACGCGGGTCCGGTGGATGAGACTTAGCGCATTTCCTGCGGCGCCTCGACCCCGAGGAGGGCAAGCCCTGAGGCCAGCACCGTGACAATCCCCTGCACCAGCGCGAGCCGCGCCTTGGTCGTTTCTGGATCATTCTGGATAATGAAGCGTAAATGAGGCAAGTCTTTTCCCCGCGTCCAATGCCCGTGGAATTCGCTTGCTAATTCATAGAGATAGAACGCGATGCGGTGCGGCTCATGGGCCGCCGCGGCAGCCTCGATTGTGCGCGGGTAAAGCGCAATCCGGCGCAGGATTGCGAGTTCCCCGGAGTCGCTCAGGAGTTCCAGCTTCGCGTCGGCCAGCCAGCGCAGACGCGCCGCAGCGTCGGCCGGCACCACCGGCATCTCGGCGTGGGCATTGCGGAAGACCGACTGCCCGCGCGCGTGGCCGTACTGGACGTAGAACACCGGGTTCTCGCGCGTGTGCTCGATGACTTTGGCGAGGTCGAAATCGAGCACGGCGTCGTTCTTGCGGTAGAGCATGTCGAAGCGCACGGCGTCTTTGCCGACTTCGTCCACCACTTCGCGCAGCGTGACGAATTCCCCTGCCCGCTTCGACATCTTCACCGGCTCGCCGGCGCGCAGCAGACGCACGAGCTGCACCAGCTTGACGTCGAGTTGCGCCTTGCCGCCGCTGACGGCCTTCACCGCCGCCTGCATGCGCTTGATGTAGCCGCCGTGGTCGGCGCCCCAGACGTCGATCAGATTGAGGAAGCCGCGCGCGACCTTGGACTTGTGATAGGCGATGTCGGAGGCGAAATAGGTGTAGCTGCCGTCGGACTTCTTGAGCGGCCGGTCGACGTCGTCGCCGAAGTCGGTCGACTTGAACAGCGTCTGCTCGCGGTCTTCCCAGTCTTCGAGATTGCCGCCTTTGGGCGGCGGCAGCCGGCCCTCATAGACCTCGCCGCTCTTGCGCAAACTTTCGATGGTGGCGCCGACTTCGTCCTTGCCGCCTTCGATCAGCGAGCGCTCGGAAAAGTAGACGTCGAACGCGACATTGAGCGCGGCGAGATCGTCGCGGATGCCGTCCATCATCATGTCGATGGCCTTGGCGCGCACGACCGGCAGCCATTCGGATTCTTTCTTGGCGGACAGCAGCGTGCCGTATTCGGCCGCCAGCTCGCCGCCCACGTGCTTGAGATATTCGCCCGGATAGAGCCCCTCCGGGATGGTGATGTCCTCGCCGAGCGCTTCCTGGTAACGCAGGAAGGCCGAGCGCGCGAGCACGTCGACCTGGGCGCCGGCGTCGTTGATGTAATATTCGCGCGTCACGTCGTAGCCGGCATATTCCAAGAGGCTGGCGAGCGCGTCGCCGAACACCGCGCCGCGGCCGTGGCCGACATGCATCGGCCCGGTCGGATTGGCGGAGACGTATTCGACGTTGACCTTCTCGCGCTTGCCGATGTCGCTGCGGCCGTAGTCGGCGCCAGCGCTCAGCGCGACGCGCAGCTCCTCGCCCCAGACATGTGTTTTGAGCGTGAGATTGATGAAGCCGGGACCGGCGACGTCGACCTTTTCGACGTTCGGCTCGGCGCGCAGTTTTGCGGCGATCGCTTCGGCGAGCTCACGCGGCTTTTTGCCGGCGTCCTTGGCGAGCACCATGGCGGCATTGGTCGCCATGTCGCCGTGCGTCGGATCGCGCGGCGGCTCGACCACGATGCGGGAGAGATCGGCATTCGGCCCAAGCACCGCCGCGCTCGCGGCGTGCACGCGCGCGAGCATGGAGGCGAAGAGGTGGTGGGGTTTAGCCGCGGACATGGTGGCTGCGGGTGCGGGATAAGGGAATTTCCGAAGGAAAGTCAACAGGCTGACAGCGGTCTGCCTCGCGAAGCTTTGTGAACTCAAGTCAATCGACGCGCCTTGTTCGTTTCGTGCCAAACGCGGACATTCTGCGGCGTTTCGATACGCTTTTTTACGCGAGCTTGATCAACGGAGTTCCAACAGGCGATTTGAATTTCGGCATGCGTCTGGACCATCGCGACTACCATGGCAAGTCGCGGCAACGCAACCATTTGACCGACACGGCACAACCGACCTCGCATTGCCCCATATCAATGCTGACACATATCCAGTTGCGCGAAGATACTTGAGATGCTTCGAGCTCTTGGAGCATGGATTTTATAAGGAAGCAGTAATTATTTCCCACTGCATATTGGATGACCTCGTTCAGGATGTCATTGATGAGCAGATCAAATCAAAAGGGTTGAGTGACGAGCAGTCCCGCGATGTCCTTATCAGGGCAATTAAGGAATCAAGGCTCGCGATTTATCTAGGTCCGCTGCTGAAAATACTTTCCGGAGTATCGATTGATGAGATTTGGCCGAACTCGATTGCAGCCATTTCTTGGTTGAACAGAAAAAGAAACGAAATCGCGCACTCAGGCTCGCAAGACGGCAGAGGTGTGGGGTGACGGCGAAGAGATCAGGGTGAAGGGTTCGAGCCTAATGATAAGCCACTGCCCCCTCACCCGCAACCTTTCGCGCAAGGGAAGGAGCGGATGCGCTTCAGGCGGCTGCCGCCAGTTCGCAGGTCAGCGTGACCGGCTCCGGCAGGTCCTGACCTTCGGTTAGCTCGTAGCCGATCGCCCGCAGCACGCTGGTCGCAGGACACATCTCGACTGCCAGCCTGGTCTGAGCATTGAGGACCGGCGGCGATACCCACTCGAATCCTCCGCCGAAGGGACCGGGCCAGGCCGCAAGGTGGTCGCGTCTCGTGCGACTGTTCTCGGCCGCTTCGTCGAAGGTACGTGTGAAAAGAACTTCGGGGCCCACACGTGCTTCCCAAGACGGCCGACTTCGCAACCAGTCGTTTGCGGCTCCGGTATCGTGGTCGCGGCTCGCAAAGCCGTCCAGCGTGCGCTCGATCACGCAGCGCTCACCGCGGTCGCAGCCGACCAATATGTAGATGACCGGGCGAGCGATCGGCGTCGTCTCCAGGCGATGCTTCGCTTCGCCGAAGGTCCGGCAGGTCTCGAAGACCTCGCGCAGCAGATGGTCTGGTGGAATGGCGCGGACCCCCCAGGTCTGCCGCGCATTCAAGGCAATGTCATAGGGTCGCAGCCAAGGCCGCCGGGTGCGCCGTAACATCGGAGCTTGATTGATGCAGGCGGCAAAACGTCCTGGCGCCGACGCCGTCAGAACTCCGACATAGCCCGGCCACGTCACGTTGTCGAAATCGCCGGCGGCACCCCGCATGCGCGCCACTTCCAGGTGACGGCCGAGACCCGGAAACGGCCAATCAAGCGTCCGCACCAGCCATGGCGCGCCGCCTTGTTCGCAGGCGCGCGCAGTGCAGCCCCACTGATAGCAGCCGTTGAGAAACCAGATGCCGGGAAAGCCGAGCTCGTCCGCAATGGCGCGGACCTCGGCCCAATAAGGCGAACGCGATCGCCGCAGCCACCGGCGCGTCACTGCGTCCATGGCCGGCAGCAGGCCCGCCGCGACGCTCGGCAACCAGTCAACGCACGTATCACGCAGCGCCCGCGCACGGGCGCGGCCTTCGGTCGCGTGGCGAACGGGCCCCTCGTCCCGAACATCGACGATCGGAATGGCAGCAAGTCTCATGGCGGAAGTCTCGCGGTCGACTGCATCATATTGGATTGCACCGTCATGATCGGACGAACTATATTGGTCTTGGGCTTTTGGGTGCAAAGCATTTCCTTGACGACTAGGTCCCCCATGCGGGCGACGAAATGGGCGTTGCTGATCTCTCTGGCATTCGCGGCCATTTCCTGCAACGCAGAGCAAGCCAAAAGCGCCGTTCTCATTAAAGATGACGGTGGCGGCGATATCTATCAATACATCGCCAAATATTTGTATCTGCAATGGCGCGGTGAACGAGTCGTCATCGATGGGGACTGCCTCTCCGCCTGCACGCTGGCGCTTGGTTTGCTGTCAAAGGAACAGCGATGCTTCACCAATGACGCACGGCTCGGCTTTCATGCGGCGTACACGGACTCTGGCAAGGCCCAGGTCGGGAACCCGGTCGGCACCGACATTTTCTGGTTGATCTATCCCGCGGAAATCCGCCGCTGGATTAGCAAGCACGGCGGGCTGACCTCGAAAGTGATTTATCTCGAGGGCAAGGAACTCGCCGCTATGTATCCCCCATGCAAGGCGTCCTCGAAGAAACCCCGACAGAATGACTAAAATCGCGCGGACGGTTGCATTCAGGGGCTTCTATAGGTATGCAAACGGCTGTCGCCGCTCTTGTGGCGGCAGTTTAATCGAAGAGCCTCTTAACAGCTGCCGCTCGGGAAACCGGGCGGCAGTTTTCCTATCGGTGTTGCTGACCGCGGGCGATAGCAATGTCGGCTTAGGATTATGCTGACCTCACCGCAGCTCCGGCGTCGCTTAAAATATTTCGCATGCTCGACCCATTACCGCAACTCCGGCGTCGTCTTGAAATACTTGGCGTGCTCGATGAGTGCGTAGCGGTCGGTCATGCCGGCGATGTAGTCGCCGACACGGCGGGCGCGCGCGGCGGCGTCCGAGGCATCGAGGCCCTCGCGCCATTCGGCCGGCAGAGTCGGCGGGTTTCGCCACGTAATGGCGAACAGGTCGCGCACCACGCCTTCGGCATCGTTCATCACGGCCATCACGCGCGTCGTGCGGTACATGCGCGGATAGAGGAAGCCCTTGATGTCGGCGTCGGCCTTCACAAACGCCGGCGAGAAGGCGACCACGGCCGACGCTGCGTTGCGCACATCCTCGTATGAGCGCGGCTTGAGCGCGCCGATGCGGCGCCCGCTCTCGGCCATCACGTCCTCGATCATGCGCGTGATGATGCGGCGCACCGTCTCGTGCGCGCGGCGCGAGGCATCGAGGCCGGCATGCGCGCTGTCGATCTCGCGCACGATGTCGCCGACAAGCGGCGACCGTGCGCGATGTCGTCGAGCGTGAACAGATCGGCGCGCAGGCCGTCGTCGATGTCGTGCGCGTCATAGGCGATGTCGTCGGCGAGCGCCGCCGCCTGCGCCTCCGCGCTGGCGTAAGACCACAGCTCGAGATCCTGCAGGCGCGAGTAGGCCAGGATCGGCGCCGGCACGCCGCGTGCCGCATAGCGCGCGGTCGGCTTGCCGTCGCGCGTCATGAGCGGGCCGTTGTGCTTGACCAGGCCTTCCAGCGTCTCCCAGGTGAGATTGAGGCCGTCGAATTGCGCGTAGCGGCGCTCGAGCGACGTGACGATGCGCAAGCGCCTGCGCGTTGTGATCGAAGCCGCCGAAGCCTTCGAGGCAGTCGTCGAGCGCGCGCTCGCCGGCGTGGCCGAAGGGCGGATGGCCGAGATCGTGCGCAAGCGCCGCCGCCTCCGCCAGGTCCTCGTCGAGCCCGAGCGCGCGCGCGAGCGAGCGGGCGATCTGCACGACTTCGAGCGTGTGGGTGAGCCGGGTGCGGAAATGGTCGCCCTCGTGATAGACGAACACCTGCGTCTTGTGGGCGAGGCGGCGGAAGGCGGCGGAATGGATGATGCGGTCGCAATCGCGCCGGAAGTCGTTGCGCGAGGCGGATGGCGGCTCGGCGAGCAGCCTGCCGCGGCTTTTGGCCGGATCGGCGGCGTAAACGGCGCGCGCTATGGGCGTGGAAATAGCCACTTCTGATCCCGCATTGACCTTGCTGTGCGGCGCACTTAACTAATTGCTATGGCTCCTGCCAATAGGATGACGTCATGAGCGAAGACGGCATCACGGTCAGCGAACGGGCGGCGCGGCGGATCGGCGAGATCCTCAAAGCCGAGCCGGCCGGCACCATGCTGCGCGTCTCGGTCGAAGGCGGCGGCTGCTCCGGCTTTCAGTACAAATTCGGCATGGAGCAGGCCAAAGCCGACGACGATCTGGTGATCGCGCGCGCAGGCGCCACCGTGCTGATCGATCCGGTGTCGCAGCAATACATGGCCGGCTCCGAGATCGACTTCGTCGACGACCTGATCGGCGCGGCGTTCAAAGTGAAGAACCCGAAGGCCACCGCCTCCTGCGGCTGCGGCACCAGCTTCGCGCTCTGATTATTCCGCCGCCACCGCCGGCGGCGCTTCCTGAACTTCCTCGAGTTGCGGCTCCAGCCGGCGCTTGATCATGCGGTCGAAGCGGTCGAGGTAGAGATAGATCACCGGCGTGATGTAGAGCGTCAGCAGCTGGCTGAGCATGCAGGCCGCCGACCACCGCCACGCCGAGCGGCTGGCGCAGTTCGGCGCCGGCGCCGGTGCCGAGCGCGATCGGGATGGTGCCGAAGATCGCGGCGAACGTCGTCATCATGATCGGACGGAAACGCAAGGTCGCAGCTTCCCGGATGGCGGCTTCGGCCGAGAGGCCGACGCGGCGGCGCTCGATGGCGAAGTCGATCATCATGATGGCGTTCTTCTTCACGATGCCGACCAGCATCACGATGCCGATCATGGCGATCACCGACAAATCCATCTTGAACAGCATCAGCGTCAGGATGGCGCCGATGCCGGCCGACGGCAGGCCGGAGATGATGGTGATCGGGTGGATGAAGCTCTCGTACAGAATGCCGAGCACCACGTAAGCCGCGAAGATCGCCGCCAGGATCAGAATGCCCTGCCCGCGCAAACTATCCTGGAACACCTGCGCGGTGCCCTGGAAGCCGGTGGTGATGGTGGCCGGCACGTGATTGTCGCGCTCGAGCTGGGTGATGGCGTCGACCGCCTGGCCGAGTGAGGTGTTGGGCGCCAGATTGAACGAGATGGTCACCGCCGGCTGCTGGCCCTGGTGGTTGACCTGCAGCGGGCCGACCGTGCGCACGAATTTCGTCACCGCCGACAGCGGCACCACGGTGCCGTTGGTGGTCTTCAGGAAGATCTTGTTGAGGTCGTTCGGGCTCTGCTGGAATTCCGGCTTGGTCTCCAGGATCACCTGGTAGTCGTTGGCCGGCGTGTAGATGGTGGCGACCTGGCGCGAGCCGAAGGCGTCGTACAGTTCCTGGCGCACCTGGTCGATGCTTAGGCCGTAGACCGCGGATTTCTCGCGATCAACCTCGACCGTCACCTGCGGGTTCTTGATGTAGAGATCGGTGGTGACGTCGCGCAGGCCGGGCAGGCCCGCCATCTTGTCGCGCAATTCGGGCGCCACGCGATAGAGCGCCTCGGTGTCGTTGGATTGCAGCGTGTACTGGTATTCGCTCTTGGCGAGCTTGCCGCCGAGATTGATGTTCTGGATCGGCTGGAAGAAGATTTCCATGCCCGGGATCACGCTGCCATCGCGCCGCAGCCGCGCGATGACCTCGCGCAACGGCCCGCGCTCGTCGCGCGGTTTGAGCGCGGCCAGCATGCGGCCGCTGTTGCCGAGCGAGTTCGGCCCGCCCGACCCCACGGTAGAATTGACGTAAGCCACCGCCGGATCCGCGCGCACGATATCGGCGACCTTGCGCTGGTGCTCGACCATGGCCGGGAACGCGATGTCGGTCTTGCCTTCGGTGATGCCGATCAGATAGCCGGTGTCTTCGGTCGGGAAGAAGCCCTTCGGCACGATGATGTAGAGCCAGATTGTGCCGGCGATGGTCGCCAGCGTCACCCCCAGCATGATCGACTTGCGGGCGAGCACGCGCTCGAGCGACCACTCATAGGCGCCCTTCATGCGCTCGAACAGCGCCTCGAAGGCGCGCAGCACGAAGTTCTGCTTCTCCTCCTCGCCCGGCTGGTGCGACTTGAGCACGCGCGCGCACAGCATGGGCGTGAGCGTCAGCGAGACGAAGCCGGACACGATGATGGCCACCGCGATGGAGACGGCGAATTCGCGGAACACGCGCCCGACCATGCCGCCCATCAGCAGCACCGGGATGAACACCGCGATCAGCGAGAAGGTGATCGACACGATGGTGAAGCCGATCTCGCGCGAGCCTTTCAGAGCCGCCTCGAACGGGCGCATGCCGCCTTCGATGTGGCGCACGATGTTTTCCAGCATGACGATGGCGTCGTCGACCACGAAGCCGACCGACAGCGTCAGCGCCAGCAGCGTCATGTTGTTGATGGAAAAGCCGAAGGCATACATCGCCGCGCAGGTGCCGATCAGCGAGACCGGCACCGCCAGCGCCGGAATGATGGTGGCCGAAACTTTGCGCAGGAACAGGAAGATCACCATGATGACGAGCGTGATCGCAATCGCCAGCGTTTCCTGAACGTTCGCAGACCGACGCGCGGATCGAGATCGAGCGGTCGAACAGCGGCGCCATGTTGATCGCCGGCGGGATCTGCGCGCGCATGGCCGGCAATTTGGCGCGCACCATGTCCACCACCGCGACGGTGTTGGCGTCGGGCTGGCGCTGGATCGCCAGCACGATGGCGCGGGAATCGTTGAACCAGGTGGCGATCTTGTCGTTCTCGACGCTGTCGATGACGTGCGCCACTTCGGACAGCTTGACCGGCGCGCCGTTGCGATAGGCCACCACGACGTCGCGGTAATCGGCGGCGTGCTCCATGGCGCCGGTGGCGAGCAGCGTCACCGTCTGCTGCTTGCCTTGCAGCGTGCCGACCGGCGCCGAGGAATTGGCCTTGGCGACGACGCTGCGGATGTCCTCGAGTGAAATGTTGCGCGCGGCCGCCGCCACCGGATCGACCTGCACACGCACGGCGAATTTCTGCGCGCCATAGACCAGCACCTGCGCGATGCCCGGCAGTTGCGAGATCTGCGGCGCCAGCACGGTCTCGGCATAGTCGTCGACCGCCGAGAGCGGCATGGTGTCGGAGCGCATGCTCACATAGAGCACGGGGAAGTCGCCGGGATTGACCTTACGGAAGAACGGCGGCGTGGTCATTTCGACCGGCAGCCGGCGTTGCGCGGTGGCGAGCGCGGTCTGCACGTCGAGCGAGGCGCCGTCGATGTTGCGGCCGAGGTCGAACTGGATGGTGATCTGCGTCTGCCCGAGCGAGGACGACGAGGTCATCGAGCTGATGCCGGCGATGGTCGAGAGTTGCCGCTCGATCGGCGAGGCGACCGAGGCGGCCATCGTTTCGGGCGAGGCGCCCGGCAGCGTGGCGGTGATCTGGATGGTCGGAAAATCCACCGCCGGCAGCGCCGCAACCGGCAAGAGCCGATAGGCGAAAGCGCCGAACACGATCAGCGACGCCGTCATCAGCGTCGTCAGCACCGGGCGGCGAATGCAGGTTTCCGAGATATTCATCAATCAGGTCCCGGCCGGAGCCTTGGCGCCGCCGCCCGCCGGCCTCGGCGCACGCGTCGACACGCGCTTGCCGTCCGACAGCAGCAGCTGCCCTTCGGTGACGACGGTCTCGCCGCCATTGAGTCCGGAGGCTATCACAGTCTCGCTGCCGACCGTGCGCGCGCTCTCGACATGGCGAACCTTGGCCACGTCATTCTCGACCACGAACACGAAATTGCCGGTCTGACTCACCTGCACGGCATTGGTCGGCACCACCACCGCTTCCTCGCTGCGCAGCGTCAGTTCGGTGCTGACCAGCGTGCCGGGCCACAGCCGCTCGTCCTCGTTCGGCATGGTGGCGCGGATCATCGCCATGCCGGTCGCGGCGTCGACCGAGTTCTCGATCATGCTGACCTGGCCGGAGGCGGGTTTCTGGTCGCCGGGAATGACGGCCTCGACGGTGGCGGTCTTGGCGGTGAGCGCGCTGCGGATGGCGGGCAGGCTCTTCTGCGAGACCGTGAAGCTGACATAGACCGGCGCCATCTGGTTGATGGTCGCCATCGGCGAGGTGTCGGCTTGCCGCACGAAATTGCCCACTTTGACGTTGGCCGCGCTGATGCGGCCGGCAATCGGCGCGGTGATCGTGCAATAGGTGCGCTGGACCTTCAGGTTATCCAACAAACCCTGGTCGGATTTGATGGTGGCGCGAAACATATCCGCCTGGGTTTGCGCGGTGTCGAGGATCTGCTGCGGGGTGGCGTTCTTGGCGACCAGAGATTGATAGCGCGTCACGTCGCGCTCGGCGCCGGCGAGCTGGGCTTCGTCGCGCGCGACGTTGCCAGCAGTCTGCGCGATCTGCGCGTCGACCGCGCGGCAGTCGAGCGTAAACAAGAGGTCGCCTTTGTTGACGTGGGCGCCATCCTGGAAATGCACGCTGTCGATGGCCGTGTCGATGCGCGCCTTGATGGCAACGCTGGCGATGGGCGTGACGGTGCCAAGCGCATCGACGCGGATCGGCACCTGTTTACGGACTGCTTGGACGACCTCGACCGGCACCGCCTGGGCGCCCTTGCCTTGCGCGCGGGCAGCCGCTGCGCGATCGCTGGTCCAAAGGCCGCGGGCAAGCACAACAATGCCGATGAGGGCGAGCGCCGCCACCCCAAGTAGCCACTTTCGCTTGATCATCGGCAATATTCGATCCGGGCTCGTGTGGGCCCCGCCCGGGCGCTCCCTAGTCCGCGGAATGGCTCGTGCCTCGCCTTTTCGGCCCGAAGCGGGCCTTAGCATATAAACGGCCCTCAGTGCATATCCCTGCGGCTGCTGGTAAACACCCCGGACGCGACATTTCGTCCGCTAAACCGGGCTATTTTTCGATGCGTATCGCCACCTGGAACGTCAATTCGGTCCGCCAGCGCATGGACAGCCTGCAGGCCTGGCTCAAGGAACGCCAGCCCGACATCGTCTGCCTGCAGGAGATCAAATGCACCGACGACGCCTTCCCGCGGGAGCCGATAGAGGCGCTCGGCTACAACGTGGCGGTGCATGGCCAGAAGACCTGGAACGGGGTCGCCCTGCTCTCCAAGCTGCCGTTCGACGAGGTGGCGCCTGGCCTCATTGGCGACGACGGCGACGTGCAGGCGCGCTTCCTGGAGGCGCTGGTGTCGACCAAGACCGGCGTGTTGCGGGTGGTCAGCCTCTATCTGCCGAACGGCAATGGCGGCGAAGAAAAATATGCATACAAGCTCAAATGGATGGACCGGCTTATTGCATTTTCACATGAACGGCTGGCGCGCGAGGAGCCGTTCGTTCTGGCCGGCGATTACAACGTCATCCCCACACCCGCCGATGCCCGGCGCCCCGAAGCCTGGGTCAACGACGCCTTGTTCCTGCGGCCGACGCGCGAGAGATTCCGCGCGCTCACCAATCTCGGTCTCACCGATGCGATTCGGGCGGTCAGCGATGCCTCCGACCTCTACACGTTCTGGGACTATCAGGCCGGCGCCTTCCAGAAGAACGACGGCATTCGCATCGACCACGTGATGCTGTCGCCGCAGGCCGCCGACCGCCTGGCCGACGCCGGTATCGACCGCCACGTGCGCGGCTGGGACAAGCCGTCCGACCATGTGCCGGTCTATGTCGATCTGGATATCGAAGGACGGTGAATCTTGTCCCGGGCGCAACGCAGCGCCAAAAGCGCGTTCACGCACGTCTTCGACGCGCTATGGCGTTGCGTTGCAGAACCGGGACCGTCGCAGAATTGGAATTTGGGAAGGCCCCGGATCAGCGGCGCACCACTTCGTGCTGCGCCGCATCGGGGCACGGCGCCGTTACTCGTGCCGCATCTGCAGCCAGCGCTTGAGATACATGGCTGCCATTGCCTTCTCGTCTTCGTTCGCCTGGCGGAAGGCGTTGTCGTAGAGCCCGCTGATCCAGGGCTGGTCGTTGCTGTCGGCGCTGTCCTTGGCGAGCGTCAGCCACATCAGGCCGCGCGCGGCCTGGCGCGGGACATGGTCGCCGGTGAACAGCATGGCGCCGAGCATGGCTTGCGCCTTGCACAGGCCCTTGTGCGCGGAGAGCCCGAACCAGCGCGCGGCGGTGCGCGGATCGTGCGGCGCGCCGACGCCGTCGAGATAGAGCCGCGCGAGGTAATATTGCGCGTCCGGATCGCGGAAATAGGACGCGGCATAGGCGAACATTTCGCGCGCGCGCTCGGGGTCCTTCTTGACTTCGGTGTCGGGAATGCCGGCGAGATAATACTGACCGAGCGCAACGAAGGCGTTGGCGACGAAGCGCGCCTCGCGCGTGTCGGGATTGTCGTCGGCATGACCGTCGGCGATGCGGCGGAAATATTCGAAGGCCTTGAGATCGTTATGTGCGACGCCGTCGCCTTCCGCATACATGCGGCCGAGCTTCCATTGCGCCAGCGCGTGGCCGTTTTCGGCGGCATATTCGAGCGACTGCACCGCCTTGGCGGTTTCGCCGGCTTTGAGCGATTGCGCGCCCGAGCGGAAGGCCTGCGCCGCCGACATCGGGCCGGCCGCGGCAACCGTCGCGTCGGTCTTGCTGCCGTCGAAGGCGAGCGCGGGCGCAGCCGATAACAAGGCCGCGATCACCAGCGCACGCACGAAAGGGTCAGGTATCCGCATAGCAACTCTTCTCGGCCGCGCCGCCCGGATGGGTGACCGCGCCCATGAAGCGCGTTGCCCACCTGCTGGCTGTATTTCCACAGATAGCCGGAGCCGTATTCGCTTTCGCGCGGTTTCCACGCGCTCTTGCGCTTGGCGAGCTCGTCGGCCGACAGCTTGACGTCGAGCGTGCCCTTCTCGGCATCGAGTTCGATGATGTCGCCGTCCTGGATCAGCGCGATCGGCCCGCCGACCGCCGCCTCCGGCCCGACATGGCCGACGCAGAAGCCGCGGGTGGCGCCGGAGAAGCGTCCGTCGGTGATGAGCGCCACCTTCTCGCCCTGGCCCTGGCCGTAAAGCGCGGCCGTGGTGGAGAGCATCTCGCGCATGCCGGGGCCGCCACGCGGGCCTTCCCAGCGGATGACGAGAACGTCGCCTTCCTTGTATTTCTTGTTCTTCACCGCTTCGAAGCAGGCTTCCTCGCCGTCGAAGCAACGCGCCGGGCCGGAGAATTTCAACTTCTTCATGCCGGCGACTTTGACGATGGCGCCTTCCGGCGCGAGGTTGCCCTTGAGGCCCACCACGCCGCCGGTCGCCAGCAACGGCTTGTCGGCCGGACGCACGACGTCCTGGTCCGGATTCCACTTCACGTTCTTCATGTTCTCGGCGATCGTGCGGCCGGTGACGGTCAGGCAATCGCCGTGCATGAAGCCGTGGTCGAGCAAAGTCTTCATCAGTAGCGGCACGCCGCCAGCTTCGAACATGTCCTTGGCGACATAACGGCCGCCCGGTTTCAAATCTGCGATATACGGTGTCTTTTTGAAGATTTCGGCGACGTCGAAAAGATCGAATTCGATTCCGCATTCGTGCGCGATCGCCGGCAGGTGCAGCGCGGCATTGGTGGAACCGCCGGTGGCGGCGACAACGGCGGCGGCATTTTCCAGCGCCTTGCGGGTGACGATGTCGCGCGGGCGGATGTTCTTGACGATCAGGTCCATGATCATCTCGCCCGCCAGCATGCAGAACTTGTCGCGCATCTCGTAAGGCGCCGGCGCGCCGGACGAATAGGGCAGCGCCAGACCGATCGCTTCGGACACCGTCGCCATGGTGTTGGCGGTGAACTGCGCACCGCAGGCGCCGGCCGAGGGACAGGCGTTCTCTTCGAGCGTTTTGAGATCGGCGTCCGACATCTCGCCGACCGAATGCTTGCCGACCGCCTCGTAGACGTCCTGAATGGTGACTTCCTTGCCCTTGAACTTTCCGGGCAGGATCGAGCCGCCGTAGATGTAGATCGACGGCACGTTGAGCCGGCACATCGCCATCATCATGCCGGGCTGCGACTTGTCGCAGCCGGCGACGCCGATCAGCGCGTCGTAAGCATGGCCGCGCACGGTGAGCTCGACCGAATCCGCGATCACCTCGCGCGATGGCAGCGAGGCCTTCATGCCGGCATGGCCCATGGCGATGCCGTCGGTGACGGTGATGGTGCAGAATTCGCGCGGCGTGGCGCCGACCGAGGCGACACCCTTCTTCACCGCCTGCGCCTGGCGCATCAGCGCGATGTTGCAAGGTGCTGCTTCGTTCCAGCAGGTGGCGACGCCGACGAACGGCTGATGGATCTGCTCGGTGGTCAGACCCATGGCGTAATAGAAGGCGCGATGGGGGGCGCGATCCGGCCCTTCGGTGGCGTGCCGGCTCGGAAGCGTGGCCTTCAGATTGGATTTCGCGTCCATTACCTACTCAGAGCCCCCCGCCCCTAGTCACGCAACGCACCGGCTTGCCAAATCCGGACCTTGCCGGTTTACCCGAGGTTCCTTGCCCGACGGTAAAACCCCAAAACCTCAACGGCTTGGGCTTGCCTCGGCTGGCCTCGATGTCGGCGCAGGGTATGGCTAAATCGCGGCGCGGCGGGGCTTGGCGGGGCGTTATGGCGAAATGTCGTAAAGCTGTTGCAAACAGGACACAGGAATGGCTTTAGGCCCGAAATTGCGACGCAGCTTCTTCGACCGCCCGGTCCTTAAGGTGGCGCCGGAGCTGATCGGGGCGACCCTTAAGGTCAATGGCGTGGGCGGGGTGATCGTGGAGGTGGAGGCCTATCACCACACCGACCCGGCGGCGCATTCCTATGGCGGCCCGACCCCGCGCAACGCCGTGATGTTCGGCCCGCCCGGCTTATGCCTACGTCTACCGCTCCTACGGCATCCACTGGTGCCTGAATTTCGTGTGCGAGGAGGAAGGCTCGGCCAGCGCCGTGCTGATCCGGGCGCTGGAGCCGACGGAGGGCCTTGCTGCGATGCGGCGACGGCGGGGCCTAAGCGAGCTCGCGCGCGCTCTGCTCGGGGCCGGGCAAGCTGTGCGAGGCGCTGGGCGTGACCATCAAGCACAACGGCTTGGCGCTCGACCGCGCGCCGTTCGAATTGCGCGCGCGCACGACCAAGCCGGAGGTCGCCGTCGGCGTCCGCATCGGCATCACCAAAGCGGTGGAGCATCCGTGGCGCTTCGGGCTGAAGGGCTCGAAGTTTTTGAGCAAGCCGTTCAAGACTAAGATGCGGAATCCCGCGTCGAAACCGAGTCGCGCTTGGCTTTCTCACTCGACGCGACACCCGATCGTCTTCGGCGACGTTGTGGATCGCCGATCGAGCACGCCCAGGCCAGCTGGAAGCAATGTCGTGCGCCGCCGATCATCGAGAACGCCGATGCGGATGCTTCGCTGGTGAAATCCAGTTTGCCCGGTGTGCAATCGACAAACCGTAGCACAGCACGACGCCTACGGACAGCGACAGCACACGCCGAGCGCAGCGCCGCAGGTCCGCGCCATGAGCGACAAGATGATGATCGCGATCGCCAGCCAGCGCGATCGCGGCCGTGCTTGTGGAAGACGTCGCCCTTTCTCGGCGGTGAAGGCGGTGGCGGCGACGACGATGCCGTCGAAGGCGAGCAGCGCGAGGCCCTTGTTATCGAGAATGGTGAGCATCTCGTAGAGGTTCTTCACGACCTCTTTGGCATCGGCCGGCGTAAATTGCGTGCCGGCGGCGTGCAACAGCTCGATCTTTTGCAGAAGGTCGCAGACCATTTTACGCCGCGCCCTTCAGCCGCTCGAGCGCCTCGGCGATCTTGGCTTTGCGCGCGACCGCCTCCTCGCGTTTTTCTTTTTCCTCTTCGACCACGTCTTCCGCCGCGCGCTCCATGAACTTGGGATTGTTCAGCTTGGCATCGCTGCGCGCGATGTCGGCGTCGGCTTTCTGCATTTCCTTGGCGAGCCGCGCGCGCTCGGCGGCAAGATCGATGACGCCCTTGAGCGGCAACGCGGCGGTCTCGCCGCGCACCAGCAACTGCACCGAGCCCTGCGGCGCGGCTGGCCGCAGATGAAATTTCCGACACTCGCGCCAGACGCTTGATGAAATCCGCCCAGCGCGTCGCGCGCGCCCTCGTCTCGCGCCGACGCGCCGGCAAGCACCAGCGGAATCTGGCGCGCTGATGTTCATCTCGGCGCGCACCGAGCGGATGGCGGTGATGAGATCGATGACCCAGCCGATCTCGGCTTCGGCCTTATCGTCGGCGAGGCCTTCGAGCCGGGCCAATCCGACAGCGCGAGCAGACTGGCGCGCTTGGCCCCTGCTCCGCCGTCACCGCCCACAATTCCTCGGTGATGAACGGCATGAACGGATGCAGCAGCTTGAGAATTTCATCGAGCGCCCACGCCGCCATCGCGCGCGTCTCGTCTTTGGCCGGGCCATCGGGCCCGGTCAGCAAAGGCTTCGACAGCTCGACGTACCAATCGCAATAGACGTTCCAGACGAAGCGGTAGGCCGCACGCGGCGGCGTCGCTATAGGCGTAGCTCTCGATCGCCTCGCGTGATCTCGGCCGCCGCCTTCGCCGTTTCGTGCGCGATCCAGCGATTGAGCGCTTCCTTCGCGGATTTCGGATCGAAGCCTTCGACCCGCTTGGCGCCGTTGAATTCGACGAAGCGCGCGGCGTTCCAGAGTTTGGTGGCGAAGTTGCGGTTGTTCTCGACGTCCTGCGGGCCGAGCCTGATGTCGTGCCCGGGGGCGACATTGCGCGCCAAGGTGAAGCGCAAGGCATCGGCGCCATACTCGTCGATGACGCCGAGCGGATCGACCACGTTGCCTTTCGACTTCGACATCTTGGCGCCGGAGGCGTCGCGCACCAGCCGGTGGATGTACACGTCATGAAAGGGAATCTCTTTCATGAAGTGCAGCCCCATCATCATCATGCGCGCGACCCAGAAGAAGATGATGTCGAAGCCGGTGACCAGCGCGAGGTCGGATAGAAGCGCGCAAGCTCCGGCGTCTTGTCCGGCCAGCCCAGCGTCGAGAACGGCCACAGCGCGGACGAGAACCAGGTGTCGAGCACGTCCTCGTCGCGCGCGAGCTTGGTCGCTTTGCCGTAATGCTTGTCGGCTTGCGCCTGCGCTTCGCCTTCGCTCAAGGCGACGAAGACTTTGCCATCCGGCGCGTACCAGGCCGGAATCTGGTGGCCCCACCAGAGCTGACGCGAGATGCACCAAGGCTGGATGTTCTCCATCCAATTGAAATAGGTGCGTTTCCCAATTCTTCGGCACGAATTTGGTTTTGCCCTCGCGCACCGCGGCGATCGCCGGCTTCGCCAGTTTCTTGCGCGTTGACGTACCACTGGTCGGTCAAGATACGGCTCGATGACGACGTTGGAGCGGTCGCCGTGCGGCACGACGTGCGCATGCGGCTCGATCTTCTCGACCAAGCCCTTGGCTTCCAAGCCGCTCGACAATCTTCTTGCGCGCGGCGAAGCGGTCGAGACCGTGCATCGCGAGCGTTTCGTCAAGCTCGGCGGATTTCGCGACACCGGCCGAAGAAATGCTTCGTTGTTCTTCAAGTGCGAGCTTGGCTTCGGCGCTGAAAATATTGATCTGCGGCAGATTGTGCCGCTTGCCGACCTCGAAATCGTTGAAGTCGTGCGCCGGCGTGATCTTCACCGCGCCGCGCCCTTCTCGGGATCGGAATAGTCGTCGGCGATGATCGGAATCTTGCGCCCGACCAGCGGCAGGATCGACGTTCTTGCCGACCAGCTCTTTGTAGCGCTCGTCGTCCGGATGCACCGCCACCGCGGTGTCGCCCAGCATCGTCTCCGGCCGCGTGGTGGCGACGACGATGAAAGTCGACGCATCCTCGGGATTGAAGGTCTTGCCTTCGAGCGGATAGCGCAGGTGCCACAGGTGGCCCCTGGTCTCGACCTGCACCACTTCCAGATCGGAGATCGCGGTCAGCAGCTTGGGGTCCCAATTGACCAGCCGCTTGTCCTTGTAGATCAGCCCCTCGCGATAAAGCTCGACGAACACCTTCGAGCACCGCCTTGCGACAGACCCTCGTCCATCGTGAAGCGCTCGCGCGACCAGTCGCAGGACGCGCCCAGGCGCTTCAACTGATTGACGATGGTGCCGCCGCTCTCGGCCTTCCATTCCCACACGCGCTTGAGGAACGCCTCGCGCCCCATCTCGCGGCGGCCGGGCTGCTGGCGCTCCATCAATTGCCGCTCGACCACCATCTGCGTCGCGATGCCGGCATGGTCGGTGCCCGGCTGCCACAGCACGTCGCGCCCGCGCATGCGCTCGAAGCGGCAGAGGATGTCCTGCAGCGTGTTGTTGAGCGCATGGCCCATATGCAATGAGCCGGTGACGTTGGGCGGCGGAATGACGATAGAGTAAGGTCTGGCCCGGGCGCGCTCGGGCCGGCCGGCGCGGAAGGCGCCCGCCTGCTCCCACGCCTGGTAAATGCGGCCTTCGACTTCGCCGGGTTGATAGGTCTTATCGATCATCGTTTGCTACTTTGCGCGGTAGAAAGCCCGCCAGCCTATCGAGAGTCAACTTGCCCGCCCCCACCGCCGCTCCCGACCGCGCGCTCACCCGCGTCATAGTCCTGCTGGCGCTCGCGGCCTTTGCCAGCGGCGCCTCCTTGCGCATTTCCGACCCGCTGCTGCCGCAGGTGGCGCAGGATTTCTCCTCGACGCTGGGCGCGGCCTCCTCGATCGTGACGGCTTACGCCATCCCCTATGGCCTGACCCAGGCCTTCGCCGGCGTGATCGGCGACCGGCTCGGCAAATGCCAGGCGGTGGCGGCCGCCTGCGCCGCCTCCTGCCTGCTGGTGCTGCTCTGCGCCGGCGCGCAATCGGTGCCGCAGCTCGCGCTCGCCCGCTTCGTCTCGGCGCCGGGCGCCGCCGTCATCGTGCCGCTCGGCATGGCCTATGTCGGCGACGCGGTGCCCTATGCGCGGCGGCAAACGGTGCTGGCGCGATTTCTGGCCGGGCAGATGTGCGGCATGATCGCCGGCCAGGTGTTCGGCGGCGTCATCGGCGACCATTTCGGCTGGCGCATGGTGTTCGTCGCGCTCGCTTTCGTGTTCGCGGGCGCCGCCTTCGCGCTCGCCAGCCAATTCCGCGGCAATCCGTGGACCAAGGCCATCCATCACGAGGACGCGGTGCGGCCCGGCTTCATTGCCGGCTACCGCACGCTGTTCGCGGTGCCGTGGGCGCGCTTCGTGATGCTGGCGGTGTTTTTCGAGGCGGCGATCTTTTTCGGCGGCCTCACTTACATCGCGGCCGACCTGCATGGCCGCTTCGGTCTGAGCTTCTCGGTCGCCGGTTTGGTGATCGGCTGTTACGGCCTCGGCAGCGTGTTCTATGCCGGCAGCGTGCACCGGCTGGTCGAGGCCTTCGGCGAGCGCGGGCTGGTGATCGGCGGCGGCGTCATCGTGATGCTCGGCTTCCTGCTGCTCGCCGGCGCGCCCTGGTGGCAGACGGCGCCGCTCGCCTGTACGCTGCTCGGCTTCGGCTATTACATGGTGCACAACACACTGCAGACCAACGCCACGCAGATGCTGCCGCAGGCGCGCGGCACCGCGGTCGCAGGTTTTTCCTCGGCTTTGTTTCTCGGCCAGAGTGCGGGCGTGGCGCTCGCGGCCCCGATCGTCGACCGCGCCGGCGCGGTACCCGTGTTCGTGCTGGCGGCGCTGTTGTGGCCGGCGCTCGCGCTGTGGATCAGGATTAAGTTGAGCGGACGCGAAAAATATTAGGGCAAACTTTTAGGGCAAATCTTCAAGGTTTGCCGCGCGCGACGCGTTCGATTTCCGCGCGCACGATGCGGTCGACCAGCCCCGGCAGGTTGTCGTCCAACCACGACTTGAGCATCGGGCGGAGCATTTCCTTCACCAGGTCTTCGAGCGTGCGCGCATTCTGGCCGAGCACGGTGTTGGCGAGCGTGTTGAACGCGCTATCGACCGCGGCAGCGGTGGCATGCGAGATCAGCCCGGGGTCGCGCATCGGCGGCGGCGGCGCGGGCGCGCGGCGCGGCTCTTCCGCGCGCGGCATGTCCGGCGTCCGCTCGGCGAAGACCACATCGGAGTCGCCGTCGATGGTGCGGAAGGTGGGCGCCGGTCCCGGCGAGGTCGGCGTCGTCATGGCCTCGGTCAGATCGAGCACGTCGCTCGCCGGCGGCGGCGGCGCGGGTTTTGGCGGCTCGACTTTGGGCGCCGGTTTCGGCTTGTCGAGATCGGCCAACATGGCGTCGATGTCGCTCTGCTTGTTGACGGCAGCGGGCGGCGGCGGCGGTGGCGCCGGACGCGCTGGAACGGCGGCCGCCGGCGGCGGCTTGAGGGCGGCCGGTTGCGCGGGTTTGCTGGCATCGTCATCGGCAATGATGCGCCGGATGGAGGCCAGAATTTCCTCCATCGAGGGCTCTTGGGCCTTCGCTGCCTGGCTCATTCCGTCTTCCCGACCACTGTCCTTACCAAGACGCCACAGACCCCATGCAAGGTTGAAACCTGGGCCTCAAGGCGAATTGCCGCCGCTTACCGTTTATACGCCAGAGGGGTGCGGGTATGGCAGTTGGAATGTCCGGAAAAAGCTAATGAACTGTGGACATGAAGGCGCAAAACGCCAACAGGAGCCGCCAAAGCCACCATGAGCCGCTAGGCCGTGCTAGCGGCCGTCCGGGTTGCGCAAGCCGACCCAGCTGTCGCGCACCTGCTCGTAATGGATCTGGGGCTGGTAGACAGGTACGCGCAAGCCCAGCACTTCCGGCGCCAGCCGGCCGACCGAGGCCAGCAACGTATAAGAGGCGACCACCCGGTCGCGCTGCGCGCCGACCAGCGACACGCGGGCATTGACCAGTTCCTGTTGCGCGTTGAGCACGTCGAGCGTGGTGCGCTGGCCGACGCGCGCTTCCTCGCGCACGCCGTTGAGCGCGATCTCGGCGGCCTGCACCTGCGCTTGCGTGGAGTCGACGTTGGATTTCGCCGCATCGAGCTGACCCCAGGCCTGCACGGTGGTCTGCCGCACTTGATCGCGCGCGACGTCGAGATCGAGCCGCCGCTGGCCGAGCGTCTCCTTGGCCTGGCGCACGAGCGAATATTCCGCGCCGCCTTGGTAGATCGGGATGCTGAGCGTGCCGAGCACGGAGGCCTGATAGTTCTCGATCGTGTTGAGGCTGCCGACGACTTCGTAATTCTTGGTGTACTGGCCGGTAACCGACACGGTCGGATAGAGCGAGGCCTCCGCCACCTTCACCGCCTGCGTCGCCGCGTCCACATTGAATTGCGCGGTGCTCACGGCCGGATGCACGACGGTGGCAAGCCCGACCGCCGCCGGCAAGTTGGCGGCGAAAAGCGGTCAACCGGCGTGCCGGCGGTGAGCTTGCCGGGGTCGACGCCGATCACCTGGCGATACGTCGCGGCCGAGGCCTTGTAGGTCGCTTCCGCGCTCAGCACTTGCGAGCGCCCGGCGGCCAAACGCGATTCCGATTGTGCGACGTCGGTGCGCGTCACCTCGCCGACGTTGAAGCGGTCGCGGGTCTGGCGCAGTTGCTCTTGCAGCACTTCGACGTTGCGCCGCTGCAGATCGAGGATGGCGGTGTCGCGCAGCAGGTTCATGTAGGCGGTCGCGGCGTTGAGCAGCACCGTCTGTTCGGTCACGCGCAAGGTCGCGCGCGCGGCCTGCACCTGGGATTCCGCTTGCCGCGTCTTGTTGGCGGTCTGGAAACCGTTGAAGAGGGTCTGCGTGATGGTGGCGCCCAGACTGGCCGGCGTGTTGTAGCCGCTTTGGATGGCGTAAGTCGCCGGCGTGTTGGGCGACACGTTCGCCGGCAGATTGGGGCTGACCACGCGGCTGGTCGACGACAAAGATTGCTGGCCGCCGGTGCCGGTGATCGAGACCCTTGGCCGATACCCGGACAGCGCTTGCGGCACGTTCTCGTCGGTGACGCGCACTGCGGCGCGTTGCGAATTGAGCGAAGGGTTATTGATGTAGGCCTGCACCAGGGCGGATTCGAGCGTTTCCCCGCGCGCGAGCAACGGCACGAATGGCACCGCGGCGCAGGCGACCACGCCGGCCGCGACCCTGCCTGCCCAACCCCTACGACCGCAAAGCAACATTCCCACGACCTAACCCACGCGCGCACGAACGCACCGCCGTACGCGATTCGCACCGCACCAGAACCCGGAACAATAGGCGTCAAACCAAAGGCTTAAAACCCCCCGCCGGCCACCGCCCACAGAATGGCGAGCAGGTGGGGTTTATAGGCCACGGCACCAAAACTGTCTCAAAATGCGAATTGTGGCGGCTTGACGAAGCCCGGCAGCAGGGGCGCGGCCGCATCGAATATCGCTCGCCCGCCGCTGTCCTGCCCGCTGCGCCGATAAAGCATGGCCTTGGCGCCGGGACCGGAGCCCAGCACACAGACCAAGCGGCCGCCGTCCGTGAGCTGCCGCAACAGGGGCTCCGGCGCGAACTCGGTCGCGCCCTCAACCACGATCGCGTCATAGGGCCCGCCTGCCGGCCAGCCTTCGGTGAGCGGCCCGCTCTGCACGGTGACGTTCGGCAGCGGGCTAAGCGCTGCGCGTGCGGCTTGCGCGAGCCCAGCGTCCTGTTCGAGCGCCACGACCTGGCCGGCGATGCGGGCAAGCACGGCGGCGGCATAGCCGGTGACACAGCCGACATCGAGCACGCGGTCGGTGCCGGCGAGATCGGCGGCGTGGATGAGCTTGGCCAGCACCATCGGCTTCATCAGGCAGCGGCCGTTGCCAAGCGGCACGTCGAGATCGAGGTAGGCGAGCGCCGCCTTGGCGGGCGGCAGAAATGCCTCGCGCGGAACATCGAGCATGGCCGAAATGATGCGCAGATCGGTGACGTCGGCGGTGCGCACCTGGCCGTCCACCATATTGCGGCGCGCGGCGGCGAAATCGGTCATCGCGATCCTCGGGAGACGACGGAATGGGCGGCTTTTGTGCGGCAAGGACGGCGTAAATGCAAGCGAACCACGCGGCGTTGTCGACCGGGCCTTGCTCCTATATAGGGCATGGGCGCCGAGGGCCGCATTGCCTTCGGCGCACGGCCACGTGGCGGAGTGGTTACGCAGAGGACTGCAAATCCTTGCACGCCGGTTCGATTCCGGCCGTG
Source organism: uncultured Alphaproteobacteria bacterium (assembly GCA_963734465.1). Taxonomy (GTDB): domain Bacteria; phylum Pseudomonadota; class Alphaproteobacteria; order Rhizobiales; family Xanthobacteraceae; genus Pseudolabrys. The sequence continues at coordinate 51,476 of CAVTHL010000034.1, forward strand.
GCCTCCACCCGCCTTCGGCAGCTTCGGCTGGCAAGCCCTTCGTGCGAAGGCTGCCGCCGCTGAAGCCGCTTAGCGGCGAGGGCGGGCAGACGCGGGGGGAAGATGAATGTCGCGCCATTACGCAAAGTTGTTCGCTGCATTGTTGACCGCGTCGCTCATGCAATGGGCGATGGCGGGAGCCGCTCTTGCCGGATCCTTCGATGATGCGACGGCGGCGGCCGACAAAGGCGACTACGCCACCGCGCATGAAGCTTTTCCGCCCGCTTGCCGATCGCGGCGACAGCGGCGCGCAATACGCGATCGGCCGCATGTACGCCAAGGGTCAGGGCGTGCCGAAAGACCCGGCTGAGGCAATGAAATGGTTCGACAAGGCCAACGACCAGTCGAAAGCGCTGCAGGCCTATAACCGCAGCGACTTCGCCACCGCGCGCAAGATTTTCGCACCGCTGGCCGAGAAGGGACAAGCGCTGGCCCAGTACATTCTCGGATTGATGTACGCCAACGGCCAAGGCGTGCCCGAGAGCTACACGGAAGGCCTGAAGTGGCTGCAAAAGGCCGCCGAGCAGGGCGAGGCCAAAGCGCAGTTCAGTGTCGGCGTGATTTACTTCAAGGGTCTCGGCATGCCGGCCAACCAAGCCGAGGCATTCAAGTGGTACCGCCGGGCCGCCGACCAGGGCAACGCCACGGCGCAATACAATCTCGGCGCCATGTACGCCAAAGGCCAAACCGTGCCGCAGGACGTCGTCAGAGCGCATATGTTGTACGCCTTGGCGGCCAACAATGGCATCAAGGCCGCCGACGAAGCGAAAGACAAATTGGCGAAGTCCATGAGCGCCGAGCAGATCGCCGAAGCGAAAAAAATGGCGCATGAATGGAAGCCGAAACTCGAAACGGAGTGACGCAGGGGCTTTGCAAAGCGAAAGCGGCTTTGTTATAGGCCCGGCTTATTCCCTGGTAGCTCAGCGGTAGAGCGTTCGACTGTTAATCGAAATGTCGCTGGTTCGATCCCAGCCCAGGGAGCCACCGTTTTTGTCATCGCGGCCGGCTTCTGCCATCGTCTAAAGCCCGCCCCTCACGAGCCGCCATGACGCCCGTCACCAGCCCGCTCACCACCGACCTCTACGAGCTCAACATGGTCCAGGCCTATCTGGACCGCGGCGAGAACCATGAGGCGGTGTTCGAATTCTTCGTGCGCAAGCTCCCCGCCCGGCGCGGCTTTCTGCTCGCCGCCGGACTGGAAGACGCGCTCGATTACCTCGAGACGTTGCGTTACTCGAAAGACGAGATCGATTGGCTCAAGCGCTCAGGCCGCTTCCGCGACAACCTGCTCGATTATCTGTCCGCCTTCCGCTTCACCGGCGACGTGCACGCGATCCCGGAAGGCACCGTCTGCTTCGCGCCCGAGCCGTTGCTGCGCGTCACCGCGCCGCTGCCGATGGCGCAACTCGTGGAATCGCGGCTCATCAACATTCTGCATTACCAGACGCTGGTGGCGTCGAAGGCCGCGCGCATGGTGCTGGCCGCGCCCGGCAAGGGCCTGTCCGATTTCGGCCTGCGCACCGCGCATGGCGCCGAGGCCGGGCTCTATTCGGCGCGCGCCAGCTACATCGCCGGCTTTGCCGGCGCCGCCAACGTGCTGGCCGGCGTCAACTACGGCATCCCGGTCGTCGGCACCATGGCGCACTCCTACGTGCAGACGCACGACAACGAGATGCAGGCCTTCGAGGATTTCGCGCGCGCGCGGCCCGGACGGCGTGATCCTGCTGATCGACACCTACGACACCGAGGCGGCGGCGCATAAAGTCGTCGCGCTCGCGCCCAAGCTCAAAGCCGACGGCATCGCCATTCGCGGCGTGCGCATCGACAGCGGCGATCTCATCGCCATGTCGAAGAAGGTGCGCGCCATCTTCGACGCCGGCGGCTGCAAGGACGTCATCATCCTGGTCAGCGGCGGCGTCAATGAGGACGTGCTGCAAACCATGATGAAGCAGCAGGCGCGCCGATCGACGGCTTCGGCATCGGCGTCAGTCTCGACGTCTCGACCGACGCGCCCGCGCTCGATTGCGCCTACAAGCTGCAGGAATACGCCGGCAAGCCGCGGCGCAAGCGCTCGGAAGGCAAGGCCACCTGGCCCGGCCGCAAGCAGGTCTGGCGCGCTTACGATACCGACGGCCGCATGCGCGGCGACATCCTCTCGGTCGAGACCGACAAGCAGAGCCGGCGACACGCTCATCCAGCACGTGATGCGCGCGGGCAAACGCGTCGCGTCCCACTCCGACGCTGGCGCAAATCCGCGAGCGCGCGGCGCGCGAGCTTGCGCGCCTGCCCGAACCGCTCGGCGGCTCGAAGCCTTCGATTATCCGGTGACGATCGCGGACGCGCTCAAGGCGCTGGCCCGCGAGGCCGACAGCAACATCAAAAGCTAGCCGCCCGCTTTATTCCAGCCGCGCGCGCCTTCGCCGTAGATCTCGTGGCCGCTCTCGGTCACCACCACGGTGTCCTCCAGCTTGATGAAGCCGCGCGTCGGGTGCTTGAGCGTGGTCTCGACCGAAACCACCTCGCCCACCTCGAGCGGAATATCGGCGTCGGTCGCCGGATACGGCACCGGCCCGTGATCGGTGAGCCGCGGCGCCTCGTGGCTGACCAGGCCCATGCCGTGCGCGAGGAATTCGAGATTATTGTGCTGCTTGGATTTCGCCACCAGCGGCTCGGCCGCCGCGTAGATTTCGCGCCCCATGGCGCCCGGCCGCACCGCCTTGAAGCCCGCGCGCTGGATCGTCTCGATCTCGGCCAACAGATCGTTGAGCTCGGCGTCCGGCTCGCCCTGGATCGCCATGCGGCAGATGTCGCCGATATAGCCGTGATAGTTGCCGCCGCTGTCGATCGACATGATCTCGCCCTTCTCCCACTTCTGGTCGGAAGGCGCGCGGTTCATGCTGGTGCCGCAGGTGATCAGGCAATATTCGAAGGTCAGCCCGCGATTGGTCTCCTCGCGCCGCAGCGTCTCGACCGTGTCGGCTTTGGTCGTGCCGGGCTTGGTCTTGGCGATGGTCGCGAGCATCGACTCGAGCACGGCCTCCGAGGCGAATTTCAGCATCTTCAGCTCGGCCGCGGATTTCTTGACGCGCTGACGCTCCATCACGAACAGCCCGTCCACCCAGTCGGCGTCGGGGAAGCCGGCGCGCAGCACCTTCGAGGCGTCGTAAGGCAGGAAGCCGAATTCGGTGGCGATGCGCTTGGTTTTAAAGCCGGCCTTGCGGACGTAATCGACCGCCTTCTGCATGGCTTCGACCGAGCCGTTGGAATTGGTCTGCGTCTCCGGCGTCCACAGCGGCTTCGCCTGATGTTGGAACGTTTCCAGCCGGTGGCCGATATAGGCCGCCTTCTCGGGCTGCCCTTTCGGATAAATGAACACCGGCAAGATAACGGGTGACGCCGGTCGCATCCATGTAGTCGAAGAAATTGGCGCGGTGGCCGCCGAGCAGATACTGCACATTGTGCTTGGAGGTGGCGAGCAGCACGTCGATGCCGGCCTCATCCATCAGCCGGTCGAGGCGCTGGTGGTCGAACGGAATGGCGAGGGCTTTGGACGGCGGCGCGTTGACGTTCATGGCTCGGGCTCCGGTGCTCCCTGAACGGGCAAGACTATGACCACAGTTCTCTGCTCGCAAGACGGGCGCCGGCGGCCAGCGCCTCGAGTTTCGCCCACATGATCGAGGGGTGAACGCGGCGATAGAACGGCCCCTGTGCAAAGCCGCAATCGGTGCCGGCGATCACGTTCTCGCGCCCGACGATTTTGGCCAGCCGCACGATGCGTTCCGCCACCAGCTCGGGGTGTTCCACGACATTGGTCGCATGGCTGATGACGCCGGGGATCAGCACCTGCCCGGCCCCGAGTTTCGCGGTCTTCCACACCTGCCACTCGTGCTCGTGGCGCGGATTGGCGCCCTCGATCACGAAAGCGCCGACCTTGGCGCGCAGCAGCACGTCGACGATGTCCTTGAGCGGCACGTCGCTGACATGCGGCCCCGGCCATGAGCCCCAGCAGATGTGATAGCGGATGCGGTCGGCCGGCAGGCCTTCGATGGCGTGGTTGAGGATGTCGATCTGCTGCGACAGCCAGGTCTTGTAGTCGGCAAAGCTCGCCGGCGGCACCATGCGGTCATAGGTCACCGCGCTGCGCGCATCGTCGAGCTGCACCAGAAAGCCGGCGTCGACGATCATCTTGTATTCGGTGCGCATGGCGGCCGCGATCGCGACCTGCAGCTCCGTCGTCGCTCTTGTAATATTCGTTCTTGCGGTCGGGGATGACGCTCGCCGGCGCCGCCACCGGCAGGAAGGCTTCCTCGGTCTTCACCTTGCCGAGCGCCGCCTTGAAGTTGTCGATGTCGCGCTGCAGCTCGGCCTGCCCGGTATAGGCGATCGGTCCGACGCAGATCGCTTCCATCGTGGTCGCGACCGCTTCCTTGGCATCCAACTCCGCATAGAATTCGGCAAAGCGCGTGCGGTCGGCGCCGCGCTTGAACGGATTGGCCGCCTCCATCTTGATCGGCCGCCGTTCGAACCCGGACAGCCGGGTGAGCGCGTATTGCGCCCAGCTGATCGACTTGCCGAACTCGCCGTCGCTCGGCACGTCGATGCCGGCCTCGGCCTGCTGGCGCACCACCTCGGCGACGGAGCTCGTCAGGCATTGCTGATAGGCCGCCTCGTCGTAAGGCTGGCCGGCCTGCTTGGCGCGCAGAAACTCCTGCAAGGCGGGCGGGCGGATCAGGCTGCCGACATGGGTGGTGAGGATGCGATTTGTGCTGCGCTTCATGGGGCATGGCTATGCCCGGCGCGCGCGGCAAAGGCAATGCGTGGGCAGCGCCCGAATCGGTCGGTGCAGCCTGGCGATGACGGAGTTAGGCGGCGGCGCTTTTGGACGGCGCCGCGGCAACCGGCTCCGACGCAACTGCCGGCTTATCGGCCTTGCGTTCCATGACCATCTCGAGCGAGGCGACCTCGACCCGGTTGCGTCCGTGCTCCTTGGCGAAATAGAGCGCCTGGTCGGACTGCGCCAGCATTTCGGGCACGTCGATCGCGCTCTGCTCGCAATAGGCGAGACCGATGCTCACCGTCGCGCAGAGCGGGCGGCCGTCGACTTCCTTGGTCGGCCGCGGCAAAGCTCTCGCGGATGCGCTCGGCCACCGCCACCGCCTTGTCGCGGGTGGTGTCGTACAGCATGGCCGCGAATTCCTCGCCGCCGAGCCGGCCGAGCAGATCGGACGCGCGCACCGATTTGCGCGCGGTCTCGGTGAACATCTCCAGCACGCGGTCGCCGAGCGCGTGGCCGAAGCGGTCGTTGATCGACTTGAAATGATCGAGGTCGATCAGCAGCACCGCGGTCGGGCGCGGATCGGCGCGGTGGCGCTTGGCGAGCAGACTGGCGTCTTGCAGGAACGAACGGCGGTTGGCGATGCCGGTCAACGGATCGAGCATGGCGGCGTTGCGGTGGCGCAATTCGGTGCGCTCCTTCGCCATCGCCAGCAGGATGAAGGCGACCGAGATGGTGAACAGCAGCGCTTCGAAGGACAGCACGGTCAGCCAGACGCTGCCATACATGCTGTTGTCGGGCGCGGACGGCAGCAAGGCGATGAGCGGCGTGCGCAGCAGATAAAGCGAGCCGTGCGCGAACAGCATGAAGATCGCCGGCCAGCGCGACACCAATTGCTCGCTGCGGCCGCGCCAGAATTCGTAAGCGGTCAACCAGGTGTAAGCGGTGATGATGCCGGAGGCGATCAGCGCGCGCACAGCCACCGCGTCGGCCAGCACCGGCAGGCGGCAGATCAGCAGCCACAGCACCGCGCCGGTGACGAGATAGACCGGCTCCACCGGCCGCCCGTCGAACACGCGCGCGCCGGTCCAGGTGACCGCGAAGGCGGTGAACAGCAGCGCATTGGCAAGATCGATGGTGATGATGTCGGGCGCCGTGCCGTACATGCCGAACAGCACGACCGAGGATGCGCGGATCAGATGGGCAAAGCCCCACCAGCAGACCGCCTGGATCGCCGTGTTCTGCGCCCAGGCGAACAGCAGCAGCAATCCGAGGATCGCCTCCACATAGATCGTCACCATGAAGAGGGTGTTGACGTCGAGCTTCATCGGTCGCTACGCCCAAAATGATAGCGGGGAATGGTGGTTGGTCGCGTTGTCCCCGACCATGACGATTAGTCTTAGCCCCGGTAAGAACTAGTGAATGTGCAGGGATACCGCCCCGGCAATGCGCCGATATGGTTTCGTGGACCTTTCCGCATCGCCCGGCATTCGAACGGCCCGTCCCAGAAACGGACAGCGGCCGCGTCGCAAAGCCCGTCTTGTGGCCCTATCTGGCCTCTAATAGGGTCGTTTCCGCTCCCCGACCGGACACATTCGGAACCTGGAATGCAAATTCGCGACGGCATCGTTGAAGCGATCGGCCACACCCCGCTGATCAAATTGGAGCGGGCCTCGGCAGCCACCGGCTGCACCATTCTCGGCAAGGCCGAGTTCATGAATCCGGGCGGCTCGGTGAAGGATCGCGCCGGCCGGCAGATGATCCTGGAGGCGGAGAAGCGCGGCGAACTGCGCCGCGGCGGGCTGGTGGTGGAATCGACCGCCGGCAATACCGGCATCGGGCTCGCGCTGGTTGCCAATGCGCGCGGCTATCGCACGCTGATCGTCATTCCGCAGACGCAGAGCCAGGAAAAGAAGGACATGCTGCGGCTCTGCGGCGCCGAGCTGATCGAAGTGCCGGCCCTGCCCTACAGCAATCCGAACAACTACCAGCATGTCGGGCGCCGCCTCGCCGAAGAGCTCAAGAGCCGCGAGAAGAACGGCGTCATCTTCGCCGACCAGTGGAACAACCTCGACAATCGCAAGGCGCATTACGTCTCCACCGGCCCGGAGATCTGGGACGAGTGCGGCGGCCGCATCGATGGCTTCATCTGCGCCGTCGGCACCGGCGGCACGCTGGCCGGCGTGTCGAGCTATCTGCGCGAGAAGAAAAAGGACATCGTGATCGGCGTCGCCGATCCGCGCGGCGCGGCCATGTACAATCTGTATGCGCATGGCGAGGCGAAGGCGAGCGAGGGCGGCTCGATCACCGAGGGCATCGGGCTCGGCCGCGTCACGCCGATCATCGAGGACATGAAGGTCGACAAGCCCTATCTCATTCCCGACGAGGAAGCGCTGCCGCTGATCTTCGAGCTGCTCGAGCACGAGGGGCTCTGCCTCGGCGGCTCCTCCGGCATCAATATCGCCGGCGCCATCCGCATGGCGAAAGATCTCGGGCCCGGCCACACCATCGTGACGATCCTCGCCGACGGCGGCGCGCGCTATCAGTCGAAGCTGTTCAACCCGGAATTCCTGCGCTCGAAAAAATTGCCGGTGCCGGAGTGGATGGAGCGCAAAAGCGATATCAAGCCGCCCCTCGTCAAGGTGTGAGTACCGATGCCGACCGACTGCCTGTTCCGCGACGACTCGTATCTGAAAAGCTGTGACGCGCGCGTCGTCGCGATCACCGAGCAAGGCGGCATCGTGCTCGACCGCACGGTGTTCTACGCCACCTCCGGCGGCCAGCCCGGCGACACCGGCACGCTCACCACGGCGGACGGCGTGACGGTGCCGATCGCCACCGCGGTCTATACCGACGCCGCCAAGAGCGAGATCGCGCATGTGCCCGCGCCCGGCTCCCCTGCCCTCAAGGTCGGCGATGCCGTCACCGCCGCGGTCGACTGGGACAAGCGCTATGCGCGCATGCGCATGCACACCGCGCTGCATCTGCTGTCCGCGGCGCTGCCCTACGCGGTGACCGGCGGCTCGGTCGGCGAAAGCGAAAGCCGGCTCGACTTCGACATCCCCGAGGCCGGGCTCGACAAGGACGCCATCACGGCGACAAGTGAACGAGATGATCGGCGGCAACGCCGCCGTCTCGAGCCGCTGGATCAGCGACGCCGAGCTCGACGCCAATCCCGGCCTGGTCAAGACCATGTCGGTGAAGCCGCCGATGGGCACCGGCCGCGTGCGGCTGATCGAGATCGCCGGCCTCGATCTGCAGCCCTGCGGCGGCACGCATGTGCGCAATGTGAGCGAAATCGGCGAGGTGCAGGTCACCCAGATCGAAAAGAAGGGCAAGCTGAACCGGCGGGTGCGTATTGCGTTAACATAGCGACGTCCTCTTTCACGAAAGCAATAAACAATGAGCGAATTCCGAAAGCCCCCGCCAGCCGCTGGCTGAAATCCACGCAATGGCTCGCCGACAATCTCGGCAAGGTCACCGTGGTCGACGCCTCCTATTATCTGCCGACGCAGAAGCGCGACGCGCGCGCGGAATATCTCGCCGGCCACATCCCCGGCGCGGTGTTCTTCGACATCAACGCCATCGCCGACGATTCCACCGACCTGCCGCACATGCTGCCGGGGCCGGACCAGTTCGGCCAAATGGTCGGCGCGCTCGGCATCGGCGAGAAGGACACCATCGTCGTCTATGACGGCGTCGGGCTCTATTCGGCGCCGCGCGTGTGGTGGAGCTTCCGCATCTTCGGCGCCAAGAACGTCTTCATCCTCGACGGCGGCTTCCCGGCCTGGAAGGCGGAAGGCCGCAAGGTCGAGGCCGGCGAGGTCAAGCGCGCGGCGACCAAGTTCAACGCGGTGATGGACACCGGCGCGGTGGCGATGCACGGCGACGTGCAGATGGCGCTCAACGACGAGAGCGCGCAGGTGGTCGACGCCCGCTCGGCCGGCCGCTTTGCCGGCAAGGAGGCCGAGCCGCGCGCCGGGCCTGCGCTCCGGCCACATGCCGGGCGCCTTCAACGTGCCGTTCACCGAGATCGTCGAGAACGGCAAACTGGTCGAGCCCGCGCGCATCAAACAAGGCGTTCGAGAAAGGCGGCGTCGATCTCGACAAGCCGATGATCACCACCTGCGGCTCCGGCGTCACCGCGGTGGTGCTGGCGCTCGGCCTCGACGCGCTCGGCAAGCCGCTGCCGCGCATCTATGACGGCTCATGGTCGGAATGGGGCGCGCGGCCGGATCTGCCGGTGGAGAAGGATTAGCTCCAGGCGCATGCCCTCCTCCGTGCGCGACAATCAGCAACTTCACCGCTTTGAGCTCGATGCCGACGGGCACATCGCGTTTTCCGAGTACCAGCGCGCGGATAACACGATCACCTTTATGCACACCGAGGTGCCGAAGGAACTGGAAGGTCGCGGGATCGGTTCGGCGCTCATACGCGGCGCGCTCGAAATCGCCAAAGGCCAGGGACTGACGATCAAGGCACGCTGCCCCTTTGTGGCCGCGTACATCAAGAAGCATCCGGAGCTGATCTAGCTGCCGACTAACTGGCCCAAGCTCACCTTAAAATCTGACTCAGAAACAATGCTCACCGCAAATCTGGCTCAAAAACAGCTTCGTGCGCTCGTGCTTGGGATGCGCGAAGAATTCCTCCGGCGCATTCGCTTCGACGATCTGCCCCTCGTCCATGAACACGATGCGGTTGGCCACCTGGCGCGCAAAGCCCATCTCGTGCGTCACCACCAGCATGGTCATGCCGTCCTCGGCCAAGCCGACCATGGTGTCGAGCACCTCCTTGACCATTTCCGGATCGAGCGCCGAGGTCGGCTCGTCGAACAGCATGATCTTCGGGTTCATGCAGAGCGCGCGCGCGATCGCCACGCGCTGCTGCTGGCCGCCGGACAACTGGCCGGGATATTTGTCGGCCTGCTCGGGGATCTTCACGCGCTTCAAATATTGCCGCGCGATTTCCTCGGCGTCCTTCTTCGGCATCTTGCGCACCCAGATCGGCGCCAGCGTCAGGTTCTCCAGCACGGTCAGATGCGGAAACAGATTGAAATGCTGGAACACCATGCCGACCTCGCGCCGGATCTCGTCGATCTTCTTCAGGTCGTTGGTCAGCTCGACGCCGTCGACAAGGATGCGGCCCTTCTGATGCTCCTCCAGCCGGTTGATGCAGCGGATCATGGTGGACTTGCCGGAGCCGGACGGCCCGCAGATCACGATGCGCTCGCCGCCCATCACCTTGAGGTCGATGTCGCGCAGCACGTGGAAATCGCCGTACCACTTGTTGACTTGCGTGAGCTCGACCGCGATCGGCGTGTTGAGCTTGCTCGGCTTCAGGCGGGTCGAATTATTGTCACTCATCGCGTCACCTCTTATCGCCGGCGGCAAGGCGGGCTTCCATCGCGCGCGCGTAGCGCGACATGGCGTAGCAGAACACGAGATAGAATATGGCGGCGACCGCATAGCCGGTGGTCGAGGTGACGGGCGCCGCCCATTTCGGATCGATGCGCGACACTTCGACGGTGTGCCAGAAAATCGAAAATGCCGACGATGAACACCAGCGTGGTGTCCTTGAACAGGCCGATATAGGTGTTGACGATGTTGGGGATGGTGATCTTGAGCGCCTGCGGCAGCACGATCAGCCGCATCATCTGCCAATAGCGCAAGCCGACCGCCATGGCGCCTTCGAACTGGCCCTTCGGGATCGCCTGCAAGCCGGCGCGCACCACTTCCGCCATGTAGGCGGAGGCAAACAGCGCGATGCCGACCAGCGCGCGCAGCAGCTTGTCCGGCTCGTACTGCTCGGGCACGAACAGCGGCAGCATCACGCTCGCCATGAACAGCACGGTGATCAGCGGCACGCCGCGCACGAACTCGATGAACAGGGTCGAGAACAACCGCACCGTCGGCATGTCGGAGCGCCGCCCGAGCGCGAGCAGAATGCCGAGCGGCAGCGACACCACGATGCCGACCGAGGCGACCACGATGGTCACCAGCACGCCGCCCCACAGCACGGTGTCGACCACCGGCAAGCCGATCGCCTCAAAGCCGTGCAGCAGGATGAAGGACGAAATCGGCACGACGACGAAGAAATAGACCGAGCCGAGATCGCGCCGCGGCGCTTCCAGCCACAGCAGCCACACCACGCCGAGCGCCAGCATGGCGAAGAACACATCGACGCGCCAGCGCTCGGGGATCGGATAGGAGCCGTAGACGAAATACGGCAGCCGCTCCCACACGAACGGCCAGCAGGCGCCGATCTCGCGGTGCTGCACGACTTCGCGGCAGGCGTCGCGGTCGGCCCCGCTCCACACCGCGTCGACCAGCAGGAACTTGATGAGTTCCGGGATCACCCACAGCAGCAGCGCCACGACCAGGATCGTCAGCACGACGTTGAAGCGCGTCGACAACAAATTCGCGCGCACCCAGCCGAACGCGCCGGTCATGGCGGCGGGCGGCGGCTGCGGCGCGATCGCGCGGTCGCGCACGAAGTGCAGCTCGGCAACGGCCAGTTCGCCTTCCGACATCGTCATGGCGTCACCATGGCGCCCTCACCGCTCCACCAGCGCGACGCGCCGGTTGTAGATGTTCATCAAGAGCGAGGTGACGAGGCTGATGGTGAGATAGACCAGCATGGTGATGGCGACCACTTCCACCGCCTGGCCGGTCTGGTTGAGCACCGTGCCGGTGAACACCTGCACCAGATCGGGATAGCCGATCGCCACCGCCAGCGTGGAGTTCTTGGTCAGATTCAAATACTGGCTGGTGAGCGGCGGGATGATGACGCGCATGGCCTGCGGCACCACGATCAGCCGCAGCGTCGGCGAGGGCTAAGCCCGAGCGAATAGGCCGCCTCGATCTGCCCGCGCGACACCGCCAGGATGCCGGCGCGCACCACTTCGGCGATGAAGGCGGCGGTGTAGATCGACAGGCCGAACAGCAGTGCGGCGAATTCCGGCAGCACCTCGATGCCGCCGGCGATGTTGAAGCGGCCGGCCTGCGGGTAATCGAATTTGAGCGGGAAGCCTTTCAGCGCCAGCGCGATCGAGCGGCAAGCCGACGATCAGCGCCAGCATCACCGAGAACACCGGGCCGCGCTGGCCGGTGCGCTCCTGCCGTTTGTGCTCCCACAAATAAAAGACGATGGCCGCGATCAAGCCGGCGAGCGCCGACACCGCCACCACATCGAAGCCGGACAGGAATTGCGGCTGCGGCAGGAACAGGCCGCGATTGTTCAGATATGCGCCGCCGGTGATCTTGATGCTGTCGCGCATCTCCGGCAGCGCCTTGAGCACGGCGTTGTACCAGAACAACAGTTGCAGCAGCAGCGGGATGTTGCGGATGGTCTCGACATAGCCGGTCGCCACTTTCGCCAGCAGCCAATTCTTCGACAGCCGCGAAATGCCGACGATGAAGCCGAGGATGGTCGCGAACACGACGCCGAGGCCGGCGACCAGCAGCGTGTTGAGCAGGCCGACCCAGAAGGCGCGGCCATAGGTCGAGGCCTGCGACGAATAGGAAATCAACGTCTGGCTGATGTCGAAGCCGGCGGTCTGGTTCCAGAAGCCGAAGCCGGAGGCGATATGGGCGCGCTGGAGATGGTCGATGGCATTGCTGGCGGCGCCATAGACCAGAAAGGCGACCAGCGCGCACAGCGCGAGCTGATAGACGATGCTGCGGACCTTGGGGTCGTTGGTGAACGCGGCGCGTGCCGGGGCCGTCGGAAGGTCAATCGACATTCAGCCCTCGCAGCCCTCGCCCCGCGGGCCGCGCCCGCGCGCCGTGATCTCCCGAGCGCGTCAGCGGATCGGCGGCGCGTATTGCACGCCGCCTTTGTTCCACAATTTGTTCAAGCCGCGGTCGATCTTGAGCGGCGAGCCGGTGCCGACATTGCGCTCGAACGCTTCGCCGTAATTGCCGACCAGCTTGACGATGCGCACCGCCCAATCCTTGGTGAGGCCGAGTTGCTCGCCGTAATTGCCCTCGGTGCCGACGAAGCGCTTGATCTCCGGATTGGTGGATTTCACCATCTCGTCGACATTGGCCTGCGTGATGCCGAGCTCTTCGGCATTGAGCATGGCGAACAGCGTCCACTTCACCACGTCGAACCATTGATCGTCGCCGTGGCGCACGGCCGGGCCGAGCGGCTCCTTCGAGATGATTTCCGGCAGGATGATGTGGTCGTCGGGATTGGCGAGCCGCAGGCGCTCGGCGTAAAGGCCGGAGGCGTCGGTGGTGTAGCTGTCGCAGCGCCCGGCGTCGTAGGCCTTGATCGCCTCGTTGGCGGTGGCGAAGGTCACGCTCTTGAGCTGCATATTATGGGCGCGGAAGAAGTCCGCGAGATTGAGCTCGGTGGTGGTGCCCTGCTGCACGCAGACGGAAGCGCCGTTGAGTTCGAGCGCCGAATTCACCTTGAGCGCCTTGCGCACCATGAAGCCCTGGCCGTCGTAGTAATCGACGCCGGTGAAGTTGAGCCCGAGCGAGCTGTCGCGCGACGAGGTCCAGGTGGTGTTGCGCACCAGCACGTCCACTTCGCCCGATTGCAGCGCGGTGAAGCGGTCCTTGGCCGAGAGCGGCACGAATTTCACTTTGCTGGCGTCGTTGAAGATGGCGGCGGCAATGGCGCGGCAGACATCGACGTCGAGCCCGGTCCATTTGCCCTGCGCGTCGGGCAGGCCGAAGCCGGCGAGCGTGCCGTTGGCGCCGCAATTCAAGATGCCGCGGTCCTTCACGGTCTTCAGCGTCTGCGCCGAGGCGCTTTGCGCGGCGAAAATCAAAGCAAGAGCGAGGATGCTGGCAATTTTTTTCATCTGACGACCTCTTCCACGCGCACGGGGTGCGGCGGTCCTTCGGGTTAGGCCACGCATCGCAGCCGCAGGCAATGCTCTGCAGCTTGAAAAAACGACAATGCCTGGCCTCTGGCGCCCCGAAATTCCCCTCGGCGTCCACATCTCAGAACGATCATGGTGCAAGGTCAAGGGGTTGACGCTCACGGGCGGGGCGGCCGTATATGGCCGGCCGCACAAACCGTACCGGATCGATCAGACGCCATGGCGAAGAAGCCCCCGACAACCCTCAAGCCGGAAACCCGGCTGGTCACCGCCGGCCGCGACACCAAAGGCCAGCACGGCTTCGTCAATCCCGCCGTCTACCACGCCTCGACCGTGCTCTATCCGACCGCCGAGGACCAGGTCGCCCACCGTGCCCGCTATCAATACGGCCGCCGCGGCACGCCCACCTCCGAGGCGCTGGAGGACGCGCTGCGCACGCTCGAGGGCGAGAATTGCGCCGGCGTCGCCCTGATGCCGTCGGGACTGGCGGCGATCTCGACCGCCTTGCTCGCGATCGCCGGTTCCGGCGACCACATCCTGGTCACCGACAGCATCTACCGGCCGACGCGCAATTTCTGCGACGGCCTGTTCAAGCGCATGGGCGTGACCACCACCTATTACGACCCGTTGATCGGCGCGGACATCGCCAAACTGTTCAAGCCGAACACCAAGGCGGTGTTCGTCGAGGCGCCCGGCTCGCAAAGCTTCGAGATGCAGGACATTCCGGCCATCGCCAAGGTCGCGCACGACAAGGGCGCGGTCGTGCTGATGGACAATACCTGGGCGACGCCGCTTTATTTCCGCGCGCTTCGACAAAGGCGTCGATCTGTCGATCCAGGCCGGCACCAAATATATCGGCGGCCATTCCGACATCATGTTCGGCTGCGTTTCGGCCAACGCCGCGACCTTGCCGGCGCTCAAGGCCGCGATGCAGTCGCTCGGCCTCTGCGTCGGGCCGGACGACATGTTCCTGGCGCTGCGCGGTCTGCGCACGCTCGCGGTGCGGCTGGCGCGCCACTACCAATCGGGCCTGACGGTCGCACGCTGGCTCGAGCAGCGCCCGGAGGTCGCGCGCGTGCTGCATCCGGCGCTCGACAGCGATCCGGGCCACGCCATCTGGAAGCGCGACTTCACCGGCGCCTGCGGCCTGTTCAGCATCGTATTCAAGCCCGCGCCCGAAAAGGCGGTGTACGCCTTCATGAACGAGCTCACGCTGTTCGGCATGGGCTATTCCTGGGGCGGCTTCGAGAGCCTGGTCATCTTGTTCGACTGCAGCGACTACCGCACCGCGACCAAATGGGCGCCGGGCGGACCGACGCTGCGCTTTCACATCGGCCTGGAGGACACCGGCGACCTGATCGCCGATCTCGAGCGCGGCTTTGCCGCGATGGCGGCGGCGAAATAACTACGCCGGCGCGCCCTGCCCGCCGCTGCGCAGCACGAATTGCAGATTGCGCAGATAGACGAAGACGCCGAAGGCCTGCCCGATGATGAACACCGGGTCTTTGCGGTAGAGCGCATAGCCGAGCAGCATCAGTCCGCCGCCGATCGAGAACACCCAGAATGCGGTCGGCACCACGCTGCGGCCGGCGCGCTCGGAGGCGATCCATTGCACCACGAAGCGCATGGCGAACATCTCTTGCGCGACAGTAGCCGACCAGAATGTCCCAATCGACGTTGCCGACGAATACGTCGTGCAGATAGCCGCCGACGGCGCGCGGCAAGATCGAGCAGCATTTACGTCCTCCGCGATTTCAGGAACGCGTTTCTTGCGGCGGATCAGCCACCACACGCCGGCGAGGTCGAGAATGCCGACCCACAGCCGGTCCCACATACCGTAATTCGATACGCCCGAGCCGCGCGGCCGGTCGACCACGTCGACGTAGCCGATGGCGTAGCCCTCGCGCTTGACCAGCGCCGGCAGGAAGCGATGCAAGCCGTCGAAGTAAGGCAGCGACAGGAACAGGTCGCGGCGGAACGCTTTCAGCCCGCAGCCGGTGTCGCGCGTGCCGTCGCGCAGCACCGCGCCGCGCACGCCGTTGGCGATGCGCGATTGCAGCTTCTTGAAGCCGCTCGCCTTGCGCCCGACGCGCTGGCCGGCGATCAGCCCGACGCGCGGCGCGCCCGCCTCCAGCGCGCGGATGAGCGCCGGAATGAATTTCGGGTCGTTCTGTCCGTCGCCGTCGATGGTGGCACAGATGGCACCGCGGGCGGCGCTGACACCGGTGCGCACCGCCGCCGACTGCCCGCAGGATTGCTTGTGGCGGACGCAGCGCAGCCAGGGATGCTGCGCCATCAGCCGCTTCAGCTCGGACGCCGTGCCGTCGCTCGAGCCGTCGTCGACATAGACGACCTCGAACGGCCATTGGCCCGCGAGCGCGGCGGCGATCTCGGTCACCAGCGGGGCGACATTGCCGGCCTCGTTGCGCACCGGCACCACGACGGCGACCGCCGGGTCTTTGCTGTTCATGGCTTGAAGCTTTCGTCGGCCAGATGCCGTTCTCTTATGGGGCTAATAGCTCGCGGGCAACTGCTTTGATCCGCTTGAGCGAGGGCCCCGGATAGTGATGCAGCGCCCCGTCCGGCCCGACCGAGAAGCCGAGGCGGCGCAGCGCGAAATAGCGGCGCACCATCAGCGCGCCGACGGTGCCGACCAGGGCGCCGGCGAAAACATCGGACGGGTAATGCGCGTTCACCACCATGCGGCTGAGCGCGATCAGGCCGGTATAGATCAGAATTTCGGTGCGCCAGCGCGGGAACAGCGAGCCGAAGGCGACCAGCACCGAAAAGGCGGTGGTGGCATGGCCGGACGGCAGGCTGGCATAGGCGGCGGTCCATTTGAACGGGCTGAACAGGAACGGATCGAGGTGCCCGCCGACCATCGGCCGCGCCCGCCCGATCATGCGCTTGACGATGGTGACGAACAGGCCGGGCACGCCGATCGCCAGGAACAGGAAGCCAACGCGCACCATCACCGCCGCCAGCACGGCTTGCGACACCCGGCTCAAGCGCGCCGGCAGCGCGGCGAGCGCGATGAACAACAGTCCGAGCGGCCAGAGAAACCAGCCCGACTTGCCGAAGTCGGTGATTTCGTCGAACGGCACGATGATCCAGCGCGGCAGACGGCCGACCGCGCGCATGACCGGCGCGTCGATCAGGATCATGCACAGCAAGAAAACGGCAAAGTAGATCGCCACTTTGATCGCGAGCGGCCGCAGCGACGCCGCGATGCGGACGCGGATGGATCTTGGCCGGCCTCGTCACCACGGCAAGCTGCCGCCATCACGTTGGCCGCGCAGCGCCGCAGCGGCGTCAGCGCCGCGTCATCCTGATGGAGGCCGTTGGCGGCCGTCATGGCGCCGCCGTCGAGCGGAACACCGACAAGGCGACCGGCCGTCCGATGCTGATGTTGAAGCCTTCGACGCGCTCGGCCAGCGCATAGTGCAGCCCGATGGCATTGGCACGCTGCACGAAGCTGCGCTCGCTGCGCGCGTCGATCAGCGCGAAATGGCAAGGCCCTTGGTTGAGAAATTGTGCGGCCCCCGCCCCATCGGTGAAGCGCGTGTCGGTGCCGAGCAGGAACACCAGGCTCGGCTCCTGATAATAGCCGGTCGAGGCGACGTGCAGTTCGTCGCAACCGCTCGCGCTCAGGTCATCGGCGATCAGCGCGCTCGGGAACAGCGCCGGCAGTGACGGGAAGGTGACGGCATAGACCGTAATCGCAACGAACACCGACGCCACCATGCCGCGCAGCAGCGAGCGCTCGGCGCCGTCCACGTCATAAAGCCACCAGGCGAACAGGCCGAAGACCACCGCGACGGCGGCGAACGGCCAGGCGATGAGGCCGAGGTCGCGGCCGAAATAGATGAACGCGGCAGCGACCGCCACGGCGATCAGCCCCGGCATCAAGAACCAGCCGACGGTGCCGCGCACGATCCAGCGGTTCTTGATGAGGCCGCCATGCTCGAGAATGCCGGCGATCAAGATCGCGATCGCCGGATAAAGCGGCAGCACGTAATGCGGCAGCTTGGTCATCACAACTTCGAACACGATCCATGACGGCACGAGCCAGGCCAGCAGAAACTGCGCGCCCGGCTCGCGCCGCGCCTGCCAGACGCGCGGCGCGGCGAGCCCGGCCAGCACCGCGCCCGGCCAGAAGGTTATAAAGAACAGCAGCAGGTAGTAGCCGGGCGGCGCGCCGTGCGCCTCCTGCCCGCTCGCCACTTTCGCCAGCATGTCGTGGCCGACCGCGTCGGTGAAGAACGCCGTGCCGGATTTGGCGACGATCGCCACGAACCATGGCAGCACCAGCACCAGCATCCACAGAAAGCCGGTGAATGGGCGCAGCGCCAGGACCCAGCGCGCCGAACGGTCGAGGATCGACAACGTGAGCGCGGTGAGAACGACGAACATGATGATCAAAGGACCTTTGATCAGCACGCCCGCGGCCATCGCGGTCCACAAGATCGCCGGCTCGCGCCAGCCTGTCTGCTCCGCCGGCTCGTGCCGCTGCGCGAGATAGATGCGCGCCATGGCGCCCATCGCCGCCACGCAGGTCAACAACAGCACCGCGTCGGTCTTGGCGAGCCGCGCCTCGACACCGAGCAGCATCGAGCTTGCCATCATCAGCGCCGCCACCAGCGAGGTGCGGCGCGACACGAAGGCGAGCGCGGCCCAATAGGTGAGCAGCACCGCGCCGGTCGCGCCGAGCAGCGACGGCAGCCGGTAGAGCCAGATGGTGGTGCGCGCCTGCGGGATACCGACCGCCTCGCCCGCCTTCACCGCGGCGGCCTGCAGCCAGTAGATGCCGACCGGCTTCTTGTAGCGCACCTCGTCCTGGAACCGGATGTCGACATATTGTCCGGTCTCCAGCATTTGCTTGGTCGCCTGCGCGAAGCGCGCCTCGTCGCGATCGACCGGCGGGATCTGGAAGAAGCCGGGCAGGAAGGCGACCAGCGCAAAGGCCACCAGCAGCGCCGCCGCGCGCGCGTGCGAGCCGCTCGCCCAGTCGAGCGCGGCCATCAGTCCGCGCGCCGGGGCGACTGCAGGGGGTGCGTCGTCGGTGGTGGTGCTCATGGCCGCAAAAAGCGTGTTCGTTCCCTGAATCGGGCGCTGTGGCGCGGACCATAAGGCCAAGGCCGCGCCCTGTCATTGCCGCTGAAAGGCTATTGCAGCCGCACGGTCACGCTGTCGGTTGCGCCGCGGGCGTCCATCACGGTCAGCCGCGCAAAGCCCGGCCCGTCCGGCGTGAAGAAAAAGACGCGGCGGCCGGGCTGCGCCGCCAGCGGCACGCCGTTCACCATAACCGAAAGCGGCCCGCGCCCGCCGGCGATCTTGAGCGCGAGCGGCTCCGGCGCATTGCCGCCGGGCAGTTCAAGACGCGCGCCGTCGGGCGGGAACATGATGCGCGGCGGCTCTGGGACGCTCGACGTGCGTGCCGCCGGGCGTGAAGCGCTGCAGCGGCGGCGGCAGTTTGTCGGTCGGCGCGATGATCGCGCCCTTGGGCGCGCGCGGCAGCGCCGTCGCGCCGTGGCCGCTGCGCGCGAAGGCGTCGAACA
>CAVTHL010000035.1:0-28992 GCA_963734465.1 uncultured Alphaproteobacteria bacterium
GATTCCGCTGCTCTAACCAGCTGAGCTACCCCGCCACCGAACCCGGCTATCGGGCCGGGGATGGGCGGATATAGGGAGCCGCGGCAAACGCTGTCAAGCAAGCCGGCCGGACGCCGTTATTTCGGCTGAACCTGCGGATCGCCGCCCGGCGTGCCCGGCGGCGGGATCACCGGCATGGGGCCGCCCGGCGGCGCCGGCTGCTTCATACCGGGATCGACATGGTCCGGCGGGCAGATCACGCCGTTCGACGCCGCCAGTTTGTCGCTCAAGCTCTTGTCTTGCGCCGGCTGCTTCTTGGCATCGATATCGCCGCCCTGCCCGACCGTGGCGTTGGTGCAATTGTCGGGGCTGTTCTGCTCGGCCGTCTTGGGCGTCACCGGCGGCTTGGTCTGCGGCGGCGCCTGAGCGAAAGCCGGCGCGGCCAGCGTGCAGGCCAACGTACAGGCTATGCCGAGAACGAGAATATGCCGCTTCATCGCCGTGCTCCCTTGTTGCCGAAGGGATAACGGCTAAGTGGAACCGCAGGTTCCCGCCTTAATTCGCGCGGGCGAAGCGGATGAGCGCGAAATGCCCCATGGGCGGCATCGGGCGCCGCTCGAGCACGCGCACGCCGCTCCGCGTCGCCCAATCGCTCAGCCGTTTGAACGGAAATTCCGGCCGCCAGCCGAGCTTGCGCGCGACCGGCGCGAAGCATTGCTCGAACAGGCGGCGCGGGCCGCTTTCCGCGCCGATATGGTTGACCAGCACGATCTCGCCGCCCGGCTTGAGCACGCGCGCGAACTCGTCGAGCGTCGCTTCCGGGTTGGGCACCGCGGTGATGACATATTGCGCCACCACGACGTCGAAGGAGTTGTCGGGCAGCGCCATGCGGGTGGCGTCCATCACCGCGATCGCCTCGACGTTGGACAATTTCTGTTCGATCACGCGCTGATGCGCCTTGCGCAGCATGGGCTCGGAGATATCGATGCCGACGATGCGATTGATGCGCGCGTAGCAGGGCAGCGATAGGCCGGTGCCGACGCCGACTTCCAGAATGCGCCCGCCAGCGGGGCCGCAAAACTTCTCCGCCGCCGCGATCGCTTCCTGCCGTCCGCGCTCGAACACCGCGCCGAACACCAGGTCATAGACCGGCGCCCAGCGCGCATAGGCGCGTTCCACGCTTTGCTGGTCGATATCGCCCCCCATGGTGAGGGCTACCCGGGCGCGGCGGCCGCCGCCTTGGCGGTTTCGGCGCGCAACGCGGCCTTGGCCGCCACCGCGCTCTTGATGAAGCCGCCGCCCAGCACGCGCGCCTGGCCAATGCCGGCGTCGTAGAACACGCAAGCCTGGCCGGGCGAAACGCCGTCCTCGCCGGCCGCCAGCTCGACCTCGTAGCCGCCATTGGCCGCGCGCAGCCAGCCGGCCTGCGGCGGACGCGTCGAGCGCACCTTCACGAACACTTCGCGGCGGTCGTCCGCCAAAGCCTCGTCGAGGCCGCCGTCGCCGATCCAGTTGACGTCGCGCAGCGCGATGCGGCTCATGCGCAAGGCCTCGCGCGGGCCGACCACCACGCGGCGGCGCTCGGCGTCGAGCCGCAGCACGTAAAGCGGCGCGCCGGTGGCCAGCCCGAGCCCGCGGCGCTGGCCGACGGTGAAATGGATGATGCCGGAATGCGCGCCCAGCACCTTGCCGTCGAGATCGACGATGTCGCCGGCTTCGGCGGCGCCCGGCTTGAGCCGCTCGATCACATCGGCGTAGTGCCCGGTCGGCACGAAGCAGATGTCCTGGCTGTCGTGCTTGTCGGCGACCGCGAGACCGAACTTGCGGGCAAGCTCGCGCGTCTCGGCCTTGGTCCGTTCGCCGAGCGGGAAGCGCAGCACGTCGAGCTGCTCGCGCGTGGTGCCGAACAGGAAATAGCTCTGGTCGCGCTCTTCCTCGCGCGCGCGGAACAGCCCGCGCCCGCCGTCGGGCAGGCGGCGCGACGCCACATAGTGGCCGGTCGCCAGCACTTCGGCGCCCAGCTCGCGCGCGGTGATGAGGAGATCGTGGAACTTGATCGACATGTTGCAGTCGACGCAAGGCACCGGCGTCTCGCCGGCGATATAGCTCTCGGCGAAGCGGTCGATCACCGCTTCCTTGAAGCGGCTCTCGTAGTCGAGCACGTAATGCGGAATGCCGATGCGCTCGGCGACCGCGCGCGCGTCGTAGATGTCCTGCCCGGCGCAGCAGGCGCCCTTGCGGTGCGTCGCCGCGCCGTGGTCGTAGAGCTGCAGCGTCACGCCGACCACGTCATAGCCCTCGGCCTTCAAGCAGCGCAGCCGTCACCGATGAATCGACGCCGCCGGACATGGCGACGACGACACGGGTGTCTTGCGGGCGGCGGTCGAGATCGAGGCTGTTGAGCATGGTTGTTCTTACTATAGGTGGCGATCAAGGCCACGCAATGAAAGCGGCTTGGAAAGCGGCTTGGAAAGCGCTTTGGAACCGCGGCCTGCCGGCAAATCTTGCCGGGTGCTTAGCAGGCGATGCCGGGCCGGCGCCCCGGCCATTTTCCTAATGCATTGATATTACAGGCGTATCTTCGCGACGGCCGCTGGCCTGCCGATTGCACAATAAAGAGCGGAAATCCGGAGGTCCGCCCGTGCCGTCTGTAGCGTCTGAAGCCCTGCCGCCGACTTTCAAGTCCGCCTCGCCGCTGCCTCCTCGGCCGCAGCCCGCGGATGACAACGCAGCGCCGTCGCCGTTCGAGAGCATGCTCGACACCACCCAGCAAGCCGACGCGCCGGCGCCACCGGCAAACGCCAGCCCGGCTGAGCCCCCCGCACCGCTCACAGGCGCGACCAGAAATCCACAGCCCGCCCAGGACTCCAAGCCGGCGAAGGACGCCAAATCGGCGGACACGCGCAAGGCGGACAAGAGCGACAAGACCGCGAAAGCCGATAAGACCGATGCGGCCGCCGACAATGCGAAGACTTCAGACGCCAAAAGCGATGGCGACGCCAAGACCGATGCCAAGGCCGAAGCCAAGGCCGACGCGCAGGCAGCAGCCGCCAATATGCTGACAACGGCCGACACCGGCCAGTCCGCCGACGTCAACCCGATCGCGACCGCCCTGCCCGCCGCCGTTGCGGTAACGGCGCCCGCGCCGATCAATCCCATTGCCGCGATTGCCAATGACGGC
Organism: uncultured Alphaproteobacteria bacterium; assembly: GCA_963734465.1. Classification (GTDB taxonomy): domain Bacteria; phylum Pseudomonadota; class Alphaproteobacteria; order Rhizobiales; family Xanthobacteraceae; genus Pseudolabrys. The sequence goes on from CAVTHL010000035.1 coordinate 3,161, forward strand.
GCCGCCGCCGCGGCGATACCGGTACAGGTCGTCGCCGCCAAGCTGGCGCCCGCTGTCGCCGCGACCGTCATTCCGGCGGCCAAAACAGCGTCGGCTGCCGAAGCCGGCAAGGCCGATGCCAAGGATAAGCTCGACCTGCTCGCCGCGCAGACCGACTCCGATGCACCGGCAGACGGCACGAAAATCGCGGCGAAAGCCGTCGCCCCCGCGCATGCCGACGGCAAGCCTGTCGACACCGACGGCAAGCAATCCGATGCGCCCGCGAGCAGCGACCACGCCAAATTGGACGCACAGCCTGCGGCCAGCGCCGCCCCGCAAGCCGTGCCGGCCAAGCCCGACGGCGATGCCACGCAGCAACTCGCCATGAACGCGTCGGCGCAGCATGCCGCGTCATCCGCCGCAACTGCCCCATCCGCGCCGGCGCAACAGCTCAACCAGCAACTTATGCCGCAGGCGGTGCCGCTCACCGGCGTCGCCATCGAGATCGCCAGCAAGGCGGTCGCCGGCAAGAACCACTTCGACATCCGGCTCGATCCGCCGGAGCTCGGCCGCATCGAGGTGCGCCTCGACGTCGGCCGCGACGGCAGCATCTCCTCGCACGTGATCGCCGACCGCAAGGACACGCTCGATCTGCTGCAGCGTGACGCCTCAGGCCTGCAGCGCGCCTTCGAGGACGCCGGCCTCAAGACCTCCGACCAAGGCATGCAATTCTCGCTGCGCGACCACTCCGCCGGCCAGCAGCAGAACATGCCGAACGCCAACACCGCCCAGCTCGTCGTCGAAGACGAAACCCCGATCGAAACCCTGCCCGTAACCTACAGCCGGCTCGCCGGCTCGGGCGGCGGGCTCGACATCCGCGTTTAGGAAACAGCCATGGTCACCACGACTCCTGTGCCCGCATCCGCCGTCCCCGTCAGCACGGGCACCGGCGCGTCCGGCGCCGGTGGCGGCGTCAACGCAGCCGAGATCGCCAGCAATTTCACGCAATTCCTGCAATTGCTGACCACGCAATTGAAAAATCAGGATCCGCTGTCCCCGCATGGACACCAATCAGTTCACCCAGCAACTGGTCGAGTTCTCGCAAGTCGAGCAGCAGATGAAGACGAACACTTCGCTGAGTACGCTGGTCTCCATGCAGCAGGCTGCGCAATCGACCGAGGCGCTGGCGCTGGTCGGCGCCACTGTCGTGGTCAATGGCGCCACCGCCCAACTGGCCAATGGCGCTGCGAACTGGACGCTGAACGCCGCCAAGCCGGCGACCGCAACCATAACCATCGCGGATTCGACCGGGCAGAACGCCTTTACCGGCACGTTCGGCGTCAGTTCCGGCGCCCAGACCTTCACGTGGGACGGCCACGGCAACGACGGCAGGCTCTGGCCGGCCGGCAGCTACACGCTGACGGCGACCGCAGTCGACGCCAGCGGCCAGTCAACGGGGATTTCGACCCAGGTGCAGGCGGTGGTCGACTCGGTCGACCTCACGCAAACCCCGCCGATTCTGTCCATCAACGGACAGGACTACACGATGAACCAGCTCCAGAAGATCGTCGCCCACTAGGCGCGCGCGCGGCGCTTTGTGCGCCGCTCGCCCATCACCGCCTCGATCGCGCGCTCGAGCGCGGACAGCTCGAACGGCTTGCGCAGAATATCGAAACGGCCGTCGGCCATTTGCGCCGCGTCGCTGTAGCCGCTGGTCAGCAACACCGGAATATCGGGGAAATTGTCGCGGCAGGTTTGCGCCAGCGCCAGCCCGTTCATCGGGCCCGGCATGACAATATCGGTGAACAGCAGGTCGAAATGGATGTCCTGTTGCAGATGGCGCAGCGCCTCCGACGCATTCTCCGAGCGCACCACGCGATAACCGAGCTGCTCGAATAAGGTCGACGTTACCTCGGCGACCTCGCGGCTGTCCTCCACCAGCAGCACGGTGCCGCGCGCAAAATCGGCGCTGGAGGCGAAGCCTTCATCGACGTGTTGCGAGGGCTCGTCGCGGCTGCGCGGCAGATAGATGGTGACCGCGGTGCCCTTGCCGACCTCGCTCGACACCGTCGCCGCCCCGCCCGACTGCAACGCGAAGCCATGCACCTGCGAGAGGCCCAGGCCGGTGCCCTTGCCGACCGGCTTGGTGGTGTAGAACGGCTCGAATACGCGCGCCAGCACGTCGGGCGGCATGCCGCTGCCGCTGTCGATGATGGCGAGCGCGACGAAGTCGCCTTCGAGCGCGCCCGCGGCCGAGCCCGGCTTGAGCACCATGTTGCGCGCCGACAACGTGATGGTGCCGCCCTCCGGCATGGCGTCGCGGGCATTGACCGCGATATTCACCAGCGCCAGGTCCAATTCGCCGAGATCGGCTTCGACCGGCCAGATCTTGTCCTCGATCTCGCAGATCAGCTCGATATTGCCGCGCAGCGAGGGCACCAACATGTCGCGCACCGCGTCGATGCGCTGGCGCAGATCGACCGGCACCGGCATCAATTGCTGGCGGCGCGAGAAGGCGAGCAATTGCCTAGTCAGTTTCTCGCCGCGGCCGGCGGCGGCGCGGATTGCCTCGACCGCATGCTTTTCCTTCGGCTCTTTCAGCCGGCCTTGCAGAATTTGCGCGTAGCCGGAGACGATCATCAGCAGGTTGTTGAAGTCGTGGGCGATGCCGCCGGTGAGCTGGCCGATCGCCTCCATTTTCTGCGCCTGCGCCAGCTGCTCGCGCGTCTGTTCGAGCGCGACCTGCGCCTCGCGCTGCTCGGTGATGTCGCGCACCAGCTTGGCGAAGCCGATCAGCTCGCCCGCCTCGCTGCGGATCGCGTCCATCACGACGCTGGCGAAGAAGCGGCTGCCGTCCTTGCGCACCAGCCAGAGATCGCCCTCGAATTGGCCCTCGCGCGCCGCGGTGATGAGCGCCTGGTCGGCGATGTCGTTCTTGCGCTCCTCCTCGGGCAGGAAGACGCGGAAATGGCGGCCGACGATCTCGTCGGCCTCGTAACCCTTGATGCGCTGGGCGCCGTCGTTCCAGCTGCGCACGCGCCCGTCGGTATCGAGCATGTAGATCGCGTAATCGCGCGCGCCCCTGAGCAGCAGGCGGTAGTTCTGCTCGGATTCGCGCAAGGCCTGCTCGGCCTGCTTGCGCTCGGTGACGTCGACGCAGACGCCGAGCATGCGCACGGCACCGCCATTGCTGCCGCGAATCACCTCGCCCGCGCTGTGCAGATGGCGCACGCTGCCGTCGGGCCGGATGATGCGCTCCTCGTGGCCGAAGGATTTGCCCGACTTCAACGCCTTGCTGACGCTCGCGCCCACCTGCGCGCGGTCGTCGGGGTGAATGAAGTTCATGAACTCGTCGAGCGTGCCGCTGAAGCGCTCGGCCGGCACGCCGTAGATCTCGAACAGCTGGTCGGACCAGGTGATGCGGTTGCTCGCGATATCCCACGACCAGCTGCCGAGATTGCCGAGCCGCTGCGCTTCCATGAGATGGGCGTTGGCCTCGTTGAGCTCGGCGGTGCGCTCGCGCACGCGGCGGTCGAGCTCGGCCTGGGTACGGCGCAGGCTGTCCTCGCTGCTACGGCGCATGGCGACGTCCACCGAGAGCGCCAGGCTCGGCACCGACAGGCTGATCATGAAGGTGAGCAGCAGCATGAAGGATTCGTTGATGCCCATATGCCCGAACGGGCCGGCATGCTGCAGCGTCGCCCAGATCGTGAAGCCGGTGAGGATCAGGCTCACGGTCGCGGTGTCGCGCGGGCCGCGCCGCAGCGCAGCCCAGACCAGCGGCAGGATGGCGAGGAAGCCGAGCGGGCTCGAATATTCCGTGCGCGGCAGCAGCGGGCTGAATGCGATAAAGCCCACGAGCGCCGTCAGCGACAGCACGGCCGCGACAGGAACAAGCTCGTTGCGGGTAAAGCTCGCGCGCTCCGATTGCGCCCACAGCACGATGGCCGGCGTCACCACCAGCGCGCCGGCGGCATCGCCCAGCCACCAGGTGACCCAGATCGGGGAAAATTTCGCCCAGGCCGCAAAGCCCGCGACGCACAGCGTGGTCACGCCGACGCTGGCGCTGATGATGGTTGCGGGCCCGACGCAGACAAGCGCGAATTTCGCCACCTGCGCCGGCGTGCTGAAGGTCTTGGCGCCGCCCGACCAGCGCCCGATCAGAAAGCCGCCGACGACGGCTTCGAGCGTGTTGCCGGCGGCGATGACGGCGGAGGTCTCCAGCGTGCCGGCGGTGGTGGCATTGGCGGCGAAGGCGCCGGCCAGGACCGCCGGCCAAACGCGCAGGCCGCCCAATAAGACGGCCGCCAGCGCAATGCCAGTCGGCGCCCAGATCGGGCTGGCGCTCGGGTTGACCGAGGCGAGCGTGAGGCCGAGCTTGGCGAAGACGAAATAGGCGAGCGCGACGGCCAGCAAGGTTCCGCTATAGCGGGCAAAGGCGCGCCAGCTCGGGAACATTTTCAAAGGTCGCACCCCCTCAAATGCCTCTGCTGAGTCCTATATTAGACCACTCTTAGCCTTTTCTAGGCCGGGTGGTTGCGGTACTGGGGTAACCCATCCGTAACCAAAAGGTTAGCAGAAACGGGCCAATGATTTGCCCGTTTGGCCGTTCTGCTTAGGTAAATTTTAAGTCGCCGCCTGTAGGTTGCGCGAACGGTTTGTCAGTCGAGTTTGTGCTTGTGAGTATTCCAATGACCGAACCCCACCGCCCGAGGGTCAAATACGTCATCGGGCCCGATGGAAGTCCGCTTACGATCGCGGACCTGCCGCCGCCCTCCACCAAGCGTTGGGTCATCCGGCGCAAGGCTGAAGTCGTTGCGGCTGTGCGCGGCGGCCTGCTCTCGCTTGAAGAGGCCTGCGCGCGCTACACGCTGACGGTCGAGGAATTCCTGTCCTGGCAGTACTCCATCGACCAGCATGGCCTCGCCGGCCTGCGCACCACGCGCATCCAGCAGTACCGGCAGTAAGCGCCGTCCTCAGATTCGAATTTCCGCGCCGGCCCCAGTGGCCGGCGCTTTCGTTTTTGGCGCTTCCGATTCGCGGAAAAAATCGCTCCGCGAGAAAAAACGAAGCCCGTTCATCGCATTAACCGGACGCTAACCATAAACTGGGCAAATCTTGCCGGGTAAGCGCGCATTCAGCGCCAAGCGGTAGGGCAAGACCGGTGCAAGGTTTCTTCGACTTCGTGAGGTCGCTCGGTGCAGCGCGTATGGCGGCGATGGCCGCGGTGACGCTGGCGCTGATCGGCTTTTTCTCTTTCCTGATGATCCGGATGACGACGCCGCAAATGGTGCCGTTGTTCACCGACCTGTCGATGGACGACTCGTCGACCATCATCAAAGAACTCGAACGCCAGGCCATCACCTACGAGCTGCGCAACGACGGCGCCATCATCATGGTGCCGCAGGAGAAGGTGGCGCGGCTGCGCATGAAGCTCGCCGAAGGCGGGCTGCCCAAAGGCGGCGGCGTCGGCTACGAAATTTTCGACAAGACGGACGCGCTCGGCGCCACCTCCTTCATCCAGAACATCAATCATCTGCGCGCGCTCGAAGGCGAGCTGTCGCGCACCATCCGCAGCATCGACCGGGTGCAGGCCGCGCGCGTGCACCTGGTGCTGCCCGACCGCCCGCTGTTCTCGCGCGACAAGATCGAGGCCACCGCCACCATCGTGCTCAAGGTCAACGGCCGGCTTGAGCCGCAACAGGTGCGCGCCATCCGCCATTTGGTGGCGACCGCGGTCACCGGCATGAAGCCCGACCGGGTCTCGGTGATCGACGAGACCGGCAAGCTGTTGGCCGACGGCGCGTCCGACAGCAACTCGGCCACCGGCGCCGGCGCCGACGAGCGCAAGATCGCCTATGAGGGCAGGTTGCGCCAGGAGGTCGAGACCATCGTCTCCTCGGTGGTCGGACCCGGCCGCTCGCGCGTGCAGATCAACGCCGATTTCGACGTCAACCGCATCACCCAGACGTCGGACAAATTCGATCCGGACGGCCGCGTGGTGCGCTCGAGCCAGACGCGCGAAGAGCAATCCTCGAGCGGCGAAGCCAATAACGGCGCGGTCTCGGTCGGCAACGAGTTGCCCGGCGCCCCCAAGCAGCAAAGCGGCGGCGGCGGCACGCGCGATCAGAACAAGAAGACCGAGGAAATCGTCAATTACGAGGTGTCGCGCACCACCAAGACCGAGGTGATCGAAGGCGGCCGCGTCAACCGCATTTCCGCGGCGGTGCTGGTGGACGGCACCTATGCCAAGAACGACAAAGGCGAGGTTACCTACACCCCGCGCTCGAAAGAGGAGATCGACCGCATCGCGGCTTTGGTGCGCTCGGCCATCGGCTTCGACGCCAAGCGCGGCGACCAGGTCGAGGTGGTCAACCTGCGCTTTGCCGAGACGCCGCCGGTGCCGGTCAGCGAGCCGGTCGGCTGGATGAGCTATCTGCAATTCACCAAAGACGACATCATGCGCGCCGCCAATCTCGGCGTCATGGCGCTGCTCGGCCTCATCGTGCTGTTCCTGGTGGTGCGGCCGCTGGTGCGCCGGATTATCACGCCCGAGGGCGCCGCGAGCCTCACTGCGGCGATTGCCGGCGCGGCCGGCACCGCCGGCGTTGCCGGCGCCATCGGCGCTGCCGGCGGCACCGCCGAGGCCGGCAACATGAGCGTCGGCGCCGGCGGCAGCATCACCAACAGCGGCGGCGCCAACATCGCGATCGTCGGCGGCGGCGAACACGTCGCCATCTCCAACCGCACCTCCGCCATGATCGACGTCGCCAAGGTGCAAGGCCAGGTGCACGCGCAGTCGGTGCAGAAGGTCGGCGAACTCGCCGAAAAGAACCCGCACGAGGCGGTTTCCGTCATCCGCAGCTGGTTGCACGAGGACGCCGCCTAAATGCCGTCAGCCTATTCCGAGCAGAAAAAAGACACCAAACAAGCGGTCCGCGACGATATCGGCGGCCTGATGGCGGAGCTCGCCAGCAAGCCGCAGGTCAACCCCGGCCGCCGCAAGCTCACCGGCCCGGAGCGGGCGGCGGTGCTGATGCTGGCGCTCGGCGAGCGCTACGGCGCCAAGATCTTCAGCCTGCTCGACGACGACGAGCTGCGCGAAATCTCCATCGTGATGTCGTCGCTCGGCACCATCGAAGCGGACGCCGTCGAGCAATTGCTGCTCGAATTCGTGTCGCGCATGTCGGCCTCCGGCGCGCTGCTCGGCAACTACGACGCCACCGAGCGCCTGCTGCAGCAATACCTGCCGCCCGAGCGGGTGGGCGGCATCATGGACGAGATCCGCGGCCCCGCCGGCCGCAACATGTGGGAAAAGCTCGCCAACGTGCAGGAAGAGGTGCTGGCGAACTATCTCAAGAACGAATATCCGCAGACGGTTGCGGTGGTGCTGTCGAAGCTGCGCCCCGAGCACGCCGCGCGCGTGCTGTCGATCCTGCCGGAGGAGCTCTCGCTCGACTGCGTCGGCCGCATGTTGAAGATGGAGGCGGTGCAGAAGGAAGTGATCGAGCGCGTCGAACAGACGCTGCGCACCGAATTCATGTCGAACCTGTCGCAGACCCGCCGGCGCGACGCGCACGAAGTGATGGCGGAAATCTTCAACAATTTCGACCGCCAGACCGAAACGCGCTTCCTCACCGCGCTGGAAGAGGAAAACCGCGACGCCGCCGAGCGCATCAAAGCGCTGATGTTCACCTTCGACGACCTGATCAAGCTCGACACGCCGTCGGCGCAGACGCTGATGCGCAATATCGACAAGGATAAGCTGGCGATCGCGCTCAAGGGCTCCAACGAGGCCGTGCGTCAGTTCTTCTTCTCCAACATGTCCACGCGCGCCGCCAAGATGCTGGTGGACGACATGCAGGCCATGGGGGCGGTGCGCCTGCGCGACGTCGACGAGGCGCAGGCGCTGCTCGTCAATATCGCCAAGGACCTCGCGGCCAAGGGCGAAATCCTGATCTCCAAGGGCCGCGGCGACGACGAGATGATCTACTGATATGGCAACCACCGCCAAATATCTCTTCGACGAGGACTTCGCCACCGGCGAGAAGCCGACCATCACGCTGGTCGAAGCCGAGCGCCGGCGCATCGACGCGGAATCGCAAGCCTATCGCAAGGGTTTCGCCGCCGGCGAAGCCAAGGCGCAAGGCGAGGCCGCCCAGCGCGCCGCCAACGCGCTTGCCCTGATGGCGGAGGGGCTCGACAAGCTCAACAAGGCGCTGGCCGGCATCGAGATACGGCTGGAAACGGAAGCCGTCGAGGTTGCGGTTGCGGTTGCCGGCAAGCTGGCGCCCGCGCTGATCGCGCGCGAGCCCTTTACCGAAATTTCCGCGCTCGCCACCGAATGCTTCCAGCACCTGGTGAAGACGCCGCACGTCGTGGTGCGCGTCGGCCCCACCATCTACGAGATCGCCAAGGACAAACTCGAAGCGATCGCGCAGGCGCGCGGCTTCGAGGGCCGGCTGGTGGTGATGGCCGAGGATGGCCTCGCCGCCGGCGACTGCCGCATCGAATGGGCCGATGGTGGCGTCGCCCGCGATGAAGCCGCCACCCTTGCCGTCATCGATGACGCGGTCGCGCGCTACGTCGCCGCCCGCACCACCCATTAGGATTTTCCGGAGAAGACGCCGATGGCCGACACCGACAACAAAGAGGTCCCGCTTCCCGACTTGGAAAGCGGCGCCCAGTTGCAGACTGCCGAAGACGCAGGCCAGCTGGCGCCGAGCGTGGGCGAGGCGGTCAACCGCGGCGCCGAAGACCTGGAAGCGGTGTTCGACGTGCCGGTGCAGGTCTCGGCCGTGCTCGGCCGCGCCCGCATGGAGGTCGGCGAACTGCTCCGCCTCGGCCCCGGCGCCGTGCTCGAGCTCGACCGCAAGGTCGGTGAAGCCATCGACATCTACGTCAACAACCGCCTGGTCGCGCGCGGCGAAGTCGTCCTCGTCGAGGAAAAGCTCGGCGTGACCATGACTGAAATCATCAAGGCGGATCGCTAGTGGCGTTCGCAAACCAAGGATTACTGCCATGCAACTCCTGATCGTCGGCACGCTCGGAGGCCAGCTCATCACCGCGAGCAAGATCGCGATGGACAAGGGCGCCTCCGTCACCCATGCGGACTCGGTCGAGCAGGCGCTCGCCGTGCTGCGCTCCGGCCGCGGCGCCGACCTGATGATGGTGGACGTTTCGCTCGACATCCGCGAGCTGGTGACGCGCCTCGACGGCGAGCGCATTCACGTGCCGGTGGTGGCCTGCGGCGTCACCAATGACGCGCGCGCCGCGGTCAACGCCATCCATGCCGGCGCCAAGGAGTACATCCCGCTGCCGCCGGATCCCGAGCTGATCGCGGCGGTGCTGGCAGCGGTCGCCGACGACCACCGCGAGATGATCTACCGCGACGACGCCATGAGCGCGGTGGTCAAGCTCGCCCAGCAGATCGCCGGTTCCGACGCCTCCGTGCTGATCACCGGCGAGAGCGGCACCGGCAAGGAAGTGCTGGCGCGCTATCTGCATTCGCGCTCGCAGCGCGCCAAAAAGTCGTTCATCACCGTCAATTGCGCGGCTATCCCCGAGAACCTGCTCGAATCCGAACTGTTCGGCCACGAGAAGGGCGCCTTCACCGGCGCGCTCGGCCGCCGCATCGGCAAGTTCGAAGAGGCCAATGGCGGCACGCTGCTGCTCGACGAAATCTCGGAAATGGACGTGCGGCTGCAGGCGAAATTGCTGCGCGCCATTCAAGAGCGCGTCATCGACCGCGTCGGCGGCGGCAAGCCGGTGCCGGTCGACATCCGCATCATCGCCACCTCCAACCGCAATCTCACGGATGCGGTGCGCGAAGGAAAATTCCGCGAAGACCTGCTGTTCCGCCTCAACGTGGTGAACCTGAAGATCCCGCCGCTGCGCGATCGGCCGGCCGATATCTTCGAGCTGGCGCAGTATTTCATCAAGAAATATTCCGCCGCCAACGGTCTGGCCGTGCGCCCGCTGTCGGCGGAAGCCCGCCGCGCGCTCACCGCCAACCGCTGGCCGGGCAATGTGCGCGAACTGGAGAACACGCTGCACCGCGCGGTGCTGCTCTCCAGCGGCGCCGAGATCGGCATTGACGGCATCCTGACGCCCGACGGCGGCCGGCTCGACCAGGCGCGCGGCACCGGCGCCGCGGCGCACGCCGCCATGGCCGCCGAGCAGGTCACCCGCAACCTCGTCGGCCGCACCGTCGCCGAGGTCGAGCGCGACCTGATCCTGGAGACGCTCAAGCACTGCCTCGGCAACCGCACGCACGCGGCCAATATCCTCGGTATCTCGATCCGCACGTTGCGCAACAAGCTCAACGAATATTCCGGCGACGGCGTCCCCATCCCACCGGCCAATGGCGGCGGCGAGCCGCTGCGCGGAGCGGCGTAACGCCCCTCGCCTCGTCCAAAATCAAAAAGCCCGGCGCGACTGCCGGGCTTTTTGCTTCCAAACGCAAAGTCTCAGTGCTAGCGCGCGGGTGTTTCGTCGGGCTTGCCGTTCTTGTCGCGCGTGGTGTCGATCTCGACGGCCTTGGCCATCAGCTCGTTGCTGATCGCCTCCAGCCGCACGATCAATTCCCGGCCTTCGCGCGCCAAACGGATGCAGCGGTCGGCCGTCTCGATCAGATATTCCTCGGTCTTCAGCATGATCTCTCCGTGAAACGATTTGGTCGCGATATGCATATAGAATGCGTCAATTCAAGGTTGTTCGAGTGCATGGCGGCATGCACAATTGCCGCACGTGATAATCGTTGGTGTCCCAACGAGATAGCCGGACCGGGACGATGGCCACTTTGTACAAGATCATCGCCGCCGCGCATTGGCGGGCGGCCGAACACGACGGAATCTTCCGCGGCTCGGCCGACGACCTGCGCGACGGCTTCATTCATTTCTCGACCGCCGAACAGGTCGAAGAGACCGCCGCGAAATATTTTTCCGGCCAGGACGACCTGCTGCTGATCGGCGTCGACGGCGCGCGGCTGGGCGGCGCGCTGAAATGGGAGCCTTCGCGCGGCGGCGCCCTGTTCCCGCATCTCTATGGCGAGCTCGCACTCAGCGCCGTGACGAAAGTCGAGCGACTCGCTTTGTTGCCCAACGGCCGCCACGCTTTTCCGCCGCTCGCGCCCTGATTTCGCGCCGCGAGGGAACGAGTTGCAGTGCGAAAGCTTAATAGCGAGCGCCGGGAGCTCGGAAGTCCAAATGTCGATGCAGAATCTCAACTGGAACAGGATGCACGCTTCGGTCTACCGGCAGGCTGGCGCCATGCTGCGTTGGGCCGAGGCCACCCCGCGTCCGCACGGCGCGGTGCGTTACCGCTGCCCGCTCACCGGCAGTTTCGTGCTGGTCACCGACGAGGCCTCGCTCGAACAGCTCGGCCAATCGCCGGCACGCCTGCGCTGCGCCGATTGCCACGAGCTCCATCTCGTGGACGTCGCGGCCGAGGACGCCCCCGTCATTGTTGCTGATCTCACAAACCCTGATCGTCGCGGCTCTCGTGACATTCTTGCCGGCGACCGCGCGGCGCAGCCGTCCTAACGCGCGGGGAGCATTTTTCGTCTTGGCTCGTTGCTATTGCACCGCTCACGCTGACGCGCACGGTCGCGCGCTCCGGACCGCCGTTGCGCCGGCCGCTGACGGCAAAGGCACGAATCCAGACGGCGGCTCGCCCTTGACAGCCGGCACGCGCGGCCGAATACCGTCACAGACGTTTGCGGACCGGACGGCGGCCCCGTTATGCGGCCCCGACGCAATCGGCGAGGGAATGGACCTCGCTCGTTTTGACGGCGCGGCGCAATACGAGGCTGCAGCTCCCTCCAGTGGTCGTGATGTAGGCATTGGTCTCGACGCCGGCAGACTGGAACCGCCAACTGGGCACCGAGCAGGCGGCCTCCGCCTGACCGACGAAGGCGCCAGCGAGATCGGAATCCCAGCATAAATTCTCATGTCCCGGCCCCACAACCGCCAGTGTGCCGCATTTGTTAACCCGCACGCTAACCATAAACCGGGCAAATAATGCCGGGGGATGGGGTACTCACCCACCACGACTCTCTACCCCGGCACCGTTTCCGGTAGCCGGCTGCGGTTTGAATGACCTTTGTATTGTCTCGCGTCCGCGCCGCTCGGGGGAGCGGTCAGTGGAAAGAATGAGCGACATCACCGCCGCACCCGCGGCCGCAACGAGCGGCATCAAGCTTCCCGGCCTTGGCGAGATCGGCGCTTTCTTCAAGCGCGGCGACCTCGCGCTCGCCGTCGGCGTGCTCACCATCCTGGTGGTGCTGATCCTGCCGCTGCCGCCGGTGCTGCTCGACGTGAGCCTGGCGCTCTCGATCATCCTGTCGGTGCTGATCCTGATGACGGCGCTGTTCATCCACACGCCGCTCGAATTCTCCTCGTTCCCGACCGTGCTGCTGATCGCGACCATGCTGCGGCTGGCGCTCAACCTCGCCTCCACGCGCCTGATCCTGTCGCGCGGCCACGAAGGCACCGATGCCGCCGGCTACGTCATCCAGGCCTTCGGCAATTTCGTGATGAGCGGCAATTTCGTCATCGGCATCATCGTGTTCACCATCCTGGTGATCGTCAATTTCGTCGTCATCACCAAAGGCTCCGGCCGCATCGCCGAAGTCGCCGCGCGATTCCACTTGGACGCCATGCCCGGCAAGCAGATGGCGATCGACGCCGACCTGTCCGCCGGCCTGATCGACGAGAAGGAAGCGCGCCGCCGCCGCAAGCAGCTCGAGGACGAAGGCGGCTTCTTCGGCGCCATGGACGGCGCCTCCAAATTCGTGCGCGGCGACGCCATCGCCGGCCTGCTGGTGGTGTTCATCAACGTCATCGGCGGCATGATCATCGGCATCGCGCAGCAGGGCCTGAGCTTCGCCGAGGCCGCGCATTCCTACACCATCCTCACCGTCGGCGACGGCCTGGTCACGCAGGTGCCGGCGCTGATCGTCTCGACCGCCGCCGGCCTGCTGGTGTCGAAAGCCGGCATTTCCGGCGCCGCCGACAAGGCGCTGCTCGGCCAGCTCTCCGGCTATCCCAAGGCGCTCGGCATGTCGGGCGCGGTGATGCTGGTGATGTCGCTGTTGCCCGGCATTCCGATGATCCCGTTCCTCGCGCTCGGCGGCGGCGCCGCGGCGCTTGCCTTCATCGTCGACAAGCGCGCCAAGCAGGTGATCGCCACGGAGGCCAAGAAAGCCGACGTCGAGGCCAAAAAGGAAGCCGCCGACGAGCCGATCTCCGCCTCGCTCAAGATGGACGACCTCAAGCTCGAGCTCGGCTACGCGCTGCTGCCGCTGGTCAATTCGCCGGACGGCACCGACCGGCTGACCGAGCAGATCAAGGCGCTGCGCCGTTCGCTCGCGGTCGAGATGGGCTTCGTGATGCCGGCCGTGCGCATCCTCGACAACGTGCAGCTCGACGCCAACGGCTACGTCATCAAGATCAAGGAAGTCGAAGCCGGCTCCGGCAAGCTGTGGGCCGGCCAGCACATGGTCATGGACCCGGCCGGCGGCCAGGTGAACCTGCCCGGCACCCACACCACCGAGCCGACCTTCGGCTTGCCGGCGACCTGGATCGACGCCGCGCTCAAGGAAGAAGCCACGATGAAGGGCTACACGGTGGTGGACGCCGCCACCGTGCTGTCGACGCACCTGACCGAGCTGCTCAAGAGCAACATGGCCGAGCTCTTGTCCTACGGCGAGGTGGCGAAGCTGCTCAAGGACCTGCCCAAGGAGCAGTCCGACATCGTCAAGGACATGGTGCCGACGCTGATCACCATCTCCGGCATCCAGCGCGTGCTGCAAATCCTGTTGTCCGAGCGCGTCTCGATCCGCGATCTCGCCACCATCCTGGAAGGCATCGCCGACGGCATTACCGGCACGCGCAATCCGGTGCTGCTGGCCGAGCACGTGCGCATGCGGCTGTCGCGCCAGATCTGCGCGCAATACGTCTCGTCGGCCGGCTATCTGCCGCTGATCGCGCTGTCGGCGAAATGGGAGCAGAGCTTCGCGGAGGCGATGGTCGGCCAGGGCGACGACCGCCAGCTCGCCATGCAGCCCTCCAAGCTGTCCGAATTCATCACTTTGGTGCGCGAGAAATTCGAGGCCGCGGCGCGCGAGGGCGAGGCGCCGGTGCTGGTCACCTCCGGCGGCATCCGCCCCTTCGTGCGCGGCATCGTCGAGCGCTTCCGGGCGCAGACGCCGGTGCTCTCGCAGGGCGAAATCCACCCGCGGGCACGGTTAAAGACCGTTAGCAGCATTTAACCACACTGCCGCGCGGCGGTCGGCACCCTGGCAAAGCCCCTGGTTAAGCGCCTATATAGCGGCCATGGAAAACTTCAATTTCAATGCGCCTGCGGAGCTGTTTCCGTCCCGCAACCGCAAAGTCGTCAGCAAGCTGAAGTATCGCCGTTTCGACAAGGCCGCCGAAGCCATCCGCTTCGCGGTCGAGGAACTGCCGGAGCCGCTCCTGTTGGGCGCCTATATCCAGCTCGACGAGCAGCGCCTGGGCCATCGGGAAATCCGCGCCCTTTATGATGCCGAAGCCTTCCCGCTCAAGCGCGGCAAGCAGGCAGCCTAAAGCATCGCCTCGCCGCGAATGCGCCCGGCAATCGCCGGGTTCCCGCCTTTTTGCTTAAAATCCCGGCCTTTCTCCGCACTTTTCAAGCTTCCGTGACCGGGGCTTGGGAACTGTGGCGGCCGACTTACGTTAGCTCACGAACAAGCTGTGAACCTATGTCCAGGTCCCGCCGACGAACCGTCGAGGACCTTGGAGGACGCCATGAACTGGTCGCTTTACACCGCCGACCGCACCACGCATCTCAAGATCGTGGTGGTTGGCCTTGCCGCCGCGCTGCTGGTCTCGGTGATCGGCATCGCCGCCACGCAACTCAATCTCGGCACCGACGTGCTGACCGCGCAGGCCCCGAGCGTCATCAAGGCCGGCGGCCCGGTGGTCTTCACCACCCGCGACGGCGCCACCATCCGCTGATCGGCGCTTCATCGCCGCTCCCTGACGCGCCGCAATTGCGGCGCGTTTTCATTGTGAACGGGGGCCAACGCGCCCGTTCATGGTCGAATCACCACGACGCCGGTAGAACCCCGCCATGCGCAGCGCCGCCAGGTTCATCGTCGTGAGCGTCGCCGCCCTCTTTGCGGCCGCTCCGGCCTGGCCGCAGAGCCCGCCCGCTGAGCCGAGCCCGGCGGCCGTTGCCGACTATCAGCAAAAGCTTGCGCAATACGAGCAGATCCACGGCGCCTTCGCGCGCATCGACAACGCCTATTGGGATGATGTCGCCGCCAAGCGCCGCATCCGCAACGCCAAGCGCCGCAGTCATGAGACGATCGCGCTCGCCGACTATGTGCTGACGCAGCCGCCGGTCTATAGCGGCCCGCCCAAGCCGGTCAGCCCGTTCCCGCCGCCGCCTGCGCCGCCGATCCCGCCCAAGCCGGAAATCCCGGTGGTCGCCGATTTCCTCGCCGCGGCCAAGGAGCAATGGGGCTTCGTGCCGGACCAGCCGGCGAGCGACAGCGAGTTCAAGCGCGCCTACGCCAAGGCCGCGCGCGCGGCCGGGCTGACGCAGGCGCAGATCGTCGGCGTCTATGCCTTCGAGACCGGCGGCCGCGGCTCGTACGACATGCAATCCGGCCTCGGCACGCCGCGCCCGAACGCGCACGCCATCTCGCCGGCCATGGGCTACAACCAGTTGCTCTCGACCAACACCGTCTCGCTGTTCGCCGAGAACGGCGCGCGCTTCCTCACGCTGCTGACGCAAAAAGAAAACTCGCTCACCGGCGAGCAGCGCGCCGCCTTGAGCCGCAAGATCGAAGTGCTCAAGCGCATGATCGCCTATAGCCGCAGCCTGCCGCACCGCTGGAGCGAATACGACGAGATCGCCAAGACGACGCCGAAGGGCTGGGGCATCCACGCCGCCGTGCTCGACATCGACGTCGGCCCGCTGCTGCAGGTGCAGAAGCTGTCGAACTCGGTGCAGTTCGCGCGCGCCAAGGGCTACATGACGCCGCTCACCGCGCGCCGAACTCGAATTGATGAATCTGACCGGCGACGGCAACGGCATCGACATGGTGACGATGCCGCCGGACATGCGGGCGCAGGTGCCGACCTCGAATTTCTTCCAGCCGCACGGCTATGAGCGCAACCCGGTCGCCCGCCGCACCGGGGTGGTGGCCAGTCTGATCGCCGACATCGAAGGCCACATGCGACAAGGCCGGCACCCCCGGCGCGCAGGAACTGGCGGCGGCGTATTAGCTAGCGGACCACCACCGTCGGCAGCCACAGCGACAGCGCCGGGATGAAGGTGACCAGCATCAGCACCGCGAACATCACGCCGTAGAACGGCCAGATGCCGCGCATCACGTCTTCCAGCTTCACCTTGCCGACGGCGCAGCCGACGAACAGCATCGAGCCGACCGGCGGCGTCAGCAGGCCGATGCCGAGGTTGAGCAGCATGATCATGCCGAAGTGCACCGGATCGACGCCGAGCTTCATCACCACCGGCAGCAGGATCGGCGTGCAGATCAGGATCAGCGGCGCCATGTCCATCAGGCAGCCGAGCACCAGCAGCATGACGTTGATCAGCATCAGGATGACGTATTTGTTCTCCGACAGCGTCAGGAAGAACGCCGTGATCTTCGCCGGCATCTGCATCAGCGCCATCACGTAGCCGAAGCTCGAGGCCATCGCGATCAGCGTCATCACCATCGCGACCGTCTTGAGCGTGCGATGCACCAGCCGCGGCAGGTCGCGCCAGCGGTAGTCGCGGTAGATGAACATGGTGACGCAGAAGGCCCACACGCAGGCCACCGCGCCGGCCTCGATCGCGGTGAAGATGCCGAGCAGGATGCCGCCGATGATGATGACGATGGTGATCAGGCCCCAGCAGCGCGTCGATGGTGATGCGGACCGCATCGCGGAACGGCACCGATTCGCCCTTCGGATGGCCGTCGCGATAGGCGATGAAGAGGCACAGCAGCGATCGAGCGCGACGCCGAGCAGCAGGCCCGGCACGACGCCGGCCATGAACAGGCTGATGATCGAGATCGTGCCGCCGGTCGCCAGCGAATAGATCACGGCGTTATGGCTCGGCGGCACCAGGATCGCCTGCACCGAGGCGCTGATGGTGACGTTGGTGGCGAAGACGCGCGGATAGCCGACCCGCTCCATCTGCGGGATCATCACCGAGCCGATCGCCGAGGTGTCGGCGACCGACGAGCCGGAAATGCCGCGACAGGAACGTGGTGGCGAGGATGTTGACGGCCGACAGGCCGCCGCGCACGCGCACCACGCCGACGATGCACGTTGGCGAAGGCGACCAGCCGGCGCGCCATGCCGCCTTCGGCCATGATGGCGCCGGCCAGCACGAAGAACGGGAATCGTCAGCATCGCCACCTTGCTGACGCCGTTCGAGATCTTCAGCATCACCGCTTCCGGCGGAATGCCGATCCACAGCGCGCCGGCCAGCGCGCCGAAGCCGAGCGAATAGGAGATCGGCATGCCGATGCCGAAGCAGAGGAACAGCGTGCCGAGCAGGATGAAGAGGTCCATGGCGCTTCCGCGCTCACTCGACCGGCAGCGCACGTGCGGATCGGCTTCGGCGCGCGGCCGGCCGATGGTGAGATGCTCGATGATGAACAGCAGCGTGAAGACGCCGCCGATCGGGATCGGCGAATAGGCGAGCCGACCGCAGCCAGGGGAATTCGGCGATGCTGTTCTCCCAGGTCGCTGCGCACAGCTTGAAGCCGTAGACCACCATGAACACGGCCATCACCGCCATCAGCACTTCGACGACGAAATCGGTGACGCGGCGCGCGCGCGCCGGCAACAGGTCGACGCCGACGCGACACGTTCATGTGCAGGCCGAGCCGGTAGCAGGCCGCGGCGCCGAAGAAGGTCAGCACGATGGTGAGCAGCACCGCCGTCGTCTCCGGCCAGGACGCGGCGCTGTTGAGCACGTAGCGCGTGAAGACCGCCCACGGCATGATCGCCGAGATCAGCACCAGCGCGACGCCGGCGATGACGACGCAGACGAAATAGGCGCGTCCATCGCCTTGCGGTAAATGCCCGGCCATCGTCTCCCCGCCCGCGCTAGCCGAGCTCGACCTGAGAAGTCGCGCCACGCCTCTCCGCGCGACGCGGAAAAGCGTGGCGCTCGCGTTGTCGGCTTACTTCACTGTCCTGGATGCGCTTGATCATGTCGGCGTATTTCGGACCGTACTTGTCCCACACCGGCTTGACCGCGGCCTGGAACGCCTTCTTGTCGGCGTCGGAACCTGGATGATCTGGATGCCGGCCGCCTTGGCCTTGTCCATCGCCTGCTTCTCGTAGATCGTCCCAGAGCTTGCGCTCTTCCAGCTGCGCTTCGCGCGCGAACTTCTTGACGTCGCGCCTGCTCGTCCTTCGACAGCGCGTCCCAGATCTTCTTCGACAACACCAGCATCTCCGGCACGATCAGGTGCTCGTCGAGCGTGTAGTACTTGGCCACCTGGTAGTGGTTGTCGAACACGAAGCTCGGCGGATTGTTCTCGGCGCCGTCGACCACGCCGGTCTGCAGCGACGTTGAACACCTGGTCGTAGCCCAGCGGCACGCCGTTGCCGCCCATCGCGTTCGCCATGTCGACGAACATCGGGTTGCCCATGACGCGGATCTTCATGGCCCTTGAGGTCGGCGAGCGTTCTTGATCGGCTTCTTGGTGTCGTAGAAGTTGCGCGCGCCGGCATCCATCCAGGCCAGGCCGACGAGGCCCTTGCCGCTGTTGGTGACCTTGTCGAGCAGTTCCTGGCCGATCGGCCCGTCGATCACCTGCTGCATGTGCTCGGTGTTGCGGAACACGTACGGCAGGTTGAACACGTTGAGATCGTCGATCACCGGGCCGAGCGCGCCGACCGAGACGCGGGCGAACGCGATGGCGCCGACCTGCGCCTGCTCGATGGCTTCCTTTTCGCCGCCGAGCTGCATCGACGGATACATCTGCGACGCTGAGGCGGCCGTTGGTCGCCTCTTCGAGCTTCTTGCCCATGTTCTCGACCGCGGCGACGGTCGGATAGCCGGTCGGATGCACGTCGGAGGCCTTCAGCACCAGCTTGTCCTGCGCGCCGGCTGCCGATCGCGGCGACGGCGCCAGCGACGCCGGCGGCAAGAATGCTGCGTGGACTTCATGATCGGACTCCTCCCGTTAGCGTTCTCGCGCGACTTCGGTGCCGCTTGTGCAGGCCGCGCTTGATTGATCGGCGCGGCTTGGCGTGTTACTCATCAGGTCATATGATGACCTGACCTCCAAGCGCGGTGTCAAGCCGTTGACCAAGCGTTCGCCGAAAAATCTTTCCTTGCTGCGGCCGCTCAGGGCGCCGCGCGGGCTGACCGCCGAAATGGTGGCGCGGCTCACCGCCGACATCACCAGCGGCAAGTTGCCGCCCGGCTCGCGCCTGCCGACCGAGCAGGAAATGATCGCCGCCACCGGCGTCAGCCGCACCGTGATCCGCGAGGCGGTGGCCGCGCTGCGCGCCGACAGGCTGGTGGTCACGCGCCAGGGCGTCGGCACCTTCGTCGCCGACCATGTGCGGCGGCCGTTCCGGGTCGATTTCGACGAGCACTCGCCGTTGCGCGACGTGCTCAACGTCATGGAGCTGCGCACCGGCGTCGAGGTCGAGGCCGCCGGCCTTGCCGCCGAGCGCGCCTCGCCGCGCAGATCAAGAAGATCGCCGAGCGCTACGACGCCATCCAGAGCGCGATCGAGCGCGGCGACATTGCCGTCGATCAGGACTTCGCCTTCCATTGCGCAATCGCCGATGCGCACCGGCAATCCGCAATTCAAGGGCTTCCTCGAATATCTCGGCCGCTTCATCATCCCGCGCCGGACCGTCTGGGGCTCGTCGGCGCCGCCGACGCGGCCGCGCCAACCTCGAACTCGTTCCAGCGCGAGCACGAGCAAATCCTCGACGCCATCGCAAGCCGCTCGCCGGCAGCAGGCGCGCGCCGCCATGCAGCGCCATCTGCTCAACAGCCGCGCCCGCTACGAGAAGCTCGCCGCCGAGAAACGCAAGCCGGCCGCGGCCGCGCGCGCGAGCGGCTCAAATGCAGAACATCCTCGTCACCGGCGCGGCCGGCCAGTCGGCTCGCGCCTGCGCAAGCTGCTCAAGGGCGTCTATCCGCGCATCCGCTGGAGCGACATGCGCAAGCCCGCCGATCTCGCGCCCGACGAAGACTTCGTCCGGCCGATCTCGCCGACGCCGCGCAGGTCGAGACCATCGTTGCCGGCATCGACGGCATCGTGCATCTCGGCGGCTACTCGGTCGAAGGCGATGGCAGACCATTCTCAACGCCAACATCGTCGGCTGCTACAATCTGTTCGAGGCGGCCTACCGCGCCGGCGTCAAGCGCGTGGTGTTCGCCTCGTCCAATCACGCCGTCGGCTTTTATCCGCGCGCGCAGAAGATCGGCGTCGACGTGACGCGTGCGGCCGGACAGCCGCTACGGCGTCAGCAAGGCGTTCGGCGAGGCGATCGGCGCGTTCTACGCCGACAAGCACGGCCTGCGCGTCACCTGCCTGCGCATCGGCAATGTCGGCGACGCGCCGATCGACCAGCGCCGGCTGTCGATCTGGCTCGCGCCGGAGGACCTGGTGCAGCTCATCCGCATCGGGCTCGAGCATCCCGACATCCACTTCGAAATCTTCTACGGCGCGTCCGACAACGCCGCCGCCTGGTGGGACAACAGCAATGCCCGCCGCTTCGGCTACAAGCCGCAAGCGCCGCGCCGAGGATTTCCGCGCGCAGGCCATGGCGGCGCAGGCGACAATTGCCGCCCGACCCGGTCGGCGACCGCTACCAGGGCGGCACCTTCTGCAGCGACGAATACGACGCCGACAAGCGCTGAGCTTGCGCTGAGCCTGGACCGACTTTTCAACAATCATTGAAATATTTCTTGACCTCCCCGGATATTTCAGTTTTCATTGAAATATGAAAAAGACCGATGCGGTCGCCATCCTCGTCCGCGCTGGCGCAGGACAATCGCCTCGACGTCTTCCGCCTGCTGGTGGAGGCCGGGCCCGAGGGCATGCCGGCCGGCCACATCGCCGCCAGCCTGAAAGTGCCGCCCAGCGCGCTTACGTTTCATCTCGACCGCCTGCGCGAGGCCGGCCTCATCACCGTGCGCCGCGACGGCCGCTCGATGATCTACGCCGCGCGCGTCGAGGCGATGAATGCGCTGGTGTCCTACCTCACCGATCACTGCTGCCAGGGCCGCCCCGAGCTGTGCAAGCCGAAAGACGCCAAAGTGGCGCCGCGAAAGCCCGTGACGGAACGCGCCTCGTAAGGAGTTTCGCGATGACCGACCGCCCCTTCAATGTCCTGTTTCTCTGCACCGGCAATTCGGCGCGCTCGGTGATGGCCGAGGCGATCCTCAACAAGCTCGGCGCCGGAAAATTCCAGGCCTTCAGCGCCGGCAGCCAGCCGAAAGGCCGCGTGCATCCGGAGACGCTCAAGCTGCTGCAGAGCCTCGGCTTCGACATCTCGCGTTTCCGCTCGAAATCGTGGGGCGAATTCGCCAAGCCGGGCGCGCCGCCGCTCGATTTCGTGTTCACCGTTTGCGACAACGCCGCCGGCGAAACCTGCCCGGTGTGGCCGGGCCAGCCGATGACCGCGCATTGGGGCATTCCCGATCCGGCCGCCGTCGAGGGCTCCGAGGTCGAGATCGCGCTCGCTTTCAAGGACGCCTTCCGCATGCTGTCGCAGCGCATCGGCATTTTCACCGCGCTGCCGATCCGCGCGCTCGACAAATTGAGCCTGCAAGCCAAGCTGAAAGACATCGGCCAGATGGAAGGCGCAACCGGCAAGGTCAAAGAGCCGGGCTGATGCCGTCGCTCGCGCAACGGACCGCGGCCGAATTCCTCGGCACCGCCTTCCTGCTCGCCGCCGTGGTCGGCTCCGGCATCATGGCGCAGCGCCTGTCCGGCGGGAACGTTGCGCTCGCGCTCCTGTGCAACACGCTGGCGACCGGCGCCATTCTCGCCGTGCTCATCTTGATGTTCGGTGCCGTGTCGGGCGCGCATTTCAATCCCGCCGTCAGCCTTGCTTTCGCGCTGCGCGGCGAACTGCCGTGGCGCGACGGCCGGACTCTATATCGCGACGCAAGTGCTTGCCGGCATTGCCGGCGTGTGGATCGCGCATTTGATGTTCGACATGCCGGTCTGGCAGATTTCGACGCACGTGCGCTCCGGCCCCGGCCAGTGGCTGGCCGAAGCCGTCGCCACCTTCGGCCTGGGGCTGACGATTTTCGGCTGCCTGGCGCGCGCACCCGCCGCAATTCCCTACGCGGTCGGGCTTTACATCACCTCGGCCTATTGGTTCACGGCCTCGACCTCGTTCGCCAATCCGGCCGTCACCATTGCCCGCTCGCTGTCCGACACCTTTGCCGGCATCGCGCCGGCCGGCGTGCTGGCGTTTATCGCGGCGCAGCTCGCCGGCATGGCCGCGGCGGTCGCGACCGCGCGCTGGCTCTGGCGGGACGACACGCCGCGCGCCGCAGGCTGACCCACCCGCATTGCCGCGCTATGCCGCTCCCGGCACTATGGTCCGGCGAAGCGGGAGGCGGCGTTGGATCAAACGGTCGGCGTGCTCATTGCCATCGTGTCGAGTTGCCTCGGCGGCTCGGCCGCCGCCGTCACGCGCTATCTCGCCGGCAATGCCGATCCGATCACGCTCGCCATCCTGCGCTGGGGCATCGGCTTTACGCTGGTGCTGCCGGCAACGCTGCTGATGCGCGCGAAATTTCCGCCACGCAGCGACTGGCTCGCCGTCGCGGCCTTGGGCATCTGCTTTTTCGGGCTGTTCTTCATCTTCTACAATATCGCGCTCGGCTACACGACGGCCGCGCGCGCGAGTCTTGCGCTCTCCACCTTGCCGCTGCAAACGATGATCGTCGGCGCGCTGCTCGGCATCGAGCCGTTGACGGCCCGCAAAACGACGGGCGTGGCGATCGCCATGCTCGGCGTGTTCGCCGCGCTCGCCTCGGGCTTACACGCGGCGCCGCCCGGCGCCTGGCGCGGCGAAGCCATCATGACCGGCGCGGTGCTCTGCATGGCCTTCTATAACGTGTGGTCGCGCCGCTTCATCGTGCGCTCGAGCGCGCTCGGCTTCCTGTGCGTCGGCATGGGCGCGGGCGCCGCCGCGCTGATCCTTGCCGGCGTGCTGACCGGCCGCGTCGCGGTGCTTGCCGATTTCAACGCCGCGCAATGGACCGCCGGCATTTATCTCGGCATCGGCGGCGGGGCGCTCGCCTTCATCCTGTGGGTGATGGCGCTGCAGCGCACGACCCCCACGCTGGTCGCCAACACCATGACGGTCAACCCGATCGCCGCCGGGCTGCTGGCGACACAACTTGTCGGCGAGCCGATCACCGCCAATCTGGTCGCCGGACTCGTCGCGGTCTTCGCCGGCATTTGGATCGCCACCAGCGGGCCCCGGCCGGCGTGAGCTGTGGATGGCCGCTTTTTTTGCATGTGCCAAATGTCCCCAGACAGTGTCCCCGGCGCCACCCATCGCGTTGAAATTGCGGCCGATATTGGCCGATCCCCTGCGATAAACGTTGGACGGCCGGGGGCGCAAATGGCATGGTTGGGCCGTCCCGGATGGAATAAGGTCAAAGAAAAAAGACTTAGAGACGCATCCGGTCTGGAGGGGAGGACGCGATCTTGTTCGACGATCTTTTGCGCAAGCGTGATTTCTACGCGGGCGGTCTGATGACCTTGCTCGGCGCGGGGGTCACGCTCAATTCGACCACCTATGACCTCGGCAGCCTCATGCACATGGGCCCGGGGATGTTCCCGTTCCTGCTCGGCATCGTGCTGACCTTCGTCGGCATCATGATCTTCGTTGCGGGGCTCGCCACGCCGCTCGGTGAGGATGAGCGCATCCTGCCCGACAGCATGGAATGGCGCGGCTGGGGCTGCATCCTGGCCGGACCCATCTGTTTCATTATCTTCGGCGAGTTTTTCGGCCTGATGCCGGCGACCTTCATGTGCGTGTTCGTCTCCTCGCTCGGCGATCGCACCGCCAAGCTGAAGAGTTCGGTGCTCCTCGCCACCGGCGTGACGCTGGCCGGCGCGTTCTTGTTTTCCTACGTGCTGAAGGTCCCCTTCCCGCTGTTCCGCTGGGGCCGCTAAATGGTGACCACTGCCCTCACCGATCTCTGGTACGGCTTCGGCGTCGCCTTCGAGCCGCAAAATCTGATGTGGTGTTTCATCGGCGTGCTGGTCGGCAACATGGTCGGCGTGCTGCCGGGCATGGGACCGCTGGCGACCATCTCGATCCTGCTGCCGCTCACCTTCGGCATCAAGCCGGTGGGCGCCATCCTGATGCTGTCGGGCGTGTTTTACGGCGCGCAATATGGCGGCGCCATCTGCTCGATCCTGCTCAATCTTCCATGCCATCCACCACATGCCGTGACCTGTCTCGACGGCTTCCCGCTCACCAAGCAGGGCCGCGGCGGGGCGGCGCTCGGCATCACGGTGATTTCGTCCTTCGTGGGCGCCTCCTGGGGCATCACGGAAATGATCTTCCTTGCGCCCGTGCTGGTGACGGTGGCGCTGGAATTCGGCCCTTCGGAGATATGCTCGTTGATGCTGCTCGGCCTCTTGGCCGGCTCGACGCTGGCGCGCGGCTCGCCGCTCAAGGGCGTCGCCATGACGATCTGCGGCCTGTTGCTCGGCATCGTCGGCACCGATCTGGAAACCGGCGCGCCGCGTTTCACCTTCGGAATTCCCAATCTGTTCGACGGAGTCGAACTGGTGGCGCTGGCGCTCGGCCTGTTCGGCATTGCCGAGTTCATGAAAAGCGTCAATCAGTTCTCCGAGGTCAACACAAAATACACGCACGTGAAGTTCAGCGACTTGAAGCCCTCGCGTGACGAATTCCGCCGTTCGATCCCGGCAATGTTCCGCGGCACGCTGATCGGCAGCCTGTGCGCGCTCATCCCCGGCACCGGCCCGACCATCGCCTCGTTCATGGCTTATGCGGCCGAGAAAAAAATCTCCAAGACGCCGGAGAAATTCGGCACCGGCATGATCGAAGGCGTCGCCTGCCCGGAAGCCTCGACGCATTCCTCGGTGCAGGGCGACTTCATCCCGACCATGAGCCTCGGCATCCCGGGCGACGCCGTGATGGCGCTCATTCTCGGTGCGCTGATGATCCAGGGCATCGTGCCCGGCCCGCAGCTCGTCAGCCAGCACCCGGACATTTTCTGGGGCCTGATCGCCAGCTTCTGGATCGGCAACATCATGCTGGTCGTGCTCAACGTGCCGATGATCGGTCTGTGGGTGAAGCTGCTGATGATCCCCTACAAGTACCTCTACCCGAGCGCGCTGTTCTTCGTGGCCATCGGCGTCTACTCGACCAACAACGACATGTTCCAGGTCGGCGAGACCATCATCATCGGCTTCGTTCGGCTATCTGCTGCTGCTGCTCGACTTCCACCCGGCGCCGGTGCTGCTCGGCTTCGTGCTCGGCCCGCGCTTCGAGGAGACCTTCCGCCGCGCCATGCTGATTTCGCGCGGCGACGTGCTGGTGTTCGTGAAGCACCCGATCAGCGCGTTCTTCCTCTTCATGTGCGCGGTGCTGATCTTTGCGCAGATCTACGTGCGGCTGCGCAAGCCGAAGATCGTCGCCGGCTTGCCCGACATTGAACAGTCGGCGACACCAAAGCCGCCGCGCCGGCGGAGTAACGCGCGTGACGCGGCGCGCCCGCAAGGGCGTGGCCGCAAATCCTGCGAATTGAAAACAATTACACCGGCGCCCCGTTCGCCTCGAAACGAGGCGTGATCGCCTTAAGTG
>CAVTHL010000036.1:0-109437 GCA_963734465.1 uncultured Alphaproteobacteria bacterium
GCATTGCCGGCGGTCGTCGGCGTCGCCATCGGCTCGGTGGCTGCGGCCTATGCGCCGTCGGTCGTGTTCAAGGCCGCCTTCGTGATCTTCGCGCTCTTTATTGCGACGCGCATGTTTTTCGGCGGCGACCGCTGGAATCTCGGCAATGAACTGCCGCGCGGCCCTATCCTCCCATTTTTCGGATTTATCACCGGGCTATTCTCTTCGCTGGTGGGCGTGAGCGGCGGCGCGGTGTCGAACGCGGTGCTCACGCTCTACGGCCAGCCGATGCAGCGGGCAGTTGCGACGTCCGCCGGCGTCGGCGTGCCCATCACGATTGCCGGCACCATCGGCTATATCCTGGCGGGTCTGCGCCATATGTCCGAGCTGCCACCGCTGTCGATCGGCTTCGTGTCGTTGATCGGCTTGGTGCTGATGGCGCCGGTGTCGAGCTATACCGCGACCTATGGCGTGCGGCTCGCGCATTGGATGCCGCGGCGCAAGCTCGAGATCGCCTTCGGTATTTTGTTGTTGCTGGTCGCGCTGCGGTTTTCGATCAGTCTGATTTAGCGCATGATCCCGAAAAGTGGGAACCGGTTTTCGGACAAGATCATGCGCCACTAATCAAGGCTGCCCGCGCATGCGCAGCTTGTCGCCGCGCACTTCCCAGCTTGCCAGCCGGTTGAGGAAGCTCATGCCGAGCAGATTGTTCTTCAGTTGGCCCTCCTGCACCACCAGCGCCGGCACGGCGCGTTCGGTCAGGCCGCCGACGGTGAGGCGGTCGAGCGTGATGGGCGCGGCGCGGGTGCGGCCGTTGGCGGTGTCGACGTTGACGGAATAGTCCAGCACCTCGATCGGCAGGCCGGCGGCTTTGGCGGCGGCCTGCGTCAGCACCACCGAGCTTGCGCCGCTGTCGAGCACCATCGGCACGCGCGCGCCGTTGATGTGCGTGTCCACGGCGAAATCGCCGCCGCGCCCGCGCACGACTTCGACATCGCGTCCTTTACCGGCGACGTGCCCCGGCACCAATTCGGCGAGCACGCGGTCGCCGGCATCGCGCAGTTCGAAACGGTAGGTGTAGCCGACCACCAGCAGCAGGCCGAGCACGGCCCAGAACAGCATCGCCTCCAGTGCCTTCGACAGCCGCTCGCGGAACAGCACCAGCACCAGACCGCCGGCGAACACCACAACCGCGATCTTGAGCATCAGCGAGCCGACGTCGTGGCGCAGCAGATTGGCGATGGCGTCGCGATCGCCGCTGGTGGCGATCAGCACCGCCAGCGACAGCGCAACCCCCACAATGAATGACCAGGTCAGGCGGCGGCTCACGGCATTATTCCGTTGCGCTGATGGATTCGGTACGGCTGGCGCGGCGCGCCGGCAACTCGGCCATGATGCGCGCGCGCTCGGCCCCGCTCATGGCGGCCCAGCCCGCGATTTCGTCGATGGTGCGGCCGCAGCCCAGGCATAGCCCCGAACGCGCGTCGAGGGTGCAGATTTTGATGCAGGGGCTTTCGATCATCGGAGATCTCGGTCGAATCAAATGCGAACATAGATAGCCCGTGCCGGAACGCAATCGCTCAGGTGCCGGCCCGGAACAGCGGGCGCCGGCTCAGGCGCTGCCTTTCCTCGGGCGTCAGCACGGGTTCGCCCGGCGCGATCGACGGCGCGGTCATTTCCTTCATCGGGGCCATTGCCGCGACAACGCGCTCGGGCGGGAAGGTCACGACGACCTCGGTGCCGATGCGCAGCTTGGACTTCAGCGTAAAGGTGCCGCCATGCAGATCGACCAGGCTCTTGGCGATCGGAAGTCCGAGCCCGGCCCCTTGTTCGGCCGATTTGATCGAATTGGAGCCCTGGCCGAAGGAGGCGAGCACGATCGGGATTTCCTCCTCCGGAATGCCGGGGCCGGTGTCCTTCACGCTCATGTATTGTCCGCCCGAGGCGGTCCAGCCCACCTTGAGCCAGATCTCGCCGCCCTGCGGCGTGAACTTGATCGCGTTCGACAACAGGTTCAGGCAAATCTGGCGGATGGCGCGCTCGTCGGCCCAGAGCCGTGGCAGATCGGCCTCGAACATTTCGTGGATGGTGATGCCGCGGTTCGAAGCGCGAATCTTGAGCAGATGGTGGCAGTCCTCGACGATGCCGCCGAGCGAGACGGATTCCTCGTTGAGTTCGTAGCGTCCGGCTTCGATGCGTGACAGGTCGAGAATTTCGTTGATCAGGCCGAGCAGATGCACGCCGGAATTGTGAATGTCGCCGGAATATTCCTTGTAGGCCGGGATCGCATGCTCGCCGAACACTTCGCTCTTCATGACCTCGGAAAAGCCGAGGATGGCGTTGAGCGGCGTGCGCAGCTCGTGGCTCATCTGCGCAAGGAAGCGCGACTTGGAAATATTGGCGGCTTCCGCGCGCTTGCGCGCCTCGTCGGAAATGGCCTTGGCCTGTTCGAGCTCGCCGATCAGCGCGTCCTTTTCGGCGCGTGCGTGCAAGGTTGCGAGCGTGGTGGAATAGAGCCGATAGGCAAGCGCGGCGAAATAGCCCTGCGCGGTCAGCGCCATGATGGCGAGGATGTAATCGCGTAGCGTGCCTAGCAAAGCGAAATGCAGCGCGATCGCGCAGGTCACCGGGAAGGTGGCCGCGAAGGCCGCCATCGGCAGGCTCGAGGCCAGCATCGACGACACCGCCACCACCAACAACATCACGAACAACATGAAGGTGCCCGAGCTTTCGTCGACCCCGACCGGATTGATCAGGATGAACATCCAGGCCAGGCCATAGAACAGATCGAGCGTGATGAAGCGCACGCGCCACTTGCGCGCGGAAATCTCGTTCATCGGCAGATCGAGGAATTGCCGGCATTTGGTGACCATGACGGCATGGATCACCAGAACCGATGCGGTCCAGGCACCGGCCGCCACTGCGCCGGTCCACAGGCTCGACAGGAAGCCGATGGTCGCCACCAGCAGCAGGATCACCAGCGAGGCCGACAGCCGGTTCTGCGCGTATTGCCGCAGCAGTTCGTAATCGAAAGCGGGGCGGGTGCCGCTCGACGAAATCAGCCGGTCGCGCGCCTCGCGCACGTATTGCGCGGCGAGCCGCCGCTTAACCGGCGAGCTTTCCGGGGGCAGCGCGGAGAGATCGGGCTGTTCACCTGGAATCGGCATGAAACTACGCGGCTACGCTGAAAAACCAGGGCCAACCTCGCCCAAAATCCTTAAGACCAAGCTTAAGAGGCTGCTAAAGACACTGGTTAAGCGATTATTACCGGCCCCTTTGACAGGGCTTTTCGCGCATGGTCGGGTGGAAAATCGGACCGGAGACCTCGAAATGAAGCTCTACGACAGCGGCCGGGCGCCAAATCCGCGCCGCACCCGCATTTTCCTCGCCGAAAAGGGCATCAGCGTGCCGACCGAGCAGGTCGACATGATGGCGATGCAGCACAAGACGCCGGAATACACCGCCATCAACCCGCTGCAGCGCATGCCGGCCCTGGTGCTCGACGACGGCACCATCATCACCGAGTCGATCGCCATCTGCCGCTATTTCGAGGCCCAGCAGCCGGAGCCGCCGCTGTTCGGGGTGGGGGCGAAGGAGATTGCGCAGGTGGAGATGTGGAACAGGCGCTGCGAGCTCAATCTTCTCTTTGGAGTAGCGCACATCTTCCGGCACTCGCATCCGGCGATGAAGGAGCTGGAAGTGCCGCAGGTGCCGGCTGGTCCGAAGCAAACAAGCCGCGCGTCGCCGACTTCCTGAAAATTCTCGACGAGCAATTGAAGTCGCATAAGTTCGTCGCCGGCGATCGCTTTTCGGTCGCCGACATTACGGCGCATGTGCGCAATCGATTTCATGAAGCCAGCGAAGATCCCGGTGCCGGAGGGGCTCGATAGCCTGAAACGCTGGCACGCCGAGGTGTCGGCGCGGCCGAGTGCCAAGGCGTAAGCGCCGATGCGGTTGACCGTGGTCGGCTCGGGCGACGCCTTTGGCTCCGGCGGGCGGACGAATACCTGTTTCTGGCTGGAAACGGCCAAGGGCACGTTGACTGTCGATTTTGGCGCCTCGGCCTTGCCGGCGCTGAAGGCGCTCAAGCTCGATCTCAACAAGCTCGACGGCATCGTGCTGTCGCATCTTCATGGCGACCATTTCGGCGGTCTGCCGTTGCTTGCTGCTCGATTTCCAATATCTCAACCGGCGCGAACGGCCGCTCACCATCGCGGGCCCGCCCGGCACGCGCGCGCGGCTAGAAACGGCGATGGAAACCTTTTTCCCGAAATCCACCGGGACCAAGTGGCGATTTCCATGGAGCGTCGAAGAAATCGCCGTCGGCGTTGAAACGAACGTGCTCGGCCATTCGCTGGTGACCACGGAGGTCATCCATCAATCCGGCGCGCCTTCGACGGCGCTACGCCTGTCGGACGGCGAGAAGATCTTCGCCTATTCCGGCGACACCGAATGGACCGACGCGCTATTGCCGATTGCATCCGGCGCCGATCTGTTCATCTGCGAATGTTACGCCTATGCCGGCAAGATGACCGGGCATTTGAGCTGGGAAATTCTGCAGCCGAAAATTCCCGCATTGCGCGCCAAGCGCCTGATGGTCACGCACATGAATCCAACCGTGCTCGCCAAGCTCGATGAACTCAAAAGCGCCGGCGTGCTGGTCGCCGACGACGGCCTCGTTTTCGATTTCTAGCGCGGCAGGTCAGCGATCGAGCAGGGCGATCAGGCTGGACGAATCCCAGCGCTTGCCGCCCATCTTTTGCACCTGCGAATAGAACTGGTCGACCAGCGCGGTGACCGGCAAATGCGCGCCATTGCGCCGCGCCTCGCCGAGACAGATCGACAGGTCCTTGCGGATCCAATCGACCGCAAAGCCGAAATCGAACTTGCCGGCCGCCATCGTCTTGTAACGATTTTCCATCTGCCAGGATTGCGCCGCGCCCTTGGAGATGGTCGCGATCAGCTTCTCGATATCGAGGCCGGATTTTTTCGCGAAGTGAATGCCCTCCGACAGTCCCTGCAACAGGCCGGCAATGCAAATCTGGTTGACCATTTTGGAAAGCTGGCCGGAGCCGGAGCCGCCCAAAAGATTGCAGGCGCGGGCATAGGCCGCGATGACTTTTTCGGCCCGTGCGAACGGCTCGTCATCGCCGCCGCACATCACCGTGAGCACGCCGTTTTCGGCGCCGGCCTGGCCGCCGGAGACCGGCGCATCGACGAATTCGAAGCCGCCCTTTTTCGCCGCCGCGTAAAGCTCGCGCGCGATCTCGGCGGACGCCGTGGTGTGGTCGACGAACACCTGCCCTTCGGTCATGACCGCGAAGGCGCCGTCCTTGCCTAACGTGACCTCGCGCAGGTCGTTGTCATTGCCGACGCAGGCCATCACGAAATCCTGGCCCTCGGCGGCGGCCTTGGGGGTGGGGGCGGACTTGCCGCCGAATTGCTTGACCCATTTCTCGGCCTTGGCGGCGGTGCGGTTATAGACGGTCACCTCGTGCCCGCCTTTGTTCTTGAGATGCCCGGCCATGGGGTAGCCCATCACGCCCAAGCCCAAAAACGCCACCTTCGCCATCGTCTCCTCCCTGAAATCCGTTTCCGCTTGGCTGGCTGCCGCCAATGCCTATCTCCCCAATAGGTCATTGCGGGGGCGCTCGCGTCAACCCGTGCGCCTCATTGACCGCTCCGGTGCCGCGCCTATGGTGGGCCGCGGAACCGGTAACAGGGACAATCATGGCGGCGAGCAAGGAACAGGTATTAGCGGCTTTGGCGAAAGTGCCGGCGCCTGGCGGCGGCGCGCTCACCGAGTCCAAGGTCCTGTCCGACATCGTCGTCAGTGACGGCAAGGTGTTCTTCTCCCTCACCGTCGATGCCGCCACCGTGAAGGCTTGGGAGCCGGTGCGCGCCGCGGCGGAAGCGGCCGTGCGTGCCATTCCCGGCGTGCAATCCGCCTTGGTGGCGTTGACCGCGGAACGCAGCCGCCGGGGCCGCACGCGGACCGCAGCCGGCCCATGTCGCCACTCAGCCGCGTGCGCAGGGCGCCCCAGCGGCGCACGCGCATGCCCATCCCGCCGACAAGGTGCAGCCCGGCATTCCAGGCGTCGATGCGGTGATCGCGGTCGCCTCCGGCAAAGGCGGCGTCGGCAAATCCACCACCGCGGTCAATCTCGCGCTCGGGCTGCGCGACCTCGGGCTCAAGGTCGGCATGCTCGACGCCGATATCTACGGCCCCTCGCTGCCCAAGCTGCTCGCCATCAAAGAGAAGCCGCAGACCGTCGGCGGCAATCGGCTCAAGCCGATCGAACGCTATGGTCTCACCGTCATGTCGATCGGCTTCCTGATCGACGAAGAGACGCCGATGATCTGGCGCGGGCCCATGGTGATGTCGGCGATCACGCAGATGCTGCGCGAGGTCGAGTGGGGCAAGCTCGACATGATGGTGGTCGATATGCCGCCCGGCACCGGCGACGCCCAGCTCACCATGGCGCAGCAGGTGCCGCTGAAGGGCGCGGTCATCGTTTCCACGCCGCAGGATCTGGCGCTGATCGACGCGCGGCGCGGCGTCGCCATGTTCAAGCGCGTGAACGTGCCGGTGCTCGGCGTGGTCGAGAACATGAGCTATTTCCTGTGCCCGAGCTGCGGCACGCGCTCCGATATCTTCAGCCACGGCGGCGCGCACAAGGAAGCCGACCGGCTGGGCGTGCCGTTCCTCGGCGAGGTGCCGCTGCACATGACCATCCGCGAGAAGTCGGACGCCGGGCTGCCGGTCGTCGCCACCGAGCCGGACGGCCCGCACGCCAAGATCTACCGCGACATCGCGGCCCGCGTGCTCGCCCAGCTCAAGGGTGGCGCAGAGGCCGGCCGCACCGCGCCCAAGATCGTGATCGAGGCCTGAGCGGAGCAACGGCAATTCTCCCGCGATGGCAGTTATTGATCGATATTTATGCGCGTAATTAATGGCTTGCGCCGCTCGGCTCATGCGCAGCATGCTAGCGATATTGGGAATGACCTCGCAGTGATCGGCGGGGTGCCAGGCCAATTTCAAAGGGAGGACTCCGATGAAACGACGTCAATTCTTGAAGGCCGCCGGCGTCGGCCTTGCTGCCAGTGCCGTCGCCGCGCCGGCGATCGCGCAATCGTCGCCAACGTTGAAGTGGCGATTGACCGCCAGCTGGCCGAAATCGCTCGATACATTGTTCGGGACATGCGATCTGTTCGCGAAATATGTGTCGGAAGCAACCGATGGCAAATTCCAGATCCAGACTTTTGCCGCCGGCGAAATCGTGCCGGCTCTGCAGGTGCTGGATGCGGTGCAGAACGGCACCGTCGAGCTCGGCCACAGCGCGCAATACTACTATATCGGCAAGGATCCGACCTGGGCGCTGTTCTGCGCGGTGCCATTCGGGCTGAACGCGCGCCAGCAGAACGCCTGGTTCTATCACGGCGATGGCCAGAAGCTCATCGACGAGTTTGGCGCCAAGTACAACGCCAAGTGTCTGCTTGCCGGCAATACCGGCTGCCAGATGGGCGGCTGGTTCAACAAAGAGCTCAAGGAGCCCGGCGACTTCAAGGGCCTCAAGATGCGTATCGGCGGTTGGGCCGGCAAGACGCTCGGCAAGCTCGGCCTCGTTGCGCAGCAGCTTGCCGGCGGCGACATTTATCCGGCGCTGGAAAAAGGCACCATCGATGCCGCCGAATGGGTCGGGCCCTATGACGACGAGAAGCTCGGCTTCTACAAGGTCGTGAAGTTCTACTACTATCCCGGCTGGTGGGAAGGCGGCACCGCCAACCACATGCTGATCAATCTCGCCAAGTGGAACGAACTGCCGAAGAGCTACCAGTCCATCCTCGAGGCAGCGGCCGCCGCCTGCAACACGAAGCAACAGGCCGACTACGATGCCAAAAATCCGCAGGCGCTGAAACGCCTGGTGGCGAACGGCACTCAGCTTCGTCCGTTCTCGCAGTCGATCATGGAAGCCTGCTTGAAGGCGTCCAATGAGGTGAACGCGGAAACTTCGGCGGCCAACCCGTTCTACAAAAAGACGTGGGATTCGATCGCGGCCTTCCGCAACGACGAATATCTGTGGTGGCAGGTGGCTGAATATTCCTACGACTCATTCATGATCCGCTCGCGCTCGCGCGGCTAACGCGCCACATCGACGGTCAAATTGTCGGGGCCGGCCCACAAAGCCGGCCCCGATGTTATTTGGGCGCTGTTTTTCAGGCCTATTCCCCACTTACAACTTTGGTCGAACCGGTGCAGACTGGCGTTAGGCGGCAAGCTCCGCCATGATTTCGGCCAAGCCCCATCAAGGGGTCGATATCGGCGGGGGGAACGCTCCCGCGCAAAGGGTCGTAACGACCAGAGGGAGGATACCGGGATGAAACGTCGTCAATTCTTAAAAGCCGCAGGTCTCGGCGTTGCCGCCGCGGGCGCGGTTGCAGCGCCGGCCATCGCGCAATCGATGCCGGAGGTAAAGTGGCGCATAACAGCCAGCTGGCCGAAGTCGCTCGATACGCTGTTCGGCGGCGTGGAAGACTTGTCCGCAGCTGTCGCGGCAGCCACCGACAACAAGTTCCAGATTCAGACCTTTGCCGCCGGCGAAGTCGTGCCGGCGCTGCAAGCGTTCGACGCCGCGTCGAACGGCACGGTCGAAATGGCGCACACCGCGTCCTACTATTATTTCGGCAAGGATCCGACCTTCGCCTACGGCACCTCAGTTGCCTTCGGCCCGAACCAGCGCCTCAACCAGGGTTGGTTCCTTGAGGGCGGCGGTGGTGACGTACTCAACGAGTTCTACAAAAAGTACAACGTTACTGCGCTGCTCGCCGGCAACACCGGCTGCCAGATGGGCGGCTGGTTTCGCAAGGAGATCAACACCGTCGACGACCTCAAGGGTCTGAAATTCCGCATCGGCGGATTCCCCGGCCGCGTCATCCAGAAGCTTGGCGGCGTGCCGCAACTGCTCGGCGCTCCCGACATCTATCCGGCGCTGGAAAAGGGCGTGATCGACGCCGCGGAGTGGGTCGGGCCCTACGACGACGAGAAGCTCGGCTTCTACAAAGTGGCGAAGAACTACTATACGCCGGGTTGGTGGGAAGGCGGCTCGATGCTCTTTGCCTTCATCAACCTCGACAAATGGAACTCGTTGCCGAAGAACTATCAGGCCATCCTCCAACACGCGGCAGCATGGGCCAATGACCGCATGATCGCGAAGTACGACAAGCTCAATCCGCCCGCGCTGAAGCGTCTCATCGCGAACGGCACGAAGCTGCACGCATTCTCGCCGGCGATCATGGAAGCCTGCTGGAAGGCTTCGCAAGAACTGCACACCGAGATCGCCAGCACCAATGCGAGCTTCAAGAAGGTCAAAGAGTCGATGGAAGCCTTCCAGGGCGCGGCCTATCCGTGGTTCCGGGTGGCCGAACTCAACTACGACTCGTTCATGATCCGCAAACTCAGCTGATCGGCTGGAGTTAAAACGGAAAGCCCCGGAGCTTCGGCTCCGGGGCTTTTTTGTTGCGCGCTGGGTCGCGCTATTTCGGCGGCTCGTTGAAATTGAGCTCCGGCGGCAAATCGATTTGCGGGAGCTCGATCTTGACCTTGTTCGGATCGATCGTCGACAAGGCGCCCTTGTAGTGCATCACCATGGCCGGGAAGAAGATCACCAGCAGCACCATGATGACCTGGATGACCACGAACGGCATGGCGCCCCAATAGATCTGGCCGGTCGTCACGGGCTCCATGCGCTTGCCGCTGAGGCGGTCGACATAGGGTTCTTTGGGCGCGACCGAGCGCAGATAGAACAGCGCGAAACCGAACGGCGGATGCATGAACGAGGTCTGCATGTTGACGCCGAGAATGACGCCGAACCAGATCAGGTCGATGCCGAGATGTTCGGCGGCGGGGCCGAGCAGCGGGATGACGATGAAGGCGAGCTCGAAGAAGTCGAGGAAGAAGGCGAGCACGAAGACGAAGGCGTTGACGAAAATGAGGAAGCCGATCTGGCCGCCGGGCAGCGAGGTCAGCATGTTCTCGACCCAAATGTGCCCGCTCACGCCATAGAACGTGAGCGAGAACACGCGCGCGCCGACCAGGATGAACACCACGAAGGCCGACAGCTTGGCCGTCGATTCCGTGGCCTGACGGATCAGATCAAAGCTCAGGCGCCGCTTGGCGGCGCCCAGCGCCAGCGCGCCGGCCGCGCCCATGGCGCCGCCTTCGGTCGGTGTGGCAACGCCGATAAAGATGGTGCCGAGCACCAGGAATATCAGTGCCAGCGGCGGCACCATGACGAAGATGGTCTGCTCGGCGAGGTTCGTGATGAGACGAAAGCCGGTCGCGCGCTCGATCAATGCCGAGATCAGCGCATAGACACCGCCCGCGCAAAGCGTGATTGCCAAGAGCGCCCAATTCTCATGGCCGGTGGAACTTAAAAAGTACCAGCCGGCGGCCAACGCGGCGGTGAGAACGGCCGTCACGAAGAGAAGCTTTGGCCCGAAGTAGCGGTTGAACACGACGCAAATGAAAGCAGCCGAAATGGAGACGCCCATCGTCAAGACGACGAAATCGGCGCCCGACTTAACGTCGGTCCCCGCCATGACGTAATAGCCGACAATGCCCGAAAACAGGACCAGAATTCCCAATTGCCAGACACCGCGCTTGCCGCTTTCTTCGCGGAAACCGACGGCCTCCTGCGGCAAGCCGGGCGCCATTTTCGGAAAAACCAGCGTCGTCAGGAACACGAAGCCGGCGTAAAGCGCTGCAAGCACGAGACCCGGGATGAAGGCGCCTTCGTACATGTCGCCGACCGACTTGCCGAGCTGGTCGGCCATGACGATCAGCACGAGCGAGGGCGGAATGATCTGCGCCAGCGTGCCGGAGGCGGCGATCACGCCGCTGGCGAGACGCCGGTCATAACCGTAGCGCAACATGATCGGCAGCGAGATCAAGCCCATCGAAATGACGGAGGCCGCCACCACGCCGGTGGTCGCGGCGAGCAGCGCGCCGACGAACACAACCGCATAGGCGAGGCCGCCGCGCACCGTGCCGAACAATTGCCCGATGGTGTCGAGCAGATCTTCGGCCATGCCGGAGCGTTCCAGCACCAAACCCATGAAGGTGAAGAACGGAATCGCGAGCAACGTGTCGTTGCTCATCACGCCGTAAATGCGGTCGGGCAAAGCTTGCAGGAAGTCGGGTTGAAACTGGCCGAGTTCGATGCCGATGAGGCCGAAGATCAGGCCGATGGCTGCGAGCGAGAATGCCGCCGGATAGCCGAGCAAGAGAATGACGACCAGGGCTCCGAACATAATCGGAGCCATATTTGCGATGAAGAATGCTTCCATTTGCGCCCCCGTCCCCGGCCTAATGCTTTTCTGTCTCTATCGCGCTGATGAGTTCTTCGGCCTCCATTTCGAGCGAGCTCTTCTGGCGCGCGTGCGGGTCCGGGATAAGGTCTCGCATAACGGCGATGCGTTTTACGAGTTCGGACAAGCCCTGAATAAACAGCATGATGAAAGAGATCATGATCAGCCCTTTTGCCGGCCATTGCGGCAGGCCGCCGGCATTCAAGGACTGTTCGTTTTGATGATAGGAAACGAGGAAGAAGGGTACGGCCGTCAGCATCATCACGATGGTCAGCGGCAACAGAAAGAATGCATGGCCGACCACATCGATGGTGTTGCGGACGCGCATCGGCAGCAGGTTGTTCACGATGTCGATGCGGATGTGCTCGTTGGCGAGCAGCGTCCACGGCGAGCACAGCAGGAAGACGATGCTGAACAGCACCCATTGCAGCTCGAGGAAGGAGTTCGACGAGGTATCGAAAATCTTGCGGACGGTGGCGTTGACCGCGGACACCATGACGGCGGCGATGATGAGCCAAGACAGCCGTTTGCCGATCCAGACAGTGGTTGCGTCGATGACGCGGGTTAACGGCAGCAATTCCTTGAGGACTGCGTCCAACGCGCTCACTTGAGTTCCCCTCTAATTCACCGGCTCGACTGGCCGGCAATTCTTCTTGTTTTTATGTGCCCCACGGCCCAGCCCACGGCCAAGCCTGCCACTTTATTGCGATGGCTGGCCTACCGCGTCAATGGCGAAATTGGTCGAAAATCGCGATAAATGGCTGCTTGATAGGGGCTGTTGCCCGCGCGCCCGCGCCTGAAAAACGCATGGTTAACGAAATCTAAACCCTCGGTTAACCAGCCTGGCGCTACAAAAGCCGCTTAGCCCGACCTCGGGGGGCGGGCGCCGGCCGCGGCATTGCGATCGTGGGCCGGCACGCGTCTAAGGCGCGAGGACGACCATGCGGCAGTTCACAATTGCCGAACGGCTGATCGCGGCCGGCCTGCTGCCGCTGGCGGCGCTAGTCATAGTTCATTTTTCGATCGGTGTGCTGGCGCCATACCTCGGCTTGCGCACATTGCCGGCTATGCTGAAATTGCGGCCGGGGGCGTCGTGATTGCGCTGATAACAGCCGCCCTTTGGGCGCTCGGGAAATCGATTGCCCGTCCACTCGTGGACGCCGCCGACAGTTTAGATGCCATGGCCTGCGCCGAGCTTGGCTCCGCGCCGCCTCTCGAGACAAACCGGAATGAGGTTGCGCATATCCTCGCCGCCACCGACCGTCTGGCCGAGGTGCTCGGCGAGCGCCAGCGCCGCGAAATCGTGCATAGCGACCTCGACCGAACCTGGCAGGCTTCGCGTCGCATCAATCTGTCCGGCCTTGCCGGTCAGGTCGAGACCGCCACCACGATCGGCATCCAGCCCGTCATCGACGGTGCGGCGACGCTGCAGTTGAAGGCCGAGGATATGACGGCCTCGCTCGAAGCGGTGCATGCCGCTTTCGAAGAAACCGCGGTCGCCGCCGAAGGCTCGAGCGCCATGACCGAGGCCGCGCGATCGATGGCGGAGCAGGTCATCCGTGCGGTCGCCGAGATTTCCGAGCAGATGCGGCGCGGCAGCGGGCTTGGGCGCGAGGCCGTCCAGCGGGCCAAGGCCTCACGTGCAACCATCGACGCGCTCGCGAGAGCGGCCGACCAGATTGGCGATATCGTCTCGGTGATCAATGAGATCGCCGAACAGACCAATCTGCTCGCGCTCAACGCCACCATCGAGGCCGCGCGCGCGGGCGAAGCGGGGCGCGGCTTTTCGGTTGTCGCCTCGGAGGTCAAGACGCTGGCGACGCAGACCGGAAAATCAACCGAGCAGATCGGCGCCAAGGTCGCCGAAATCCAATCGACCACGCGTGAGGTGGTGGGCTCGCTGACCAGCGTCGCGGAGGCAATCGATCAGCTCTCGGGCGTGACCGAATCCGTTTCCGCGGCGATCGAGCAGCAGCGCGCCGCAAGCGAGAATTTTGCGACGCGTACGGACAATACCGGCTTTGCGGCCGCCGATTTTTCCGGACGAATGGCGGACATCGCCGACATGGTGCATCGCTCGCGCGCCACGGCGCAGGACGTTGCGGCCGTGGCGGCGGCGATGCAGTCGGTGTCACAGACGCTGTGTGAGGAAATCCCCGATATCGTCCGCAAGGCGGTCAAAGCCGATTTGCGCGAATTCCCGCGCTACGAAGTGAGCCTGGCCGCGCGGCTGGAAGTCGGCGACCGGGCCGTCGACGTCACGGTACACGACATCAGTCAAGGCGGCGCCCGCATCTGCGCCGTGCAAAAACTTGGCATCGGCGATCAAGTGGCGCTGACATTCTCAGGCATGAACGCGATCGCGGGGCAAATCGTGCGCCACGGCGACAATTATCTCGGTGTCTGCTTCAACCCCGCGCGGCTGCGTCCGGAGGAACTGCGCGATTTGGTCACGAAGCGTTCGCAGGCCGCATAGCTTTTATCAGCCGCCGGTCACGCTCATGTGGCGCGCCAGCGCCGGCCGCTGATGGCGGCGATCGATCACGAAATCATGACCCTTGGGCTTGCGGGTGATCGCCTCGTCGATTGCCGCATAGACAAGCTCGTTGCTTTCCGAAGCACGTAACGGCGCACGCAAATCGGTCGCGTCGTCCTGCCCGAGGCACATATAGAGCGTGCCGGTGCAGGTGATGCGCACCCGGTTGCACGACTCGCAGAAATTGTGCGTCAGCGGCGTGATGAAGCCGAGCCGTCCGCCGGTTTCCTTGACGCGCACATAGCGCGCAGGACCGCCGGTGCGGTAATCGATGTCTTCAAGCGTATAGCGCTCGGCGAGCCGCGAGCGCACCATCGACAACGGCAAATATTGATCGAGCCGCGCTTCGCCGACGTCGCCCAGCGGCATCACCTCGATCACCGTGAGATCCATGCCGCGGCCATGAGCCCACGCCACCAGATCGCCGATCTCGTCTTCGTTGACGCCCTTGAGCGCGACGGCATTGATCTTCACTTGCAGCCCGGCGGCCTGCGCGGCATCGATGCCGGCCAGCACCTTGTCGAGATCGCCCCAACGTGTGATGGCGCGGAACTTGTCGGCATCGAGCGTATCGAGCGACACATTGATGCGCTCGACACCGAGCGCCTTGAGCTCGGCGGCATATTTCGCCAGTTGCGAGCCGTTGGTGGTGAGCGTGAGTTCCTTGAGCGCGCCGGTCGCCAAATGACGCGACAGCGATGCGACCAATGTCATGATGCCGCGGCGGACCAGCGGCTCGCCGCCGGTGAGGCGCAATTTGGTGACGCCCTTGGCGATGAAGGCGCTGCACAAGCGGTCGAGTTCCTCAAGGCTCAGGACGATCGGCCTTGGGCAGGAACGCCATGTTCTCCGACATGCAATAGACGCAGCGGAAATCGCAACGGTCCGTCACCGAGACGCGTAAATAAGTAATCGCGCGTTGATACGGATCGATCAGCGGCTGCGGATGCGCCGCTGCGCGATCGAGTTCAAGCGTGGGTGAGCCGTTGCTCCTTGCCATAATCCATCCCGGGACGGCGGATTCTGAAGTCCGCTCTCGTCATATAGGCATAGTGACGGATTATGGCCATGGCGTCCATGCGGCGATGCGCGCGCGAAGACGGCGCGCCGCTACGGCGATGCGAAGGCTTTGTTAGCGCTGTGGCGCGGCCGGCCAGGGCGCGGGCGCCTGCTGCGGTTGCGCCGACATCGGAGGAGGTGCTGCGCTTCCTGTGGACCTGGCTGCCGCGGGCTTGGCTGCCGTCTTGGCGGAAGTCTTTTTCCTTTCGGGGCGGGTTTCTTGCTCTTCGGCTGCGGCGGCAGCGGCGTCAGTTCGACAAGCAGCGGGTTGGGGCGCAATTGAGATGTGCCGTCGCCCATGGCAATGAGATCGAGCTTTTCAGAGTCGGGCTGATAACCGGCGAGGGTGAAGGTAACCGTGGCCGCCGCAGCGCTGGGCAAGGCGAGCGCGCAGGGCGTGCGGCAGGATTGTCCGTTGGACGCTTTGGCTTCGGCGCCCGGCGGTTCGGATTCGAGACGAACCGATTCCGTCGCCGGCTCCATTTTGAAGGCATGACCAGTCGGGCATCTTCATCCAGTCCGGAGTCTTCATCCAATCTGCATTCGATTCACACGCGGCAAGCGCAATGCCAGCGCATACGATCGCGATTACTCTGTACATCATCGCTAACCCGTCCCGTTCAGGCGACACGCACCGCCCGCCCATCCGGAAAGGATACGGGCGGCCTCCGGATGGCGCAACAGGCGGCACGCCTTTAAGGTTAACGCCGTTAACCATATTGCGCGAGGCAGCGGTCAATTTGCGGCAAAAAGCTCGGCCACGACCGAAGGCAATTCCGCAAAGCGGCTGATAATACGGTCCGGACCGAGCTCGGATACCGGGCGATCAGTGTAGCCAAAATCGACCGCGATGACCGGTATGCCGGCCGCGCGCGCCGTCCGAATGTCGGTGAGGGAATCACCGATCATGATCGCCTTTCGCAATGTTCCACCGGCAGCGGCAATCGTGCGGCGTAGTACCTCCGGATCCGGTTTTTGCACGCCGAACGTATCCTGGCCGCAGATCACCGCAAAGCGCTGGGCGAGGCCGAGCTGCTTGAGCAGAAGCACCGAGAGGTATTCGAGTTTGTTGGTGCAGACGGCGAAGCGCGAGCCGTTGGCCGCCAGCGCGTCGAGCGCATCGGTCAGCCCAGGAAAGGGCTGAGAGCGGTCCGCGATATGCTCGGAATAGTGAGCAAGAAAATCTTGAAATAGCCGCTCGAGCTCGGCCGGCGCAACCGTGCGGTCCTCCGCCTCGATG
This sequence comes from uncultured Alphaproteobacteria bacterium, assembly GCA_963734465.1. Classification (GTDB taxonomy): domain Bacteria; phylum Pseudomonadota; class Alphaproteobacteria; order Rhizobiales; family Xanthobacteraceae; genus Pseudolabrys. The sequence continues at coordinate 16,182 of CAVTHL010000036.1, forward strand.
CCGCGCGCGATCATCATGCGAGCGCCGCCGCCGATCAGATTGCGCGCCGTCTCATAGGGCACCGGCGGCAAACCTTCGCGCGCAAACACGACATTGAGCGTGTCGATGAGATCGGGTGCCGTATCGATCAGCGTCCCATCGAGGTCGAAGACGATTGTTGCAGCGGTCATGCGAAACCGTTAATGCCCGCCGCCGACCGAAGCAAGGCCGCACCGCGAGGGGCTATCCAGGCAAGGAGATCGAGGCTAGATAGACGTCGCAATCGCAAACGTCGAGCAAGGCCAGACGGCTCACGATGGACGCCGAAGCCCAAAAACGCGCAGCCGCCGCACGCGCTGTCGAGTTTGTGCGTTCCGGCATGCGGCTGGGTCTCGGCACCGGATCGACCGCGCGCCATTTCGTAGAGCTTGTCGGCGAGCGCGTGCGCGGCGGCCTCGACGTCGTCGCGGTGCCGACCTCGCAAGCGACCAAATCGGATGCCGAGCGCTGCGGCATAACACTGACCACGCTCGATGATACGCCTGAGCTCGACCTGACCGTGGACGGCGCCGACGAGATCGCCCCCGATTTGAGCCTGATCAAGGGCGGCGGCGGCGCCTTGCTGCGAGAAAAGATCGTCGCGGCCGCCTCCGCCCGCATGATCGTGATCGCCGATCAGAGCAAATTGGTCGGCGCGCTCGGCCGCTTTCCGCTGCCGATCGAAGTGGCTCCCTTCGGGCTGGCTGCGACCCAGCGGGCGATCGAGCGGGCGATAGCGGCAATCCAACGGCCTGGCCGGCTCAGCCTGCGGCGGGGCCGCGATGGCCATGCTTTCGTCACGGATGGGGGGCACTGGATCATCGATGCTGCCCTTGACCGCATTGACGATCCGCAAGCGATGGCGCATGCGCTTACCGGCATTCCCGGCGTCATGGAGCATGGACTATTCATAGGCCTCGCGCAGATGGCTATTGTGGCAGGCCCTGACGGCGTCAAAATCGTCGAACGGTCCTAGTTCTGAAAACAAATGGAGCTAATGAAAATGAGCGCTTTCCAGGCCATTCAACGCGTCGCCCGCCTCGCGGCGGTCGCCGTCGTGCTGGCCGTCTTTATTCCGGCCGCTCATGCCCAGCAGCCGTCGGCAGCATCGATGGCGGTCGCCAAGCAGTTGATCACCACCACCGGCGCGACCGCTGTGTTCAATCCTCTGATCGCGGGTGTGGTCGAGCAGGCCAAGCTTCTCTTCCTGCAGCAGGACCCCGCTTTGGCGAAAGATCTCAATGAAGTCGCCGCCAAGATCCGTACGGATCTGCAGCCGCGCTTCGCCGAGTTGAATGACGAAGTGGCCAAGCTCTATGCCACAAATTTTAGCGAGCAGGAGCTCAAGGACATTCTTGCCTTCTACCAGTCGCCGGCCGGCAAGAAGATGCTGACGGTGCAGCCGAGGGTCATCGACGCGAGCATGGCCTTTGCGCAGACCTGGGCGAACAAGCTCTCCGACGAAGTCATCGGCAAGATACGGGACGAAATGAAGAAAAAAGGGCACGCGCTGTGATCGCGCGGCTCTCCGCCGGGAGCGTGCAACGGGGCAAATAGCGGCCGATGGCGGACCACGACGTCGATCTTTTTGTCATCGGTGCTGGTTCCGGCGGCGTGCGGGCTGCGCGCGTCGCCTCTTCCTACGGCGCGCGCGTGATGATTGCCGAAGAGCATCGGGTCGGCGGCACTTGCGTCATCCGCGGCTGCGTGCCGAAGAAGCTGCTGGTCTATGCCTCGCGATTTGCCGATGAATTCGAGGATGCCGCGGGCTACGGCTGGACCGTGTCCGAACCGGCGTTCCACTGGCCGTCGCTGATCGCCAACAAGGACCGCGAGATCGCGCGGCTCGAAGCCGCCTATACCGCCACGCTCGAACGCTACAAAGTCGCGCTGGTCAAAAGTCGCGCGGTCATCGAAGACGCCAACACCGTGCGGCTTTTGGCCAACGGCGCGCGCGTGCACGCGGAAACGATGCTGATCGCGACCGGTGCCTGGCCGCACTTGGGGCCGAAGATTCCCGGCCTCGAGCACGTGATTTCCTCGAACGAGGCGTTTCATCTCGAAGAATTGCCCAAGCGCATCGTCATCCAGGGTGGCGGCTATATCGCCGTCGAGTTCGCCTGCATCTTCGCGGGCCTGGGCAGCGAGGTGACGCTGGTCTATCGCGGCGAAAATATTCTGCGCGGCTTTGACGATGACGTGCGCGAGCATTTGCGCAACGAGATGCGCAAGCGCGGCATCACCGTCACTTGCGGCCACACGGTGGCCGCGGTCGAGAAATCCGGCGATGAATTCGTCACGCGGCTATCCGACCACAGCACGATCACAAGCGATAAGGTGATGTTCGCGATCGGCCGGCGCCCGAATGTCATGGGGCTCGGGCTCGACACGCTGCATGTCAAAATCCATGAGCATGGCGGCATCGACGTCGATCAGTTTTCGCGCACGTCGGTGCCGAACATCTATGCCGTCGGCGACGTCACCAACCGCGTCAATCTCACCCCGGTGGCGATCCGCGAAGGCCATGCTTTCGCCGACACGGTCTATGGCAACAAGCCGACGCCGGTCGATCACACCAACGTGCCGACCGCGGTGTTTTCCGAGCCCGAGGTCGGCGTCATCGGGCTGACCGAGACGCAGGCGCGCGAGCGCTGCGCCATTCTGGACGTCTACAAGACCACGTTCCGGCCGATGAAAGCGACGCTGTCCGGGCGCGACACGCGCTCTTTCATGAAGCTTTTGGTCGACGGCACCACCGACCGCGTGGTCGGCTGCCACATCGTCGGGCCTGACGCCGGCGAGCTGATCCAAGTCGTCGGCATTGCGGTGAAGATGGGGGCGACCAAGGCCGACTTCGACGCCACCATGGCGGTGCACCCGACCGCCGCCGAGGAACTCGTCACCTTGCGCGAAAAGGCCGTCAGCTACGGCCGCGCGGCGGCGGAATAGCCCGTAAACCTAAGCATTTCGAAGTGCTGGTTTCGGCCCCGGGCTCTCGTGTATAAACCCGGCCAAGTTTTCGGAGAATTCGTGATGCCCGAGCGTTGGACGCCCGATAGCTGGCGCAGCAAAGCCTATTCAGCAGGTTCCGGACTATCCGGACCGGCAGGCGCTGGACGACGTCGAGAAGCAGCTTGCGACCTTTCCGCCGCTGGTGTTTGCGGGTGAGGCGCGCAGCCTGAAGAAACAGCTCGCGCGCGTCGCCGCCGGCCAGGCTTTCCTGCTGCAAGGCGGCGACTGTGCGGAAAGCTTCGCCGAGCATGGACCGAACAACATCCGCGACTTCTTCCGCATGTTCCTGCAGATGGCGGTGGTGCTCACTTATGCCGCCGCCTCGCCGGTGGTGAAGGTCGGCCGCATCGCCGGCCAGTTCGCCAAGCCGCGCTCTTCGCCGACCGAGAAGCGCGACGGCAAGGAGTTGCCGAGCTATCGCGGCGACATCGTCAACGACATCGCCTTCACCGAGGAGGCGCGCCGGCCCGATCCGCGCCGCCAGATCGAAGCTTTCCGGCAATCCGCGGCGACGCTCAATTTGCTGCGTGCCTTCGCGCAGGGCGGCTACGCCAATCTCGCCAGCGTGCGGCAATGGATGCTCGGCTTCGTCAAGGATAGTCCGCAGTCGCGCCGTTACGTCGAATTGTCGGATCGCATTTCCGAGGCGCTCGGCTTCATGCAGGCTTGCGGCCTCGACCTCGAAAGCCATCCCGAGCTGCGCACGACCGAGTTCTACACCAGCCACGAAGCGCTGCTGCTCGGCTACGAGCAGGCCTTCACGCGCGTCGATTCGACGACCGGCGACTGGTACGCGACCTCCGGCCACATGCTGTGGATTGGCGACCGCACGCGCCAGGCCGATCATGCGCACATCGAATATGCGCGCGGCATCAAAAATCCGATCGGGCTCAAATGCGGGCCGTCGCTCAAGGCCGACGATCTGCTGCGGCTGATCGATATTCTCAATCCCGACAACGAGCCGGGCCGCCTCACGCTGATCGGGCGCTTCGGCGCCGAGAAGGTGGGCGAGCACCTGCCGGCGCTCATCCGCGCGGTTAAGCGCGAAGGCAAGGTCGTGGTCTGGTCGTGCGATCCGATGCACGGCAACACCATCACCTCGGCCAACGGCTACAAGACACGGCCGTTCGATTTGATCCTGAAGGAAGTGCGCGGCTTCTTCGAAGTGCATCAGGCCGAGGGCAGCTATGCCGGCGGCGTGCATCTGGAGATGACCGGGCAGAACGTCACCGAATGCACCGGCGGCGCGCGCGCCATCAGCGACGCCGATCTCAACGACCGTTATCACACGGTCTGCGATCCGCGGCTCAACGCCGAGCAGGCCATCGATCTCGCCTTCCTGCTGGCCGAATTGCTGAAAAAAGAGCGCATTGCCCACGCCAAGCCGCTGCCGGCGGTCGCGGGCCTCTAGAGGTTGGGCATAGCAGTCATTCCGGCGCTTAAGGGCCGCGATTGCCGTGCGCCGGGGCAGGCGCTAGATCATTGCCATGAACGGTCGCCCTGCCGATAAACTCGCGATTGCCATCGCGCAGCTCAATTGCACCGTCGGCGACATCGCCGGCAACGCGGAGAAGGTGCGGCGCGCGCGCGCAGAAGCAGCGTCGCAAGGCGCCGATCTGGTCGTTTTCCCCGAGCTGTTCATTTCCGGATATCCGCCCGAGGACCTGGTGCTCAAGCCGGCCTTCCAGGCCGCCTGCCGCGCCGCGGTCGAACAGCTGGCCCGCGAAACCGCCGAGCGGGGTCCGGCGCTGGTAATCGGCACACCTTGGCTCGACGACGGCAAGCTCTACAATGCGGCCGCGCTGCTCGAGGGTGGCGCGATCACGGCGCTGCGTTACAAAGTCGATTTGCCGAACTATGGCGTGTTCGACGAGAAGCGGGTGTTCGTGCCGGGGCCAATGCCTGGCCCGGTAAGTTTCCGCGGTGTGCGGCTCGGCCTGCCGGTTTGCGAAGACATCTGGGGGCCGGAGCCGGCCGAATGCATCGCTGAAACAGGCGGCGAGATATTGCTGGTGCTTAACGGTTCGCCGTTCCGGCACGGCGTCGCCGATGAGCGGCTCAACGTGATCGTGCCGCGCATCAAAGAAACCGGCCTGCCGGTGCTCTACGCCAATCAGGTCGGCGGGCAGGACGAGTTGGTGTTCGATGGCGCCTCGCTCGGCTTGAACGCCGATTGTTCATTGGCGTTCCAGCTTGCGTCTTACAAAGAAGCGGTCGTGACCACGCATTGGCGGCGCGCGGGCGCGACTTGGCGCTGCGACGAGGGGCCGAAGACTGCGGCGCTCGAGGGCGACGAGGCGGACTACGCGGCCTGCGTTCTTGGCCTGCGCGACTACGTCAATAAAAACGGTTTTCCCGGTGTCGTGCTCGGTCTGTCGGGCGGCATCGATTCCGCGCTATGCGCTGCGATGGCTGTCGATGCGCTAGGCTCGGAGCGCGTGCGGTGCGTGATGATGCCTTACAAGTTCACCGCGCAGGAATCGCTCGACGATGCTGCCGCCTGCGCCAAGGCGCTCGGCGTACGCTATGACATCTTGCCGATTGCGGCCGCGGTCGAAGGCTTCGAGCAGGTTCTCAAGCCGGCGTTTTCCGGTTTGGCGCGCGACGTCGCCGAAGAAAACCTGCAAGCGCGTGCACGCGGCACCACGCTGATGGCGATCTCCAACAAGTTCAATCTGATGGTCGTGACCACGGGCAACAAGTCGGAGATGTCGGTCGGCTACGCCACGCTCTATGGCGACATGAACGGCGGCTTCAATCCGATCAAGGACCTCTACAAGACGGAAGTTTTTCGTCTCGCGCGCCTGCGCAACGGCTGGAAGCCGGAAGGGGCAATGGGTCCCGGCGGCCGCGTCATTCCGGAAAACATCATAACGCGCCCGCCGACCGCCGAGCTGCGCGAGAACCAGAAGGACGAAGATTCGCTGCCGCCTTACGCCGTGCTCGACCCGATCCTGGAGCGGCTGGTGGAGCGCGAGGAGCCGATCTCGGCTGTCGTGGCGGCCGGCTTCGATCGCGACACGGTCATGCGGGTCGACCGCATGGTCAACATCGCCGAATACAAGCGCCGTCAGGCGGCGCCCGGCGTGAAGGTCACGCTGAAGAATTTCGGGCGTGATCGGCGTTATCCGATCACCAACCGTTTCCGCGATCCCGGCGCGCCGTTGCCGGCGCCCGACGAGTCGCTGGTCAAGGCAAAGCCAGCCAAAAGCGAAGCTTTCGATTTTTGAGAGCGGCCTGCGCGCTTAATGCCGCGGCAGGAAGGTGGGGCCGACAGGGCGCACTTTGCGCTTGGCCGGATCGGGCTCGCCCGGCGCGTCAACCATAGCATCTGCCGCGGCCGGTGCCGCCTTGGCGGCGGCCGGTTTAGCGGCGGCGCCGGCACCTTGCTGCGAAATTCGATTGGCATTCTGGTCTGTCACCACCACATCGCCAGGCGCGAGTGTGTTGTCGCCGCCGTTCACGCGCAGCGCGTCGGCCCAGCTTTCGCCCGGCCGTCGGCAACTGCACGCCGGGCTGAGCGCCTTGCGGTATTGGAACGCGGTCGGCAGCTCGGTGTAGAGCCGGCCGTTGAGCGCAACGGCCTGCGTCATTTCCTCGCCGGGATTGTGGTAGGTGTAGAGTTGCACCTCGGCCGCCGGGCACATGCGCTGGCAGGTCTGCTCGTCCTCGCGGAAGTGATCGGGCGAGGTCTCGAACGAAATCGGGAAATAATAGCCGTCGCAGGTGCGCACGCAGACCGTGCGGTAGGTGCCGCCCATCGGCCCATTGGGCTGCGGCGAGAAAACCGAGCCGCCGCCGAACAGCCGGTCGAAGAATCCGCCTTGCTCGCCGGCGCGCGCCGCCGCGCGGTATTGCTGACCGCAATTGTTGTCTGCCAGCGCGATCAACAGCGACTGGCGCTGCGCCGCGCGTTCGGCGGTGCCGCCTTGCGTCCGCTCGAGCTGGTTCTGCATACGGTCAAGCGCGTCACGTTGGTCTTCGATGCGCCGGTTGAGCGCGCCGCATTGCGGCGGCGGAATGCTGAAGATCGAGAAGAAGCCGGTACTGGTACAGCCCATGCGGCGGGCCTGCGCGACCAGTTTGTCGACCTCGAATTGCTGGCGCTGTACGGCCTCGTCGGCGTTCCTGATCTGGTCGGCACGGGTCGGATCGCTATTGCCACGGTCGAGCGCAGTGAGCTGTCCCTCCAGCCGCTGACAGGCCGGGTTGGACGAGGGCGACTGCGCCCAGGCAACGGTTCCCGCCGACAAAGCGATGACGGCGACGGCAACGGATTGACGGACGGCTCCCCTCATGGCCGGTACTCTAGCCTCTAAATTGTGGCGGCGCGAAGATACCTAACCGCGTTGTTTTGCGGCCTCGGCACGCAGGTTCCAGAGCACGCCGGCGACGATAATCAGGGCGCCGAGCAGCACGAAGATGTCGAGCGATTCGCCGTAGAGCGCCCAGCCCACCACCGCGATCAGCGGAATGCGCATGAAATCGAGCGGCACCACCAGCGTCGCATCGCCGGCGCGGAAGGCATTGCTCAAGCAGTAATGCGACGTCGTCCCGGCCACAGCGACGCCAAGCAGCGGAAGCGCCTGGGCAAGTTGCAAGATGCAGAAATACGCGCGGGTCGCTGCCGATGAGCGAGAGCGGAAACTGCATCACCGCCATCCAGAAGATGATCCCGAACGTGGTCTCGGTCATGGTGAGCTTCTTGGTGGCGATCATGGTGATGGCGTAACCGACGGCCGCGCCCAGCACGAGCAAGGCGGCCGGGTTGAAGCTGGCAAGGCCGGGACGCAATATCACCAACACACCCACCAGCCCGAACACCACCACACCAATGCGGCTTGGAGACATGCGCTCGCGCAGCAGCCAGACCGCGAGCAGGGCGGTCCATGCCGGCATGGTGAATTCGAGCGCGAACACCAAGGCGAGCGGCAGCATCGTGAGGCTGAGCGCCCAGGCATATTGCGACGCGTAGTGCACGCTGTTGCGCAAGGCGTTGAGGCCCATGCGCCGCGGCAGCGCGTGCACACGCAGCTCCGGCCGCACAACCAAAAGGCTGAGCAAAATCACCAGCGAGCCGCCGCTGCGGATCGCCAAGATCTCGAAAATATTGAAACCGGCATGCGCCAGTTCGCGGATCGACACCGCCATGGCCGAGAACGAGAGCAGGGTGCCGACCATCCAGAGGACGACACGAGGAATATTGCTTTTGGCCACGGGGTGAATTGCGCTGGTTGCGGCGAATGCGGGAAGGGCGGTCTAGCAGGCGCGCGGGCCGCCGTCACTCCGCATCGGGCTGGTTTTCCGGCCGCGCTTTGTCGAAGGCCGCGAGCTTGAGACATGCGGCGTCGGCCGCGACAATCTTCGGGAAGGCATCGAGCGGGACCTTGAGCCGCCGTGCGTTGAACACCTGCGGCACCAGGCAGAGATCGGCGAGCGTTACATGCGCGCCGCAGGCATAGGGTGCGGGCGCGATCATCGCCTCGATCGCTTTGAAGCCCTCGATCACCCAATGGTGATACCAGGCGTCGATTTCCGGCTGCTCGTGCTTGAGCGTGCGCTTGAGATATTGCAGGGCGATCAGGTTGTTGAGCGGGTGGATGTCGCAGGCGACGATCTGCGCGATCGCGCGCACCTTGGCGCGCGCCAGTGCATCGGCTGGCAGCAACGGTGGTTCGGGCTGGATATCGTCGAGATATTCGATAATGGCGAGCGATTGCGTCAGTACGTCGCCGCTACTCAGCGCGAGCGCGGGTACTCGCATTTGCGGATTGACCGCGACAAATTCCGGCTTGCGCTGTTGGCCGCCGTCCTTGTTCAGATGGATGGGCACCATTTCATAGGGCATGCCTTTGAGATTGAGCGCGATCCGCACGCGATAGGCGGCGGAGGAGCGGAAATAACTGTAGAGCTTCACGACAAAGGCCCCGGCTGAAACGACTCGCCGGCCACGTTAGCGCAGCGCCGGCGCGGTGGCGACACCAACGCTCAGTTGCGCGGAGCGCTCGATGAGCTTGCTCAGCACGCGGTTGAGCGCGGCGCGGTCGGCCGGATCGACCGTTTCCATCAGCTGCCGCACGAATTCGAGCGCCGCCGGCGCGAGCTCATCGTAGACGTCGCGGCCGGCGGGCGTCAGCGACAGAAAGGCCTCGCGCAGATCGTCGCGATTGGCCTTGCGCGACACCAGCTTGCGGCGCTCGAGCAGCGCGACCGCGCGCGACACTTTGGTCTTGTGCATGTGGCTGTGCAGGCCGATCGCTTTGGCGGTCATGTTGCCGAATTCGCCCAGCGTCACCAGCACGCGCCATTCCGGCACGCCGATCTTGTAGCGGGCGGCGTAGATGCGTGAGAGCGCCTGGGTGACCAGCGCCGAGCAGACGTTGAGGCGATAGGGCAGAAACTCGTCGAGCTTGAGTGTTGTCGCCGCCGCCGCCGCCGCCGGCTCAGGCGCTCGTTGCGCGCTGTCTTGGCTCATGGATCTATGCCGCCCGCGTTTGCGCGAACTCTGGCCGAAGTTGCGACCGCATGCAACGAAGTTTGCAACTATTGTAAGCTACTGGCCAGGAACGCGTTTTCGGTTTGACGGCGACGTTGAACGACGTGCTACGTTAGGCGTGCAATCGATTGAGGATCTGTCAGGATGGCGAAGGCTTTTGCCTCGACCGAAGATCTCGGCGACAAGAAAGTCTCCTTCGACCAACTCGGCCCGGGCCTCTACGCCTATACCGCCGAAGGCGATCCCAACTCCGGAATGATCGTCGGCGACGACGCCGTGATGGTCATCGACGCCCAGCCAACGCCGGCGATGGCCGGCGATTTGATCGCGCGCGTCGCCAAGGTCACCGACAAGCCGATCAGGTATGTGCTGCTGACGCATTATCACGCCGTGCGGACGCTCGGCGCTTCCGCCTTCAAGGGCGCCGAAATCCTTGCCTCCGACGCGACCCGCGCATTGATCGCCGAGCGCGGCAAGGAGGACATGAAGTCCGAGATCGGCCGTTTTCCGCGCTTGTTCCAAGCGGCCGAGACCATTCCGGGCCTCACCTGGCCGACGATCACGTTTCCGGACGAGGTGTCGGTCTGGCTCGGGCGGCGCGAGGTGCGCATCATGCATATCGGGCGCGGCCACACTGCGGGCGACGTGGTCGCCGTGGTACCAGATGCCGGGGTGGTATTTGCCGGCGACCTCGTCACCTACAAATCGGCCTGTTATTGCGGCGACGCGCATTTCACCGACTGGCCGCAGACGCTCGACAATCTCGCCGAATTTCAGGCCAATGCGCTGGTGCCCGGCCGCGGCTGCAGCGCTCACCACGCCGGACTTGGTCAAGGAAGGCATCGCGCTCACCGCCGACTTCATCGCGACGCTCTATGAGTCGGTGACGGACAGCGTGGCCAAGGGCCGCTCGCTCAAGGATGCCTTCGATTTCGCGCGGCTGGTCATGGACCCGAAGTTCAAGACCTTCGCGATCTACGAGCATTGCCTGCCATTCAACGTCTCGCGCGCCTATGACGAGGCGCGCGGCATCGACTGGCCGGCGATCTGGACCGCCGAGCGCGACCGCGAGATGTGGGCAGCGCTGCAGGGCTGACCCGGCTGCCCCGACTTGGGCCGTATCCCAACCGACGCAAGCAATCCGCATTCGCGGCGTTGGTCTTCGTGCTAGCTTTGGGTCAGCCGCCCGCTCGAGGCGGCCTGAAAACACATGGGGGAAATACTATGGCCACAACTGCCAATCGCCTCTACATTCCCGCGCTCGCGCCGCTCTACAAAAGCTTCGAACCCTACGCGCTGCCACTGTTGCGCATCGCGATCGGGCTTATTCTGATTCCGCACGGCTGCCAGAAGTTCTTCGGCTGGTTTCACGGCCTGGGCTTCGACGGCTTCAACCAACTGTTCGACAAGCTCGGCTATCACCCTGGGATTGCCTATACCCTCATCGCGGGATCGGTGGAGCTCGTCGGCGGCATATGCCTCGTGCTCGGCCTGTTCACCCGGGTCGCCTCGCTGTTCCTCGTGATCTTCATGATCTTCGGGGCGCAGTTCACGCGCACGAAGGGATTCTTCTGGACGCAAGGCGGCGCCGAGTACTCGATCCTGATCCTCGTCGTCGGACTTGTGTTCCTGATCCGCGGCGGTGGCCTGTACTCGCTCGACGAGGGCATGTCGCGCGAGTTTTGACGCGGCCGACCTGCCGGCTTGCGGCGGCTGAAAATGCAAACGCCCGGCTGAAAAGCCGGGCGTCGTACTGAAAATTGGTTGCGCGTCTAGCGCGTGCAGACGATGGCGACGAGGTCGTCGCACTTCGAGCCGCTGCAGCCGCCGCCGGCCGGGATCGCGCCGGTGATGTCGTCGCGGTCGACCTTGCGGTAGGACATGGCGGTCGCATAGTCGTGCGACTTGCAATAGGCGTTGGCCGCCGCCGCGCCGCACTTGGCACCGTTCTCGAGGCAGCGATCGACGCCGTAGCCGCCGGCGTCCGCGCCGATGATGAACATGCGCCGCTCGGCCTGCGCCGACGTGACGAGGCAGAGGCACAAAACGGCCGCAAGACTGACCACGAGTGTCCGCATGTTATCGCCCGCTTTCTTGAGCAGGCGCGCCTGGCGCCGTTGCCTAGAATGCGGGCAAAACCGTTAAGGGCCGCTTAACCGTGTGTTTTCCGGCATTTTGCCGCCTTGGCGCGGGTCTTGACGGCCCGCGCCCAACTCAAGCATTGTGCGGCCCTGATGAACGGCCTTAACCATATCTGCGGCATTTGCCGCGAGATTATTCGCTAGCGCACAACGCTGGCTGCGGCCGTCTATTCTCAAAGTTGAGAGCTCAGGACGCCCGGCCAGCGGGGCCGATAGGTGTCCGTCTATGGAGCTCAGGCTCTACGATACGCTGACGCGCGAGAAGCGGGTGTTCACCCCGATCGATCCCGCGCGCGTGCGCATGTATGTGTGCGGGCCGACGGTCTACGACTTTGCCCATATCGGCAATGCGCGGCCGGTCATCGTGTTCGACGTGCTGTTCCGGCTGCTGCGCCACATCTACGGCGCCGACCACGTCACCTATGTGCGCAACATCACCGACGTCGACGACAAGATCAACGCGCGCGCGGCCGAGCGCAATATTTCCATCCGCGAGCTGACCGAAGAGACCTACAAGAATTTCAAGGCGGACGTGGCGGCGCTCGGCTGCCTTGAGCCGACGGTCGAGCCGCGCGCGACCGAATATGTCAGCAAGCCGGCGGCCACGATCGACATGATCCGCCTGATCGAGCGGCTGGTCGCCAATGGCAATGCCTACGTGGCCGAAGGCCATGTGTTGTTCGCCGTGTCGACCATGCCGGATTACGGCAAGCTGTCGAAGCGCTCGCTCGACGAAATGGATCGCCGGCGCTCGTGTCGAGGTCGCGCCCTACAAGCGAAGACCCGATGGATTTCGTGTTGTGGAAGCCGTCGCCGCCGGAGCTGCCGGGCTGGGACAGCCCCTGGGGCCGCGGGCCGGCCCGGCTGGCACATCGAATGCTCGGCCATGTCCGGCGCGCTACTCGGCGAGACCTTCGACATCCACGGCGGCGGCATCGATCTCGTGTTTCCGCACCACGAGAACGAGATCGCGCAATCGCGCTGCGCCTTTCATACCAACGTGATGGCGAATTACTGGATGCACAACGGCTTCTTGCAGGTCGAAGGCGAGAAGATGTCGAAGTCGCTCGGCAACTTCGTGACGATCCATGAATTGCTGAAGATCGGAATTGGCGGCAGGCTGGAAGGAGCGTGCGCTTCGATAGCATGTTGCGACGCATTACCGGCAGCCGATCGATTGGACGTCGCAATAGCGTTGGACGAAAGCAGTTACAAGATCTTTGAAAGTTGGTACGAAAGTCTCGAGAGCCCGCATTCGAGCGTCGGACGCTGCCGACGCTTGACAGACGCGTGTTGAAGCGCTCTGTGCGATGATCTAAATACGCCACAAGCTATTGCAGAACTTGCATCGTCAAGTCTTGCAGGCGCAGAGTGGCGCCAAACGCGTCTGCATCAGATTTGGATTTCGGACTCTACGCTGAGACTTGCTTGATCTCGCGATAATCGAAGAGCGTCGTGCTCGCAAGTCAGCGAATGCGTCGACAGAAATTATGCAGTCGAAGTCAATAAATCTGAACGCGTCGCAACGCCGCCCGCAAAGCCAAAGACTTCAAAGAATCCGACCGCATCCGCGACGAGCTCGCCGCCATGGGCGTCGTGCTGAAAGACTCGCAAAGACGGCACCACCTGGGAGATCGCGCGATGATGGCGATGCGTGTTTCTTCCTTCCCCTCTCCCCTTGGGGGAGAGGGTGCCGAGCGAACGCAAAGCGTGAGCGCGGCGGGAGAGGGGTATTTTGCGAACAACCCCTCTCCCGGCCGCTCGCTACGCTCGCGTCCACCCTCTCCCCCAAGGGGAGAGGGGAAGAAAGCGAGTGCGCGATGATGGCGACACGCGCATCCCAAGCTGGCGCTGCGGCCGTTTCTGCCGGACGATGCGCCGCTGCTCGCGGAAATCTTCCGCGCCGCCGTCACCGAGCTGACCTCCGACGACTACAGCGAGGCGCAGCAGGAAGCCTGGGCCTCCGCCGCCGAGGACGTCGCCGAGTTCGGCAAGGATCTTGCCGGCCAGCTCACGCTCATCGCCACCATGGAAGGCTCGCCCATCGGCTTTGCCTCGCTCGAAGGCAAGGACAAGATCGGCATGCTCTATGTGCATCCGGCGGTGGCGGGGCAGGGGGTCGGCGCCATGCTGGTCGACGCGCTGGAGAAGCTCGCCGGCGGCCGCGGCGTCGCCAAGCTCAAGGTCGATGCCAGCGACTCGGCGCGCGGCTTCTTCGAGAAGCGCGGCTATGTCGCCCAGCAACGCAACACGGTCACGGTCGCGGGCGAATGGCTCGCCAATACCACGCTGCAAAAACAACTCGCCGCCAAGGAGGCGTCCCATGGATAAGCCCGACACCCCGTTCCCGCGCCACTGGCTTTATTACATCGTGCTGAAATACGCGGTGATCGCCGCCGCCGTGCTGCTCGCGTTCTACGTCGTCTACCGGCTGACCTGACAGGCAACCTGACATGGCCAAAGAGCGCCTCTACCTCTTCGACACCACGCTGCGCGACGGCGCGCAGACCAACGGCGTCGATTTCACGCTCGCCGACAAGCTGGCGATCGCCGGCATGCTCGACGAGCTTGGCATCGACTATGTCGAAGGCGGCTATCCCGGCGCCAATCCGACCGACAGCGAATTGTTCGCGACCGACCATGATCTGAAGACCACCTTCACCGCCTTCGGCATGACGCGCCGGCCCGGCCGCTCGGCCTCGAACGATCCGGGCCTTGCCGCGCTGCTCGACGCCAAGGCCGACGCGATCTGCTTTGTCGCCAAGGCCTGGGACTATCACGTGCGCGTGGCGCTGGAGACGACCAACGAGGAAAACATCGCCTCGATCCGCGACAGCGTGAAGGCCGCCAAGGCCAAGGGCCGCGAAGTGCTGCTCGACTGCGAGCATTTCTTCGACGGCTACAAGGCCAACCCGACCTACGCGCTGGCCTGCGCCAAGGCCGCCTACGACGAAGGCGCGCGCTGGGTCGTGCTGTGCGACACCAATGGCGGCACGCTGCCGCATGAGGTCGAGGCGATCGTCGGCGCGGTCTGCAAGGTCATCCCCGGCGACCACGTCGGCATCCACGCCCACAACGACACCGAGCAGGCGGTGGCCAATTCCTTCGCCGCCGTGCGCGCCGGCGCCCGCCAGATCCAGGGCACGCTCAACGGCCTGGGCGAACGCTGCGGCAATGCCAATCTCGTGTCGCTGATCCCGACGCTCAAGCTCAAGCCGGAATTCGCCCAGGCCTTCGACATCGGCGTCACCGATGCGGCGCTGAAAAAGCTCGCGCATGTCTCGCACGCGCTCGACGAGCGGCTCAATCGCGCCTCCGACCGCCACGCGCCTTACGTCGGCGACAGCGCCTTCGCCACCAAAGCCGGCATTCATGCCTCCGCCATCATGAAGGACCCGGCGACCTACGAGCACGTCGCGCCCGGCACCGTCGGCAACAAGCGCAAGGTGATGGTGTCGGAGCAGGCCGGTAAATCCAACATCCTGGCCGAGCTCGAGCGCATCGGGCTCAAGGTCAACAAAGACGATCCGCGCATTTCCCGTCTGCTGGAGATCGTGAAGGAGCGCGAGGCGATCGGCTATGCCTACGAGGCGGCCGACGCGTCGTTCGAGCTGCTGGCGCGGCGCACGCTCGGCACCGTGCCGAATTATTTCGACGTCACCCAATTCGACGTCAATGTCGAGCAGCGCAACAACGCCTTGGATCAGCGCGTCACCGTGACCATGGCGGTGGTGAAGGTGCGCGTCGGCAACGACAACATGATCTCGGCGGCCGAAGGCAACGGCCCGGTCAACGCGCTCGACCTCGCGCTGCGCAAGGATCTCGGCAAATATCAGAAATATATCGACGGCCTGAAGCTCACCGATTACCGCGTGCGTATCCTCAATTCCGGCACCGAGGCCGTCACCCGCGTGCTGATCGAGAGCGAGGACGAGGCCGGCGAGCGCTGGACCACCATCGGCGTCTCGCCCAATATCATCGACGCCTCGTTCCAGGCCTTGATGGATTCCATCATCTATAAGCTGGTGAAATCGGGCGCCCCGGCGTGATCGACCATGTTTCCATCGCGGTGCGCGATCTCGCGGCCGCCACGCGCTTTTACGAGGCGGTGCTCGCGCCGCTCGGCATGACGCGGCTGGAAAACGCGCCCAGCGACCGTCGGCTTCGGCAAGAGCTATCCGGAATTCTGGCTCAATTTGCGCAAGGACATGACGCCGGCGCCGCCGGGCAACGGCGCGCATGTGTGCCTGCGCGCGCGCACGACCGCAATCGTCGATGCGTTCCATGCCGCCGCGCTTGCCGCCGGCGGCACCAGCGACGGCGCGCCGGGATTGCGCCCGCAGCACGGTGACGGCTATTACGCCGCCTTCATCCGCGATGCGGATGGCAACCGCATCGAGGCGGTGACCTTCGTCAAATAGCGCTAGAGCCGGTCGGCGTCCGCCGTCGTCATCTTCTTGGCTTCTTCCGGCACCGCCGCCGCTGCCTGTTGCAGCATCGGCAGGATGTCCGCGACCTTGTCGGCCACCAGCAGATCGAAATTCAGATCGCCGCGGATGAATTCCAGCGCCTTCATGTGATCGAGCAGGGCGCAGAGCGGCTGCCAAAAGCCTTCGATATTGGCGAGCAGGATCGGCTTCTTGTGGCGCCCGAGCTGGGCCCAGGTCATCTGCTCGACGATCTCTTCGAGCGTGCCGACGCCGCCGGGCAGCGCGACGAACGCGTCCGCCATCTCGAACATCTTGCGTTTGCGTTCGTGCATGTCGCGCGTGACGGTCAAGCCCTGCGGCGTCTTGAGCGCGTGCTCGCGCGCCACCAGGAATTCCGGGATGATGCCGTGGACCTCGCCGCCGTGCTTGAGCACGGCTTGGGCGATCTCGCCCATGATGCCGACGGCGCCGCCGCCATAGACCAGGCCGATGGCGGTTTTGCGCGAGGATTTTGCCGAAATCGCGGGCGGCCTGGACGAAGGCGGGGTTAGTGCCCGGGCTGGAGCCGCAATAGACGCAGATTTTGCGGATTTTGCTCATGTTTTCGGGTCTGTTCATGCTCGTGCATGTGCCCTTCGTCGGCACCGACGTCAAGGTGAGGATAGAATCCTCGGCGGTTTCGCCGGTTATCCCCGTCCGGGGTGATTACACCGCAGAATCCCCCTATATGAAGGCCCATGACGTCCGCCCACGGCCACCACCAACCATCGTCCGAACAAGCCCACGGTCTCCGCGACGCGCGGCGCGCTGTTATCGACGCTGGTCAATCTCTGGCCCTACATCTGGCCGGCCGACCGGCCCGACCTGAAGCTGCGCGTGTTGTGGTCGATGGTGCTGCTGCTCATCGCCAAGCTCGCCACCATGGCGGTTCCCTTCACCTTCAAATGGGCAACCGATGCGCTCGCCGGCCACGGCAGCGCGCCGGTCGCAGCGTCCGATTGGCTGTTCTGGGCGCTCGCCGCGCCGGTCGCGCTGACGATCGCCTATGGCGGCATGCGCATCCTGATGGCGGCGCTCACGCAAATGCGCGACGGCGTGTTCGCCAAGGTCGCCATGCACGCGGTGCGCCGGCTCGCCTACCGCACCTTCGTGCACATGCACGAATTATCGCTGCGCTTCCATCTCGAGCGCAAGACCGGCGGGTTGACGCGCGTGCTCGAGCGCGGCCGCAACGGCATCGAGACCATCGTGCGCATGGTCATTCTGCAGCTTGCGCCCACCATCATCGAGCTCAGCCTGATCGTCGGCGTGCTGATGTGGAAATTCGACTGGCGCTACGTGGTCGCGATCATGATCACCGTCGCGCTCTATATGACCTACACCTACTACGCCACCGAATGGCGCATCGGCATCCGCCGCAAGATGAACGACAGCGACACCGACGCCAACATCAAGGCGATCGACTCGCTGCTCAACTACGAGACGGTGAAATATTTCAGCGCCGAGGAGCGCGAAGCGCAGCGCTACGACAAATCGATGGCGCGCTACGAGGACGCCAGCGTCAAGGCCTATACTTCGCTCGCGGTGCTCAATGCCGGGCAGGCGGTGTTCTTCACCTTCGGGCTCGCCAGCGCCATGGTGCTGTGCGCCTACCGAGATCAAGGCCGGCACCAAGACGGTCGGCGATTTCGTGCTGATCAACGCCATGATGATCCAGCTCTACCAGCCGCTCAATTTCATGGGCATGGTCTACCGCGAGATCAAGCAGGCGATCACCGATATCGAACTCATGTTCTCGATTTTGAGCCGCGAGCCGGAAATCAAGGACGTCGCCGGCGCGAGCCCGCTCACCGTCGCCAAGGGCGATATCCGCTTCGAAAATGTCATGTTCGCCTATGAGCCCGGGCGCCGCATTCTCAAGGGCATCAGCTTCGCGGTGCCGGCCGGCAAGACGGTGGCGGTGGTCGGGCCTTCGGGCGCGGGCAAATCGACGATCTCGCGGCTGTTGTTCCGCTTCTACGACCTCTCCGGCGGCCGCATCACGATCGACGGCCAGGACATTTCCAAGGTGACGCAGAAATCGCTGCGCCAGGCGATCGGCATGGTGCCGCAGGACACCGTGCTGTTCAACGACACCATCCGCTACAACATCCGTTACGGCCGCTGGGAAGCGAGCGATGCCGAGGTCGAGGAGGCGGCGCGGCTGGCGCAGATCGACGGCTTCATCCGGCTGGCGCCCAAGGGTTACGAAGCCGAAGTCGGCGAGCGCGGCTTGAAGCTGTCCGGCGGCGAGAAGCAGCGCGTCGCGATTGCGCGCACCATCCTGAAGGCTCCTCCGATCCTGCTGCTCGACGAGGCGACCTCCGCGCTCGACAGCCACACCGAGAAGGAAATTCAGGACGCGCTCGAACGCGTCTCCACCGGCCGCACCACGCTGGTGATCGCGCACCGGCTCTCCACCATCGTCGGCGCCGACGAGATCGTCGTGCTCGATCAAGGCGAAATCGTCGAGCGTGGCACCCATTACGAACTGCTCGCGAAGAAGGGACTCTACGAGAGCATGTGGAACAGGCAACGCGAGGCGGAGGAAGCGCGCGAGAAGCTTGCGCGCGCCGCCGAGGACGAGACCGCGCCCAACCGCAATCCGCCGCCGCTGGCGGACGACGTTACGCCGGCGCCGGTGCCGGTCGATCTTCCCGCGGACGCGGCGGAGTAAAGCCATGTCGATCGCAAACTCCATCCGCGCGCAAATGGTGCCGATCACGCCGGAGGGCTATCCCTTCATCGGCGCCTTCGCGCTGGTGAGCCTGATCCTGTTCTGGATCTGGACGCCGCTCGGCTGGATCGGCACGGTGCTGACCATCTGGTGCGCGCTGTTCTTCCGCGATCCGCCGCGCGTGACGCCGGTGCGCGACGGTCTGGTGGTGGCGCCCGCCGACGGACGCATCAGCCAGATCACGACCGCGGCGCCGCCTTACGAACTCGGCCTTGGGCCAACGCCGCTGCCGCGCATCTCGATTTTCATGAGCGTGTTCGACTGCCACATCAATCGCAGTCCGGTCGCCGGCACCGTCGAGAAGATCGTCTACCAGCCCGGCAAGTTCTTCAACGCCGATCTCGACAAAGCCAGCCTCGATAACGAGCGCAATTCGCTGGTCATCGCGGCCGCAGGCAGCCGCGTCGCTGTGGTGCAGATCGCCGGCCTGGTGGCCCGGCGCATCGTCTGCTTCGTGCGCGAGGGCCAACCGGTCGGCGCCGGCGAGCGTTTCGGCATGATCCGCTTCGGCTCCCGCCTCGACGTCTATCTGCCGGACGGCGTGGCGCCGCTGGTCGCGGTCGGCCAGACGGCGATTGCCGGAGAGACCGTGCTTGCCGACCTGCGCTCAGGCGACGGGGCCCGCGCCTTCCGGGCCGGCTAAATCGTTAACGAGCCAGCCGAATTTCGCGCGCCGCGGCGTGGCGCGGGCCCGCGCGAGGGCTTATATTGCCAGCCATGGTGTTTCCGCCCTTCGATCCGACCCCGCCGACATCCCGGCATCGCCGCCGCTTCCGGCCGATTCCGGTGCGCGTGCTGCTGCCCAATCTGATCACGCTGCTGGCGCTGTGCGCCGGGCTGACCGCCATGCGCATGGCGGTCGAAGGCAATATGCAGCTCGCGCTCGCGGCCATCGTGTTCGCGGCGCTGCTCGACGGTATCGACGGCCGCATCGCGCGCATGCTCAAGGGCACCTCGCGCTTCGGCGCCGAGCTCGACAGTCTGGCCGACTTCGTCAATTTCGGCGTGGCGCCGGCGCTGATCCTTGTATTTCTGGGGCCTGCAGGAGCTCAAGTCGGCAGGCTGGATCGCGGCGCTGGTGTTCGCGATCTGCGCCGCGCTGCGGCTTGCGCGCTTCAACGTGATGATCGACGAGCCCAACCAGCCGATCTGGGCGGGCAATTTCTTCACCGGCATTCCGGCGCCGGCCGGCGCCATCACCGTGCTGCTGCCGATCTATCTCAATCTGCTCGGCGCGCCGACCGGGCTCGTCGTGGTGTGGTTGACCTTCCTCTACACGCTGGCGATCGCGCTGCTGATGGTGTCGCGGCTGCCGGTGTTCTCCGGCAAGCGCGTCGGCAAACGCGTGCCGCCGGAAATGGTGCTGCCGGTGTTCGTCGTCGTCGTGTTGTTCTTTGCGCTGCTCATCAGTTATCCGTGGCAGGTGCTGAGCATCGGCACGCTCGCCTATCTCGCCTGCCTGCCGCTCGGCTGGCTGTCTTACCGGAACTACCAGCGCAAGGATGCGCAGGCGGCAGCCGCCGCAATGCGGCGCGGCGCAAGCCGGCGAAGCGCCGCTCGGACAACACCCGTCCGGCCCGCCCGGCACGGCCGGCGAGGACGACCGCCCGGCACGCCTGAATTGATGCGCGCAACGCGCGTCCTTAAGCCTGCCGAACGCGGCGGCCGCAAGGTCGCCGACACCGTCATTCTCGATTACGCCCAGCGCAGCGCGCAGGCGGTGACCGCGACCGGCCTCAAAGGCGGCCGTTTCGAGATCGCGCTCGCACAACCGACGCGGCTGCGCACCGACGACGCGCTGCTGCTCGAGGACGGCTCGCTGCTCGAAGTGGTGGCGGCACCCGAGCCGCTGATCGAGGCGCGTGCGGGCGACGTCGCAGGATTGGCGCGGCTCGCCTGGCATCTCGGCGACCGCCACATCCCGGTGCAGATGCTGCCGAACCGCATCCGCGCGCGGCGCGAGCCCGGCATCGAAAATCTGCTCGCATCGCTCGGCGCCAAGGTGACGGTGATCGAAGCGCCGTTCGAGCCGGAAGGCGGCGCCTACGAGTTACACGCGCGATCAGCACGATCATGACCACGATCACGCGCACGGCCATCATCACGCCACCACGACCACGATCACTGATTGCGGTAGCCCTGCGTGCCGAACGGGTAGCCGGGCATCAGGTCGTAAGGATGCTTCCAGCCGGGCAAAGCTTGCATGCGCTTGAGCCAGGCGCCGATCGCCGGATGCTCCTTGGCGATGTCGAAGCCGAACTCCTCCGCCGGGTAATACAGATAAGCCGTCATCGACACGTCGGCGATGGTCGGTCTGTCGCTCACCAGAAATTGCCGGCCGGTCAGCCGCTTGTTGACGATGGCGAGGTTGCCGTCGATGCGGCCTTTGAGGAACGCCATCACCGCCGGATCGCCCGCCGGCTTGGCGAAGTTCTTCAGAAATCGGTACGGCCCGAGGAAGCCGTTGACCTTCTGGTTGTCGAAGATGATCCAGCGCAACGATTCAAGTTCTTCGTCCTCGCCCTGCGGCTTGAACTTGCCGTGTGGTTGGCGAGATAGGTCAGGATCACGCCCGACTGCGTGAGCTTCTTCTTGCCGTGCACCAGCACCGGCACCTCGCCCATCTCGTTGACCTCGGTGCGGTACTGGCGCCTGGCGCTGCACTGCCGGCGCCGAAGAAATCGATCCACTTCGGCTCCCAGTCGGCGCCGATCAGATTGAGCATCAGCGCGGCGCGGTAGGCATTGCCGGACTGGGCAAAGCAGTAGAGCTGGTATTCGGACATGAATTTCCTCGTTCAGCGCGACAACGTGACCGGCATGCCGGCGGTGGATTTTCCCGTGAAGCGGCCGTCGCCCAAGGCGAACTGCGCCAGCGGCTGATTGTTCTGGTCGGCGATGGTGAGCGTGAGGGTATCCTGCGTGAAGGTCCAGCGTTTGCTGGTGAAGAAATTGCCGGGGCAGCCGCCCTCCGGATTGATGGTCCCTTGCAACTGGCCGGGCACGCCCTGAAATTCCATGCCGCAGGCCGGCGCGTTGGGGGCCGACAACATCCAGCGGCCGCTCATGTCGTTCTGCGGCTGCGGCGCCGGCGGCGTCGGGCCGTCATTGGTGGCGCAAGCCGAAAGCATGACCGCCAACACGATGCCGCCCGCGATGCGTCGCGCGCTCATATCAATTTTTCTTGCGCATGATCTTATCCGAAAACCGGTTCCCACTTTTCGGGATCATGCGCGGCTCACTTCATCGTCGGGATCACGAATTCGGCGCCCTTCTTGATGCCGGACGGCCAGCGCGAGGTCACCGTCTTGGTCTTGGTGTAGAAGCGGACCGAATCCGGACCATGCTGGTTGAGATCGCCGAAGCCGGACCGTTTCCAGCCGCCGAAGGTGTAGTAGGCGAGCGGCACGGGGATGGCGAAATTCACGCCCACCATGCCGACCTCGACGCGGTTGGCAAAATCACGCGCGGCATCGCCGTCGCGGGTGAAGATGGCGACGCCGTTGCCGTATTCATGCTCGGACGGCAGCCGCACCGCTTCCTCGTAGTCCTTGGCGCGCACCACCGACAGCACCGGACCGAAAATCTCTTCCTTGTAGATTTTCATGTCGGGCGTCACCTCGTCGAACAGGCAGCCGCCGATGAAATTGCCGTTCTCGTAGCCCTGCAGCTTGAAACCGCGCCCGTCGACGACGAGCTTGGCGCCTTCCTTGACGCCGGCATCGATATAGCCGCGCACCTTGTCGAGCAGCTGCGCGCGTGACCATCGGGCCGTAGTCGGCCTTGTCGTCGGAGGAGGGGCCGATCTTGAGGCTTTCCACGCGCGGGATCAGTTTTTCGATCAGAATATCGGCGGTCTTCTTGCCGACCGGCACCGCGACCGACACCGCCATGCAGCGCTCGCCGGCCGAGCCGTAGCCGGCGCCGATCAGCGCGTCGACCGCCTGATCCATGTCGGCGTCGGGCATCACGATCATGTGGTTCTTGGCGCCGCCGAAGCATTGGATGCGCTTGCCGTTGGCGCAGCCGGTCGAATAGATGTATTCCGCGATCGCCGAGGAGCCGACGAAGCCGATCGCCTTCACGCGCGGATCGTTGAGCAGCGTATCGACCGCTTCCTTGTCGCCGTTGACGACGTTGAGGATGCCCGGCGGCAGGCCAGCCTCCAGAAACAGCTCGGCGATGCGCATCGGCACGGACGGGTCGCGCTCCGACGGCTTGAGGATGAAGGCATTGCCGCAGGCGATCGCCGGCGCGCATTTCCACAACGGGATCATGGCCGGAAAATTGAACGGCGTGATGCCGGCGACCACGCCGAGCGGCTGCCGCATCGAATAGAGGTCGATGCCGGGGCCGGCGTCTTCGGTGTATTCGCCCTTCAGCAGATGCGGAATGCCGCAGGCGAATTCGACCACCTCGACGCCGCGCTGGATGTCGCCGCGCGCGTCGCCGAGGACCTTGCCGTGCTCGGAGGACAGCAGCTTGGCGAGGTTGTCCATATCCTTGGCGACCAGGTCGAGGAACTTGAACATCACGCGTGCGCGGCGCTGCGGATTGGTGGCGGCCCAGGCCGGCTGCGCGGCCTCGGCATTGGCGATGGCGTGCTCGACCTCGGAGTGCTTGGCGAGCGCGACCTTGGCCTGCACCTCGCCGGTGTTCGGATTGAACACGTCGCCGAACCGCCCGGAGGTCCCCTTGACGGTCTTGCCGCCGATGAAATGGCCGATCTCGCGCATGTCGTCGTTCCTCCGGTTTTTAAGGGGTCGTTAACTGGCGCAGGCGCGCCCAGCCCTTTTGCGGCGATTTTTGCAGCTTTTCCTTGCCCGGTCACGCCTTTGCCGGGCGTTTTTCTTTCACCAAAGGTTAGGCTTTACCGCCCCTTAACGGGCCCCGTCTAGGGTCGGCTTGCGCGAAGATTTTTGCGCCAGTTGTTACGCGTTGGGTGGGGTCAAGTTATGGATATCGCGACCAGTCTAGGTCTGCTGTGCGGCGTCGCCGTGGTCGGTGCCGTGATCCTGATGGGCGGCGATCTGCACATGTTCGTCAGCGAACATGCGTTCATCGTCATCTTCGGCGGCTCATTTGCCGCCACGCTGATCCGCTTTCCGTTCTCCTCGATCATGCACGGCCTGCCGCTCGGGGCGAAATTCGCCTTCTCGATGCGCCGCATGACCCAGCGCGAACTGGTCGACGAGCTCGCCGGCCTCGCCGAAGTTGCCCGCAAGCAGGGTCCCGTCGGCCTCGAAAAGGTCGAGATCGACGACCCGTTCCTCGCCAAGGGCGTCCGCTTCGTCGCCGACGGCTACGACACCAGCTTCATCCGCGACAATCTCGAGCGCGATCGCGACAACTTCCTCACACACCTCGACGAAGGCCAGAAAATCTATCGCGCGGTCGGCGACTGCGCGCCGGCTTTCGGCATGATCGGCACCCTCATCGGCATGGTGCAGATGTTCGCCAACATGACCGATCCGTCCAAGCTCGGCCCGTACATGGCGGGTGCGCTGCTGGCGACATTCTATGGCGCGGCGCTGGCCAATCTGTTCTGCCTGCCGATCGCCGACAAGCTGCATCTCAAGCTGGTGGACGAAGAGATCAACCGCACGCTGATGATCGACGGCATCCTGATGATCCGCGAGGCCAAGAGCCCAACTTTGGTGCGCGAGATGCTGCTGGCCTATCTGCCGGAAAAACACCGTCACGTTGAGGAAGAGGACGCTGAAGAGGTGAAGGCGGCCGCTTAAAGGCACCGCATCCGGGAACATAGACAATGGCCAGACGCAAGGAAGGAGCCCACGGCGGTCACGGCTGGTTCGTCACCTTCGCCGACCTGATGGGCCTGCTGGTCAGCTTCTTCGTGATGCTGGTGGCATTTTCCACGCAAGATCAGCAGAAACTGCAAGTCGTCGCCGGTTCGATGCGCGAAGCCTTCGGCGTGCAGGATCGCGTGCGCTATTCCGGCATCATCGAGGTCCTCGGCCTGCCCACGCGGCCCAAGCTCAAGAACGCCGCGCAGATCGATCCGAAGGACGCCTCCCCAACGCCGGCGCCCGACGAGCACGACAAGGAGCGCTCCTACGGCGCTCGCTTCAAGCAGGATCGCGATTTCGCGCTGGCCGCTGCCTCCCTGCGGCAAGCCTTGCAGGACATGCCGGAAATCACCGAGGCCTCCAAACACATCATGGTCGAGGAGACCAAAGAGGGCCTCAACATCGAGATCGTCGATCAGGACGGCCGCTCGATGTTCCCGGACGGTGAAAAGGAGCCCTTTGAGCGAACGCGCAAGCTGATCCAGAAGATGGCGCCGGCGTTCAAAAGCATGCCGTACCGTGTCTCCATCACCGGCCACACCTCATCGAGCAAGGTGCCCCCCAAGCCCGGTTATGGGGCCTGGGAACTTTCCGCTGACCGCGCCAATGCGGTGCGCCAGATCCTGGAGGCCGAGGGCCTGCCGTCCAGCCACGTCTTCATGGTGGCCGGCAAGTCGGATACCGATCCGTTGTTTCCGGACAATCCCTATATGTCGCCGAACCGCCGGGTGACCATCACCCTGATGCGCGAGGCGCCGCCGCTGCCGGCCGGTTTCACGCCTTAAGGTCGAAAACCCGCCCATTTTAGGCCGGTGGACTGCGCGCAAGCGCGGTATTGTCCAAGCTTGGGCGGTGTTATAAGCCCCGCCCTCAAGTCCCCACGGCGGACCGACAAACCTCGATGACCGATGACGTAAAAGAAGCGGCGGCGCCCGCCGAGGCCAATCGCGCGGATGCGGGCCTAGCCGGGCCCAGCTTTCTGGCCTTGTCGCTGGGGAGCGTGGGCGTCGTCTACGGCGACATCGGCACCAGCCCGCTCTACGCCTTCCGCGAGGCGGCTATTGCGGCGAGCAATGGTCATCCGGTGACGCGCGGTGTCGTGCTGGGGGTTTTGTCGCTGATCGTGTGGGCGCTGATCATCACCGTCACCGCCAAATACGTGCTGATCCTGCTGCGCGCCGACAATAACGGGGAGGGCGGCACGCTGTCGCTCACGGCGCTCGCCACGCGCGCGCTCGGGCGGCGCACCGCCTTCGTGTTCATCCTTGGCGTCATCGGCGCCTCCATGTTCCTGGGCGACAGCGTGATCACGCCGGCCATTTCGGTGCTGTCGGCGGTCGAGGGATTGAAGCTGGCGACGCCCGCGTTTAGCGAATACGTGGCGCCGATCACGGTCGCCATTCTGATCGGGCTGTTCGCCGCGCAACGCGGCGGCACCGCCAAGGTGGCGGCCCTGTTCGGTCCCGTCATGGTGGTGTGGTTCGTCTCGATCGCCATCGCCGGCGGATTGCACATCCGTGACGATCCTTATGTGCTCACCGCCATCAATCCGCTCTATGGCATCGAGTTTCTGCTCGATCACGGCGGCATTGGCATGGTGACGCTCGGCGCGGTGTTCCTGGTGGTCACCGGCGGCGAGGCGCTTTATGCCGATCTCGGTCATTTTGGGCGCAAGCCGATCCAGACCGCCTGGCTGTGCCTCGTGTTGCCGGCGCTGCTGATCAATTATTTCGGCCAAGGCGCCAAGGTGCTGGCCGATCCGGACGCGATCGAAAATCCGTTCTACCGGCTGGTGCCGGATGCCCTGCTGATGCCGATGATCGTGCTGGCGACGGCCGCCACAGTGATCGCCAGCCAAGCGGTGATCACGGGCGCCTATTCGCTGGTGCATCAGGCGATCCGGCTCGGCCTGTTGCCGCGGCTCGCCATCCTGCACACCTCCGCCTCGCATGTCGGGCAGATTTACATTCCGCGTGTGACGGTGGCGCTGCTGATCGGCGTGCTGCTGCTGGTCGGGTTGTTCCGCACCTCGAGCGCGCTCGCCTCCGCCTATGGCATCGCGGTGGCGACGACCATGGTGGTGGATGGGCTGCTGGCCTTCATCGTCATATGGAAACAGTGGCAGTGGCGCTTGTGGCAGTCCGCCCTGTTGATGTTGCCGTTCGTCGTCGTCGATGTGACCTTCTTTTCCGCCAATTTCCTCAAACTGTTCGAGGGCGCCTGGGCGCCGCTGCTGTTCGGCGCCACCATGGTGCTGCTGATCCTGACCTGGCGGCGGGGCACCGGCATTCTCGCCAGCAAGACCCGGCGCACGGAAGTGCCGCTCGACACGCTGTTCCGCAGTCTCGAGAGGAAGCCGCCGCACTTCGTGCCGGGCACCGCCGTGTTCCTCACCAGCGATCCCGAATTCGCGCCCACCGCGCTGTTGCACAATCTCAAGCACAACAAGGTGCTGCACGAGAACAACGTCATCCTCACCATCGTCACCGCCGACACGCCGCGCGTGCCGGAGGACGACCGCGTCAAGATCACGCCGCTGTCGGAGCATTTTTCGCGGGTGTCGCTGAAGTTCGGCTACATGGAGCAGCCCAACGTGCCCAAGGCGCTGGCGATCGCGCGCAAGCACGGCTGGCAGTTCGACATCATGTCGACGTCGTTTTTCCTGTCACGGCGCGCGCTCAAGCCATCGGCGAAGTCGGGGATGCCGGCCTGGCAGGATCACCTGTTCATCGGTCTGGCGCGCTCGGCGAGCGACGCCACCGACTTCTTCCAGATCCCGACCGGGCGGGTGGTCGAGGTCGGCACGCAGGTGACGGTGTAACCCGGCTGCTTGTCCACATAAGCTATTGACATAACTGATATAATTTAATTCTCTGGACTTGCGCCGTCCGCATGGCTCACGCTGACGCTGTGCGCAAATGCCGCTGCTGGCGCGAGGCAGGCAGCGTTATATCCGCGTCCTTCTGTTGCACCGCAAGAATTTTCAGGCACTCCCGCATGTCCCCCAGGGCCATCGTCGAACCCGCGCCCCACGGCGCCGGCGAGGCGTCCGCTTCGCCCAGTTTCTGGGCGCTCACCATCGGCAGCATCGGCGTCGTCTACGGCGATATCGGCACCAGCCCGCTCTACGCGTTGCGCGAATCGGTGCTGGCGGCGGTCGGTCCCAATGCGCCGGCGAGCGAGCCGGTCGTGCTCGGCATCTTGTCGCTGATCATCTGGGCGCTGCTTTTGGTGGTCACCGCCAAATACGTGCTGATCCTGCTGCGCGCCGACAATAACGGGGAGGGCGGCACGCTGGCGCTGATGGCGCTTGCCTCGCGCGCGCTCGCCGGCCGCGCCGGCATCGTCGTGCTGCTCGGCATCATCAGCGGCGCGTTGTTCTATGGCGACGCTATCATCACGCCCGCGCTTTCGGTGCTCTCGGCCGTCGAAGGCCTCAAGGTCGCAACCCCGGCCTTCGATGAGTTCGTGGTGCCGATCACGGTGCTCATCCTGATCGTCCTGTTTTCGGTGCAGTCGCGCGGCACCGCCAAGGTGGCGGCCTTCTTCGGGCCGGTAACGCTGATCTGGTTTGCCGCCATTGCCGCCGCCGGGACTGTGGCATATCGGGCAGAACCTAAACGTCCTGTTCGCCTTCAATCCGTGGTACGGCGTGAGCTTCCTCATCCATCACGGCATCGTCGCGCTGTTCACCCTCGGCGCCGTCTTCCTGGTGGTGACCGGCGCGGAAGCACTCTATGCCGATCTCGGTCATTTCGGCCGCGGGCCGATCCGCTTTGCCTGGCTGACGGTGGTGCTGCCGGCGCTCATCATCAATTATCTCGGGCAAGGCGCGCTGGTGCTGGCCAATCCGAAATCGATCGAGAATCCGTTCTTTCTGCTGTTCCCGCACTGGGCGCTGTTGCCGATGGTGGTGCTGGCGACCGCGGCGACCGTCATCGCCAGCCAGGCCGTCATCACCGGCGCCTATTCGCTCACCCGCCAGGCGATCCAGCTCGGCCTGTTGCCGCGGCTGGAAATCGTCCACACCTCGGAATCGCTGTTCGGCCAAATCTACATGCCGCGCGTCAACACGCTGCTGCTGATCGGCGTGCTGCTGCTGGTGGCGCTGTTCCGCTCCTCCAGCGCACTCGCCTCCGCCTACGGCATCGCCGTCACCGGCACCATGGTGGTCACCGCCATGATGGCCTTTATCGTGATCTGGCGCGTCTGGGGCTGGTCGAAGTGGGCGGCCGCTGCGCTGATCGTGCCGTTCCTGTTCATCGATCTCACCTTCCTGTCCGCCAATATGCTCAAGGTGATCGAAGGCGGCTGGGTGCCGCTCTTGCTCGGCGGCTGCGTCATGACGCTCATGTACACGTGGCGGCGCGGCACGCGGCTGCTGTTCGAGAAAACGCGCCGGCAGGAAATGCCGCTCAAATCGCTGGTCGCCAATCTCGAGAAGAAGCCGCCGCCGGTGGTGCCCGGCACCGCCGTGTTCCTCACCAGCGATCCCGAGTTCGCGCCGACCGCGCTGCTGCACAGCCTCAAGCACTACAAGGTGCTGCACGAGAAAGACGTGATCCTCACGATCAGGACCGCCGACACGCCGCGCGTGCGGGATGAGGACCGCGTCGAGATCACGCCGATCTCATCGCGATTTTCGTGCGTGGTCTTGCACTTCGGTTTCATGGAGACGCCGAACGTGCCCAAGGCCTTGGCGATTGCGCGCAAGCTCGGCTGGCAGTTCGACATCATGTCGACGTCGTTTTTCCTGTCACGCCGTTCGCTCAAATTGGCGGCGAAATCCGATATGCCGCGCTGGCAGGACCGCCTGTTCATCGGGCTTTCGCGGCTGGCCAACGACGCCACCGACTATTTCCAGATCCCCACCGGCCGCGTGGTGGAGGTCGGAACCCAAGTCGCGCTCTAATTGTCGCGCTCTAATCTGTCGCGCTCTGACCTAGTGCGGCGCTCCAAATCCGGCTAGAAACAGTCATGGCCGAGGACATGGCGCGCGCCGACGAGGTGGAAAATCTCACGCCCGAGCAGGTGGCTGCCGGCTTGCGCGCCGGCCGCATGCTGCTGGTGGACGTGCGCGAGCCGAACGAGACGTCGGTCGAAAGCTATCCCGACGCGGTGATCGTGCCGCTGTCCGCCTTCGATCCCGCCGACATCCCCGATCCGCAAGGCAAGCAGGTGGTGTTTGCCTGCCGCTCCGGGAAACGCTCGGTCACCGCCTCGCTCGCCGCGCAGGACCAGGGCTACCCATACAAATCGCACCTTGCCGGGGGCATCCTTGCCTGGAAGGCGGCCGGCCTTCCGACGAAGACCTGAACTTCGACCTGAACTTCGAGCTGAAACACCCGAGGCTTCTCCATGCGACGTCTATTCGTCATCGCCGCCCTGGCTGCGGCCGTTGGCACTATGGCCAGCGCGCAAGAGCGCGTGGTCAACGTCTACAACTGGTCGGACTATATCGATCCGCAGGTGCTCGAGCAGTTCAGCAAGGAGACCGGCATCAAGGTGCGTTACGACACCTTCGACGCCAACGAGACGCTGGAGACCAAGCTGCTCGCCGGCAAGTCCGGCTACGACGTGGTGGTGCCGACCGGCTATTTCCTGCAACGCCAGATCCAGGCCACCGTTTTCCAGAAGCTCGACAAGAGCAAGCTGCCCAACCTGGTCAATGTCTGGCCGGACGTCGCCAAGCGCCTTGCGGTCTACGATCCCGGCAATCAATACGCCGTCAACTACATGTGGGGCACCACCGGCATCGGCTACAACGTAAAAGCGATGCATGAGCGGCTGGGCGCCAATGCCACCATCGACAGCTGGGACGTGGTGTTCAAGCCGGAACTGCTCGCCAAGTTCAAGACTTGCGGCATCCACATGCTGGATTCCGCCGACGACATCATCCCGGCGGCGCTGCATTATCTCGGACTCGATCCCAATTCGGCCAAGCAAGCCGATCTGGACCAGGCCGCCGCGCTGATGGCGAAGATCAGGCCGAACGTGCGCAAATTCCATTCCTCGGAATATCTCAACGCGCTGGCGAGCGGCGAAATCTGCCTGGTGGTCGGCTGGTCGGGCGACATCAAGCAGGCGCAGAAGCGCGCGGCGGAAGCCAAGAACGGCGTCGACATCGGCTATGCGATCCCGAAGGAAGGCGCGCAGATGTTCTTCGACAATCTCGCCATCCCGAAGGACGCCCCGCATCCGGCCGAAGCGCTTGCCTTCATCGATTTCCTGCTGCGGCCGGACGTGGCGGCCAAGAACAGCGACATGGTCGCCTATGCCAATGGCAATCTGGCGAGCCAGAAATTGATCGACAAGAAAGTGCTCGACGATCCCGGCATCTATCCGAGCGCCGACACCATGAGCCACCTCTACACCGTGGAGGCCCGCTCACCGCAGGCGCAGCGGCTGATCAACCGCATCTGGACGCGCGTGAAGACCGGGCGCTAGCGCCAGCGCCGGTGCAGCCAGAGCCACTGCTCGGGGTGTTCGCGCACCCAGCCCTCGATCACGCTGGTGACGATCTGCATGGTGGCGGCGATGTCGATCTTGCCGTCGGCGTCGCGCGCCGGCTTGATTTCCTCGGACAGCTCCGGGCGCAGGCGATGGCCCGGCAGCCGCACGACGCGCGTGCCGTAGATCGGACAGTCGAAATGGCGCGCCAGCCGCGCCAGCAGCGGGTTGGCGTTGGTCTTGCGGCCGAAGAACGTCACCTCGACGCCGCGCACGTAATATTGATCGACCAGCATGCCGACATGGGCGCCGCGCTCGAGCGCGTGTGCAATCTTCACCGGAGCATCGAGGCTGGTGTTGATCATCTCGCCCATGGTGGCGGCGCGCGTCTTGGCGAGCCAGCGGTTGATGGCGGGAATGTTCGGGCCGCCGGTAAAGCACCGCGCTGTCGAGCTTGTAGGTGGCCGCGCAGATGGCCGGCAGCTCCCAATTGGCGAGATGGGCGGCAAACACCAAGGCGGGCTTGCCGTCGTTCGCCAGCGTCATGTAGCGGTCGATCTGCTCGCGCGTGATGACGATGCGGTTGATGCGGTCCGGATGCGCCGGGTCCCAATCCCAGATGCGGTCGAGCTGCGCGAATTCGGCGCCCAGACGGCCGAGATTGTCCCAGACCCCGCGCAGGATTTGATCGATCTCGGCCGGTGATTTTTCCGGGAAAGCGGCGGCAAGATTGGCGCGGCCGATTTTGTTTTCCGGCAGCCAGGGCCCAAGCGTGCGCAACAGCCAGCCGGAAAAATCGGCGAGCTTGTCGGGCGGGAATAGCCGCAAGAACTCGAGCAGGCCGACCGCGAGCGCGCCGAGCATGGCATTGCCTGCGCGCTTGAGGGCGCGCCGCGCATTAGAAGTTCACAATGACTTTGCCGAACACCTGCCGGCTTTCGAGCCGCGAGAGGCCGCGCTCGAAATCGGCAAGCGCCACCTCGGTATCGATGATCGGCGCCATGCCGGCGGCCATCTTGGACAGGCTGTCGCGGATATTGCGCATCGAGCAGCCGAACGAGCCGAAAATCTTGTACTGCTGCTGGAACAGCTGCATCAGATTGATGGTGACCGTCGGGCCGGCGGTCGAGCCGCAGGTCACCAGCCGCCCGCCGCGCTTGAGGCAGAGCAGCGAGGCGTTGAAGCCTTCGCCGCCGACATGCTCGAACACGACGTCGACGCCCTTCTTGGCGGTGAGCTTGCGCGTGACGCCTTCGAAGCGCTCGGTCTTGTAGTTGATGACGTGGTCGGCACCGAGCGCCTTGGCCTTTGCCGCCTTGGCGTCATCGCCGATGGTGGTGATGACCGTGCAACCCATGGCCTTCGCCATCTTGATCGCCACCGAGCCGATGCCGGAGCCACCGGCATGCACCAGAATGGTCTCGCCCGGCTTGAGCTTGGCGTTGTCGAACAGCATGTGCTCGACGGTGCCGAACGCAATCGGCGCGCAAGCGGCATCGCGCAGCGACACGCCTTCCGGCACGGGGATCACCAGCCGTGCCGGCAGATTGACCAGATCGCGCGCGAAGCCGTCGAGATGGAAGCCCATGATGCCGCCGACGTTCTCGCACAGATTGTCGCGGCCCTCGCGGCAGGCGGCGCAGTGGCCGCACGTCTTGGCGCCGTACATCACGACCTTGTCGCCGGGCTTGAAGCCGCTGACGCCGGCGCCCACGCCGGCGATTTCGCCGGAGGACTCGACACCCACCACCAGCGGCAGCGTGCGCTTGGCGAAAGCCATGCCGCGGAAGCCCCAGACGTCGAGATAATTGAGCGCGACCGCCTTGATGCGAATTTGCACCTCGCCGCTTGCTGGCGGCGGCGGATTGTCGACCTCGGCCAATTCAAGCTTGCGGTCGGCGATCAGTCGGAGTGCGCGCATGGGGGGAGGGCGGCGCGGCGGATTACGCCGGCTCGCGGCCCATCACCAGCGAGACGTTCTGCCCGCCGAAACCGAAGGAATTGGAGATGACGTGCGTCACCTTGGCGTCGCGCGCCTTGTTCGGCACGACGTCGAGCGGAATCGCCGGGTCCGGCACCAGGTAATTGATGGTGGGCGGAATGCGCTGATGCTCGAGCGTGAGCAGTGAGAACACCGCTTCGACCGCGCCGGCGGCCGACAGCGTGTGGCCGATCATCGACTTGTTGGACGAGATCGGAATGCCCTTCATGCGCTCGCCGAACACCGCCGAAAGGCCGAGATGCTCCATCCTGTCGTTTTCGGGCGTGCTGGTGCCATGCGCGTTGACGTAATCGATTTGGTCGGGCTGCAGGCCCGCGTCCTCGATCGCATTGTGGATGCAGCCGATGATCGGTCTGCCATCCGGGCTCGAGCGCGTGCGGTGGAAGGCGTCCGCCATCTCGCCGCAGCCTTCCAGCACGCCGAGGATCTTGGCGCCGCGCGCTTTCGCCGCCTCGTAGCTTTCCAGCACCAAGGCGCCGGCGCCTTCCGCCATCACGAAGCCGTCGCGGTTCTTGGCGAAGGGCCGCACCGCGCCTTGCGGATTGTCGTTGCTGGTCGACAGCGCCGATAGCAGCGAGAAACGGATCAGCGCTTCGGGATTGATCGAGCCGTCGGCGCCGATGCAGAGCGCGGCATCGGTATCGCCGCGGCGGATCGCCTCGACGCCGAGCTGGATCGCGCTCGAGCCCGAAGCGCAGGCGGTCGACAGCGAGATCGGCGAGCCCTTGGTGCCGTATTTCTCCGCCAGCGCGTCGGCCACCGAGCCGAACAAAAAGCGCGGGTGGTAGTCGGGAAACTGCGCGCTCACGCGCAGGATGTCGCTATAGGTGACCTTGTCGTTCGCGCCGGATTTGGCGGCCAGCGCCATGCGCTGCGGCCACTCGATCTCGATCGGCGGCACCGCCAGGAACAGCGGCCCCGGAAAATCGCCCTTCGAGCCGATGCCCGACTGGCTGATGGCCTCTTCGACGGCGAGATCGGCGAATTTCTCCGACAGCGCGGCGGAGGAGGGCTGCTCGCCCAGGAAATCGATGGTGCCGGCGATGCGGGTCTTCAGACCCTCGGTCGGAAAGCGGGTGATGGCGCGAATGCCGGACTCGCCGGCCGTCAGCTTGGCCCAATTGTCGGTCTTGCCGGCGCCCAGCGAGGTGACGACGCCGAGCCCGGTCACCACGACGATCGGGCGGCCCATTTTGTCTTTCGTTGCCATAGCGTGCTCCGTTAGCCGACCTTTTCGACCAAAGCGAGGCCTTCGCCCCGCCAATGCCCGACACTTGTCACCAGCACCTGGCTCAGTGGCCCGCTCATCGGCCGCTCTAACCCGGTCGAGTCACAGGGCGGAAACAGACTACCATGGCCGAGTGCAACCGCGGCCAGGGCGACATTCATGGGAAATTGCGGCTCCAACCCATGCCCGAGATATGAGCCGGTGGCGCGCACGGCAAGGTCGCCGTGAGCCTCGAGAAATGCCCGTTCTTCGGCTGTCGCAGCCTCCGCGCCGGTCGCCCCCGAAAGCACCGCCGCCTGACCCGCCTTAATCTGGTCTTTGACCTTGTCCCATAGCCGCGAGAGCCCGGCGGTGACGCTCCCTTGCTGGCGTTTGGTGCGGTCGGACAGGACGGCCGTGAGCCGCGCCAGCGGCTTTGCGCCGCGCGCCTCGGCGTGCGCCCGCGTCTCCAGCACCAGGAAGGCGCCGAGCGAGCCGAGCGCGAAGCCGCCCGGCTTGCCGCGCTCCCACACCGGCGCATATTTGTCCTTCAGATTGAGCCCGCCGAATTCGTACAGCATGAACAGATCCGGCCGCTCGCCGTTATGCGCGCCGCCGACCAGCGCGATGTCGCTCTGTCCGGAGGTGATGCGCGACAGCGCAACCCGCACGGCATCGACGCCGGCGGGCTCCTCGCCCATGAAGGTGCGCGATGAGCCGGTCACGCCGTGCACGATCGAGATATTGCCGGCCAGCAAGTTGGAAAGCTGCGCGAGAAACAGCGTCGGCCGCAGCCCGCTCATGAGTTGCTCGTTAAGGAAGGCGGCGGGATTTTGCGCGCGCGCCATGCCGGACAGGATGGTCGAGTCGACGCCGAGGTCGCGCTCGCCGCCGCCGGCAGCAACGATCATGTCCATGTGCGAGAGGATATCGGTCTTGCCTTTGAGGCCGGCGCTTTCGAGCGCGAGGCCGGCGGCATAGGTGCCGATGCGCTGCCACGGCTCCATCTGGCGCTGATCGCCCTTTTTGGGGATCTGCGCGTCGAAATTGATGGCCGCGAGCGGGTGCACGATGAAGGGCGCGAACATCGCGGTGTCGGCGCTCGGATGCGCCGCCATCAACTTCTGCCAATGCGCCTGCGGCCCTTCGCCCAGGCAGGAGACGATGCCGATGCCGGTGATCCAGGCTTCGCGCGCGGCCTCAGCCATCGGCGAGTGCCCCGGTCGGGAAACCGATTTTGGTCGCGGTGGCGCGCATCTGCTTTTTCATGTCGGGATTGGGAAATGCCAAGACGCTGAAAGTGAGCGTGGCGTCGCAGATGGCCTTGCCATCGCACTTGATGTGCGCCTCGGTCATCGCATAGCCAGATCCGTCGTGTAACAGCTCGGCGCTAACCGAGAGAATCTGGCCGGGCGTCACGAAGGTGCGGAGCTTGGCTTCCTTGACCGCCGCCAGGAACGGCATGCGGCTAAAATTATTGGTGGCGACCACCAGCCAGCCGGAGGTCTGCGCCATGGTTTCGATCAGCAGCACGCCGGGCATCAGCGGATAGCCGGGGAAATGCCCTTCAAAGATGGTGCTGGCGGTCGGAACCGTCGCCTCAGTCCTGATTGTACGGCCGGTAAGATCGATGTCGACGATCCGGTCGATCAGCTGGAAATACTCGAGCCGCATGGACGCCCGTGGGGTTAGGCTCCCTTTGCAGCGACGAGTTCGTCGATGCGGGCGCTGAGGTTCTTGAGCACGAAATATTGGTCGGTGGTGGCCTTGCCGTCGTTGACTTCCTGGGTCCACTGCTCGAGCGGCAGCTTGATGCCGAAGGCCTTGTCGATGGCGAAGGCAATATCGAGGAAGTCGAGGCTGTCGATGCCGAGATCGTTGATGGCGTGGCTTTCGGGCGTGATCGACTCACGCGGAATATCGCAGGTCTCGGCGATAATATTGGCGATGGTCTCAAATGTCGAAGACATCGGTAACTCTCTGATTGAGTAGGAGTTCTGGCAATCGGCCGGCCCGCGCTGGAAGCCTTTTGCGGACGGCCCTCAGCCTGGCCTTCCACCGGTATGGGGTTGGCTGCCCGTATAGCGAAGCAGGGGTTTAAGTTCAATGGCGGCGGGGATTTACGGGGAAAAAGGCTAACAGGCCGGATCGGCCAATCAATCGGACCTGCGCGCGGGTTCAAAAGCGGCCTTTGTTGACCTCGATCGGCGCGCAATTGCGCCGCCCGGACAGGGCGCAGTCCTGGTTCCGGCGCAGCTCGGCCAAGCTGTTCGCGAGCCACAGCCCGGCGCCGATCAACGCAGCCACGAATACGAACGCCGCCGCGTTAACGAGCATCCGGTGACGGTAATCGTCGGCCTCGCTGCCGCGGGCGTATTTGGCGAGATCGTCGACCGGCGGCGGGCGCGGCCGTCGCGCGCCGGCCGGACCGCGGCGGAACTTGAGCACCCGGTGTTCGCTCTCCGGCGAAGAAGGGCCATCATCGGTCATGGCGTCAAGTCTAGCACGCAGGGTGCGGCCAGTGGACGCCTTTCGCCCGGCTGGCGTAAATTGGAACCGATGAGTCATCCACTCCGGTCACGGCGGATCGTTGCGCTGATCGCGGCCTATGTCGTCGCGCTGCAGGCGCTGCTGTTGCCGTTGTCGGTCGCGGCCGGCGCGCCCGATGTCAGCCTGTGCGCTTCGGCGAGCCTCGGCAAGCCCGCATTCCGGCGATGGCCATGCCACCGGCTGTCCCTGTGCCGCCGGCTGCGGCACGCAATGTTGCGTCAATGCGATGGCCGGCCCGCCGCCGGCGATCGTCGTGCTTGCTCCGGCCGCCATCGCCAAGCTCACGCCGCCGCCGCGGGCAATCGTATCGGCCGCGCGGCCTCATCTGCACCGCCCGCAGCTTGCGCGCGCGCCGCCTGCGGCCTGATTTTCCAGAATTCTCCCATTTCCATCCGTTACGCCCGCCGCGCTGTCCGCAAAAGCGCGCGCGGCAAGCAGGAGCGATCCGATGAACCGCATTCTTCTCACAGGCCGCGATCTTAAGCCTTTTGGCGTTGCCGGCGCAGGCCGACGACGTCATGGCCGGCGCGTTGAAAATCTCCGCCGCCTGGGCGCGCGCCACGCCTAAGGGCGCCAGCGTCGGCGGCGGCTATCTGACCGTCACCAATACCGGCACCACGCCCGATAACCTGATCGGCGGCACGACCGCTGTCGCCAGCCGCTTCGAGGTGCACGAGATGAAGATGGACAACGGCATCATGAAGATGCGGCCGGTCAGCGGCGGCATCGAGATCAAGCCGGGGCAGAGCGTCACGCTCGCGCCGGGCGGCTTTCACGTGATGCTGGTCGGCCTCACGCAGCAGCTCAAGCAAGGCGAGCACTTCAAGGCGACGCTCGAGTTTGCCAAAGCCGGCAAGGTCGATGTCGACTTCACGGTCGAGGGGCTCGGCGCCATGCGCGGCGGCGGCGGCATGCCGGGCATGCAGATGAAGCACTAAGCCGGCGGCGCCGAAGCAGCGGTTACCAGCCGATCGTGCGCGGGAGCCAAAGCGCAAGCTGCGGAAAGATAAAGCAAATCACCAGCGCCAATAATTGCATCGCCACGAAGGGGACGATGCCGCGATAAATATCCCCGGTGGTGATTTCCGGGGGCGCAACGCCTCGCAGGAAGAATAACGCCCAGCCGAACGGCGGTGTAAGGAACGACGTCTGCAGGTTCACGCAGATCAGCGTAGCGAGCCAGACCATGTCGACCTTCGCGGCGATGAAAATCGGCAGGAACAGCGGCACCGCGATATAGGAGATTTCGATCCACTCGATGAAGAAACCGAGAATGAAGATGATGAACATCAAAAACCAGATGTCGGCATTAATGCCGCCCGGCAGGAATTCGAAGAAGTCCTGAACCAGCTTCTCGCCCTGAAGGCCGCGAAATGCCAGCGAGAAGGCCTGCGCGCACATCAGGATGAACATCATCATCGCCGTGATGCGGGTCGTCGCATAGGTCGTCTCACGCAACACCGCCCAGGACATCCGTCCGCCGATTGCGGTCACGACGATCGAACCCAGTGCTCCCATCGATGCCGCTTCTGTCGGCGCTGCGATGCCGCCGATGATCGAGCCAAGCACCGCACCGACCAGCGCGAGTGGGGGTAGCGCCACGCGCAGGATTTTGCCGAGAAGTTCGCTGCGCGACACCAGGTCACGTTCGGTTTGCGGCACCGCCGGCACCATGTCGCGACGGAAGATGCCAAGCGCGAGAATGTAGATGACGTAAATGCCCGCGAGCATCAGTCCGGGGATCATGGCGGCGGCAAACAGCGTGCCGACGGACTCGTTGAGGATGTCGGCGAGCAAAATCAGGATCAGGCTCGGCGGAATGATCTGCCCAAGTGTGCCAGAGGCGCAAATCACGCCGCAGGACAGCCCTTTGTCGTAGCCGCGGCGCAGCAGCGTCGGCAGCGTAAGCAGGCCGAGGGTGACGACGGTGGCGCCGACGATGCCGGTAGTCGCGCCCATGAATACGCCGACAACGATGATGCCGATGCCCAGCCCGCCGCGCAGACTGCCAGCGGCATGCGCGATCACGTCCATGAGGTCTTCGGCGAGCTTGGATTTCTCCAGCATCACGCCCATGAAGACGAACAACGGCATGGCGATCAGCGTGTAATTCGTCACCACTCCGAAGATGCGGCTGGGCAGGAGATTGAACAGCAGTGGTCCGAAGCCGATATAGCCGAACACCAGGCCGGTCGTTGCCAGCGTCAGCGCCACCGGAATGCCAGCCAGCAACAGCGCGAAGAACCCGACCAGCATCAGCAGGGCGAGGAGTTCGTTAAACGGCATCGGTACGCCCCCGCCACGCAAGGAAATATTGGATTGCTTGCGCCAGCGATTGCAGGAACAGCAACGCGAATCCGACAGGAATTAGCCCTTTGAGGATGTAACGGCCGGAAATGCCGCCGGGATTGGCCGTGCCCTCGCCAATGCTCCAAGACTGCATCACGTAGGCCCAAGAGAGCTTGATGACGATCAGCGAGATCGCCATCGACAGCAGCGCCGAAATGAATTCGACCAGGTATTTGTTGCGCTGGGAGTAGGAGGCGAACAGGACGTCAACGCGGACGTGCTCGCCGTGTCGAAGCGCGTAGGACATGCCGAATAAACATATCGGCGACATCAGGTGCCACTCGAGCTCCTGCGACCAGACCGACCCGGTATTGAAGCCGTAACGCAGCAGGACGTTGCCGCCCATTACCAGCGCGAGCGCGAAGGACGACCAAGCGGTGATGCGGCCGACGGCATCGACGAACCTGTCGATGCCGTCGGCCAAATTTTCTGCAGAAATCACGTCAGCCTTTGCCGAGAATCTTGTCGTGGTAGACGGCCTCGCTGTAGCCGGCCCACTGTTTGTATTTGGCCATGTATGCCATGTAGGAATCGTGCACTTTCTTGGTGACCGGGTCTTTGGCGACCGCCTCGGCGAGGATCTTCGCGTTGGCAGTCGCGTAGCGCGGCGACGATGGCGTCCGGCAGCGGCTGCGCGAGTGACGCCCTGGTTCTTGATCAGGTCTTCCATGGCTTCGGCGTTGTTCTTCTGGCACCAAGCTTCGCCGGTGACGTTGCAGGCCGCGCAGGCGTTCTCGACCACCGCCTTGAGATCGGCCGGCAAGCTTGCCCACTTCGCCTTGTTGACGATGAGTTCGCTCGCGGTCGCGGTCTCGTGCCAGCCAGTCGTGTAATAATATTTGGCGGCGCGATGGAGACCGAGTTGGCGGTCGAGATAGGGCCCGACAAATTCGGCGGCGTCGATCACGCCGCGTTCGAGCGCCGGGAAGATTTCGCCCGGCGGCAGCAGACGGGCGTCGACGCCGAGTTCCTTGTAGACGCGCCCCGCCAGTCCTGGAATGCGCATCTTCAGGCCCTTGAGGTCGTCGACTTTCTCGATCGGCTTCTTGAACCAGCCGGTCATCTGCACGCCGGTATTGCCGCACAGGAACGGGACGAGATTGAATCGGTCGTAGACCTCGCGCCACAGCTCGATCCCGCCGCCGTCATACATCCAGCCGTTGAGACCCTGGAAATTGAGGCCGAAAGGGACGGCGCAGAAATATTGCGCGGCGAAGCTTTTGCCGGTCCAGAAGTAGGAATTGGCGTAGTTCATTTCGACGGTGCCCGCCGATACCGCATCGAAGCCTTCGGCGGCCGGGATCAACTCGCCGGCGCCGTAGAACTGAATTTTCAGGCGCCCGCCCGACATGTCGTCGATGCGCTTGCAAAGGTCCTTGGCGCTGCCCGGACCGGTGGAATAGAACGCTGCGTTGGGACCGTAGAAGCTGGTCATTTTCCAGCTGAAGGTGGTTTGCGCGCGAACAACGGCGGGCGCCGCGACCGTGCCGGCAGCCCCCGCCAATAGCCAATTTGGTGAAATCTCGACGTCGCATGGAACCCTCCACCGTGTTGTGTCGGCAACTTGCGACGCGAACTGAGCAAGCGACGTGCCATCCCCCTTTTCGCTTGCCTATCAGTGGATTTTCGTCCAATCTCTGGCCCCGCGTCGCGCCAGTGCCTAAATTGGCGGCGACTGCCCACATCGTGGTCAGTGCTTAAAGCCGAAGTCAAATACGCAAATTGCGCCGGCGGCGATTGTGGAAGGCGGCTGGTTTAGCCGGTAGGCGGCTCCGCGAAGCCGAGCTTGGCGTCGGCCGGCGGCATCATGCGGAACACGTTGAGCGTCATCGCGATCAGCGTGTAATAGCCGAGGATGCCGACCAGTTCGACGGTGGCCGCGTCGCCGAGCAGCGATTGCACGCGCTTATAGGTGCGGTCGCTGACGCGCCGCGTCTTGTAGAGCTCCTGCACGAAGGCATAGATCGCGCGCTCGTCCTTGGGCGCCGACTTCGGCTCGCGGCCGGCCTGCAGATCGGCAATCGTCTTGCGGCTTGACGCCGGCCTTCTCGGCGATCGGCGCGTGCGCGAACCATTCGTATTGCGCGCGCCACTGCCGCGCGGTGCACAGAATGGCGAATTCCGACAGCCGCGGCGGCACGGCCTTGTTGTAGCGGCAATGCGCGCCAAGCGCCTGCGCAAGCTGGCCGAGGTCCGGCGCGTGCATCCAGGCCGCGAACGGCCCGCGCGGGGTGATGGATTGGCCGCGAGGTGACTGGCGCGCAGCGAGGCGAGCAGCGCGCGCTGCGCGTCGTTCATGTGGGCTTCGTCGATCAAGGCAAGGCGGGGCGCCGGGCGCTTCTGGGGCATGGAGCGTGTCCTGGAGGGAGTGTCGGAAACCGTCAGCGGGGTCTAATATAGCCAAAAGCCGCCGCAAGAGACCAACCATGACCCGCAAAAACCTGAACGTATTTTTCGCAGGGCTTGGCCTTGTCCTGCTTGCCACCCCGGCGCTGGCCGACGCCATCGACGGCGATTGGTGCCATCGGGAGAGCGGCCGGCGTTTCTCCATCCGCGGGCCGCAGATCGTCACGCCCGGCGGCAAGCATATGGAAGGCGACTACAGCCGCCACTGGTTCAATTACGTGGTGCCGGCGCCCGAGCCGGGCGCCGGCAAAACCGTGTTCATGCAATTGCGTCGACGAGAACACGGTGCATCTGCGGCTCGGCGAACAAACCGCGCGCTGACCCGGAAACCTGGATCCGCTGCTCGCCGACGACGAGCGCCTTGCGCGGGCGACCGCCGGCCTAGGGCGTTGCGGCTGTCGCAGCTTTCTCGGCCGCACTTTCCACCGTTGCGGTCACGGCGATCACGCCGCGGCCGGTCATGCGCAGCACTTTGGCGGCGGCGAGCGACAGATCGATCGTGCGGCCTTTGTTGAACGGCCCGCGATCGGTGACGACCACAACGACGCTGCGATGGCTGCGCCGGTCGGTGACGCGCAGACGGGTGCCGAAGGGAAGCGTGCGGTGGGCGCAGGTAAATTTGGTCGGGTCGTAGTCCGCGCCGGAGGCGGTGCGGCCTTTATAGTCCTCGCTGTAATAGGCCGCCGATCCGGAAAAATCCCATGTCGGCCGCGTATGCCGTCCCGGCGGCCAGCCCAATCAAGGCCGCTGCCAATGCGAGCCAGGTCCGCCAAGTCAGGAGCCCGCCGCTCATCGATGTCGTCCCCGGTTACCGCGCCCGCGCAATTGACGAGTGACTTCACTGCGGCACGCGAGGCTCGCGCGCCACCGCAAATGGAATGTGCGGTTAATCTCTGCGGTTAACGGAACCGGAGGAACTTGGTTCCGTCGCGAATTTAACTATGACACCGAGGCTTTGCGGCGGCTCGGCGTGTGGCGGGAGTGCCGTCTTGCTGCGAGGGGCGGCCGCGCGATGGCTGCTGGCATGCGGCGCGCGGCGGCGCTCGAGGTGCGTAGCGGTCATTTCGGCGCGCGCTCGGCATTCCTCGTGCAGCTCCTGCAATTCTTCGTCGGTGAGATCCTCGATCGCGGCGAATTCGTTGTCCGCCTCTTTCATCGCCAGCACCAATTCCGACAGCTTGAGCTGGATCGCCAGCGTGTCGCGGTTCTGGGTGTTCTGGATCAGAAACACCATCAGGAAGGTGACGATGGTGGTGCCGGTATTGATGACGAGCTGCCAGGTGTCGCTGTAATCGAACATCGGCCCGGTCACGACCCACACCGCGATCACCGTGACGGCGAGCAGGAACGCGAAGGGATGCCCGGTCCACAGCGCGGTCTTCTGCGCAAAGGCCGAGAAGCGCGCGGCAAGCGTGGGCGTGTCGTTCGACACAGCGTGATGCAGATGGCGGCTCTTGCTCGTCATGGACACGGGCCCCGAACGTCATTTGAATGCGCCCGACAACGTCTCAGCCGGTTCCACTGTTCCATTGCGCTTAAAGCCGCCAATGCCGCAGGAACTGAGCAGCCATTTGTACGTTGGCAGCAAGTGTTACCCCCCCTCGCTCACCAGACAAAACCGGAGAATGAAAACCATGAAGACGTTGGACCAACTCTTCCACGCCCTTTTGCAAGACGTCTACTACGCCGAAAAAGAACTGACCAAAGCGCTGCCCAAGAT
Organism: uncultured Alphaproteobacteria bacterium; assembly: GCA_963734465.1. Classification (GTDB taxonomy): domain Bacteria; phylum Pseudomonadota; class Alphaproteobacteria; order Rhizobiales; family Xanthobacteraceae; genus Pseudolabrys. The sequence continues at coordinate 59,548 of CAVTHL010000036.1, forward strand.
GGCGAAGGAAGCGGACAATGAAGAGCTGAAAAAGGCCTTCAGCAACCATCTCGAGGAAACCAAGGGCCACGTGCAGCGGCTGGAGAAAGCGTTCGAGATGATCGACAAGCCGGCCAAGGGCAAGAAGTGCGACGCCATTCTCGGCATCGTCGCCGAGGGCGAGGAAGTGATCGAGGAAGTCGACGACGCCGACACGCTCGATGCCGGGCTCATCGCCTCCGGCCAAGCGGCCGAGCATTACGAGATCGCGCGCTACGGCACGCTGTGCGCCTGGGCCAAGCAGATCGGCAAGCCGCAGATCGCGCGCCTCTTGAGCGAGACCCTGGAAGAAGAGAAGAAGGCGGACGCGCTACTGACCAAGATCGCCGAGCGGTCGGTCAACAAGCACGCCGCGGCTTAGTATCGTCATATAGAACGCGGAAGGCCCGCCATATGGCGGGCCTTTTCATTTGAATTTCGGCAGCGCCTGCCGGCTGCGCCCCATGCCGGCCCAGGGATCCTTGCGCCCAGTTTGCGCCATGCGCTGCATCACGTTCTTCACGGTGTACTGGTTGCCCGCCCTTGATCGCGCCGAGTTCGGACCAGTCGCGACCGGCACCGCCACCGGCGCGCCCGGCCGCGCGCGGGTGGAGTAGGGCGCGATCGCGGTCGCCTCGCGGCTGTTGCGCAGATAATCGACGAAGATGCGGTTGTGGCGCCGGCTTTTGGTCGAGGATGGAGACGATAACGCTTGGGGCTCGTCCTTCTCCATGCTGAGCGCGACCTTGTGGCAGAAGTTCTTGGCGATCGTCCCAGGGCGCCGGCTTGATCGGCACCACCACGTGCAAGCCCTTGCCGCCGGTGGTTTTCACGAAGCTCGTGAGCTTGATGCGCCTGAGCCGGGCGCGCACCTCGCGCGCGGCGTCCACCACGTCGGCAAAGTCGACGCCCGGCCCGGGGTCGAGATCGAACACCAGCCGATTGGCGCGCTCGCGGTCGTCGACGGCGCTGCCGCGCACATGCACTTCCAGCACGCCGCCTTGCACCAACGCGATCAGGCCGTCGAGATTGTCGATGGAAATGATCTTCTCGCCCTCTTCCTGCACCAGATGAAGAAATTCGGTCGGGATGCCCAGGCGCGCGTGCTTCTGGAAGAAGCACTGGCCTTCGGCGCCCTCCGGGCAGCGCACCAGCGCCAGCACGCGGCCGGTGACGTGCGGGCGCATCCGTTGCCAGATCTTCTTGTAGTATTTCGGCCACGTCTTCCTTGCTGACGCCGGCGTCGTCGCCAGTAGATGCGGTCCGGATGGGTGAGGCGCACCTTGCCCATCATCGCGACCTTGCGCGTGCCGCGCGCGGCGCGGCGCTTGGCCAGGTTTTCTCGTTTGCGCGCCATCAGTGTTTCACCTCGCGCACGACTTCGCGCGCCGCCTTGTCCCGGCGCACGCCCTGGAATGAACCCTGCCGCACGCGGTCGCCATGGGTCCAGCCGTGGAAGTCGACTTCCACCACCATTGTCGGTTCGACCCAGACCGGGCCGCGGCGGCCGCGCTCGTCCGCCGGCACCGGCTTGAACGGCGAGGTTTTGCGCTCGCGGGCTTTAAGCGTGCGGTAGAGCGTGCGGGCCGTATCATGAGTAAAGCCGGTGCCGACGCGGCCGCTATATTTCAGGCTGCCGCGCTCGTAGACGCCGAGCACCAGCGCGCCGATCGCATGAGCGTCGGCTGAGGAGGGCGCAAAGCCCGCCACCACGAATTCCTGCCGGTCGGAACACTTGGCCTTGAGCCAGTCGTGCCCGCGCCCGGAATGATAGCGCGCATCCGCCAGCTTCGAGATGATGCCCTCCAGCCCCATCCGGCAGGCGTGTTTGAGCAGCACCGGGCCGCGCTCGCGCAGCGACCGGCTGAAGCGCAGATGGGCGCGGTCATGGCCACGCCGGAGCAGGGCGGAGAGCGCCGCCTTGCGCGCGGCAAGCGGCAGCGGTTTGAGATCGGCGCCGTTGAGATGCATGAGATCGAAGGCATAAAGCACCATGCGGCCGCCACGGCCGGCTTTGAGGTCCTCCTGCAGCAGCGAGAAGCTCGAAACGCCCTTGCTGTTCTCCACCACCAGTTCGCCGTCGATCAACGCGGTCTTGGCGTGCAGCTTGCCGACCGCTTTCGCGACGCCCGGAAACTTCGTGGTCCAGTCCAAACCCTTGCGGGTCATCAGCTTGATCTTGCCGTGGTCGAGCCGCGCCTGGATGCGGTAGCCGTCGAACTTGATTTCGTGCACCCAGCGTTTGGCGTCAGGCGCTTTCTCGACCAGAGTGGCGAGGCAGGGCGCGACGAAACGGGGCAGGGCGGCGCGGGGAGCCGCTTTGAGCGCGCCGGCGGCAGCTTTGGCGCTGCGCGTTGCGGCCGGCTTGCGGCTCGCGCGCTTGCTGCGTTTCGATGTCCGGCGGCGGCTCATCGGCGCTTGGCGCGCTTGACCTTGCGCTTTTTCCGTTTTGCCACCTTGCGCCTGGTTTTGCTTTTGATCTTGCGCTTATGTTGCGCGATCTCTTCAAGCGTGCGGCCGGTCTTCACCGAGCGCGACTTTTGCACCAGGATGTCTTTGTCGCCCGGCTCGCGCGCCGCATCGTCGTGCTGCTTGATCAGCAGCCAATTGTCGCGCTTCTCGTTCGGCCGCCGGCGCATGCGCACCAGATGCCAGCCGCCCTGCAGTTTCTCGCCGGCGAGCTGGAACGCCAGGTGCCCCTTGGCGAGGCCCCTGTGCGGGTCGCCCTCCGGCGTCCAGCGTCCGCGGTCCCACACCATCACGGTGCCGCCGCCGTATTCACCTTTCGGGATGGTGCCTTCGAACTTGTTGTAGTCGAGCGGGTGGTCTTCGACCTGCACCGCCAGCGCGTTTCTCGCCCGGCACCAGGCTGGGTCCGCGCGTCACCGCCCAGCTCTTCATCACGCCGTCGAGCTGGAGCCGCAGATCGTAATGCAGCCGCGTGGCGTCGTGCTTCTGGATGACGAAGGCCGAGCTTCGAGCATTGCCGCCCTTGCCGATCTTACCAACCTTGCCGCGCGGCTCGGCAGTAACGCCGAAACGCCGCTTGGCATGATAACGACTAAGCCCGGCCATCGCTTAAACCCATCAGCTTGCGCGCCGGACCTTGCGCTTGGGCGCTGTGCGTTTGCGTCCGTTGCTCTATGGACGTTGTTCTTGCGCGCCGGCGCCGCCCGCCGGCTTTCGCCGCTACCGCGCGCGCTTTTGCGCAACGCGTCCATCAGGTTGATGACGTTGCTCGGCTTGCCCTCCGACACGACCGGTGGCTTCTTGCCGGCGCGTTTGGCCTCGATCAGCTGCATCAGCGCGTTTTCGTAGCGATCCTCGAACTTGGCGGGGTCGAAATGGCCCTTCTTGCTCTCCAGGATCTGCACGGCGAGCTTGAGCATGTCGGGCGTCACCTTGACGTTTTCGATCTCGTCGAAATAATTCTTCTCGGCGCGCACTTCGGTCTTGTAGCGCAGCGCGGTGCCCATCATGCCCTTGCCGCGCGGCGCCAGCAGCAGCAGGTGCTCGCGCCGGTAGATCACCACGCGCGCTAGCCCGACCAGGTCGTCCTTTTTCATCGCGTCGCGGATCACCGCGAACGCCTCCTGGCCCATCTCGTCCTGCGGCACCAGGTAGTAGGATTCGTCGAGGTAGATGCGGTCGACTTCCGACATCGGCACGAATTGCTCGATGTCGATGGTGTGGGTGCTGGCCAGCGCCACATTGTCGAGTTCGTCTTCCTCGACCAGCACGTATTCGCCTTTCTCGAACTGGTAGCCCTTGACGCGGTCTTCCTGCGCGACCGGATCGCCGGTCTCGGTATCGACCACTTCGTTGCGGATCCGGTTGCCGGTCTCGCGATTGAGGATGTTGAAGCGGACGCGCTGGCTGGTCGAGGTGGCCGGATAAAGTGCCACCGGACATGAGACGAGCGACAGCTTGAGGTAACCCTTCCAATTCGGCCGCGGTGCCATGAACGCAACTCCTACAAACGCTACGGGTGAACTGCGAGGCGGATGAACAGTTCCCATAATAGCCGGTTTTGCATTCCCGCAAGCGGCTGAAATTGCTTTGGTTTTCAAAACCGTCGTTCAGCCTTAAGAGGTGGCCGCGGACTAAAACCGGAACCATTTAAGCAGGGCTGCGTTTTTCCAAATAGACGGCTCGTCGCCGCGCATTTAAATAAGTTGCGAGGATCCCATGCTGGGTTGGGCAGTGACGTTTCTTATCGTCGCCTTGATTGCCGCCGTGCTTGGTTTCGGCGGCGTCGCGGGCGTGGCGGTTGAGGCCGCCAAGATCGTGTTCTTCGTGGCAATTGTACTGTTCGCCATCTCGGCGCTGGTGGGCTTGGTGCGAGGCCGCGCGCCGACTGTACCGTAGCGTCGTGTAAAGCGTACAGCGTTCGCACCAGACGGGCCCCGTGCGGCGTAACGCCGCGCGGGGCCCTCGTCAGCCAACGTTGTCAGCCAACGTCGCAGCATCCTTGTCAACCAAGCGACGTGATGACCGAGTAGAGGTCGGACGGCGTCAGCGTCAGCTCGAACAGCAGCCGGATAGCGATCGCGATGATCAGCAGCGCGAGCGCGGTGCGCAGTTCCTCGGCGCGCAGCCGCGCGCCGGCGCGTACGCCGAATTGCGCGCCAACGACGCCGCCGATCACCAGGATCAAGGCGAGGACGATATCGACGGTATGGTCGACCGCGCTGTGCAGCACCGTGGCCATGCAGGCCACGATGAACATCTGGAATTGCGACGTGCCGATCGCGAGGGTGGTGCGCATGCGCAGCAGATAGACCTTGGCCGGAATGAGAATGAAGGCGCCGCCGGTGCCTAAGATGGCGGTCATGATGCCGACCAGGAAACCGAGCACGATCACCGGGATCACGCTGATGTAGAGCGCCGAGCGGTAAAACCGCATTTTGAACGGCAGCCGGTGGATCCAGGTGTGCTGGCCCGGCCGGCGTTCGATGCGCACGCCTTTGCGGGCGGCGCGGATCGCGCTGCACGCTCTCGACCAGCATCAGCGTGCCGATGGTGCCGAGCAGAATCAGGTAGCTGATCCGGATGGTGAAATCGATTTGGCCGGCTTGCTGCAAGAGGCGGAAGATGGCGACGCCGACGGCCGAGCCGGCGAGGCCGCCGAGCAGCAGCCACAGCCCCATCTTGTAGTCGACCGACTTCTTGCCGCCCTGCCGGAGGGCGCCGACCAGGGCGGATGCGGCGATCGGGCTTGCCTGGCTGGCCACCGCGATGCCCGACGGGATGCCGTAAAAGATCAGCAGCGGGGTGGTGATGAAACCACCGCTCACGCCCAGCATGCCGGACAGGAATCCGACCGCGAGACCGATACCCAGCAGCACGAAGGAATTGACCGCGAGCTGCGCGACGGGGAGATAGATTTCCATGCCGATTAGACCGGACAACGGATCGCGCGCCGTTGCCGCACCTTAAATTCGCTACCCCCGGGCCGGACTCAGCACAAAACCGCGATGCCGCGCAAGCGTTAGGGACCGTTCAGCGCCCGCATTCCGGCGACGAAGTAGTACGGCGGCAGCCAGGACGGCGGGCTGGCCATGTCCATGCCCTTGGCGACCTCGATCGTGAAGTCATTGCAGTTCTTGAACAGCAGATTCCATTCGCGCTCGCTCCGCTTGAGCCCGCCGACGACGCGAAGCAGACGTGCATATTGCGCGGCGCTCAATCGCCTACGGTAGATATTGCTCGGGGCGCTCCTTGTAGTCGTCCGCAACCCCGCGCACTGAGGCCTGCACCGGCAGCAGCACCGACCCCATGATGAGGCCAGCCTGCCCGTCGGTTGGGTAAATGCCGGCGCGGCGAGTGTCGAATCGGCCTGCCGCGCGCGTCGAGCCGGCCGTAGACGATGAAGCTATGCCCGAACAGGTAGGCCGGCCGGCTGCGGAAATCGACAAAGTAACCGGCCTGGCTGCCGGCACGAGGCTGCGCCAAGGCCGGCGCAGCATACATCACGAGCGCTAGAATTGCGCTGACGAGCGCACGCCGCTCTACGCCACGCGCCCGCCGGGAGCACATCGCTCCCTGCGAGCGGCGGTGACGTAAACCCCGCGCTGTGAATTCCGCCCCAGCGCAGAAAAGCGAATACGCTGGGAAGCATGAAGGCGATTAGCCCCGGGTATGAATTGGGGTCTTGCCCTTGCCTTTGCCGAGCGGCACTTTGCCCTTGCCGGAGCAGCCGGCAATGCTCAGCGCGGTCAGAATCGCAAAGTCCGAGAATCATAATTTTACGCATGTTAGCCCCTCTGTCCCACGAAGATGTTTTCGCGCTTCTGGCGCAGCGAAAATGATTAGAGCGGCGCGCTCGCACTGCCCAGGGGATTCGGAAATTAAGCTAACTTTTTAACCGCGAATGCCGACGGCGCCGCGGAGCGGCTGACATTGCCATTGCAAATCGATCGGGGCAGAATTTACCAAGGCGCTCATCGTTCGGGCGCCCTATTGCTAACCGTGAACGAGCCGGATCAAAGGCAATCGTCATGAGCGAGCTTGCGCACGTCGGCGACGTGCTGGCGATGCATGCGCGCCTCTATCCCGATAAGATCGGCGCGCGCGATCTCGACCGGGCGATGACATTCCGGCTCTGGCACAGCCGGTCGTGCCGGCTTGCAAATGCCCTGCTCGGAATTGGCCTCACCAAAGGCGACCGCGTTTGCGTGCTCGCATACAACTGCATCGAGTGGCTGGAAATCTACGCCGCCACCGCCATGGCGGGCCTGGTCGCGGTGCCGATCAATTTCCGCCTGGTCGGCGCCGAAATTACCTACATCGTCGAGAATTGCGCGGCCAGCGCCCTCATCGTCCAGGACGAATTGCTCGAAGCGGTCGAGCCGCTGCGCGAGGCACTGCCGGTCCCGGCGCAGAATTTCATTGCCTTCGGCGCCAAATGCCCGGCCGGTTACCGCAACTATGAAGAACATGATCGCGAAGGCCAAGGATAGCCCGCCGGACGCTGCCGTTCGCGGCGGCGATCCGTGGGCGCTGATGTACACATCGGGCACCACCGGAAAGCCCAAAGGCGCGATCCGCAGCCATCAGAAAGGCGCGCTGCTCTCGCTGGTGACCGATGTCGAGCTCGGATTGAGCGTGCGCGACAGCGGCGCTGCTGGTCATGCCGATGTGCCACGCCAATTCGCTGTATTTCTTCGGCGCCTTCAACTACCTCGGCGCCACCTGCACGGTCTACAACCGCAAGAGCTTCGATCCCGAGCATCTGGTGCGCACGCTCGCCGAAGGCGGCGCGACCTTCACCTCGCTGGTGCCGACGCATTACATCATGATGCTCGGCCTGCCGGCCGCGACACGCGCGCGCTACAATGTCGACGCGGTCACCAAGCTGATGGTATCCTCGGCGCCGGCCCGGCGCGATACCAAACTCGCCATCATGGAGTACTTCAAGAACAGCGGCCTGTTCGAGCTCTACGGCTCGACCGAGGCGGGCTGGGTCACCATGCTGCATCCCGACGAGCAGTTCACCAAGCTCGGCTCGGTCGGCCGCGAATGTATCGGCTCGCGGCCGATCCGCCTGCTCGACTCCGCAAGGCAACGACGTGGCCGATGGCGAGGCCGGCGAGCTCTACTCGTGCAACTCCTACACCTTCGACGGCTATTGGAATTTGCCGGACAAGACCAAGGACGCCTTTCGCGGCGATTATTGCACGGTCGGCGATCTCGCCCGCCGCGACGCCGACGGCTACATTTATCTGGTCGACCGCAAGAGCAACATGATCATTTCCGGCGGCGAGAATATCTATCCGTCCGAGGTGGAAAGCCTGCTCGGCGCTCACCCGCAGGTGAAAGACGTGGCGGTGATCGGCGTCGCCGACGAAAAATGGGGCGAGCGCGTGCACGCGGTGATCATCGCGCGCGAGGGCGAGGCGCCGGACGAGGCCGAAATTCTCGACTGGTGCAAAGACCGCATTGCCGGTTACAAGCGGCCACGCTCGATATCCTTCATCGCGGAGGCCGAAATGCCGCGCACCGCCACCGGAAAAATTCTTCATCGCGTCCTGCGCGCGCGGCATACGCAGCTCGAGGGCGAGGCATTGGCGGAGGGCAAGGCATGACGCAAGACCTCAACAGCGACGAGCTTTCCTGCGCAGCCTGGATCGCGCGCTTTCTGAAGGCGCGCGGCATCGACCGCATTTTCGGCCTGCAAGGCGGCCACATTCAGCCGATCTGGGACCACGTCGCCAAACAAGGCATCCGCATTATCGACGTGCGCGACGAGGGTGCCGCCGTCCACATGGCGCACGCCGATGCGGAGCTGCGGGGCAATTTCGGCGTCGCCATGGTCACGGCCGGGCCCGGCGTCACCAACACGGTCACCGCCATGGCCAACGCCTCGCTGGCGCGGGCGCCGGTGCTGCTGATCGGCGGCTGCACGTCGCGCCCGCAAGCCAATATGGGGCCGCTGCAGGACATCCCGCATGTCGATCTTCTGCGTCCGGTGACACGCGCCGCGCGCACCGCGCGCGTGCCGGACCAGGTGATCCGCGAGTTCGACGAGGCGGTGGCGCGCGCCATGGGGGACGCCGGCGAACCGGGGCCCGTCTATATCGAGGTCCCGACCGACGTGTTGCGCACGCGGTCGGGAAGCAACTTGTGCTCGACGAGTGGATGACGGCCAAGGCGCCGCGCGTGCTGCCGCCCGATCCGGCCGCGATCGCCGAAGCGGTCGAGGCGTTCTGGGGGGCAAAACGTCCCGCTGGTCATCACCGGGCGTGGCGCGCGCGGGGCAGGGGCGGCGCTGGTGCGCCTGCTCGATGCCACGGCGGCGCTTTATCTCGACACCCAGGAAAGCCGCGGTCTGGTGCCGGCCGAGCATCCGGCAAGTGTCGCCGCCATGCGCGCCGCCGCCATGAACGAGGCCGACGTCGTGCTGCTGATCGGCCGCAAGCTCGACTACCAGGTCGGCTATGGCTCACCCGCCGTGTTCCCGCACGCGCGCTTTATCCGCTTGGCGGACACTGCCGGCGAGTTGATCGACAACCGGCGCGGCCAGCCGGAATTGCTGGCGACGCCCGCGCTCGCGCTCGATGCGATGGTGGACGCCGCCGGCAACCGCGAGCCGGCGTTCGACAAAGCCTGGGCCGACGGCCTGCGTCAGCGCCACCGCGAGCGCATGGCGAAAGCCGCGGCCAATCCGGGTCCTTCGACCGGCGAGGACGGCAAGATCCATCCGCGCGCGATCTTCGACGCCATCGCCGCGTCGCCGATCCCGAACTACATCGCGGTCGCCGACGGCGGCGACCTGTTGAGTTTCGCGCGCACCGGGCTGCAGGCGAAAACCTACATGGATGCCGGCGCCTTCGGCTGCCTCGGCGTCGGCGTGCCGTTTGCGATTGCGGCATCGCTCGCCATGCCCGGCCGCCAGGTGATTTCCGTCAACGGCGACGGCGCCTTCGGCATCAACGCCATGGAGATCGATACCGCCGTGCGCCACGGCGCCAAGGTCGTGTTCGTCGTCTCCAACAACGCGGCCTGGAATATCGAGCGGCTCGATCAGGAGATGAACTATGGCGGCCGCGTGGTGGGCACCACGCTGCGCCATTCCGATTATGCCGCCATGGCGCGCGCGCTCGGCTTGCATGGCGAGCGCGTCGAGAAGCCGGAGGAGTTGCGCCCGCGCTGCAACGCGCGCTCAAGAATGCGCCGGCGCTGGTCGACGTCGTCACCTCGCAAACGGTGATTTCATCGGACGCGCAGAAAGGGCTCGGCTTCGTGCCGAGCTATCAGGCGCTCACCGCGTGGGATGAGGCCGAGCAGAAGCGGCGCGGAGAGTAATTTCGAGCGGGACGCGGCCACGACAATTTTAGCGAAACCTGATCCAAAGCTTCGGCAAACCTAATCGGCCAAATATCGGCCCACGTGTGGAACGAAATAAATTGGCCGCCGGACTCGGCGGTCTTTTTTGCACGATATCGGGAAAGTTATTCGCCGCTCGCCAGCACGGCGCGCGTCTGCTGATCGGGGCCGAACTCGTCGGCGCTGTCGATGCCCATCAACTCGGCCAGCCGCGTGCGCGCGCGGTTGACGCGCGACTTGATGGTGCCGACCGCGCACTCGCAGATGTTGGCCGCTTCCTCGTAGGAGAAGCCGGAGGCGCCCACCAGCACCAGCGCCTCGCGCTGGTCGGCCGGCAATTGCGCCAGCGCCTCGCGGAATTCGCCGAATTCGACCTGGCCGATCTGGTCGGGCTGCGATTTCAGCGTATCGGCGTAATGGCCTTCGCCGTCCTCCACCTCGCGCCGCCGCTTGCGATATTCCGAGCGGAAATGGTTGCGCAGAATGGTGAACAGCCAGGCCGACATGTTGGTGCCGGGCTGGAATGAATCGATGTTGGCGAGCGCGCGCAACAGCGTCTCCTGCACCAGATCGTCGGCGCGGTCGACATTGCCGCACAACGAAATGGCGAAGGCGCGGAGACTGGGCACCGCGCTGAGGACGGCTTTGCGCACGGATTCGTCCATGGGCTTACTGCTTGTCCTTGTTGCCGCCATTGATGCGATTGACGAGATCGTTGAAACGGTCGGGCACGCCCTCGTTCAACACTTCGTCGTACATGGCGCGCAATTGCTGGCCGAGCCGGGCCTGCACCTCGCGGCTGAGCTTCGCGGGCTTGGGCGCGCCCTTTTTGCTGCGATTGGTCGCCGCCGTTTCCATCTGTTTCTGCTGCCCCAATGGCTTTCGTTCGTTCATGATCCCAAATCCTCGGCCCGGGTCTTGTTTGCCCGGATGCGGGTCCCCTTATGGTCGTTGAAACCCAAGCCGGGCCATATGGTTCCGCCGATTGGGAACTTTTTGCAAATACCGGCGTTGGTTGGACTAGATTGATCAAATCTTACGGGGGTCAACGTCCGGTTAGCCCGGGGTTTGCATTATTCGGGAGGGATTCTTGTCGACATCTCAAGCAGTTGCCCAGCATTTGCCCTATCTGCGGCGTTATGCCCGCGCGCTCGCCGGCAGCCAGCAGGCCGGTGACGCCTACGTGGCCGAGACGCTTGAAGCGGTGGTGCAGGATCCGAAGGTATTGGAAACCGGCGCCTCCACCCGCATCGCGCTCTATCAGCTCTTCACCAAGGTCTGGAATTCGGTGCCGCTCAACGCCAAGCCGGGCGTGCCAGCCGACCCCAAGCAGCCGGTCGAGCGCCATCTCGCGCAGATCGCGCCGCTGCCGCGCCAGGCCTTCCTGCTGGTCGCGCTCGAGGGTCTGTCGGAAGACGACGCCGCCAAGGTGCTCGACGTCGACGTGCCCAAATTGCGCGAACTGGTCGAGGACTCGGGCCGCGAGCTTGCCGCCGAGATCGCCACCGACGTGCTGATCATCGAGGACGAGACCTTCATCGCGCTCGATCTCGAGAGCCTGGTGGAAAGCCTCGGCCATAACGTGCTCGGCGTTGCACGCACGCACAAGGAGGCGATCGATCTCGCCAAGGTCAAGCGGCCGGGCATCATCCTCGCCGACATTCAGCTTGCCGACGGCTCGTCCGGCCTCGACGCGGTCAACGAGCTGCTCACCTCGTTCCAGGTGCCGGTGGTGTTCATCACCGCTTATCCGGAACGCTTCCTCACCGGCGAGCGGCCGGAGCCGGCCTTCCTGATCGCCAAGCCGTTCCAGCCGGCAACCGTCTCGGCCGTGCTCAGCCAGGCGCTGTTCTTCGAGCGCAACGCCAAGCGCAGAGAGCGGCGGGCGAGCTAGCCGCTCGTATCAATTCTCGTCGGAATAGCGGTCGCGGGCGGCCCTGCGGGGCGCCCGCTGCGAAACCGCGTAACGTTCGCGCTCGTCGCGACGCAGCTCGCGCGGGGGAGGCCGCCGGTCGGCGGTACGGCGCATCGCCACCTCGCGGTCAGCCCGCAGGGCGCGGACCTCGCGCTCCAGCTCGCGCAGCCGGCTATCATACCTGCTCGCCACAACGTTTCGATCGACACGCGGCAACGGCCGCTCGTGGTTTATCTCGTGGCGGCGGCGCTCGGCCTCGCTGTAACGGATCGGCCGTTCGCGCTCGACGCGGCGCGGCAGCGGACGGTCGCGTTCGGCGTCTCGCCGCCGTACGTCCTCGCGTGCGAGTCCGCCTGGGCGGCGGCGGCCGTCTATCGAGTTCGCGCGCGGGCGGCTGCCGGTAAACGTGTTTCGGAGGCGGCGGACGGACGTCGCGCGCCGCTTGGCGAACCGGCGGCCGATGCAACGGCTTTGGCTCGGCGGCGGGCGGCAGCGGGTTGCCCGGCTGCGCAATGCCTTGCGGCTCCTTGCGCCGGTTGATCGAACGGGTTTGGCGCCGCGTTGTTGTTGCGCTGAGCGACCGGTCCGCAGACGATTGCTCCGTCGGCAGCCTGCACACAAACGTTTTGCGCTGCGACGGCCCCGATCGAACAGGGCAGGAGAACCAGTGACAGCAGGAGGGAACGCATGTGACGCATGACCAACTCCCAGCCAAAAGCGATTTTCGCTCGACGCAGCTGTTAACCATTTAACTTTATGATTTTCCGGAATTATTGTCCATGCTTCGCGGCCGCGCGCGAACATGCGAACGCAGGCCGCAATTGGCGCGATTGCTTACAAGTTTAATTAAATTTGCCGCGTTGCGCGGGCTGCCGGCGCGGTCGCGCGACGTTCGATTAGCTCAGCGAAGCCTCGAAGATGCCGCGCGTTTTCATCCGGCCGTGCCAGAAGCCGAGCAGCCGCCGCGCCATCGATAGCGACAAGCGTTCGAAATCTTTGCAGAGCATCTTCAAGCTGATCGGCATGGGTCTTCGCACTGGGCCCGGCCGACAGCACGGCGTGCGTGATCGACCAATCCAGGTTGGTGGCTTTGCACAAGATCATGACGCCGAAAGCGTTTTGATCGCAGACCAGCCGGCCAATGAGATTCGTCTCAATCCCGCTCAAGACCGACAAGGCGGCGACCAGTTCGGTGATTTTCCCGCCATCGGCAAACTCGAGCACGCGCGTCCGGGTCAATTCCGTATCCTGGCCGAAGGCGTGCACGAAGCTTTGCGCCGCGGTCCAATCTTTTGCCATTGCGGCCAAACGGCCGGTATTGGCGGAGACCTGGGCCAGCACCAGGTTGACGGCTTCCGAATTCACCGGGCGTGCCGCCAATAGCCGTTTGCGCGTTTGATCGGTCGCATAGCTCAAAAGCTGGGAGAAGATCAGCGACGGAATATCGGTGCGGCGCGAAATCGTTTCGATCAGTTCATCGTCGCCATCGGCTCGCATGGCCAGCGTCGACATGCCCGTGTTCGAGAAGCGCGCCCCGGAATTGGCCGCGATCTTTTTGACGACGTCGTGATCGCCGCGGTCGACGAGAATATCGGTGATCGTCGGGGAGAGCTGGCGGCGCTCGGCGATCTTGCTCAGATGCGATTGGCTTTTGCTCTCGGCGATCTCGACCAGCGTCTCGTCGGTCAGGCAATTGGAGCGGGCCAGCACGGGCCCCGCGACATCGATCGAGTCGTTGGCGGCGAGTTGGCGCATGACCTGCGGCGGAGCGTTGGAACTGGGCGAGAGCCGTTCGCTCAATTCGGCAAGCGCGTGGGATTCCAGGCGTCCGATCAGCCTGTTGATGACGTCGTCGAACAGCGACACTTGCTCCTCGGTCAGTTTCGTCGGCGCCGTCAGGAAAAGATCGGTGACCTGCCGCATGATATCGACACGTGTTTGCGATGAGCCGCCCGCGACGGCACGTTCGAGATCTTCGAGGACCGGGTGTTTCTTTTGTGCGTTCTGGGTCATGGGTTCATTCTTTTTTTGCCGGTTGATCGTGCCATTACGCCGCCGCCGCGGCGGATGTCTTGCGCTTTTTGTTTTTCACGCCGCGTTGCCGCAACAGAGCAGCAAAGTGCTCCTCCGGCATCGGTTGTCCGAGCAGAAAGCCCTGACCGTAGTCGCAACCCATGGCCACCAGCGCCAAGGCGTCGCCGGCGTGTTCAATCCCGGTCGCGACCGCGATTTGTCCGAAATTGTGCGCGAGATCGATCATGGTCTTGCACAAGGGAGCGTTGACGGTGTCGGTCGCGCAATTCACGATAAAAGTGCGGTCAAGCTTGATCTGAGCGAAAGGGAGCTCGGTGATCTTGGCGAGCGATGAATAGCCCTTGCCGAAATTGTCGATCGCGATCTTGACGTTGATGCGGGCGAGCTTCTTGGCCAGCTCAATCGCCAAACCAAGGCTGTTGATGATCTGGTCTTCCGCGATATCGATGATGATTCCGGGCCAATTCGTCGCGTGCCCGTATTGATCGAGGACGAGCCGCTCCATCGGCAATTTTTCAAGGACATCGATCGGAACGTTGACGTTGATCGGCAGACTGATGCCGAGCTTCGCATAGCTCGATCCGGCCTTCAGCGCGCTGGTGACGGCCATTTCCGAAAGCTGATAGATGCACGCCGGCGATCCGCCGGCGATAAATCCGCCTGGCAAAATGATGCCAGCTTCGGGATGGCGGATGCGGGCGTACATTTCAGCGCCGACCAGGCGCTTTTTGCGCAGGTCGATGACCGGCTGGTACCAAAACTCGATCCATTTCTTTGTAATGGCATCGTCGAGACTGGCGCTGGCGGCCGCGGTCAGCGAGAGACCGAGCTTCAAGTCCTGCACGATCTTGATGATGGCGTCGCCGCCGAACGGCTTTTTGAGCGCCGGCAGCATGTTGAGCTTGTGTTGGGCGCCGACTTTCTTGACATGCTCGAGCACCGCTGCGCCGCGGCGGCTCATCAACTGGACCGGTCCGCTGTAGGCGATCCGGCTCAGGCGCAGCAGCGACTCGATCGCATCGGCGGAATCGAGCGAAATGTTATGGAAGATCAGGTCGGGTGGGCGCGGGATGCGCAGCGCGCGCAATGCCGCGCCGTCTGTCGAGTTCAATGGTGTCGATACCCAGGCCGTGCAGGATCAGCGATATGAACTGGCGGATGCTGCTTTCCTCGTCGACGACGAGGCACAGCGGCGCAGACGAACTGTCACGCCGCGTTTCGGCAGGCGGCGCGGCTGCGGTATCGGAACGCTCTGGTGCAACGTCAGACATTTGATCTAAGGGGCCAAGCTCCGGGCGCGCAGATCATCTATCCGGGAGCCGCTTGAAAAATGCGCTTGGCGACCTTTTGACGGCCTTGCCAGAAACGGAGAACGCGTTGCGCGGAGGGCATCGTCAGTGCGGCATATTGCTCGCGCAGTTCGGTGGATTGTTCCGCTGCGTGCACTGGCCATGATGATGACGTAGGCATCTTGCCAGTCCATGGCGAGCGATTTGCAGAGCACCATCAGGCCGAAGCCGTTGGCCGTACGAAACAGATGGTCGATGTGTTCGGCCGACACGCCGCTCAGGATCGAAAGCCCGACCGCGACTTCGGAGACGCGCTTGATGTTCGCGAACTCGATGATCTTTCGCTTCATGAGCTCGGTATCCTGGGCGAAGACGCTCATGGCGCGCTGGGCGGCGGCATAATGGTGCATGCCGCCCGTCTTGGGCGTCACTTGCGCGGAAATCTCAGTCATCAGCGATTTGATCACGTCCTGGCTGGCGGCCGGTGCGGAGGCAAGCAATTTGCTGCGGACGACGTCGGACGCCTGCGCAAGAAGCTGGCGATAGACGTGGGCCGGTATATCGCTTCTGCGGCCGATCGATTCCGCCAGGCGATCGTCGCCGTCGGCGCGCATGACGAGCTTGGCCATGCCCAGCTTTGAGAATTGCGCGCCGGCATTGACCGCAAGCGTGTTGGCGACCTCGGCGTCGCCTTGGTCGACCAGCACTTCCGTCACCGTCTCGTTCAGGCGGGCGCGGTTGGCGATCTTGGCGAGGTGCGCCTGGCTTTTGGTCTTTGCGATCGCGACCAGGTCGTCGTCGCTCAGGCGCTCGGATTTTTCCAGGATCGGGCCGGACACCGCGATATCGTCATGCGCGGCGAGGTGACGCACCGTCTGCACCGGTGCGTTGGCGATCGGAGCGAGCCGCTGGCTCAGCTCGACCGCGGCCCGGCTCTCGATGTGGCTGACGAGCTGCCCCAGCACGCTGTCGAACAGCGCCGTCTGGTCCGCGCTGAAGTGCTCTGCCTCGCCGACGAACAGATCGGTGACGCGGCGCAACACTTCCGAGCGTTTTTCGGACGAGGCGTCATGCAACGCCTGCTCGACTTCGCCGATGATACTGACAGCCCGAGACATGTTTGGTCTTGCGTCCTGCAAGAAGGCCATGCCGCCCTCTGCGTCCTGCAAAAGGCGTCGCCGCAAGCCGATAAATCCGTCATGCGCGATGGTTACGAGTAAAACAGGCGGCTAATTAAGAATTTATATGTCGTTACCAACCAGAGGTTGCAGGGTACTAAGTACCCGGTTGTAAATTGGTTGTGTTGATGCCGTAATAATCACGGAACTAGCGTGCTCGTGCGCCTTTTCGGGCCAGAGCATAGCCGAGCATTACAGCTTCTACGAGCATGACCAGCTGTCGCGCGTGCGGCGAATTCAACGTAGGCGTGTTGTGAATTTTGGCCGATTTGCTGCGCATCGCCCACAAAATCACAAGCGAAATCAATGCCATCGCGGCGTAGACCGCACCGATAATCAGCCGCGCGTTCAGGTCGCCGAATTGGCCGGTGAGCGCGATATTTCCTGCAATCGTAAAGTGATAAAACGCGATAATCGCGCAAACACCCATCACGACAACAACAAACGCGCGGCGCAACATCCGCCCCAGCAGGCGATCGGTGGCGGCGGCGATGAGGTTGTTGAAGTTCATGTCGCTAGCGCCGGTTGGCGAGGCCCGCCAGAAAGCCGATGCCGGCGGCGATCGCCAGCATCATCAACGGACGATGCTCGACTTCATCGGTGAGCTTCTTGAACGCGTCGCTGCCGATGCGCGTGGCCTCGTCGGCGACCGACGAGGTGACATCGGAGGCGCTTTCGCGCGCGCGGTTCATGATGCGCTCGAGCGCCTCGCCGACGAAATCGCGCACGTCGCTCGATGCGCCCGACGTCTCGCGGCGGGCAGTGCCGGACAGCCGGCGCAGCCGTTTTTCGAGGTCGCTCATCAAGTCTTCGATCGCCGCGATTTCTTCGGCGGCGGCGGATTTGGCGGCACGCGTCGTCATTTCGGTCCCTCGCAAGTGTTTTGGTGATTTCGCTTTTCGGGCAACGTGCCTACGCTGAAAAAAGTTCCACCGCGGCCAAAGCATGGCCGACACCGTCTCCCAATACCGAACCGACCGGCGCGATTGACGTTTAAGCTGCGGTACCGGCGGTGGATTTCATTGACAGAACGTGCGTCGGGCGCGTTCATTTCACAGTTGGGACGGTCCTAGCCGCGGCTTGAGGCAACTGGCGGGCAGGGCGCAGACGACTGAAGTTGCCGAGGCGAGTGGTGATGTCGGGCGTGGAGGACACCAAGCTGGCTAGCCTCCAAAAGGAGCGCCAGCGGCTTGAAGAATTAAACGACGCGCAGGCGCAGGAATTGAAACTGCTGCGGGCGCGTTTTGGGCGCTATGAAACTGCGTTGCGCGGTTCGCAAGTGATCGTCTACACGCAGGATCGCGACCTGCGCTACACCTCGATCAGCGGCCCGATGTTCGGCCGTTCTGTCGAGGATATCCTCGGCCATATCGACGAGGACGTCTTGTCGCCGAATTGCGCCGGCGCGATCATTGCATTGAAGCGCGAGGCGCTGGCGAGCGGTCAAGCAAGACATGCCGAGTTCGCGCTGACCGACGGTCCCGGCGCGCGCTGGCACGACGTGCGCATCGAACCTTTGCGCGACGAAGCGGGCGGCATCGTCGGCCTTACCGGCGCATCGGTGGACGTCACCGGACGCAAGGAAGGCGAGGCGCAACTGCGGTTGTTGCTGCGCGAATTAACGCATCGTTCCAAGAATTTTCTGGCTGTGATTCAGGCTATGGCGCGCCAAACCGCCCGTCATGCCGGCTCGATCGACAGCTTTCTCTCGCAATTCGCGGCCCGTCTGCAAGGCATGGCGTCGTCGCACGATTTGTTGGTGCGCGAAAGCTGGCACGGCGCCTCGCTGAACGAGTTGGTGCGATCCCAGCTCGCCGCCTATGTCGAGCCCGGGCAGGGTCAGCCAAGTCAGATTGTGTTTGAAGGTCCTGAGGTCGCGCTCAAGCCTGAAGCGGCGCAAAATCTCGGACTGGCGCTGCACGAACTTGCCATCAACGCGCAGAAGTTCGGCGCGCTTTCCGTGCCCGACGGCCGCGTCTCGATCCGCTGGGGCCGCTATCACGCCGGCGGGGACAACGCCGTCGAACTCGATTGGCTCGAGCAATTCGGACCTAAAGTGAAGGCGCGGCGCAAGCGCGGCTTCGGCAGTTTGGTGATCGAGCGCAATCTCGCCCAGTCGCTCGACGCGGAAGTGAACCTGGAATTCGATCCGGACGGCGTACATTGCCGCATCGTCATACCGGCAAGCCAGATGCTCGCCACGCCTTAGGCGACGGAACGTTTTGGGGCGCCCGCCGTTACGTCCTGCGATCAAGAAACACAGTCCATCGCGGCTTTCGGGGTTATGTCGGTGGCGGCAGGACGACGACGATGCGCGCTTTCATGGGATATCTGCTGATCGGCGTGCTGGCGGTGCTCTCGATGGCTCTTGCCACCGTCACCGGCCTGGGGCTGTCGGCGGGCGCGCGCCCGATGCCGGAGCGCGGCGCGATCATTCAGCATGTCGATCGCACGCACAAAGGCGATCGGCTGGATCTGCCGGCGACGGTCGGCGCGCGCCCGGTGCCGAAGCAGCAGATGACGCTGCCCGAGGGCTGCGAGCCCGTGTTTAGCCCGTTGTCCACGGGGCGGCCGAGCATTTCGGGGCGTTGCCTCTCGTAACGATGATTTGACGAGCGTGGAACCCGGGGGAACTATTTCCGCCGGCTCACGTTTTATCGTCGGGATTTATTGGAACAGGAGATCACTATGCACAAGCGTTTGATCGCTTTGGGCGCATTAGGCGCGGTCGCCGCGGCGTCCGCTTTGCCGACGCCGAGCCTGGCGCAGGATCGCACCAAGGTCGGTACCTTGAATTGCGACATTTCCGCCGGCATCGGCGTCATCATCGCGTCGAAAAAGCGCGTGACCTGCATGTTTACGCCGTCGGCGCCCGGCCCGCGTGAAGTTTACGTCGGCGACATCAGCAAGTTCGGCCTCGATCTCGGCGCCACCTCCGGCGGCCAAATGGTTTGGGCGGTCTTTGCCCCCAGCAGCCGTAAGTTTGGTGCGTTGGCCGGCAACTATGTCGGCGGCACCGCGGAAGCAACGGTCGGTGCCGGTCTCGGCGCCAACGCGCTGGTCGGCGGCTCGAACCGTACCGTGACGCTGCAACCGTTGTCGGTGACCGGCCAGACCGGCCTTAACGTAGCCGCTGGCGTCGCCGAGCTGACGCTGCGCCCGGCGCGATAGATGCAATCGATGCAACTGCGGCGGCCGCCCCTCGGGCGGCCGCTTTCGTTATGGGGTTAGCGCGCGGCTCGCGCGATCGCTCGGATTTTCGCGAAATTATCCGAACGTGAAAGCGTCGTGGTAGGCGCCCTGCACCTGGCCGCCGGGCACCGGTCCGCCGCCGGGCACATGCACCATGTTGCCGATCACCGCGCAGGTCGCGCCGTGCAGGCCGTGGCGCGGGATCGCCATGGGCGTGAGCGCTTCCCAGCTATCGGTCTTGGGATCGTAGGCCTCATTGGTGCCGAACACGCGGCCGGTCGCTTCGCCACCGAACACGATGATCTTGCCGTTGATGTAGACGCATGACGGGCCGCTGCGGGCGGTCGGCAGCGGGGCGCGGAACGACCAACCGTCGGTCTTGGGATCGTAGACGGCATTCAGCGACGTGTTGAAGTCGTAGCTGTCCATACGGCCGGCGATGGCGTGGATTTTCCCGTCGACGACGGCGACGCCCATATGGTCGCGCTGGCCGACGAAGGGCTGTGTGCCGGTCGAGCCGCGCATGCTGGCGCGGTCGGAATATTTGTCGGTCGCCGGGTCGTAGACTTCATGCCATTCGACCGAACGCACGTCGCGGCCGCCGAGCAGGTGGATCTTGCCGTCGAGCACGATGGCCGACACGGCGCCGCGCGGCCGCGAAATCGGCGCGATCGAGGCCCATTGGTCGGTGGCGGTGTCGTAGACGAAGCATTTGGAGTGCGGGCAGCGGTTCTGTTCGACAAAACCGCCGAACGTATAAATTTTCGTGCCGATCGAAACGCCCGCGACGTGGTTGCAAGGATGCGGGAAGGGCGCCTTCAGCGACCAGGCGCCGGCTTTCGGGTCGAACACCTGATGGAACGGCTGATCGACGCGATGTTTGGCGTAACCGGCGATCGAGTGAATCTTGCCCTGACATTCGATGACGGCGTGTTCGCCGGTCGGGATCGGCATGCGCGGTTGCTCGACCCATTTGCCCGGGTTGGCGGCTTTCGGCGCCACGCTCGTCATATAGCGCTGCTTTTCGACGGTCTTGGGAATGTCGGTGACTGTCTTGTCGTTCAGCCCGAGAAAAAGCGGAAGGTCTTCTGCCATGATCCATCCTCAATTAACGTAATCTGGAACGGCGTCGCGCAATAACTGGCGCGTGAGCTCGACGCCTTCGCGCGCGACATCGTAAGGCGAGCGCGCCCACAGCTCGGGGTTCGGCGCCTCATAGGAGAGGTAGCCGGTATAGCCTTTCTCGAACAGCAGCCCGAGCATGTCGCGCCATTTGACGATGCCCTTGCCCGGAGCGAGCCGATCGGTCGGCCGCCGCACGCCGGTGACTGGATTGGGCGACACGTCGCTGTACTGGAAGCAGTAGATCTTGTCGGCCGGCACCTTTTCAAAGCCGCGTCCGCCCGCGCCGCTGCGCGTGAAGTGATAGGCGTCGATCAGGTAGCCGCAATTGGGCTTGTTGGCGCCTTCGATCAATTCGGTCAGAACGCCGAGACTGTTGAGCACGTCGTGCTGCGAATTGAATTCGATGGCGAGTTTCAGGTCGTATTCCGCCGCGATGTCGCCGGCCATTTGCAGGTACTTGATCGCATCCTTGATCGGACCCTGCACTTGACCGGGCGCGCTCATCAGCATTTTGCAATTGAGCGCCACGGCGTTTTCGCAGGATTCGCGGAACACCTTGAACAGCCGCTTGCTCTCCTCGCCGGTGGCAAACAGCCAGCCATATTCGACGCCCAGCACGCCGACCGGAATTGCGCTCTTGCGGATGAGATCGAGCACTTGCGCGTTGCTCATGCCGGCGTCGAAGCAGCGCTTGAAATCGGTGCGGCGCAATTCGACGGCGTCGAAGCCGGCCTGTTTCGCCGCGTCGAGCGCGGTGGCGAGCGGCGTGGTGTCGATCGTCCACATGTGCAGGGCGAGGCGCCCGAACTTTTCGCTCATAATCCCCTCGTATTGCAGAATGTATAGCCCCGCATTGGTGTCGGTCATGTACATCACGCCGTTGGTATCGACGTAGACATCGCAGGACTGGATGACTTTCACCGGATTGGGCCGCTGATCGACGATTTTCTCCGGCGGCGGCGGCACGAAATAGCCGACTTGCCGGGGCTGGTAAGGCTCGCGCATGTCGTAAATGCGCAAGCCGGCATTGTGATAGGTGGCGAAAACCAGATCCTCGGTCTGCAGCGAGCCCGGGCGGTTTTCGTGCAGATTGTGCGGCCCGAACTTCGCGCCCTTCTTGCAGAAGTCTTCTTCGTCCGGCGTCGGCAACGTGGCGATCGACACCGGGTTGGACGGTTCGCGCACGTCGATCACCCAGGTGTAGGCGAGCCCGTTGGCGCAGTCCGCCGCCGTCGCTTCGTCCGCCAGCACGAGCAGCTTGCGTCCCGGCAGCGGCAGCGGCGTATGCGCGCCGCCGCCGAAGGGCGGCGAATAATTGCGGTGGCTGAGCAGCTTCGGTTTCACCGGATCGCTCAAGTCGTGGATTGTGTAGCCGCCGTCGCGCCACGCGGCATAGCCGATGTTTCCGGCCGTGATCATGTGATGCAGCGCCGTGCGCTTGCCGAACGAGGCGGGCTTGTCCTCGCCGGCGCCGCGGTTCATGCCCGGCAGCCACCATTTGCCGGCCAGCTTCATGTTCTTCGGATCGGACACGTCGACGATCGCGAGGATGTGGTCGATGAAACCGCCGAAATGCACGGACACATAGGCGTATTGGCCGCCGACCCACCAGATGCGGTGCGCGCCGAGCCCGGCGGTGTTGAGGAAGCCGATCTCGCGCGGCTTGGCCGGATCCGAAATATCGAACGCGCGAACGCCGGCGGCATAAGGCTGATCGGTCTGCACGGAATCGGCGAGCGACTTGGCGTAGTAATCGATCTGGCTGGCATATTGCTGCATGGCCCAGATATTCGGGCCGTTGACCGCGAGCAGAATGTCGCCGTGGATTTGCAGGTGATGCGAGCGGGTGTTTTTCGGCGCCGCGACGAAGGCCACGGTTTTCGGATGCAGGGCGTCGCGCACGTCGACGACGGAAAAGCCGTCGGCGAACATATGGCCGATGAAAGCGTGGCCTTTGTGCACGATGACCTGCACACCATCGAGCCGTCCACCCTGGTCGGAGCGCGACAGCAAGCGGACGTTTTTTGACGGTGCGGCCATCGGATGATCCTCAAAACGTTAAAATGTCGGGGCCCGGCCCGGCAAATGCCGAACCGGGCCCCGCAGGTATCGTTTTCGTCGTCAGCCGGTCGGCGGCGGCGACCTCGTCGAGCCCCTTCTGCCGCGACTCGGGACCGAGCTGGGTCACCGCACCCGCCGCGATGACCATCAGGATAGCGAGGCAGACGAACACCGTCATCAAGCCGTAGCCGCTCTGCACCCACAGGATCGTCGGCATGATGAAGGCCGTTGCAAGGCGGCCGACGCCCGACGCCCAGCCGAAGCCGGAGGCGCGTGCGTTGGTCGGGAAGACCTCCGACGCGAAGATCTGCATCGCATTGCCGGCGACCTGCACGAAGAAGATCATGACGAAGCCGGCCACCATCAACTGGGTGGCCGGTCGCCGGCGTTCGCGAACACAACCATCATGACGCCGGCGCCGATGAACGCGCAGACCGAGGTGATCTTACGGCCGAATTTGTCGAGCGCGTACATCATGAAGATGCTGGCGCACGGCACGGCGAAGTTCATCGCGAGGGTATATTGCAGCGACTTGGTGATGGAGAAACCCTTCGCGTTCATGATGTTCGGCAGCCATGCGCCGAGGCCGATGGCAACGCCGAAGAACGCCGTGAAGCAGATCATGCCGGCGATGACGCGGGTCGGGAACATGGCTGAAGACGACGCCGAACGGATCGCTCTTGGTGTTGCTGGCGGCATCGGTCGTGAGCTTTTCCTTCGGGCCGGCAATGCCGAGACGGGCGAGCACCTCGAGGGCTTTGTCGCCTTTGCCGTGCGTCGCCAGATAGCGCGGCGACTCCGGCAGCGTGAAGCGGAACACCCAGACGATCAGCGCGCCTGCGCCGATGATCAGCCAGATAGAGCGCCAGGCGTACTCGGGCGAGCTGGCGACGCTGCCGATGCCGAGCACAAGCGCCGTTCCAATCGGCCACACGCAGGCGCCGCCGATGAAATGAACGATCGCGAGGATGCGGCCGCGGATGCGCTTGGGCGAGTATTCGCCGGCATAGGCGAAGGCCAGCGGCTGCTCGGCGCCGAGTCCCAATCCCGCGATGAAGCGGCAGGCGACCAGCAGCGTGACGCTCGGAGCGAAGGCGCCGAGGATCGTAAAGATACCGAACAGGAGCAGGTTGAACTGGTAGATGAACCTGCGGCCGAAGCGATCGCTGAATTCACCCTGGCCGGCGGTGCCGATGAACATGCCGAAAATGGTGGCGCTGCCGATCGCGGCGACTTCGGCGCCCGTCGCAAACTTCGACTGCAGAATGTACGGCACGAGCGAGCCGAATATGGTGAAGTCGATGACGTCGAAGAAATATCCCGCCGCGATGAGCGCGACCACTCTGCGATGCAGCGGCGATATTTTCGCGTCGTCCAGCGCGTTGCCGACAAATGCTTCGACTGTTTGAGCCACGGCGTTTCTCCCTGTCCCCGTTTGATGAGGGTGCTTGTTTGTGGTTTTCAGTTGCAGCCACCCGGCGGCAAGAATGATCTACAAACGCAAACTTGGCTAGCCCATATGCGCGCGATTGCGCGCCACTTGCGCCCTTGCAGCGGGGCGTTGCAGCAAATTTCGATTTGTGAAAACCAAGAATGGCTGGGGGACTAGGATTCGAACCTAGATAGCCAGAGTCAGAGTTTGGAGTCCTACCGTTGGACGATCCCCCAACAGGATCGGCTTGATCGCGGCCGTAAAGGCCCGCCGCCGTTCGCCGGAGGCCCTGACATGGGGCAATCCGGCTGCTTTGACAAGTCCTTGGCGGTCTATCTCTGCTGTGGCCGCGTCGCCACGGTCACGATTGCGATCAGGCTGCAGGCTGCAACCCCCAGGAACACCAGGCGTGGCATGCCGTGGTCCATGATGGCGCCGAAAATCAGCGGCGCGATGATGCCGCCGATATTGAAGCCGGTGGTGACGAAGCCGAAGACCTTGCCGAACGAGCCGGGCGGGGTGATCGCGCGCACGATCATGTCGCGTGAGGGCATGATCACGCCTAAGAAAAAGCCGGCCACCGTCATGGCGGCGACCAGCATGAACGAGCCGAGATCGAATTCGCCGACCAATGCCGTCAACAGCGCGAGCGCGGCAAGGCCGAGGCCCGCCACGGTGCCGTGCCTGGTCGTGCGCGTGACCAGAAGTCCGCCGGCCAGCACGCCAATCGACGACATCACCAGGAAGGCGGTGAGCGCCGCATTGGCGGTGGTCACCGGCGTTGCATAGAGCGCCCCGAGCGCGACCACCGAATAATTGTAGATGCCGCCGCTGATGATCGCGAGCAGCACGAAGAAAACGAGATTGAGCAGGATCGCCGGCGAGAGCAGCAGGCGCCAGCCGGCTGCCTCGCCATCGGACTTAGCGCGCGGCGGCGCGGGGCGCTCGGCCGGCTGCTCACGCAGCACGATCAGCACGGCCGCCACGGCAAAGCCAAAAACGCTGGCGCCGATGAAGGCGCCGCGCCAGCCCCACAGACTCTGCATCATCAGCAGCGTCGGCGGCGCCAGCGCCGAACCGGCCATGCCGGCGAAGGTGTGAAACGAGAAAGCCGGTCCGATGCGCTCGGCCGGCACGTGGTGCGACAGCAGCGCGTAGTCGGCCGGGTGATAGACCGCGTTGCCGATGCCGGCGACCGCGAACATCGCGACCAGCACCCAGTAGGAGTTGGTGAGGCCGACGACCAGGAAGGCGCAGGCGCCGAACAGCAGCGCGACGATCAATAAAATGCGCGCACCAATACGGTCGACCAGGAAGCCGGCTGGCGCTTGCAGGGCCGCGGAAACGATATTGAAGGCCGCGAGCGCGACGCCGATCTCGGTGTAACTGACACCATAATCCGCGCGCACGAAGGGCAGCAGCGGCGCCAGCAGGATAATGTAGTAATGCGATACCAGATGCGCTGCGCTCACGACGCCGACAAGGCGCGTGTGCGACGCAGGTTTGGCGCCGAGGACTTCGGTGGCCTGGCTCATGCCGGCTGCTTTGCCGGTTGCTTGGCTCTGGCGTCTTCGATCGCCTGCCAGACGCGCGCGGGCGTCATCGGCATTTCGAGGTGGCGAATGCCGAGTTCGGACAGCGCATCGATCACCGCATTGGCGACCGACGGCAAGCCGCCGGAGGTGCCGGCCTCGCCGCAGCCTTTGGCGCCGAGCGGATTGCTCTTGGTCGGCACCGGATGGCTGGCGACTGCGATCATCGGCGCGTCGTGCGCGCGCGGCATGGCATAGTCCATGAACGAGCCGGTCACCAGCTGGCCGTCGCTGTCGTAGACCGCTTGCTCCAACAGCGCCTGGCCCAGGCCCTGCACCACGCCGCCCTGGATCTGGCCTTCCACCAGCAGCGGATTGACCACGGTGCCGAGATCGTTGACCGCGGAATAGCGCACGACTTGCACGTGGCCGGTCTGCGGATCGACCTCCACTTCGGCGATGTGGCAACCGTTCGGGAAGGCCGAGGGCACCGGCTCGTTCACCACATGGTCGACGTCGAGCGTGGCGGGCGTGCCCTCCGGCAGCTTCAGGCCGCCGTGCAGCTTTTGCGCCAATTCGATCAGTCCGATCGAACGGTCGGTGCCGGCAATGGTGAAGCGGCCGGCCTTGAATTCGATGTCGCTGGCGGAGGCTTCCAGCACATGCGAGGCGATCTGCTTGCCGCGCTCGATGACCATCTTCGAGGTCTCGGTCAACGCCGCGCCGACAAACATCACCGAGCGCGAGCCGCCCGAGCCGCCGCCGAAGGCCATGCGGTCGCTGTCGCCTTCCACCATGCGGATGCGGTCGAACGGCACGCCGAGCATGTCGGTGAGCATCTGCGCGTAGGTGGTGGCGTGCCCCATGCCGAAATCCATGGTGCCGGTGATGATGGTCACCGTGCCGTCTTTCTCGAAATGGATGGCGCCCAATTCCTTGCCGGGCGCGGCGGTCACTTCGAGATAGCAGCCGATGCCGAAGCCGCGCAGCTTGCCGTTCTTCTTGCTGTCGCGCTTGCGCTTCTTGAAGCCGGCATAGTCGGCCAGCTCCAGCGCCTGCTTGAGCACGCCGAGGAAATCGCCGCAGTCGTAAGTCACGCCGGAGGCGGCGTTGAACGGGAAATCGCTCTTGCGGATCATGTTGCGCTTGCGCAGCTCGATGCGGTCGATGCCGAGCTCGGCCGCCGCCACATCGAGCGCGCGCTCGACATAGTAGTTGCCCTCGGGGCGGCCGGCGCCGCGATAGGCCGACACATGCGAGGTGTTGGTGAACACGCACTTGGTCGCCACTTCGATCAGCGGCGTGCGGTAGACGGATGCGATGTTTTTCACCTGATTGCCGGTCGGCAGCAGCGGTCCGAACTGGGCGAGATAGCCGCCCATGTCGCCATAGCCGGTGAGCCGAAGCGCCAAAATATGCGCGTTCTCGTCGAAGGCGAGCTCGATCACCATGTCCTGTGCGCGGCCGTGATGATCCGACACGAAACTTCCCGATCGCTCGTCGGTCCATTTCACCGGGCGGCCGAGAATTTTCGCGCCGTGCAGGATGCAGACATATTCCGGATAGACCGAGGCCTTCATGCCGAACGAGCCGCCGACCTGGCCGGTGATGATCCGCACTTTGTCGGCCGGCGCGCTCAGAATATCCATCAGCGACGTCTTCAAGCCGTGCACGCCTTGGCTGCATGAGGTGAGCGTCCACTTGCCCGATGCCGCCTCGTATTCGCCGATCGCCGCGCGCGGCTCCATCGCCGCCACGATCATGCGCTGGTTGGAGGTCGCGAGCCGCGTCACGTGCTTGGCCTTGGCGAAGGCCTCGGCCACCTTGGCGGCGTCGCCGTAATGAAAATCGAGCGCCAGATTGTTCGCCACCTGGTCGAACACCAACGGCGCGCCCGGCTTGATCGCCTCGGCGGGTTTGAGCACCGGCGTGAGCGGCTCGATGTCGAGCGCGACCGCTTCGGCGCCGTCCTTCGCTTGCGCGACGGTTTCGGCAATGACGCAGGCGACCGGATCGCCGACAAAGCGCACTTTGTCGCCGGCGAGCGCCGGCCGCGGCACGTAGTGGATCGGCGAGCCGTCGCGGTTCTTCAGCGGCAAGCCGCATTTGAGCCCGCCATAGGCGGTGAGATCGTCGGCGGTCAGCACCGCCAGCACGCCCGGCAGGGCTTTGGCGGCGGCGGTATCGATTGACCGAATGATGCCGTGCGCCTCGCGGCTGCGCACCATCACGGCGTAAGCCTGCCCCGGCCGGGCCACGTCGTCGGTATAGCGGCCCTGGCCGCGCACCAGCGTGGGGTCTTCGGTGCGGCGAACCGGCTGGCCGATGCCGAATTTGGTCAGCGAAAGCGCGGTTTCGGCGGTTCTATCGTCCATGCTTCGCTTTTCGGGGTTTCAAAGGGTGCGGCACGTTCAGATAAAGCAGCAAAGCCCCTTCGACAAGAATGGTTTCAGCGGGCGAGGCTTGCGTGGGACACAGGCGCTGTTAGACTTTTCGCGATAGTTGGAACATTGCCGCAACCTAAGCGCTCGGAAGCAGCTAGACGCGGCAGGAAGGCTTGTAAAATGAGCGGCGAGGCCGGGGATAGCCCAGGCCTCGACCCCGTGTTTGATCGGACCGCGCCTGCGCGGTCCGATTGGGGTCGGCGGTCGCCCGAACGGCTCAACGGCGCCCAGGTTGGCTCCCATGGCGGAGACCGGGGCGGGCCGACCTATGCCGCGCTCGATCTCGGCACCAATAATTGCCGCCTCTTGGTCGCGCGTCCGGCCGGCGACGGCTTCCGCGTCGTCGACGCGTTTTCCCGCATCATCCGGCTGGGCGAGGGCGTTTCCTCCTCCGGGCGCATCAGCGACGCGGCCATCGAGCGCGCGATCGCGGCGCTCGCCATCTGCCGCAACAAGATGCGCAACAAGGGCGTCACCCGCGCGCGACTGATCGCCACCGAAGCCTGCCGCGCGGCAACCAATGGCGAAGAATTCCGCTCGCTCGTCGTCGATGAACTGGGCCTCGAACTCGAAGTGATCGACCGCGAGACCGAGGCGACGCTCGCCGCCACCGGCTGCACGCCGCTGATCGATCCGCAAGCCGAGGGCGTCGTGCTGTTCGACATCGGCGGCGGCTCGTCGGAATTGGTGCGGCTCAAGCGTTCGCAGAAAGCGGCAGGCGGCCCGCCGCTGCCGCAAATCGCCGGCTGGATCTCGCTGCCGCACGGCGTGGTGACGCTGGCCGAGCGGCACGGCGGCTTCAACGTCAGCCGCGATACTTACGAAGCCATGGTCTGCGAAGTGGCGGAATTCATCGCGCCGTTTGCGCGCGAGCATGGCGGCATTACCGGCATCCACATGCTCGGTACTTCCGGCACCGTGACGACGGTCGCCGGCGTGCATCTCAATCTCAAGCGCTACGACCGCAACCGTGTCGACGGCTGCTGGATGAACGAGCACGAGGTCGATGCGGTGATCGAGCGTCTGCTCGCCATGAGTTACGATGACCGCGTCGCCTCGCCTTGCATCGGCCCGGAGCGCGCCGATCTGGTGCTCGCCGGCTGCGCCATCCTGGAAGCGATCCGCCGTGCCTTCCCGTGCCCGCGCCTGCGCGTCGCCGACCGCGGCTTGCGCGAAGGCATGCTGGTGCAGATGATGCGCGACGACGGCGTGTGGAGCGGCGGCAGCCAGGTGATCGCCCCGTGACCGGCAAAGGCGGCGGCTCGCGCGAATTGAAGGTTCGCGTCAAGGATAAGCGCAAGTCGATCTCGTCGCGGCGCTGGCTCGAGCGCCAGCTCAACGATCCTTATGTGGCGCGCGCCAGGCGCGAGGGTTTGCGCTCGCGCGCCGCTTTCAAGCTCGCGGAAATCGACGACAGAGCGCGGTTCTTGAAAAAAGGCGCGCGGGTGATCGATCTCGGCGCGGCCCCCGGCGGCTGGAGCCAGGTCGCTGCGCAGCGCGTGGGCAGCGCAGGCCGCGTGGTCGCCATCGACGTGCTGCCGATGACGCCGGTCGCGGGCGTCGATTTCGTGCAGCTCGATTTCCTCGACCCGTCCGCGCCCGAGAAGCTCAAAGCCATGCTCGGCGGCGCAGCCGATGTGGTGCTGTCCGACATGGCGGCCAATACGACCGGCCATGCGCGCACCGATCATCTCAAGATCATGGCGCTGGTGGAAGCGGCTATCGAATTCGCGCGCGAAGTCCTGGCGCCGGGCGGCAGCTTCCTCGCCAAGGTGCTGCAGGGCGGCACCGAAGCCTCGCTGCTGGCTGCGCTCAAGCACGACTTCCGCCAGGTCAAGCACGTCAAGCCGGCGGCGAGCCGCGCGGATTCGGCCGAGCTTTATTTGCTCGCCACCGGCTTCCGCGGCTGGGAACGGCGGATGATCAGATATCTTTCCAGATGTCGGTGAAGCGCGTGTCGCGCTTGCGCACGACATAGTGGTAATCGCTGCTGCGCATGTCGGGCGAGCCGGCACGATAGTAGCGAATGCCTGCGGGCGGTTTGCGCTCGGCGACGGCCTTGTGGCGTCCGGCGTCGCGTTTTGCCTTCTCGCGCTCTTGATGCAAACGCGCTTCGCGCTCTTGATGCAGCCGCGCCTCGCGCTCGCGCTTGGCGCGGGCGTCATGCGCGTTTTTCGTAGCCTGCGCCTCGATTTTCGCCTTCGGTGCGACTGTCGCCGTGGTTTCCTCGATCGCCGGTTTGTCGGCGATCTTGGCCTGCTGCGCGGGCTTGACCTCGGGCTTTTCAGCGCGCGCGTTTTTCTTCTGACCCTTTTGATCCTTGGGCTCGCGCACCGCCTCTTGCTGTGGTTTGGCGGGCGGCGCAACGGCCATAACCGCGTCGTTCTGCGCCGGCGCCTTGGGATCCTCGTGGACGGCCACCTGCGGCTTGCTGTCTTTGGCCGCAGCCTTGGTCTTCTGCGCTTCGCCAGTGGCGCGCGCCAGCGCCTTTTGCGCATCGCCGAATTTGCCGTTGCGCGCCAGCGCGGTCTTGTAGTCCGCGATTGCCTTGCTGAAATCGCCATCCTGCTCATGCGCCAGCCCGCGCTGGTAATAGCCCTGCGCATCGTGCGGATTGAGCCGGATGACGCTGTCGAGATCGTCCACCGCCTTGGCGTAGCTCTTGGTTTCCATCAGCGCCGCGGCGCGCGCGCGCAAGCCGGCGACATTCTTCGGATCGCGCGTGAGGCCGTCATTGAGGTCGGCCAGCGCCTTGGCGGTATCGCCCTTGGCTTGGCGCAACGCGGCGCGCTCGAAATAAAGATCGGCCGGCCCTGGATCGTGACTGATCGCGGCATCGAGGTCGCTGATCGCCTTGGCGGTATCGCCCTTCTGCTTGTAGATCGCCGCGCGCGCGCGATAGGGCGCGGAGCTGGTAGCGCCAAGCGAGATGGCGCGGTTGAAATCGGCGAACGCACGGTTGCCGTCGCCTTTGGCGAGATAGACCTGCCCGCGCTCGGCGAACGCCAGCGCGTCCTTGCCGTCGGCTGCGATCGCCTTGTCGAGATCGGCGAGCGCGCGGCCGTAGTCCTTCTTGCGCGCAAAGGCCGCGCCGCGCAGCGCGAACGCATCGGCGTTGTTCGGATTTGCCTTGAGCATGGCGTCGGCGTCATTGACGGCGCCGATCGTATCGCCGTCATCGAGGCGCAAGGCGGCCCTTGTCTTGAGCAAATCCGCGCTCCAGGAGAGTTTGAGCGCATGGCCGATGTCGGCCATCGCCAGCTTGCGTTGGCCCTTGGCGGCATAGGCCTCGGCGCGCAATTTGTAAGTTGCGGCGCGCTTGTCGTCGGCGGCGAGCGCGCGGTCATAGGCCGCGATCGCCTTGTCGGGATCGCCTTTCTTGCGCCAGATGCCGCCCTCGGCGGTCATGGCCGAGATGCGTTTGGGATCGAGCCGCGAGGCGTCGCGATAATCGGCGAGCGCCTGGTCGAGATTGCCGGCTTCCTCGCGCGCCTGCGCCCGCAGCATGTAGGCGGCGGCGCTCGGCGACAGCCGGATCGCCTGATCGAGATCGGAAATTGCGCGCGCCATATTGTGCTGGCGCATATAAAGCTCGCCGCGTCCGCTATAGGCGCCGGCGTTGCGCGGATTGAGGCTGATCGCTTTGGCGAAATCCTCGAGCGCGCCGTCGGTATTGCCGAGATCGCGCCGCAGCGTCGCGCGGTTCACGAACGGCGATGCCGAGCTGGGATCGAGCCTGATCGTGGTGTCGTAGTCGGCCATGGCCTGGCCGTAGTTGCCGCGCGCGTACCAGGCATTGCCGCGGTTCTGATAGGCGGGCGCGAACTCGGGCGCGAGCGCCACCGCCTGAGTGAGATCGGCGATGGCGCGCGGAATGTCGCCGCGGTCGAGATAGGCGAGCCCGCGCAGCGCGTAGGCGACACCCTGCGGCTCGCCGTGCAGGCGGCCCGAGCTGAGCAGCGTCGAGCAGGCGGCGATGCGCTGGTCGGCGAGGCTCTCGGTTTGAGTCGCGCACATGCGCGGCGCTTCGCGCGACGAGATGGCGAGCGCGACATTGTGCGGCCAGAGAATCGGAATAACGGTCGCGCCCGCCAATAAAGCGGCTCGGAGCAGCCAAGCAGGCCGTGCCTCACGCATACGCCACTCACCCGTTAACCATAATTTTTCTTGAAAGTACCCGGCTTTACAATGCGATGTCCATTGCACGGGTCCACACGTCTTAACCAAGCTTGCGACATGGTTAATAGATAAAATTTTATCCAACGCGCTGGTCGGAACTTTCAGTGGGGCCGGGAGTGCGATCGGCCATTTCCGCACCCGCATCGGGCGCCAAACGAAAGAAAATCAGAACCGAAAGCGCCGAAATCAGCGCGACCGCCAGGAAGGCCGGCGGGAATAAGTCAGCGCTCAAAGTCGGATCGCCTTTGATCCGCAAAGTGATATCCACCGCCAAGGCGCCGAACGCGACGCCTGCCGAGATCGCCAGTTGCTGCGCCACGCTGACAATCGAAGTGGCGCGGCCGATCCGCGCCGGCTCCACTTCGGCATAGGCCAGCGTGTTGATGCTGGTGAACTGCAGCGACCGGAAGAAGCCGCCGACGAACAGCAACACCGTCATCAGCAACACCGGCGTTGCCGCTGTGAAGAAGGCGCAGACGGCGAGGAAGACTGAGCTGATCATCGAGTTGACCAGCAGGATGGTGCGGAATCCGAAGCGGCGCAGAATCGTCGCCGTCGCCCATTTCATGCCCATGGCGCCGAAGGCGGTGGCGAACGTGATCATGCCGGACTGAAACGGCGTCATGCCGAAGCCGATCTGCAGCATCAGCGGCAGCAGGAACGGCAGCGCGCCCAGCCCGAGCCGGAAGATGAAGCCGCCGACGACGCTGGCGAAGAATGTCGGCAGGCGAAACAACGACAGGTCGAGCGCCGGATTATCGACGTGCCGCGCATGCGCGAGATAAGCGCCGATGAAGCAGGCGCCGCCGACGATCAGCGCGGCGACCACCCACCAGGGCAGGAAATTCAATCCGAGCACCGACAGTCCGAACGCGACGCCGGCGATGCCGAGGCCGATCAGCACCATGCCGACGATGTCGAAGCGCGCATGGTCTTCGGCGCGAACATCTTCGATGTAGCGGGTGGCGAGCACGATCCCGAGCAGCCCGATCGGCACGTTGATGATGAAGATCCAATGCCAGGTGGCGTAGGTGGTGATGAAGCCGCCGACCGGCGGTCCCAACACCGGCCCGATCAGCGCCGGCGTCGTCACCCAGGCCATGGCGCCGACCAGCTCGCGCTTGGGGATGGTGCGCACCAGCACCATGCGGCCGACCGGCGTCATCATGGCGCCGCCCATGCCCTGCACGATGCGGGCGATGACGAAATCGCTGAGCGAGCCCGACAGCGCGCAGCCGATGGAGCCGAGCACGAACACGGCGATGGCCGCGCGGAACACGGTGCGGGCGCCGAAGCGGTCGGCGGTCCAGCCGCTCGCCGGGATGAAGATCGCGAGCGACAGCAGGTAGGAGGTGACGGCGAGCTTGAGCGCCAGCGGGTTGGTGCCGAGATCCGTCGCGATCGCCGGCAGCGAGGTGGCGATCACGGTTGCGTCCATGTTCTCCATGAACAAAGCGACCGCGATGATCAGCGGGACGATGCGGTCAGAGCGCATGGGATTGGCAATCCGGCGGGGACATTAACGGTTCAACGGCTCCTTCAAACGTAACCCTGCGCTGGACGGAAGCCAGGCCGTTCATAACAGCCATCTCTGTTTGCCCTAGGAATCGTCAGGCACCCGTGCTACTTACCCACGCCAACCCAAAAGCGGGCCGGAAATCGAGCGAGAAAGCCCTCGCCACGGGCGGTTTTTAACCCCCGGCAGCCGGCTGATAAGCCAGATCTTGGGGCGATGGAGTTGGCGATGGCGGCGAAAAACAACGGTAATCCGCGCGAAGCGCTCACCTTCGACGACGTGCTGATCAAGCCCGGCCTGTCGGAGGTACTGCCCGCCGATGTCGACGTCCGCTCGCACATCACCCGCTCGATTGGCCTCAATATCCCGATCATCGCCTCGGCCATGGACACGGTGACCGAATCGCAAATGGCCATCGCCATGGCGCAGGCCGGCGGCATCGGCGTCATCCACCGCAATCTCGAGCCCGATGCGCAGGCCGCCCAGGTCCGCCAGGTGAAGAAATTCGAGTCCGGCATGGTCGTCAATCCGTTGACGATTGCGCCGACCGCGACGCTGCAGGAAGCGCTCGACCTGATGAAGGAGAACCGTATCTCCGGCATTCCGGTGGTCGAAGGCGGCGGCAGCGGCAAACTGGCAAAAATTGGCCGGCAAACTCGTCGGCATTCTCACCAATCGCGACGTGCGCTTTGCCACCGATCCGCGCCAGCGCGTCGCCGAGCTCATGACCAAGGACAAGCTCATCACCGTGCGCGAGGGCGTCAGCCAGGAAGAAGCCAAGCGCCTGCTGCACCAGCACCGCATCGAGAAGCTGCTGGTGGTGGACGACCAATACCGCTGCGTCGGGCTGATCACCGTCAAGGACATGGAAAAGGCGGTGGCCAATCCCTACGCCTGCAAGGACGAGCAGGGCCGCCTGCGCGTTGCCGCCGCCACCACGGTCGGCGACAAAGGCTTTGCGCGCACCGAGGCGCTGATCGCGGCCGGCGTCGATCTCGTCGTGGTCGACACCGCGCACGGCCATTCGCGCTACGTGCTCGACGCGGTCAAGCGCATCAAGAAATTGTCGAACGCGGTGCAAGTGGTCGCGGGCAATGTCGCCACGTCCGAAGGCGCCAAGGCGCTGATCGATTGCGGCGCGGATAGCATCAAGGTCGGCATCGGCCCCGGCTCGATCTGCACCACGCGCATCGTTGCCGGCGTCGGCGTGCCGCAGCTCACGGCCATCATGGACAGCGTCGAAGTCGCCAAAGCGGCGGGCATCGCGGTGATCGCCGACGGCGGCATCAAATATTCCGGCGATCTCGCCAAGGCGCTCGCCGCCGGCGCCGATTGCGCCATGGTCGGCTCATTGCTCGCCGGCACCGACGAGACGCCCGGCGAGGTGTTTCTCTATCAGGGCCGCTCGTACAAGAGCTATCGCGGCATGGGCTCGGTCGCCGCCATGGCGCGCGGCTCGGCCGACCGCTACTTCCAGCAGGACATCAAGGACGCGCTCAAGCTGGTGCCGGAAGGCGTCGAGGGCCAGGTCGGCTACAAGGGCCCGGTCGCCAACGTGCTGCACCAATTGTCGCGGCGGCCTGCGCGCGGCGATGGGTTATGTCGGCGCCAAGGATCTCGCCGAATTCCACGGCAAGGCGGAATTCGTGCGCATCTCGGGCGCGGGCTTGCGCGAAAGCCACGTGCACGACGTGACCATCACGCGCGAGAGCCCGAATTATCCGAGCCGGGTGTAACCGTCATGTCGATCCCAGTCGTTCTGCTGCCACTGTTCGTCGAGGTCGCGCTGACGCTTGGCGCTGGCTTGGTCTGGTTGTTCCTGCTGCGCCGCACGATCTGGTGCAGCCGCACTGTGCATCCGTCCAGCGCATCGCGTTGCGCGAGCCGAATTGGCCGCACGCGCCCGACGCAGGTCGCCAACGCCTTCAGCAACCAGTTCGAATTGCCGGTGCTGTTCTACGTGCTGACGATCTTGGCGATCATCACCCGTCACGCCGACTTCGTCTTCATCGTGCTGGCCTGGATTTTCGTGCTATCGCGCGTCTGGCCAGGCCTACGTGCACGTCGACCAGCAACCGGTGTCACGCTGCGCGGCAGCTTGTACGGCATCGGCGCACTCGTGCTGATCGTCATGTGGATCGTCTTCGCCGTGCGCATCTTGCTCGGTCTGCCATGACGCCGTCGGCGCGTCTGGCGGCGGCCATTGAAGTCCTGGAAAATTTGGAGCGAGAGCGCCGTCCGGGCGCCGACGCGCTCAAGAGCTGGGGCCTCGCGCATCGCTTTGCCGGCTCCGGCGACCGCGCCGCGATTGCCGGTCTCGTCTACGACGCGCTGCGGCGGCGCGCATCGAGCGCCTGGATCATGGGCGCCGATACGCCGCGCGCGATTTTGCTCGGCATGCTCAAGCGCGAACGCGGGCTCGACAGCGAGGCGATTGCCAAGCTCGCCAGCGGCGCGCAGTACGCGCCCGAGGCACTGGGCGATGAGGAACGCAAGCGGCTGGACGCCGCCGACCTTTCGGCTGCGCCGCCGCATGTCGTCGGTGATTATCCGGAATGGCTCGATCCGCATTTCACCCGCGCCTTTGGCGACGCGCGGGCGGAGGAGGGCGCGGCACTGTCCTCGCGCGCGCCGCTCGACCTGCGCGTCAATACGCTGAAAGCCGAGCGCGACAAGGCCACCGGCATGCTCGCCGATTTGTCGCCGGAGCCGACGCGCTGGTCGCCCTGGGGCTTGCGCATTCGTCTCGCCGCCGACGCCAAGAGCCCGGCGATCCATGCCGAGCCGGCTTTTCTGAAAGGCATGATCGAGGTGCAGGACGAAGGTTCGCAGCTCGCCGCATTGTTCGCCGCCGCCAAGCCCGGCGAGCAGGTGCTCGATCTCTGCGCCGGCGCCGGCGGCAAGACGCTGGCGCTCGCCGCCATGATGGCGAACAAAGGCCAGCTCTACGCGACCGACGACGACAAGCGGCGTCTGGCGCCGATCCACGATCGCCTCAAGCGCTCGGGCGCGCGCAATGTGCAGGTGCGCACGCCGAAATCGGTCGGCGGCGAGCTCGACGATCTCAAGGGCCGCATCGACCTCGTGCTGATCGACGCGCCCTGCACCGGCACCGGCGCCTGGCGGCGCAACCCGGACGCCAAATGGCGCATGCGGCCGGGTGCGCTGGAGCAGCGGCAGAAGGAACAGGCCGAAGTGCTCGACCGCGCGGTTCCATTGCTCAAGGCTGGCGGCCGCATCGCTTATGTCACCTGCTCGGTGCTGGATGAGGAGAACGGCGCGCAGGTGCGCGCCTTCCTCGGCCGCCACGCCGAGTTTTCCATCCAGCCGCCGGCCGAGGTGATCGAAGTGCTGGGCGAGCGCGCCTTCATGTTCGGCAAAGCGGCGCGGCTGTCCGGCGAGGGCATAACGATGACGCCGCGCACGACCGAGACCGACGGCTTCTTCGTTTCGCTGCTGCGCCGCGCGTAAAGCCCATATTAAGAGTAATTCCCCGATTGCGCCGCATTCCCGGCCCAATTCCTCCCCGATGATTTCGTGACTGAGGAACTTGAAGAGTTTTCAGCCCGAGGTTCCACCGATGCTGGTCGCCAGGCGCGATCCCCCGCTGCATTCCGAGGCAGCCGACGACCTGCGCGTATACGGTCATCCGGTCCGGCATACGTCGCGGTTCATGACGGCGGTGCAGGTGATCAGTACGCTGGTCGCAATTCCAGTGGGCCTGGCCAGCGTCTATTCGATCTACCGGTCCAATTTCACCGCCGAGGCGCGCTGCGAAACCCTGCGCGGCAGCATCATCTCGATGCTCGACAAGAGCGCCGACGCTTCGACCCTGCGCATGCTGGTGCGCCGCGACGTGGTGACGTTCGAGACCAGCTGCGGCGCCGTCGATCCCGACGCGGTGAAAGCCTTCAAGGCGTTGCTGGCGGCCAAGGCCGCGCCTAAGGCCGAGCCCAAGGTCGTTTCCAAGCCGGCCCCCGCCGAACCGTCGAAGCAGGTGGTGCGGGAACCGGCTCAGAAGCCGGTCGAAATGGCCAAGCCGGCCGCGCCGCCGAAGGCTGCGGCCACTGCCGCTGAAGCCAAGCCCGCTGAGGCCAAGCCCGCTGAAGCCAAGCCCGCTGAAACCAAGGCCGCTGAAACCAAGCCCGCTGAAGCCAAGCCCGTCCGGCGTGACGCTGAGACCTCGGATGCAAACTGGATTAATTCGGTGCGCGAGGCGTTGACGCACGCGCCGGCGGAGCAGGAGCAGGCCGCGAAGGCGCTGCCCGAGACGCCAACTCAACCTGTCGAAACGAACCTGCAGCCTTCGCCAGTGCCCGCGGTCGTGCAGCCGCCGCCGGCGCCGCCTCCGGCGCAGGCGCGCGTCGTGCCTGAAGCGCCGGCAGCGCCGCCGGTGTCCTTGGCTGCCGCCGTGGCGCCCGCTTTGCCTGAGCCGGTCCCGGTCGCTGCGGCGCCGGCGCCAGCGCCTGCCGCCGATCACCCGGTGCCGCCGGGCTCGATCCCGGACGCGCAACCTGGCGCGCAGCAGCGTGCAACCCGTGGCAAAGCCGGCCGAGCCGACCTCAGGCCATTCGTGGCTGGCGAAGATTCCGCTGGTGAACCGCGTCGTCGGCGACTAGCCGCGCTTAAGGCAGCGCCGCACTCGGCTGCCAATTCGCCGCCGCCATCGCATCCGTTTCCACTTGCCAGCGCCCCGGCCGTCCGGGCGAGCGTTGTGCGTCGCGCAGGCGCGCGAGGAATTCAGCGCGCGGGATTTCGCGGAAGCCCATGTCGCGGCAGGTCGGCGTCATCAGCTTGCCGTCGTTGAAGGCAAAGCCCCAATGCGCCAGATGCCAGTGCAGCACGGTGAAGCCGATCTTCGACGTGTTGGGCTCGCGCGAGAACTGCAACTCGGTCACGAAGCTCGCGCCGATCGCCACGCCATAGCCGCCGCCGGCGAGCTCGCCGCGCTCGTTCCAGACTTCGAACGAATGCGCGTGGCCGGCGTCGAACAGTTCGGCATAGGCGCGCATGATCTTGGGCGTGATCCAGGTGAGATGCCAGCGCTTGGCGCGGTGGCCGGCGCAGCCGGCGATCACGCCCTCGAAGTCGCGGTCGAACGTGACGGTGTATCGCTCGTGCCGCATCTGCCGGCGCAGCCGCTTCGCAATATGCAGCTCGTCGAAGAACAGCAGCGAGCGGGTCGGCGGCGACCACCATTTCAGCGGCCCGATATGGGCGAGGGGATAAAGCCCGCGCCGGTAGGCGGCGAGCAATGTCGGCGCGGTGAAGTCGTGCACGATGCCGGCAAGGCCGGGCGGCGAATTCAGCGCGTGCTCGGGATCGGGCAGGGCATAGTCCGGCGCCAGCAGCTCGCGCGCGCAGAGCCGCAGCAGGTTCGGCACGCCGCGCAATGCGTGACGGCATCAGCGCCCAGGCGAGGCCCAGCGCCCAGCGCTCGGCCATGTCGGGAAGGCTCTCGCGGAACAGCGCGGCGCGGCGTTGCGCGCGCCCGGACGGCGCGACGGGAATGCTCATGCGCTGCGTTTCATAGGCCATCGGCAGGTCCGGGCATTCCGGCTGTGCACAAGCCGGTTTCGAGGCATTTTCTAAGCACGTTCGGCGCTAAAATTGCGTTACTGGAGTGCGTGCAACTCGCTTGACCCAATCGCTTGACCTAAGCCCCCAATGCCCGCAAAAAGCCGTCCCGAACGGCCTTTACAGCCCCCGCTTCGGGCCACAGCGCCGTCCAAGTTGGATAAGACTTTGCATGACAAGGTTCTGATCGTCGATTTCGGCTCCCAGGTCACCCA
The DNA here is from genome assembly GCA_963734465.1 of uncultured Alphaproteobacteria bacterium. Taxonomy (GTDB): domain Bacteria; phylum Pseudomonadota; class Alphaproteobacteria; order Rhizobiales; family Xanthobacteraceae; genus Pseudolabrys. Next base: position 99,083 of record CAVTHL010000036.1, read on the forward strand.
GCTCATCGCGCGCCGGGTGCGGGAGGAGAAGGTCTATTGCGAGATCGTGCCCTACCAGAAGGCGGAAGAAGCCTTCCTCGCCATGCGGCCGAAGGCGGTGATCCTCTCCGGCGGCCCCGCCTCGGTGCATGAGAAGGGCGCCCCGCTCGCGCCCAAGGCGATCTACGAGGCCGGCGTGCCGGTGCTCGGCATCTGCTACGGCGAGCAGGCCATGGCCGAGCAGCTCGGCGGCAAGGTCGAAGGCGGCCATCACCGCGAGTTCGGCCGCGCCGAGGTCGAGGTCGCCGCCGACAGCCCGCTGTTCGAGGGCGTGTGGGTGAAGGGCCAGAAATATCCGGTCTGGATGAGCCACGGCGACCGCGTCACCGAGCTGCCGCCCGGCTTCAAGGTGCTCGGCACCTCGCCGAATGCGCCGATCGCCATCATCGGCGACGACAAGCGCAAGTTCTACGCCACGCAATTCCATCTCGAGGTGGTGCACACGCCGCACGGCGCCGCGCTGCTGCGCAATTTCGTGCGCAAGATCGCCGGGCTCACCGGCGACTGGACCATGCGCGCCTTCAAGGACGAGGCGATCGACAAGATCCGCGCGCAGGTCGGCAAAGGCAAAGTGATCTGCGGCCTGTCGGGCGGCGTCGACTCGCGCGGTCGCCGCCGTGCTGATCCACGAGGCGATCGGCGATCAGCTCACCTGCGTGTTCGTCGATCACGGCCTGCTGCGGCTGGCCGAAGGGCAGAAGGTCGCGGCGCTGTTCCGCGACAGCTACAACATCCCGCTCGTGCACGTGAACGCCGAGGACATGTTCCTCAAGGCGCTCGAAGGCGTCGACGACCCCGAGCAGAAGCGCAAGACCATCGGCAAATTGTTCATCGACGTGTTCGAGCGCGAGGCGAAGAAGATCGGCGGCGCCGAGTTCCTGGCGCAAGGCACGCTCTATCCGGACGTGATCGAGAGCGTGTCGTTCACCGGCGGGCCGTCGGTGACCATCAAGTCGCACCACAATGTCGGCGGCCTGCCCGAGCGCATGAACATGAAGCTGGTCGAGCCGTTGCGCGAATTGTTCAAGGACGAGGTGCGCGCGCTCGGCCGCGAGCTCGGCCTGCCGGAAGCCTTCGTCGGCCGTCATCCGTTCCCGGGACCGGGGCTCGCGATCCGCGTGCCCGGCGCGATCACCAACGAGAAGCTCGACATCCTGCGGCTGGCCGACGAGATCTTCATCGAGGAAATCCGCCGCACCGGCCAATACGACGACATCTGGCAGGCCTTCGCCGTGCTGCTGCCGGTGAAGACCGTCGGCGTCATGGGCGACTTCCGCACCTACGAATATGTCGTCGGCCTGCGCGCCGTGACCTCGACCGACGGCATGACCGCGGACTTCTATCAGTTCGACATGAAGTTCTTCGGCATGGTCGCGACCCGCATCATCAACGAGGTCAAGGGCGTCAACCGCGTGGTCTATGACGTGACGTCAGCAAGCCGCCGGGGACGATTGAGTGGGAGTGAGCGGCATCCCGCTCGAGCCTTAACCGCTGCCGAAGGTTCCCTACAAAACTTGCACATTGTCATGCGCGCCGGCCGCGCTCAGGCTTTGCGCATGTCGCACGCGCTGATTCCGGTCGTCTGGGCGACGCTCGTCTTCGTTCTCGCCGGCGCGGTGAAAGGCGTCACCGGCATGGGCTTGCCGACGGTGGCCATCGGCTTGCTCGGGCTGTTGATGCCGCCGGGCCGAGGCCGCTGCTTTGCTGATCGTGCCGTCGCTGATCACAAACATCTGGCAGTTTGTCGCGGGCCCGCATCGCTTGCGGATTCTCCAGCGACTGTGGCCGATGCTGACCGCAATCGTTATCGCGACATGGGCAACGGCAGGATGGATTGCGAACAGCGACGGCAGCGATGCGCGCACCGCGCTCGGCATCGCACTCATCGTCTACGCTGTGACCGGCCTGGTGAGGATGAGGTTCAGCGTGCCGTTGTGGCTTGAACCGTGGCTGTCGCCGGTCATTGGCGCGGTCACCGGAGCGATCACGGGTGCGACCGGTGTTTTCGTGATCCCGGCGGTTCCCTACCTGCAGGCGCTCGGACTGGACAAGGAAGACCTTGTGCAGGCGCTCGGATTGTCCTTTACCGCGTCCACGCTTGCGCTGGCCGCCGGATTGGCCAGTCATGCCGCTTTTCCCATCGCCGCCGCCGGAGCATCGGCCCTCTATACGGCGCCCGCGCTCATCGGCATGTTTTTGGGCCAGTGGGTGAGGCTGCGCGTCGATCCGGCAACCTTTCGCCTGGTATTTTTTATTGGGCTATTGGTTCTCGGCGGCGACTTGGCCCTACACTCGTTTTTGTGAGCAATGAGCACGCCATGCCCATCACCATCTACGGCATCAAGAACTGCGACACCATGAAGAAGGCGCGCGCCTGGCTCGACAAGCACAAGGTCGACTACGCCTTCCACGACTACAAGAGCGCCGGCATCGAACGCGCCAAGCTCGAAGGCTGGGCCAAGAAAGCCGGCTGGGAGACGCTGCTCAACCGCGCCGGCACCACGTTCAAGAAATTGCCCGACAAGGACAAGGCCAACGTCACCGAGAAGAAGGCGCTGGCGCTGATGCTGGCGCAGCCCTCGATGATCAAGCGGCCGGTGTTCGAGATCGGCGGCGGCAAGCTGCTGGTCGGCTTCAAGCCGGAGCAATACGAAACGGCGCTCGTCTAGGCCGGCACCGCCAGCACGGGGCAGGGCGCTTGCCGCAGCACGCGCTCGGTGGTCGAGCCGCGCAGCGCGTCGAGGAAACCGTGGTGTCCGGCGGTCGGCATGCCGATCAGATCGGCGTGCCAGTCGGTGGCGGTCTGCACAATGGCGCCCACGACGTCGCCCTGCGCCTTTGTCACCTGCAAAGGGCGCCGCTCGCGCTCGACCTGCGGCGCGCTGTTTGCCGACATGCAGCAGCCGTTCTTCGGCCGCGATGTTGAGCAGTTGCGCAAGCCCCATGATGGCCGCGACGGCCGCTGCCGGCTTTGGCGCGTGATCGACCGGGATCAGCACGCGCCGCAAATGCATCTCGCCGCGCGCCGCATCGACAAAGCCTTGCGCCTTGGCCGGCACGAACAGCGTCGGCACGGCTGACGCGCGCGACAGCGCCTCGGCGGCCGAGCCGTGCAGCCAGCGCGCGACCCCTGGCGGCCTTCGGTCGACAGCACGATCAGTCGGCCGGGTGATCGTGCAGATAATGCTGGATGCCTTGACGGTCTCCATCGGCATCAGCTCGATCTTGACGACCTTGACGCCGAGCTTCTGCTCGATCGCCGCGGGGCTGTCGCGCTCGTCCATCAGGCCCCATTGCGCGAGCGTATGGCGCACATGCGGGTAGGAGGCCCAGTCGTCTGTCGCAGCGTCGGTCGAGACGTGCATGATGAACAATGGGCATTTGGCGGTGAGCGCGATGCGCAGCGCGTGCGCGAAGGCCTGCGCGCTGGCTTGCGAAAAATCGGTCGGATGGGCCACGGCCCGGAGCGATTGCATGGCAACATTTAGCAGGCGGGCGCGGCCTCGCTTTGCGCAAGATCAAGGCCGCGACCCCTTGATTGGCAAGGCTTTCCCTGCCACATGCGCCTCATGAACAAGCCGCTTGCCGCCGCCAATTCGATCCCGCAAACGCCGCTCGCCGCCGAGGTCGAGCGCAGGCGCACGTTCGCGATCATTTCGCACCCGGACGCCGGCAAGACCACGCTCACCGAGAAGCTGCTGCTGTTCGGCGGCGCCATCAACCTCGCCGGCCAGGTGAAAGCCAAGCGCGACCGCCGCGCCACCCGCTCCGACTGGATGGCGATCGAGCGCGAGCGCGGCATTTCGGTGGTCACCTCGGTGATGACCTTCGATTACGACGGCCGCGTGTTCAATCTGCTCGACACGCCCGGCCACGAAGACTTCTCCGAGGACACCTACCGCACGCTCACCGCGGTCGATAGCGCCGTGATGGTGATCGACGCCGCCAAGGGCATCGAGGCGCGCACCCGCAAGCTGTTCGAGGTCTGCCGGCTGCGCGACATTCCGATCATCACCTTCATCAACAAGATGGACCGCGAGAGCCGCGACCCGTTCGAGCTGCTCGGACGAGATCGAGAAGACGCTGGCGCTCGACACCGACGCCGATGAACTGGCCGATCGGCCGCGGCCGCGATTTCGCCGGCACTTACGAAATCGCGACCGGACAGATGCGACTGCTCACGGAGGACGGCAAGACGGCCGACCCGCAGCCGCTCGATCTGGCCGCGCTCGCGGCCAAAAATACGATGCTCGATGCCAAGGCGATCGCCGAAGAGCTGGCGCTGGTGAAGGACGCCTGCCGCAAATTCGATTTCAAATCGTTCCGCGAAGGCCATCTGACGCCGGTGTTCTTCGGCTCGGCGCTGAAGAATTTCGGCGTCAAGGACCTGCTCGACGCGCTCGCTTCTTTCGCGCCGCCGCCGCGCGCGCAAAGCGCCAATGCGCGCACGATCGACGCGCACGAAAATGCCATGACCGCCTTCGTCTTCAAGATCCAGGCCAATATGGATCCCAATCACCGCGACCGCATCGCGTTTGCGCGGCTGTGCTCGGGCAAGCTCACGCGCGGCATGAAGGCCAAGCTCGCCCGCACCGGCAAGCCGATCACGCTGTCGGCGCCGCAGTTCTTCTTCGCGCAGGACCGCGCGCTCGCCGATGAGGCTTACGCCGGCGATGTGGTCGGCATTCCCAATCACGGCACGTTGCGCATCGGCGACACGCTGACCGAGGGCGAGGACATCGCCTTCCTCGGCGTGCCGAACTTCGCGCCGGAAATCCTGCGCCGCGTCAAGCTCGGCGATCCGATGAAGGCGAAGAAGCTGAAAGAGGCGCTGCAGCAGATGGCGGAGGAGGGCGTGGTGCAGGTGTTCCGCCCGCTCGACGGCGCGCCGGCGCTGGTCGGCGTGGTCGGTCCCCTGCAGCTCGACGTGCTGAAGGTGCGCCTCGCCGACGAATACGGCCTCGACATCGGCTTCGAGCAGCCGGAATTTCAGCTTGCGCGCTGGATCGCCAGCGGCGATCAGAAGAAGCTCGACGACTTCGTGCAGGCCAATTATTCGAGCTGCGCCGAAGACCTCGACGGCGACAAGGTGTTCATGGCGCGCAACCAGTTCATTCTCGATTACACCGGCGAGCGCGCTCCCGGCATCACCTTCACCGACATCAAGGACGTGAAGGACAAGGCCGCGGCTTAATTGATCTTGATATTCGCCGCCTTGATCACCGCCGACCAGCGCGCGATCTCGCCGTCGATGCGGGCGCGAAACTCCTCGGGCGTCGAGCCGACCGGCTCCATCAATTGCGCCGCGAGTTTCTCGCGCACCTCCGGCAGCTTGATGATCGCCACCACGTCCTTGTTGATCGCGTCGATGATGGCCTTCGGCGTGCCGCCCGGCGCGATCAGGCCGTTCCAGGCGTCGGCTTCCACGTCGATGCCGCTCTCCTTCAGCGTCGGCACGTCCGGCAGAAAAGGCGAGCGCTTGGCGGTCGACACCGCCAGGATTTTCACCTTGCCGGCCTGCGCCAGCGGCGTCACCGAGATCGCCGGCAGGCAGGCCATCTGCGTGTCGTTGCGGATCACCGACGTGATCGCCGCGGGCGAGCCGGGATAGGGCACGTGCACGATTTGCGCGCCGGCCTTGAGCGCGAGCGCCTCCATGGCGAGATGCGACAGCGAGCCGTTGCCGATCGAGGCGAAGTTGTATTTGCCGGGATTGGCCTTCACCAGCGCGACCAGCTCGCCGACAGTGTTGACCTTGAGATCGATATTGACCGCCAGCGCGCTCGGCTGCGTGACGAGCTGCGTAATCGGCGCGATGTCCTTGCGCGGATCGTAGGGCAGCGTCGAGAACAGCAGCGTGTTGATGGCGAGCGGTCCGCCGATGCTGACGCCGATGGTCGCGCCGTCGGGCTTGGCCTTGGCCACCACGTCGGTGCCGGTGTTGCCGCTGGCGCCCGGCTTGTTCTCGACCACGAAGGCGCTGCCCGGATATTTCTTCTGCAGCTGGTCGGCGATCACGCGGGCGATGATGTCGGGCGTCGAGCCGGCGCCGAACGGAACCACGATGCGCACGGTTTGCGGCGGCCAGCTCTGCGCGGCGGCAGGCGCCGCGGCGGCCAGAAGCAGCGATATCACGAGAGCAAAGCGTTTGAGATATGCGCGTGATGCGGCCATGTCGGACGTTCCCTGCGGCGCCGGCTTGCATTGCCCGCCGCTATCCTCTACTGCGGCGCCTAAGCCTCGGCAATATCAGCGAGTGAAGCATGGGCCTCGCAATCCTCGTCCTCGGGCTGGTCGTTTTTCTCGGCAGCCACATCTTCGTGACGTTCCGCGACACGCGCGCCGCGCTGATCGCGCGGCTTGGGGTTGGCTATCGCGTGCTGTTCGCGCTGGTCGCCCTTGTCGGCCTCGCCCTGATCGTCAAAGGTTATGGCTGATTATCGCGCCCATGAATGGGTGCAGGTCTGGACGCCGCCGGCGTTCATGCGGCACATCACGATCACGCTGATGCTGTTCGCGGCGATCTTCATCGCTGCCCTTATTCCGAGCCACATCAAGGCCTGGATCAAGCATCCGATGGTGACGAGCGTGAAGACCTGGGCGCTGGCGCACCTGTTGTCGAACGGCGACCTCGGCTCGATCCTTTTGTTCGGCGCATTCCTGCTGTGGGGCGGCTATGCACGCGTGGCCGCCAAGCGGCGCGGCGACCGCGGCTTCGCCAATCCGCCCGCCGGCTGGACCAATGATATTGTCGTCGTCGTGCTCGGCGTTGTCGTCTTTTTCCTGCTCGCCTATTACTTCCATCCTTACGTCATCGGCGTCCCCGTGTTCGCGCGCTAATCATGTCGGCACAATCAGAAGTCCGGCGTCTCACCGCCCCCGACATCCGCGCGCGCAAAGGCGGCGAGCCGATCGTCTGTCTCACCTCCTATCACGCGCATACCGCGGCGATTGCCGACAAGCATTGCGACGTGATCCTGGTCGGCGACTCGCTCGGCATGGTGATGCACGGGCTGGAGACGACCGTTCCGGTCACGCTCGACATGATGATCCTGCAAGGCCGCGCGGTGATGCGCGGCTCCAAGCATGCGCTGGTGGTGGTCGACATGCCGTTCGGCTCCTACGAAGCCTCCAAAGAGCAAGCCTTCATGAACTGCGCGCGCGTGCTCAAGGAAACCGGCTGCGGCGCCGTCAAGATGGAAGGCGGCACGCGCATGGCGGAGACGATCGCTTTCCTGTCCGAGCGCGGCGTGCCGGTGATGGGGCATATCGGTTTGACGCCGCAGGCGATCAACGTGATCGGCTCGTTCCGCGCGCAAGGGCGCGAGATGGCCGATTGGGACCGCTTCGAAGCCGACGCCAAGGCGGTGGCGCAAGCCGGCGCGTTTTCGCTGGTGATCGAGGCGGTGGCCGAGCCGCTCGCGCGCAAGATCACGGCGGAAGTGCCGATCCCGACCATCGGCATTGGCGCCAGTGTTGCCTGCGACGGACAGGTGCTGGTGATGGAGGACATGCTCGGCCTGTCCCCCCGCGTGCCGAAATTCGTCAAGCGTTATGGCGATCTCGGCCCCGGCATCGACAAGGCGATTGCCGATTATGCCACCGAGGTGCGCGCGCGCGCATTCCCCGGCCCCGAGCATGTCTACCCGATGAAAGCCAAAAAACCGTAAGATTCCCGAAATCTTAACGATTGCCGGGCTAGCTTTGCCTTGCGTCCGCCACATCATTAGGTTACCCGGGCGCCTCAGCAGATGGGGCCCTTTGGGCGGGTGCGGAGCGCGTTTTGGCCGATATTTTTCACGAAGTTGACGAGGAAGTCCGGCGCGAACGGCTGCAAAAGCTGTGGGAGCGCTACAGCATCTACATCATCGCGCTTGCCGTGCTCATCGTCGCCGCCATTAGCGCTTGGCGCGCTTATGAGTGGTGGGTCGCCAAGCAGGCCGCCGCCGCCGGCGCGCAGTTCGAGCAGGCGTTGACGCTGAGCGAGCAGGGCAAGCACACCGACGCCGAACAAGCCTTCGCCAAGATCGCCACCGACGCGCCCGCCGGCTATCGCGTGCTGGCGCGCTTCCGCGCCGCCGCCGAACTCGGGCAGAGCAAGCCCACGGACGCGGTGAAGGCCTACGACCAGATCGCCGCCGATGGCTCGCTCGGTCAGACCTTGCAGGATCTCGCCAGCTTGCGCGCCGGCATGTTGCTGGTTGACTCAAGCCCGCTGGCCGAAATGCGCAGGCGGCTCGAGCCGCTCACCGAACCCGGCCGCAGCTTCCGCGCCAGCGCGCGCGAGTTGCTGGCGCTCTCGGCTTGGCACAATCGCGACGCCGACGCCGCCCGCAAATATATCGACTTGATCACGGCAGACGCCGAGACCCCGCCGGGGGCGCGCGCGCGCGCCGAAATGCTCTCGGCGCTGATCGCTGCCGGCGGCAAGAGCTGACGAGCAAGTCATGCGCCGTTTGCCCCGCATCGTTCTGATGGCCGCGCTGGTCGCGCTCGCGCCGGTGCTCGCCGGCTGCGAGGACTTCGATATGGACAAGCTCGATGTCTTCGGCCTCAACAAAAAGAAACCGCTGCCGGGCGAGCGGCGTGATGTATTCCCCGGCGGCGTCCCCGGCGTCACGCAGGGTATCCCGCCGGAATATCTAAAGAGCAACGTCGAGAAGCAGCAGGCAGCCGACGCCGCTGCTGCCGCCGAGGCGCAGAAGGAAGAGGCCGCCAAGGCGGCTGAGGACGCGCAGAAGAAAGCGGTCGCAGCTGCTGAGGCTGAAAAACCCAAACCGAAACCGAAACCCAAGCCCAAAGTCGTGCGTCTGCCGGCCAAGCCCGCGACACAAGTGACAATACAGCCGACGCGCGCCCAGCCGGCGCAGCAGGCGCCGTGGCCGAACGCCAATCAGCAGCAGCAACAGCAGCAATCCGGGCAGCAGCAACAAGGCCAGCAACAAGATCCCGCCTGGAATGCGGCCCCGCCGCCCGGCACCTTCTCGCGCTGATGCCCAAGCCGCGCTAAGAGAACGTCGCCCGCTATGCGCGGGTCGGACGCGCCATTCATGAGCTTCACCGTCGCCATCATCGGCCGGCCCAATGTCGGCAAATCGACCCTGTTCAACCGGCTGGTCGGCCGGCGGCTTGCGCTGGTCGACGACCGGCCGGGCGTGACGCGCGACCGCCGCGAAGGGCAGGCGCGCCTCGGCGATCTTGAGTTCACGGTGATCGATACCGCCGGCCTTGAAGAATCCGCGCCCGAGACGCTGTCCGGCCGTATGCGCGCGCAGACCGAGACCGCGATCGCGCAGGCCGATGCCATCTTCTTCATGATCGACGTGCGCGCCGGCCCGACCCCGGACGATCGCGCCTTTGCCAACCTCGTGCACAAGTCGGGCAAGCCGGCCGTGCTTCTTGCCAACAAGGCCGAAGGCGCGGCGGCCGAAGCAAGACGGCTGGAAGCCTACGAGCTCGGCCTCGGCGATCCGGTGGCGATCTCGGCCGAGCACAATGAAGGCATGTCCGATCTCTACGACGCGCTGCGCGAGGCCTTGCCCGAGCAGACCGCCAGCGCGGCGGCGGAGGCTGCCGAGCCGGCAGGTCCGCACCCGATCCGCGTGGCGATCGTCGGGCGCCCCAATGCCGGCAAGTCGACGCTGGTCAACCGCTTGATCGGCGAGGAGCGGCTGTTGACGGCGCCGGAAGGCCGGCACCACCCGCGACGCCATCGCGGTCGAGCTGAATTGGCACGGCCGGGCATTCCAGATTTTTCACGATACCGCGGGCTTGCGCCGGCGCTCGCGCGTCGACGAGAACTGGAAAAGCTTTCGGTCGCCGACGCACTCAACGCCGTGCGCTTTGCCGAGGTCGTGGTGGTGCTGCTCGATGTCGGCAACGCATTCGAGGAGCAGGACCAGCGCATCGCCGACCTGGTCGAGCAGGAAGGCCGCGCCATCGTGATCGCGGTCAACAAGTGGGATTTGAAGGAGAAGACGGCGGGCGCCATCGGCAAGCTGCGCAACCAGGCCGAGGAGAAGCTGATGCAGCTTCCGGGCCTGCCGCTGGTCGCGGTGTCCGGCCTGACCGGCGAAGGTCTCGACCGGCTGATGCAGGCCATCGTCGATGCCTTCGAAGTCTGGAACAAGCGCGTGCCGACCGCGGCGCTTAATCGCTGGTTCGAGCAGGCGGTGAGCGCCCATCCGCCGCCGGCGGTGTCGGGCCGCAGGCTGAGACTCAACTACATCACGCAGGCGAAAACACGGCCGCCGAGCTTCGTGGTGTTCTGCACGCGCGCCGACGCCGTGCCCGATGCCTACAAGCGCTATCTGGTG
>CAVTHL010000037.1:0-97906 GCA_963734465.1 uncultured Alphaproteobacteria bacterium
TCGCGCCCAACGAGGGCAAGAATGCGCCCGAGCTGATTAAGTTCAGGAACGACGAAAAGACGCCGCCTTACGGCACCGACGTCTGGCACTCGGACGAAACCTTCCGCGCCGAGCCACCGATGGCGACCATCCTCGTCGCCAAGGAGGTGCCGGCGGTCGGCGGCGACACGATGTATGTGAGCATGACCGCGGCCTATGAGGGCCTGAGCGACCGCATGCAGCAGTTCGTCTCGGGCCTGGAGGCAATTCACGATATGAAGCCGTTCCGCCCGCTGTTCGGCAAATCCGAGGAGGAGCGCAAGAAGCTGCAACAATTCGAACTGATGTATCCGCCGCAGCTGCACCCGGTGGTGCGCGTCCACCCGGTGTCGGGAAAGAAGGCGCTGTTCGTCAATCCGCAGTTCACCGTCGGGATCAACGGCATGGAAGAATCCGAGAGCCGTTCGCTGCTCGATCTGCTGTTCCGCCAGGCGATGGTGCCGGAATATCAATTCCGCCATCACTGGGCGCCGCACACCATCGCGATGTGGGACAATCGCTCGACCCAGCATTACGCGATCCACGACTACTACCCGCAGCGCCGCTACATGGAGCGCGTCACCATCAAGGGCGGTCGAGTGACCGGCGTGCCCAAGGCGGACCCGGCCAGCGTCCGCCGGCTGAAATATGTCGCGCCGGCCGGCGTCGACACGCATGGTGGGCACAAGCCCCACTAGCGGCGCCGGGCCGTTGTCCGGCGGTCGGTTTCGGCGCAAACTACCACCACGACCATGCGGCCGACGAACGAGCCGCGCTCAAGGGGGAGAGACATCCATGAACAGGCGAGAGTTCAACACGTCGCTGCTCGCGGGCGCGGCGCTGGTCGCGGCGCCGAGCGTGGCGCGCAGCCAGAACGTCTACGATCTCAAGCTCGGCCACTTCATTTCGCCCAAGCACATTTTCTCCGAATATCTCCAGCGCTGGGTCGACGAGCTGAAAAAGACCTCCGGCGGCAAGCTCAACATCACCATCTTCCCGGCCAACACCATGGGCCCGACGCCGAACTATTTCGACTATGCCCGCACCGGGGTCGCCGATATCACCTGGTATTTGGCCGGCGCCACGCCCGGCCGCTTCCCGCTGACCGAGATTATCCAGTTGCCTTACATGGTCGGCAGCTCGGAGATCGGCACCCAGGTGCTCAACGATCCGGAGGTGATGAAGCTGCTTGAGCCCGAATACCAGGGAGTCAAGGTGCTCTACCTGCTGACGACCCAGCCGGGCGTTCTGCTCACCGCGAAGACGCCGGTGCGCAAAGTCGAAGACATGAAAGGCATGCGCGTCCGCTTCGCCTCGGTCACCATCAAGAGCTTCATCGCGGCGCTCGGTGCGACGCCGATCGGAATTCCGCCGAGCGGCATCGCCGATGCTCTGCAAAAGGGCAGCATTGACGGCGTCTTCACCGACTATGGCGGGGCGCACACCGCCTTCCGGCTCGGCGGCCTGGTGAAATACAGCACCGACATCTACGCCTATGTCTCGAACTTCGGCGTGGTGATGAATCCGGCCTCCTATGCCAAGCTGCCCGCCGAATTGCAGAAGCTGATCGTAGACACCACGCGTCCGCGCCTCGCGGAGATCGGCAAGCTGTGGGATTCCGCCGACGCCCCGGGCAAGAAATATCTCGAATCGGAGGGTGACACCGCGATCGCCCTGTCGAAGGAAGAAGACGCCCGGTTCAAGAAGATCGGCGCGGAAGATACCGCCCGCGTGCTGGCCGAACTCGACAAAAGCGGCCCCCCGGCCTCCAAGGTTCATGCCGCGATGAAAGCGGCGGCGGACAAATACGCCAAGACGTCGTTCTCGTTCTGGAAGGCATGAAAGACCTGCCAGGAATGGGGCGTCCATTGGCGCTGATGACGCGCTGCGCCGGCCACGGCGCAGCGTTCTTTCTCGCGGCGATGATGTTGATCACGGTTGCCGACGTGACCTCGCGCGCGTTGTTCAACCGGCCGATCGAAGGCGCTTACGACCTCGTGCAGCTATTCCTGGTCGGCTCGGTCTTCTTCAGCATTCCCGATGTATTTCTGCGCGGCGAAAACATTGTCATCGACTTCATCGATCATTTGTTCGGGCGCCGCGCCATCGACGTGTTGAAGGTGATCGCCAATCTGCTGGCGTTCGTATTCCTGGCGACGCTGCTGTGGAACATGATGGCGCCGGCGCGCGATGCAGTGCGCTTTCACGAGGTTTCACCAGACCTTGCTATCTCGCTAGGGGCGCATTGGTCGTTGATGATTTTGGGTGTCGTCCTTGCCTTGCTGCCTGCGGCGCTGATCCTGGCGCAGAGCTTGGCGGTTCTGCTGCGCGCGCGGCGAGAGCCATGACGCCACATACCGTCGGCATCGTCGGCTTTGCGGCGATGGTCGTCTTGATTTTCTTGCGCGTCCCGGTCGCAATCGCGCTCGGCGTGGTCGGCACGGCGGGCTATGCCGTGCTCAACGGCTGGACGCAATCTTTGCTCGTGCTCGGCCGCGTGCCGCTCACTTTCGCGTCGGCCTACGATCTGTCGGTGGTGCCGCTGTTCGTGCTGATGGGCGTGATCGCCGCCCATTCCGGCATGGCGCGCGAGCTGTTCCGCTCGATCAACGTCATGTTCAGCGGCCGCCGCGGCACATTGGCAACGGCGACCGTCGGCGCCTGCGCCGCGCTCGGCGCGATCTCCGGCTCCTCGGTCGCCATGGTGGCGACCATGAGCCACGTCGCGATTCCCGAAATGCGCCGCGCCGGCTATGACGAGCGCTTGGCGCTCGGCTCGGTGGTGGCGGGCGGCACGCTCGGCATTCTGATCCCGCCCTCGGTGATGCTGATCTTCTACGGGCTGACCGCGGTGCAATCGATCCCGAAATTGTTCGCGGCCGGCATGATCCCCGGCCTGCTGCTGGCGGGCTTGCAGATCGGCGTCATTAAATTTGCGACTTGGCTCAAGCCGCATTGGGCGCCGGTGTCGCCGCGCGCGCCCTGGCGCGAGCGCGCGATGGCCTCGCTCGGCATGTGGAAGCTGCTGTTCATCTTCTTTCTATCGATCGGCGGCATCTATGCCGGCTGGTTCAGCCCGACCGAGGCCGCCGCCGTCGGCACTTTCGTCACTATTCTGATCGCCGCCTTGAGCGGGCAATTGACGCTGCGGCAGCTGCTCGATTCGCTGGTCGAGGCGAGCCGCACCACCGCAATGTTGTTCTTTATCCTGCTCGGCGCCATCATGTTCAGCTATTTTGTCGTGCAGACCCAGATTGCCACCGGCCTTGCCGCCTGGGTGATCTCGCTGAATTTGCCGCCGGTCGTCGTCATGATCGTCATTGTGCTGTTCTACATCGTGCTCGGCAGCTTCCTTGAATCGCTGACCATGATCATCATCACGGTGCCGGTGTTCGCGCCGCTGACGCAGAGCCTGGGCTACGACCTCATTTGGTTTGGCGTGCTGTTGGTGGTGCTGATCGAGGCCGGCCTGATCCACCCGCCGATGGGCATCAATCTGTTCGTGCTGCAATCGCAATTGCCCGACGCCAAGCTCGGCAACATGTACATCGGCAGCGCGATGTTCCTCGCGGCCAATGCCGTGTTGATCGCGCTGCTGCTTGCTTTCCCCGACATCGCGCTTTGGCTGCCGCACGTGCTCTACTAACGGCCCCTAGGAAATCGCCAAGCGCTGCGGAATTTGCGGCACGCAATTGACGTTGCGATGCCGCCCGGAAAAGAACCAATGGAATGTACGATACGCAGTGAACGTGGGCTTTCCGTTCCCGGAAATTCCGCATGATGTCCGCTGGCGTGGGTCAAAAGCGGACATGGCGACACGTCCGCACAATGTCCGCTTTGCTCCCAATAACGGACGTTCGGCGGCCACCCACGGCAGCACTCGACTGACTGTTTATGAGTCCACGCCTTAGCCGTGCGCGTTGAGCGTCTTGCCGCCGGCTTCGACCGGCTTGGCGGCGATCAGCGCAAAGGCGATGACGCAGGGCTCTTTGCCCTTGTTGACCCAGTTATGGATGGTGCCGCGCTGCACCAGCACGTCACCCGCCTTCAGGTGCACGCTGCCGATGTCGAGCTCCATGTCGATCTCGCCGGAGATCACCACCGCGTAGTCGACCGAGTCGGTGCGGTGGTTGCGCGGCGACACGCCGGGCCCGAAGCTGACCACGCGGAACACCGAGCCGCCAGGGATCGTGGTTTCGATCTTCTTCTTCGAGGGATCGTGGTCGCCGTCATTGTTGACCGGCAGCATGTCGCTCGACCAGATCACGCTTGAATTGGCGCCCGGCCGCGACGAGATCACGTTGTTCACCTGTTCGTCGATCAGCACCTTGGCGCGGCCTTGCGCGTCGTGGCCGGTGACGACGCGGCGGATCTTCAAAGTCATCGGTGTCCTCCCGTTATTCGGTGATTGGCGGCGCCTTGCGGATTGCCCGCGCCTTGCCGCTTTCGTGCCAGAGCAGATAGAGCCCGGAGCCGACGACGATGGCCGAGCCGGCGAGCAGCGTCGGCCCCGGCAGGTCGCCCCAGAACAAGAAGCCGAGGATCATCGCCCAGACCAGCGAGAAATAATAGAACGGCCCGACCGCGGCGGCGGGCCCGAGCGAGAGCGCGCGCGTCCACCAATATTGTCCGACGCCGTTGAGCAGGCCGTTGGCGAGCAGGATGGCGGCGCCGGTCCAATCCGGCATGACGGTGCTGAAAAACGGCGCGGCGACGCTGAAGTACACGGTGAGCAGGACCATCTGATACATGGTCAGCGTCTCGGCCGAACTCGGTGACGCTCAAGCCGCGCACCGCGGCGGTGATGCTGCCGAACATGACGGCGTTGGCGATGGCGAAGAGCGCGCCGACGCTGAAACTGTCGGTGCCGGGGGAGGCCACCAGCAGCACGCCGCCAAAGCCGATGACCAGCGCCAGGCCGCGCGCGCGGCTGATGCCCTCATGCAGGTAAACGGCGGCGGCGAGCGCGGCAAACATCGGCGCCGAGAAATTGATGGCGATGGCGCCGGCGAGCGGCATCAACCCGAGCGCGATCATCAGGAAGCTCTGCGCGATCCCTTGCGCGGCGTTGCGGCTGACATGGGCGCCGAGCTTGCGGGTCTCGAACACCGCAAGCCCGCTGCGCGGCAGGATCAAGACCGAGCAGATGGCGAGCGAGCCGAGCGGCGCGGAACAGCAGCACCTCGGTGACCGGGTAGCCGGCGACCAGCCATTTCGACATCGCCTGCGAGGCCGCGAACACGGCGGTCGCCGCCATCATGTAGGCGATGCCGAGGGTGACGTGATCGTTGCGGATATGGGGGATGCGCACTAGCTCCGCGCCTTTCGCTTCGCCCGCCGCTCGCGCGCGATCCGCGCCGCGCGGCGTTTCTTGGCCGCCCGCAATTGGCGCGCGCGCTTGGCCCGCCGCCGGCGGCAGCGCGAGCATTTGCAGTTCGAGATGCCGATGACGTTGCGCAGGTAATCGATGCCGTAATCGTAGACGATTTCCTCGCCCGGCTTGATGGCGCGCAGCGATTTGATGAAGACGCGGCCGCGCCAGATCACCGGCTCCGAATTCGGGTTGCAGGAGTGGTTGGCGTAGCGGGCCAGGTTGCGGCGGGAGGTGCCGTCGATGGTGCGGTGCTTGGAGACCTCGAACAGATAGCGGTTGCCGCGGTTCTCGGCGCGCTGGGCGGTCTCGTAGTCGAGGATCGGCCCCCGGTATTCCATGATGCGCGTCTTCTTCTTGATCGGCCGGGTGGCGAACAGGCCAAAGCCGGTAATCGAGCGGCCGATGCGGAAGGGTCTACGCGGCATTCTCAGGGGGTCGATTGCGAGGTGGGAGCGCGGGTCATGCCGGATGAAGGCGCGCGCGTCAATTGCTCAGAAGCCGTGCCGCATGACTGCTATGGTGAAAAGCACGACGCCGATCCAGTTGTAGAGCGTCGGCACGCTGACCAGGAGGCCCGCCAGCGCCAGCCGCCGGTCCTTGTAGGCGAGCGCTGCGCCGGCGATCGCGGCCGCCGGAAAGATGACGTGGTGGAACAAGGCTTCCTGGCCGCCGAAGCTCCACGACAGCTCCAGCCCGTGCAACGGGATCGACCAGATATCGTCCAGCAGCCAGGTGGCGAGCGCGAGCGCGGCGAGCGCCAGGATGGCGCGGCGGATGTTGCCCCAGGCGGCATAGAGCAGCGCGGTGCCCGCGATGATCGGCGCCAGCGCCAGGTCGATGCTGGTGAGCCCCTGCGCAAAGCGCAGATAGGCGGTCTCGTGGTGATAGTCGGTAAAAATGTTCTGCACGCCGGACAGCGCATCGATGAGTTCGAACGCCGCCACCACGGCAAGGCCGATGCGCAGCCAGGTCTGGCGCGGCTGCGCCGCCGGTGTGATGTCGGCGGATGTCATGGCGCCCCCTTGCGGGAATTATAGACCGAATAACGCCGCGGCGTCGCTTTGAACCTTTAGGCCGGCCGGCGCGACCAAGGGGCAGGACCACAAAGGGGGGCTGCCATGACGCTTTTCCGTTGCCTTGCCGGGGCAGCAGCCGCGGCCGCGGTCATCACGGCCGGCGCCGCGTTCTTCGCCGCCGCCGACGAGCCCAAAGCGAAAGCCGAGACGGCCGCCGAGCCCGCCAAGAGCGCCAAGAGCGCGCTCGCAGGCTGCATCACCGACACTGCTAACTTCAAGGCCGAGGACAAGCGCGCCTACTTCATCGTCGCGCTCGAGAACGCCTGCGAGCAGCGCGTGACCTGCGAAGTCTTCGCCAATATCCGCACCGCGCGCGGCAGCAAACGCGGCCACGGTACGCTGGTGCTGGCCGCCAAATCCGCCGGCGCCGAGGCGAAGAAATCTTACCGGCTGCGCGTGAAGGTCGCCGGCGGCATGGCGCAGGTGGAACGCAAGTGCAAAGTGTTTTGAGTGCGCCGCGCCAAGGCGCTCGAGTGTCCGATGGGGGACTGCGGGAAGGTGAGGGCGCTGTAGCGATCCGCCTCATCCTGAGGAGGCCCGCAGGGCCGTCTCGAAGGATGGGGCGGCCTCGTGCTTCGAGACGCGCCCGGAGTTTACCATCGGGCCGCGCTACGCGCGGACCCGTTGGGGCGCTCCTCAGCATGAGGCCGAGAGAGGCAACAATCAAAAGCTCATCGAGCAGATGCGGTAGCCGGCCGGGCCCTTGATCGCCGTCAGTTTGCCCTTGAGGTCGGTCGTGCCCTTCTCGTTCAGCTTGCCGGAAAACTCGTAAGTCCAGGCCGCCTGGCCTTCTTCGACATTGCCTTCGCCCGCGATCAGGATGGCGCCCGAGGGCGCGACCAGGCCGGTGAAGGCGACACCTTTCGGCGGCGGATATTCCGTGCGCACGACCGTGATCGCGCCATGGGTGATCTCGATCGCCAGATCCTCGTGCCAGGGCGGCGAGGTCTTGGGCTGCGCGGAGAATGAGCCGCAGATGAGCTTGCCTGGCAGCTTTTTCGGTGCGTCCTTGGGCGCGTCCTGGGCGAACAGCGCGCCCGGCGCGGCGAGCGCCAGCAAGAGGACCGCGTGCAAGAGGAGGCGCGTCACCGGCATGGGCGTTGTCCTTGGAAGCGATTGGATTGAGGGGAGGCTAACGGATTTAAGACAGCGGGGAAACCTCTCTCCTCTTGGGGTGGAGCGATGAGAGGTGTGCCTGCAGTGGAAACGTGACGATATATCTAGTTATGCACAGGCCCCGCATGCACGAGAGCCGTTGACCGCTATCGCTTTTTTGCTATATATGCCGGGATGCGCTGGACGGTCGACACCCTCAATGCCGCCGTCGATGCGGAGATCGAGGCGCTGCCGCGCGACATGCGTGCGCGCCTCGTCGCATTTCTCGACCGTCATCGCGCAGGCCGGCTTCCAAGGCCTCCCGCGCGAGGCGGTCAAGCATTTGGAGGGTCGGCTGTGGGAGCTTCGGATCACCGGGCGTGACGGCATTTCGCGAGCGATCTATGTCACGGCAGCGGTGCAGCGTGTCGTGATCGTGCGCGTGTTTGTGAAGAAGACGCAGAAGACGCCGCCACGTGAATTGGAGATTGCCCGGCAACGGGCCAAGGAGGTGCGATGACCAAAATCAGTGACCTGCACAAGAAGTGGATGAAGGACCCGGCGTACCGCAAAGAGTACGAGGCGCAGGAAGAAGAATTCGCGCTGATCCTGGCGGTGGCCGAGGCGCGTCAGCGCGCAGGGCTCAGCCAGGCGCAACTCGCCAAGCGCATGAAGACGACACAGAGCACGGTGGCGCGGCTCGAAAGCGGGCGCGGCAAGCCCTCGACGCGCACGCTCGCGCGCTTCGCCAAGGCGACCGGGCATCGGCTGAAGATCAGTTTCGAGCCGGTGCGGAAGAAGGGATAGTTTGCGCCGTCATCCTGAGGTGCGAGCGAAGCGAGCCTCGAAGGATGACGGGCAATGAGTCCCGGGCCGTCGCCCTTCGAGGCGCGCCCACGGCGCGCACCTCAGGGTGACGGATCAGCGCAACCGCGCCGGCAATTTCTCGGTCGGGCGGCTGATGGAATTCTTGACCGCGCTCGGGCAGGACGTGCGGATCACGGTGAAGCCGACGCGCGCGTGCCGGGTGATGTGATGCGGGGCGGGCGATTTTCGCTAGAACTTGCCGTCGAAAAGTGGCGGGAGCTGCCGCTTCATGTCCGCGTCGGAACAGTAGAGCCCGACCAAGGTCGCGGCATTCGTTCCATAATCGCGCGCGTGGGCTACGAAGTCCGCCATTTGCTGGTCGGTCTGGAAACAACTGCGATCAGGACTGGCGACGAAATAGGGGGGTGTCGCGCAAGGCCTTGCGCAGCGCGAGGCACAAGGCCGCGTCTTGGCGCGGTTTCGGTTTCATCGCTTCGACGCGCTGGAGCTCCTTGACCGAGGCCTGCACCTCCGCCGAATAAAACGCATGGATCTTGGCAAACGGGTCGCAGACGGCGCGCGCCGGCGAGGCTGCTGTGATGGCGGCGAGCAGCGTGGCGCACAAGAAGGTGATTGATTTCATTTCAGGTTCCGATTCATATGACCGGCGGAGCCGCCAATATAGCACGACGGGGCCCGCGCGGAACGGCCGTTCGCGCAACCGCGCCGGCAACTTCTCGGTCGGCCGGCTGATGGAATTCCTCAACCGCCTCGGGCAGGACGTGCGGATCACGGTGAAGCCGACAAGGAAGCGGGTGGGGGAGATGGAGGTGGTGATGGGGTGAGCTTTGTAGCCCGCATGGAGCGCAGCGGAATGCGGGGATGCGTGTGCAAAGAGCCCCGGATTGCGCTTCGCTCCATCCGGGCTACGCCCGCTAATGAGATTGTCTTGGTGCTCTGAAAATATACTGCGAGCGAATAGAAAGCGTGTCTTCATCGTTGGTATGAACAAATTTTGAGGAAGAAGGGTCGTAGGTAAACCGGCTAAATACACGACCTTCACTATTTAGTATTTCAAGTAAGCCGTTCCGTACACGCCAGGCGTTTTCATTTTTGTTTTTGCCGACCGTAATTGCGCCGTTATCGGCGAAAGTGATTTTTTTGCGTGCGCCAATATTTTGAGGATTAAAATGAAACATCCATTCCTTCGATGTGAGAATTTGCATTAATTTCTGATCTTCTGACGCCTCCTTTCCTCTTATCCATCTTCCAAATGTTGCGGACGATTTTTCCAGGGCCTTAGATAAGACAAACGCAATCGTTCCGCCAACGCCAGCGCTGAACAGGGCCCTAATAACGTCCACAAAATTTGAGATAGACGTAACAGATGCCAAGGCATTCATCTTGGAGAGGACTAGAGATCCAACGTAGCAAATAATAGAAAGACTGCCGATCGTTGCCGTAGCCACGAAATCAATTTTGTGAAACCTATTTTTTTGAATGTCTGAGGACTGGGCTGCCCATTGGAGAGAAAATTGAAATAGATAGAAAATTACTGCAACAAAGAGAATCACCCCAAGTAAATCGGGCCTTTCTAATTGAAAAGGGAGAAAAGATGGTCGTTCCTTTCCGTCCGCAATTTTAAAACCCGCAAAAACGGCGAGGAGAAGCGCGCCGACAAAAAGCAGGAGCGTTCGTTTGGTCTTGTAGTAGTTTGTGCTTGGGTCCATCTACAAATGTAGGCGCACGGTCGATGTGCCACTCTCCCTCTCGAAGCAAACTCAAGCTATTATACTGGCGTCGCAATTAAAGGTTGTAAATAGATCATGAACGCCCCCATCGCCCCGCCGCTTCCGCCCTACCACCACACGCCGCTGTTCCCGCTCGGGCCGGACAAGACGCCGTACCGCAAGCTCGACATTCCGGGGCTCGCGAATGGCGGGGTGCGCGTCGAGAAGGTGATGGGCAAGGACATGCTCATCGTCGAGCGCGAGAGCTTACGCGCGCTCGCGGAGGCCGCGTTCAACGACATCAATCATCTGCTGCGCCCGGCGCACTTGAAGCAGCTGCGCAAGATCCTCGACGACCCGGAGGCCTCCGCCAACGACAAGTTCGTCGCCTACGATTTCCTCAAGAACGCCAACATCGCCGCCGGCGGCGTTTTGCCGATGTGCCAGGACACCGGCACCGCCATCATCATGGGCAAGAAGGGCCGCCTGGTGTTCACCGACGGCTCCGACGAGGGCGCGCTCAGCGAGGGCGCGCGCGACAGCTACCTCAAGCGCAATTTGCGCTATTCGCAGCTGGCGCCGATCTCGATGTTCGAGGAGAAGAACACCAAGTCGAACATGCCGGCGCAGGTCGAGATCTATGCCCAAGGAGCCGGCGATGCTGAGGACGCCTACAAGTTCCTGTTCATCGCCAAAGGCGGCGGCTCGGCCAACAAGGCGTTTCTGTTCCAGGCGACGCCGTCGATCCTGACGCATGACCGCATGCTGGCTTTCCTCAAGGAAAAAGTGCTCACGCTCGGCACCGCGGCGTGCCCGCCGTATCATTTGGCGATCGTCATCGGCGGCACCTCGGCCGAGCTGACCATGAAGACGGTCAAGCTCGCCTCGACGCATTATTACGACGAGCTGCCGACCAAAGGCGGCGAGGACGGGCATGCGTTTCGCGATTTGGAGATGGAGCAGGAAGTCTTGAAGATGACGCAAGCGACCGGCGTCGGCGCGCAGTTCGGCGGCAAATATTTCTGCCACGACGTGCGCGTGATCCGGCTGCCGCGGCACGGCGCGAGCCTGCCGATCGGCTTGGGTGTGTCGTGCGCGGCCGACCGCCAGGCGCTCGGCAAGATCACCAAAGACGGCGTGTTCCTCGAGGAGCTCGAGCATCACCCGGCGCAATATCTGCCCGACGTCGATCAGGAGAAACTGGGCGGCGCGGTGGTCAAGGTCGATCTGCGCCGGCCGATGAAGGAGGTGCTGGCGCAGCTCACGCAAGTATCCGGTGAAGACGCGGCTGTCGCTCTCCGGCACGCTGATCGTGGCGCGCGATCTGGCGCATGCGAAATTGCGCGAGCGGCTGGAGAAAGGGCAGGGGCTGCCGGACTATTTCAAGAACCATCCGATCTATTACGCGGGGCCGGCCAAGACGCCGGAGGGCTACGCGTCGGGCGCGTTCGGGCCGACCACGGCGGGGCGCATGGATTCAGCTACATCGACCAATTCCAGGAAGCCGGCGGCTCGATGATCTCGCTCGCCAAAGGCAACCGGTCGGCGCAGGTGCGCGACGCCTGCAAGAAGCACGGCGGCTTTTATCTGGCCTCGATCGGTGGCTCGGCCGCCAAGCTCGCCGAGATGTGCATCAAGAAGGTCGAAGTGCAGGAATATCCCGAGCTCGGCATGGAAGCGATCTGGAAAATCGAGGTCGAGGACTTCCCCGCCTTCATCGTCATCGACGACAAGGGCAACGACTTTTTCAAGGAATTGAATTTGGGGTAGCCGCTTTTCCCTCTCCCCGTTCTTACGGGGAGAGGGTGGCGAGCGCTGGTAAGCGCGAGCCGGGTGAGGGGCTTTGCACGGCCCCTCACCCGGCTTTCTCGTTGCACTCGAAAGCCGACCTCTCCCCGCAATGCGGGGAGAGGTGAAGACCATTGCGACAATTCACGTCGCTTTTGTGTGCAAACTATTAGTGTGACCTGCATCACTTGCCGACTCGCCAAGACGCGTGCCACCGTTCCACGCCAGGCTGGGGGCGGCTCATGTCGGCTGTCGACGTCGATTTCAACGCGCCGGATCTCGCGGCGCGCATCGAAGCGCTGTCGCAGCACGAGCTCGACAGTCTGCCGTTCGGCGTTGTCCTGCTCGACCGCGAAGGCACCATCCTGTTCTATAGCGCGACCGAAGCGCGGCTGTCCGGCTACGGGATGGCCCCGCTGGGCAAGAATTTTTTTTCGTTCGGGGAGTGCGTCGGCATCGCCGATTTACGCCAACGCATCATGGGCGGTATGGAAAGCGGCCACGTTGATCTCGACTTCGCCTGGTCCACCGAAAAGACCGATACGCACCGAGATCTCAGTATCCGCGTGCAGTCGGCGCGCAGCGGGGGCGTCTGGCTGTTTTTCGACCGCGACTAAGCGCCGCTTAGACGAGCGACACGGCCGCGATCAGCGCCGAGATGCCGACATATTTGGCGACCTGCATCGGATCGGGGATCTGATCGGCCAGGCCGAACAGCCACAACGCGCTCGCAATCGCGATCAGCGGATATTTCACGGCCGGGAGCGCGGCCCATTTCTTCAGCGTCGACAAAGTCTGCAACATGGCTCTTCCCGTTCCGCCCCGCCCGACCCGCGGCTGCTTGCGTTACGCAACTATATTGCAGCGCAACAATACACTGTTGCAGCGCAAAGAGGCAAATTGAGGGCCCGCCTCATTTCCAGGCAGCCCGCCGCGATACCGATTTTAAGCGCTAGAACAAGGGATTAGCCAGGGATTAGCCTTGGCCTCCGACGCTCACCGCTGCGTCAACGCGGGGCGGTCGGAAACGGTCCGGCGTGGCGCGAATAATTTCGCGGCGTCGTTCAGTCGATGCGGCGCGCGGTGAGCGCCAGCATGAAGGCCGCCGCTTGCGTGGCGAAACCGAGCACCCAGAGCACGGCGGCGGCCGGCTTCAATTGCGCCGGCGACAGATGCGCCATCATCGCCGCCGCGCACAGCGTCAGCGTGCCGATCAACCCGAGCGTTGGCGGCAAGCGGCTATGCGTTCGGCTGCCGGTGTTGTGCAACGGCGCAATCGCCATGGCTCAGAGACACCCCGCCGCGCCCGCCAGGATGCCGCCGATCACGCCCGAGCCTTCGTAGTAAAGCGGCGCAAGCGAATGAACGGTGACGGCATCGGCCATGCCGAAGCCGGCCAGCGCGCCGAGCGCGATGTTGAACGTGAGATGCAAAAAGCAGCGCATGGGTGCTCAATTGGGCCCTAATCCCAATTGCTACTGTAGCGTGCATTTCGCAAGTTTTCTAGGAAAAACCTGGCGCAGAGCTAGAAGCCGGTGGCGAAGCGCGCCATCACCACGATGATGGCGACCTGCATGGTGCCTTGCACCGCCACCACCCGCACGTAAGTGCGCATCCAGCGCCCGATCTTGTCGTGGTCGGGGGTGGGCTTCTGGATCTCGAAATAGAGCTTGAGATTCATCGGCAGCAGATAGCCGAGCCCCTGCACCGTGAGCACGCTGACGATCGCGAGCGCCGCGATCACCCAGAAAAATTCCGGATAGCCGAGATCGAGGAAGCCGAGACGCACCGCCAGGAACCAGCCGGCGGTCGAGGTGACCGTGGACAGCGTCGGCATCAGGATGAGCGTGCGCGGGATGATGCCGGCGACCATGGCGCGGCGGGTGTCGAGCGAGACCCGGCGCATGACCGGGCCGATGACAAAGCCCATGAACAGGTCGATGCCGGTCCACAAGGCGCCGGTCATGACGTGCACGAAATTGAGAAACCACAGGCTGTCGCTGCGGATGGCGGCGATCAGCACCGCGACGGCGACCGCTGCCGCAACGAGATAGGAGGGGCGCAAGGGCGCTGCCACCCGCGCTGGCGGCGCAACAACGGTGTCGGCCAAAGTGTCGGCCAAGTCGGCGCTCCCATTGTGTCGAACGGGAGCGACGCTAGCGACGCGCTAACGAAATGCCAAGTCGGCTCAAGTCGGCTCAAGTCGGCTCAAGCCGGCCAGATCGGCGCCGAAGAGCCTCAGACCGTGCTGTGGGTGGCGCTCCACAGCGTCTCGCCGGCCCGTCCGTTAGGCTGGCCTGCGGTCGCGACCTGCGCGCGCACGTTTTCCAGCACGTAGACGCGAATCGCCGAGGAGAGATTGGCGTTGCGGCGCTCGAGATCGATCTGCCGCAACAGGCTCGACACCGTCATTTGCTGGGTGCCGGCGATCTCGCGCACGGCGCTCCAGAACGGCTCTTCCAGAGAGACGCTGGTCTTATGCCCGCCGATGACGACGGACCGCTTCGTGATGGCCGATTTCATGCAAAGTCCCCCGAGTCTGGGTTGCAACCATCAGGGATTGCTCCCGATTGGTGGCCAACGCGCCCGTTCCCAAACGGTTCCGCGCTTTTTCGCCTTTGCGATATAAATTCTACACAGGGCCGGAAAAGTTCCATCCGGGCCGGCGCGGGGATCCGCGGCTTGGGGGCTACCGGCCGCTGGCCTGCGGCCGCGGCTTTTCGGAAATGGTGGTCTGGCAGGTCAGGCAGCGGAAGGTGTCGAATTCCGCCAGGTTGTCGTGCGATTTGCTCGCCTGCATGGCGACGCCGCAAAGCGGGCAGTGGCGGATCGAAAGCGGGCGCGGGCGCGAAGCGGTCATCAGTATTTGATTCAATAATCGCGCCGCGTCGCATTTGATCCAGATCAAATCGGCCGCGCGCCGCGCCTGTGGCGGGATGACGCTGGCGTTCTGATCTAGATCAATGCCGCTCTCGTCAACTGCCGCATGGTCGTTTAAATGTGGCAGACCGTCCCCAGCGCACCGTTCGACCGCGATCTCGAGCTCGCCGTGATCGATGGCGACGGCACGCACGCGTTGGTTTTTCCGTGCCGGCGCATCGACGGCGGCTGGGTGAAGGCGAAAACGCGCCAACGGCTCGACGTCAACCCGACCCATTGGCGGGACTGGGACGGCCAAACTTAGCCCGGCGAGTGCCGCTTTTTCTCCGGCGGGGCCAGGCTCGCGAGCTTGGCCTCTTCCTCCGCCAGCAAACGCAATAGGGTCTGGCGCCGCGCTTCATCGGTTTCGGCGGCGAGCAACGTCCGGTAATGCTCGATATTGAGGCGCGCCACGGACCGATCCATCGCGTGCTCCGCGTTTATCCGCCCACGTGGTGGATCATACGTCGTCCAGCGGATTTTGCGAAGGGCGGGGGATCGCAAGCCTTAATAATTGCTATCCGCGGTTGTGGAGGGCCGCCGGCCAGGCGTCAGGGACGCAACACGAAGCTGGTGCCGGTAAACGGGCCGACGCCTTTGGCGTGGCTGGTAAATGAATACATTCCTACCGAAACCAACGCGATAATCACCAGCGCCATGCCCAGGCGCACCCAGTGTTCAGCCATGTCCATCGACCCGTCCCCGAATGTCTTTTGCGTTGGCACAAGCTAATTGCGTGCCAGTTGCGCGGCCATCGCGGCCTGCCAACGCGGTAAAGCGCTAAGGTTAAATCTCGGCCCGTTAACGACGCCGGCGTGGCGATATCGGGGCGGGAGGAACCGGAAAAGCCGCGATTCAGGCAGCCTGGCGGCGCCGGCCGTCTCGAGCGCCGGCAGCATATAGGTGCGGGTCTGATTGCAGCCGTAGCAGACGAAGGTATTGCGCTGCATGTGCGGCACCACCGGATGCGGGGTGACCGCGACATGCGTCATCACGCCACGGCACTTCGGGCAGTCTGCGGAATGGACCAAAGCGTTCATGCGGGCGCCGCTGCTTTCGGCCCGCAGTTTGCGCCAGGGATGCTGAACAAGTCGTTTTTACACCGGCTGGCTGTGGATATGACCCGGTTCCACTGCCACGTGCGCAGGCGCTATTTGCGGTCTTTTGAGCTCAACGCGTGAAGATCAGCCAGATCGCGGCGGCCCAGGCCGCGGCGCTCAGCATCAGGCCGGGCAGGATCCACCAGCCGGGCAGGAAACGCGTCGGACGGCCGGCATCGCCGTGCTCTATGTTTTGACTACGCACGAAACGCTCCACGCACACTCAACTCCGAATGTATATCGGGCGCGTAAAGTGCAAGCCAGCCGGCATTACAACCTGACGACGATTTCGTGCTCGAATTCGCAACGCGTGCATTTGAAGGTGTGCTTGTCGTGGCCCGGGATATGCGGCTCGATGCGGGCGACCCACATGGTCCATCCGCAATTGGAGCACAGCGGCCGATCGCCCTGTTCGGGCGGCTCGAAATTGTCCGGTTGTGACATCGCGCGCCCCCCACAGGCCGCAAGCCTTCGTCGGCAATCGTATCAGCAAATACACCAGAGCGTGCGCCAGTACGAGTTGGTCAGCGGCCCTTGTAGGGTTTGCAGACGCCGTCCTGTACGGTCCATAGCTTTGGACAGCAAATCCGCCGGCCGTTCACGTTGTAGCAGTCCTTGTTGTAATCGGTCTGCGGACCGTAATCGCCGCGGCCGCGGGCGCGCGGCCCGACTCCGGGCGGATAATATTCCGCCGGCGGCCGATCGCCATACCTCGGCGGTCCGTAATACTCGCGCCCCTCGATCGGCGCGCAGCGATAGCCGTTGTAATAGCGGCCGCGCCCGCAACCGTCTTCCGCCTTGGCGCTATCGAAGCCCGCCGCCAGCGCCGCCAGCCCGACGAGAACCCACACGACTGTGCGCATGATGCTGCCCTCCACGCCGGCAAGCTAACAGCACGGCCGTGCGAATTTCAAATGAGGCGATGACGCAGTCGATCGGCTTGGCGCGGAAACAGGGCAGGGGCCGCGCCCCGAAACGAAGAGGCCGCCAACTGCGGCGGCCTCACTTCAGCTTCAAGGCTTCAGTGCGACTATCCAGCAAAATACCAGAACGCCGCGGCTACAATCGCGATCAGCACGATAACAGTTCCAGTTATTTTCATCGTCTTATCGAAGTCAGCATCTTCAGTGTTGGTAATGCGATCACTGTGCGTCGTCATCGGAACCTCCATTGTCGATAAGAGGACTTGATAAGAAATCATGCACAGAGATCACCAAGACGCTTTGACCAAAATCAAAACGCTCAAGGCAATCAAAAGGGGCCACCTTTGTTCTCAAAAGGGGCCACTGGTTTGCGCACATAAGGAAAGGGGCCAGTAGCAAAATCCTGGTGCCGTCCTTGATGAGGGCCATTTAGGACAATTGTGCTGACCATTTAGGACACTTGCGGTTGCGGCAGACCGTCACTACGTTTCCTGCCGTCCGCAGCATCCAAAGGCACCCAGGCACACAACGAGCACCGCACCGGCACATCGCACATCGGCAAATCGCACAGACACAGGCAACGCACAGACACGGCCCTAGGCCACCGTCATCGCCCCGCCACCGTCACCGCACCACGCCACTAGCACCACGCCACAGCACCCGCTCACTCAACGCCATTACGCCAAAACGCTGCAAGGGACATGGCGGCTCGTCTCGCGAACGGGCTTCCAAAATTACACTGCGTGATCACGCTCCGAGCTTCACTGCTCGCGTGCGCGAGCCTGACGGAGGCGAAAGCCAATGATCAGGTTCATAGTCGATGTGGATGTGGTGACTTTGATAATGCTGCTTGCAGCAATCAGGACACTAGTTCGCTAAAAAGAGTGAGCGAGGCCGGAGCAATCCGGCCTCGTTTCATTTAGTCGGCTTTTCCGCCATCGATTACCCGGAATTTGCGCACCAATCGACCAAACATGATCGGCAACGCCTAGGGCCATCGCTGGCGTACTGCGTAGGCTTTCATGATTACGGATTCAAAACGAACAGGAAGGTCCGTAAATGAAAGAGGCCGCCAACTGAGGCGGCCTCAACATGCACTAGCTTTGATGTTGTTGCTGCCTGCGCCGTGCAGGCGGCGGCGCGGCCTGTGGTCTGCACCGATCTACGGCAATCTCTGTCAGGTACTTTTGGCGGGCTTCGAGGGCTGCGGCATCCTTGCTGGCGGCACCCTTAGCATCCATGCCGAACCAAGTTAGTCCAAAAGTGAAGATGCCCCCCACACCAGTGACCACGTTCTGCGCAACCTTCCATCCCTGTTCGTCGGCCAGTTCTTTGACCTTGACGTTATTAGCCTCGATTTCGGCGCGGATCATCGTACAGTCGGCATAAGCGTCCTGCGGCTGCACCGTAGCTACCGGCTGAGGGTCTCTACCGGCACATGCCGCCAAGGCGATGCTAAGCACCGCTGCTACGCAACCATTACGCATAAAACTGCATCCCCATCCCCAAATGCGAGCATAGGGGGTCACGGCAAACCAGGCCAACTAAGTTTTTGAAATCAGGCCACTAGGGTTCAAAACAGGCCAGTACCAAAATCCCACAAAAAGAACATATTGCGAACTGAGAACAAATCGTGTACATTGCTTTCCTTAGTCGATTCCGGCGGCACACAGGCCTTCCGTCTTGGGGGTCGCGTTGCCCGGGAATCCCGGCCATATAGGAGCGCATCGATGAGTCAGCCCGCACTGCGTGTCGTCGAAGGATCGTCCATGGATAAATCGAAGGCCTTGTCCGCTGCGCTCAGCCAGATCGAGCGTCAGTTCGGCAAGGGCTCGATCATGCGGCTCGGCAAGAACGACAAGTCGATGGACGTCGAGGCCATTTCCACCGGCTCGCTCGGGCTCGATATCGCGCTCGGCATCGGCGGCCTGCCGCGCGGCCGCGTGGTGGAAATCTACGGGCCGGAATCGTCCGGCAAGACCACGCTGGCGCTGCACACCATCGCCGAAGCCCAGAAGAAGGGCGGCATCTGCGCCTTCGTCGACGCCGAGCACGCGCTCGATCCGATCTATGCCCGCAAGCTCGGCGTGGACACCGACAATCTTTTGATCTCGCAGCCGGACGCCGGCGAGCAGGCGCTCGAGATCGCCGACACGCTGGTGCGCTCCGGCGCCGTCGACGTGCTGGTGGTCGACTCGGTGGCGGCGCTGGTGCCGCGCTCCGAACTCGAAGGCGAGATGGGCGACGTGCAGCCGGGCTCGCAGGCGCGGCTGATGAGCCAGGCGCTGCGCAAGCTCACCGCCTCGATCTCCAAGTCGCGCACCATGGTGATCTTCATCAACCAGATCCGCATGAAGATCGGCGTGATGTACGGCTCGCCGGAAACCACCAGCGGCGGCAACGCGCTGAAATTCTACGCCTCGGTGCGCCTCGACATCCGCCGCATCGGCGCCATCAAGGAACGCGACGAGGTGATCGGCAACCAGACCCGCGTCAAGGTGGTCAAGAACAAGCTGGCGCCGCCGTTCAAGCAGGTCGAGTTCGACATCATGTATGGCGCCGGCGTGTCCAAGGTCGGCGAACTGGTCGATCTCGGCGTCAAGGCCGGCGTGGTGGAGAAGTCCGGCGCCTGGTTCTCCTACGACAGCGAGCGCATCGGCCAGGGCCGCGAGAACGCCAAGCAATTCCTCAAGGACAATCCCGACATCGCCAACAAGATCGAGGCGCAGGTGCGGGCGAACTCCGGCGTCGTGGCCGAAGCGATCATGGCGGGCGAGAAGGAAGAGGACGACGACGGCGAGGACGCCGCCGCCGAGGCTTGAAAGGATGCGGGCAAGCCGGCCGCTAGCGATTCTGACGCTAGCGCCCGGTGCCGGTCACGGCGACGAGGGTGACGCCTCGTTCCAAGGACCGGCGCAGGAAAAAGAGCATCGCAATCGCGCTTCCTGCACAGCCCAAGCCGACCAATCCTGAGAAGCTGCAGTGTCCGAGGATGTGCCAAAGGACGCACCAAGCTCCGTGATCGAGCTTGCCGCGCGTGACGACAAAACTGAAAGCGGCTGAGGTGACAGCCGTCCCACGCGGGGGCGATGGTCAGGTGACCGTTCGCCCCAAGCCTGAAAAACGCAAGAACGCCAAAGAAAGAGCCAAGGAGCGAGCGCGAGCCAAGGGCAAATTAGCAGCGACTGACGAGGCCGCCGTCACGCCCGAGGTGACAAGTCCTGCGACTGCGAGCCTTGCGACCGCTCACCCCAAGCCTGAAAAGCGCAAGAACGCGAAAGAACGAGCCAAAGAGAAGTACGCCGAAGATCGCACCTTGGATCGGACCACGCCGGATACGACGGCAAAGGCGACATCCAAGGTGGAGAAGAAGACCAAGAGCCAAAGCGAGCAAGGCGGCCGGCAAAGCTGCGTAGGTTGGCCGCCTAAGTTTCAGAGACGCGTCTCGCGTATCGCCCCCGTCGGCACCCGGCTGCGTAAAGCGGCCGCCACCGAGGACGGGGGCGACGGCGTTTTGGGGCGATCCTTCTTGGATGGCCGTGCGGCGGTCTCTTTCCCCTCTCCGCTTGAGGGAGAGGGTGGCCGCGCGGAGGCGGCCGGGTGAGGGGGCGCTTCGCGTAGTCCTCAGTCCATGATGCGCCCCCTCATCCGGCTCGCGCTCGCCATGCACGGCCCTCGCCACCCTCTCCCCAAGGGGAGAGGGGAAGGAGCATGCCGCGCCCCTTGCCTGGACTCTACCTGCACCCCCATCGCTAAATAGGCCCCGAAACATCAAGCCGGACGGGGATTTAGCCCCGCAGCGGCCAAGAAGGACGGCAGCGGCCAGAACGCGATGAGCGGCGTCAACGAAATCCGCAAAGGCTTCATCGATTTCTTCGCCCGCAACGACCACCAGGTCGTGGCGTCGTCGCCGCTCGTGCCGCGCAACGACCCGACGCTGATGTTCACCAATGCCGGCATGGTGCAGTTCAAGAACGTGTTCACCGGCCTCGAGAAGCGCCCCTACAGCCGCGCGGTGACCGCGCAGAAATGCGTGCGCGCCGGCGGCAAGCACAACGACCTCGACAATGTCGGCTACACCGCGCGCCACCACACCTTCTTCGAGATGCTCGGCAACTTCTCCTTCGGCGACTATTTCAAGGAGCGCGCGATCGAGCTCGCCTGGACGCTGGTCACCAAGGAATACGGCCTGCCGAAAGATCGCCTGCTGGTCACCGTCTATATCGACGACGACGACGCCTTCAAGTTGTGGAAGAAGATCGCAGGCCTGCCCGACAGCAAAATCCTGCGCATCGCCGGCGCCGACAATTTCTGGTCGATGGGCGACACCGGGCCGTGCGGGCCGTGCGCGGAAATCTTCTACGACCACGGCGCGCACATCCCCGGCGGCCCGCCCGGCTCGGCGGAGGCCGACGGCGACCGCTTCATCGAGATCTGGAACCTGGTGTTCATGCAGTACGAGCAGCAGGAAGGCGGCAAGCGCGTGCCGCTGCCGCGCCCGTCGATCGACACCGGCATGGGGCTCGAGCGCATCGCCGCGGTGCTGCAGGGCACGCACGACAATTACGCCATCGACCTGTTCGCCACGCTGATCCGCAACATCGCGGAGGAGACCGGCGTCGACTCGGAAGGCCCGCAGAAGGCCTCGCACCGGGTGATCGCCGACCATCTGCGCGCCTCGGCCTTTCTGATCGCCGACGGCGTGCTGCCCTCGAACGAGGGCCGCGGCTATGTGCTCCGACGCATCATGCGGCGCGCCATGCGCCACGCCGAGTTGCTCGGCGCCAAGGACCCGCTGATGTTCAAGCTGGTGCCTTCGCTGACGCGCGAGATGGGCCAGGCCTATCCCGAGTTGATCCGCGCCGAGGCCTTGATCAGCGAGACGCTCAAGCTGGAGGAGACGCGCTTCCGCCAGATGCTGGTGCGCGGCCTCACGCTGCTCGACGAGGAGTCGAAGGGCCTCAAGAAGGGCGACATGTTCGACGGCAACACCGCCTTCACGCTTTACGACACCTATGGCTTTCCGCTCGACCTGACGCAGGACGCTTTGCGCGCGCGCGGTATCGGCGTCGACCTTGCAAGCTTCACCGACGCCATGGAGGCGCAACGCGCGAAGGCGCGCGCATCCTGGAAGGGCTCGGGCGAGGCGGCGCAGGAGTCGGTGTGGCTGGCGCTGCGCGAGAAGCTCGGGCCGACGGAGTTCTTAGGCTACGAGACCGAAAGCGCCGAAGGCGTGGTCGCCGCGCTGGTGAAGGACGGCAAGGAAGTGCCCGAGCTGAAAAAAGGCGAGAGCGGCGCGGTGGTCGTGAACCAGACGCCGTTCTACGGCGAGTTCGGGCGGCCAGGTCGGCGACCAGGGCGAGATCCGCCGCGACGGCCTGCGCGCCACCGTCACCGACACGCAGAAGATGGCCGGCGACCTGTTCGCGCATATGGTCAAGGTCGGCGAGGGCACGCTGAAAGTCGGCGATCCGGTGCTGCTGGAGGTCGACCACGCGCGCCGCGCCGCCATCCGCCAGAACCATTCCGCCACGCATCTGCTGCACGAGGCGCTGCGCCAGGTGCTCGGCGATCACGTGGCGCAGAAGGGCTCGCTGGTGGCGCCCGACCGGCTGCGCTTCGACTTCTCGCATCCCAAGCCGATTTCGGCCGACGAATTGGAGCGCGTGGAAGACATCGCCAACGACATCGTGCTGCAGAACAGCCCGGTCACCACCCGCCTGATGGCGCAGGACGACGCCGTTGCGTCCGGCGCACGCGCGCTGTTCGGCGAGAAATACGGCGACGAGGTGCGCGTGGTGGCGATGGGCGACGGCGTCGGCGGCAACACGCTCGGGCTGGTCGGTCGAGCTGTGCGGCGGCACGCACGTCAAGCGCACCGGCGATATCGGCATCATCTCCGTGCTGTCGGATTCAGGCGTCGCCGCCGGCGTGCGCCGCATCGAGGCGCTGACCGGCAAGGCGGCGCGCAAGTCCGCCAACAAACAGGCAAACACGCTCAAGGCGGTGGCGTCCGAGCTGAAAGTGCCGCCCGAGGAGATGCCGGCGCGCATCGCCGCGCTGCTCGACGAGCGCAGGAAGCTCGAGCGCGATCTCTCCGACGCGCGCAAGAAGATGGCGATGGGCGGCGGGGGCGGCGGCAAGGCGGAAGCGGCGTCCGACGTGCGCCAGGTCAACGGCGTCAAGTTCCTGGCGCGCGCGGTCTCCGGCATCAGCCCGAAGGACCTCCCGAGTCTGGTCGATGAAGGCAAGAAGCAGGTCGGCTCCGGGCTGGTCGCCATCGTCGCGGTCAGCGCGGAGGGCAGGGCCGGCATTGCGGTCGGCGTCACCGCCGATCTGACCGGCGCGCTTCAACGCCGTCGAGCTGGTGAAAAAAGGCGCCGAAGTGCTGGGCGGCAAAGGCGGCGGCGGCCGCCCCGACATGGCGCAGGCCGGCGGCCCGGATGGCTCCAAGGCGGATGCCGCGCTCAAGGCGATCGAGGCCGCGCTCGCGGGCTAAAACGCCGCTCGCCTGCGGTTTGATCGACCGCAAAACCGGCCCGGCCGCCCTGAGTGTACTAATATCGCAAACGAATCCGGGACCCCGCATGGCCCACGACACGTATCAAAGAGCTGCGCCGGCGCGTCTATCTGCTGCTCGAGCAGGGGCCGGTCGGCGACGGCGTCGGCCGCTGGATCGACCGCGTGCTGGTCGCGCTCATCGTGCTCAATCTGGTGGCGGTCGCGCTGCAATCGGTGCCCTCGTTCGAAGCGCGCTATGCGCTCGTCTTCGACGCCATCGAAATCGTCTCGCTCGTCGTGTTCACGTCCGAATATGCGCTTGCGGCTGTGGAGCGCGGTCGAGCACGGACCGCACCGCCATTTGCACTCCGCGCACGCGCGTCTCAAATACGCGCTCAGCCCCGCCGGCATCGTCGACCTCATCGCCGTGCTGCCGTTCTGGTTCGCCTTGGTGCTGCCGGCCGACCTGCGCGTGCTGCTGGTGTTCCGCATGGTGCGCTTCTTCAAGATCGCGCGCTATTCGCCCGCCATGCGCTCGCTGCTCGACGTGCTCTATCGCGAACGGCGCGCGCTGTTCGGTTGTCTGATCATCGCGCTCGGCATCGCGCTGGTCGCCGCCGCGCTGATGCATCTCGCCGAGGGCAAGGTGCAGCCCGACAAGCTCGGCACCATTCCCGACGCGCTGTGGTGGGCGATCGTCACCGTCGGCACCATCGGCTACGGCGACGTGGTGCCGGTCACGGTGATCGGGAAATTCATCGCCACCGGCACCATCTTCCTGGGCCTGATGCTGATGGCGCTGCCGGTCGGCATCATCGCCACCGCCTTCGCCGACCAAATTCACCGCCGCGATTTCATCGTCACCTGGGGCATGATCGCGCGCGTGCCGCTGTTCGCCGAACTCGACGCCGGCGAGATCTCCGACATCATGGAGTTGCTGCGCGCGCAGGTGGCGCAAGCCGGCGAAGTGATCGTGCGCGAGGGCGACCCTGCGCATTCGATGTATTTCATCGCCGCCGGCGAGGTCGAGGTGGCCTCAAGAAGAAGCGGCTGCGGCTCGGCGTCGGCCAGTTTTTCGGCGAAGTGGCGGTGCTGCGCCGCGCGCGCCGCTCGGCGACCGCGACCGCGATTACGCGCACCAATCTGCTGGTGCTCTCCGCCCAGCGATCTGCACGCGCTGATGAGCCGCGACCCGCGCGTCGCCTCGCGCGTCAAGGACATGATTCAAAAGCGCGTCGGCGGCGAGGTGGTCGACGCCAAAGGCGACATCGTGACGGAAGAGATCGCGAAGCGCTAAGCCTACGCCATCGCCTTCTTCAAATTCTCGTCCACCTTGTCGAGGAAGCCGGTGGTGGAGAGCCACTTCTGGTCGGCGCCGATCAAGAGCGCCAGATCCTTCGTCATGAAGCCCGCTTCAACGGTATCGACGCAGACTTTCTCGAGCGTGGTGGAGAACTTCGCCAGCGCCGCGTTGTTGTCGAGCTTGGCGCGGTGGGCGAGCCCGCGCGTCCAGGCGAAGATCGAGGCGATCGAATTGGTCGAGGTTTCCTTGCCCTTCTGATGCTCGCGGTAGTGGCGCGTCACCGTACCGTGGGCGGCTTCGGATTCCACGACCTTGCCGTCCGGCGTCATCAGCACCGAGGTCATCAGACCGAGCGAGCCGAAGCCCTGCGCCACGATGTCGGACTGCACGTCGCCATCGTAGTTCTTGCAGGCCCAGACATAGCCGCCCGACCATTTGAGCGCGGAGGCGACCATGTCGTCGATCAGCCGGTGCTCGTAGGTGAGCTTCTTGGCGGCGAACTTGTCCTTGAACTCGGTGTCGAACACCTCCTGGAACAGCTCCATGAAGCGGCCGTCATATTGCTTGAGGATGGTGTTCTTGGTGGAGAGATAAAGCGGATAGTTGCGTCCGAGCGCGTAGTTCATCGAGGCGCGGGCGAAATCGCGGATCGAGGAGTCGAGGTTGTACATCGCCATGGCGACGCCGCTCTCGGGCGCCTTGAACACTTCGTGCTCGATTACCTTGCCGTCGTCGCCGACGAACTTGATGGTGATGGTGCCCTTGCTCGGAAACTTGAAGTCGGTGGCGCGGTATTGGTCGCCATAGGCGTGGCGGCCGATGATGATCGGCTTGGTCCAGCCCGGCACCAGGCGCGGCACGTTCTTGCAGATGATCGGCTCACGGAAGATGGTGCCGCCGAGGATGTTGCGGATGGTGCCGTTGGGCGAGCGCCACATCTTCTTGAGGCCGAATTCCTTCACGCGGCCTTCGTCCGGCGTGATGGTGGCGCATTTCACCGCGACCCCGACCTCGCGGGTCTTTTCGGCGGCGTCGATGGTGATCTGATCGTCGGTCTCGTCGCGCTTCTGCACGCTGAGATCGTAATAGAGCAGGTCGATATCGAGGTAGGGGTGGATCAGCTTGTCTTTGATCAGCTGCCAAATAATGCGGGTCATCTCGTCGCCGTCCATTTCGACGACGGGCTTTGCCACCTTGATCTTCGCCATTGCGGGTAACGCCTTTTTGCGCGGACGGGAGGGCTTTTTGGGCCGGCGGCGTGCCTATAGCACCCGACGTGGGGCGGCGGAAGGCGAATTCTTTCCCAGCGGAAGCGATGCCGCTATACGCTTTTGAGAGGCAAGGAGAACCGCATGGCGGGTGCCGGCACCGACAAGACCAAGCGCTGGATCGAGCAGCCGGCACCGATCGTCGTGCTGGTCGAGCCCCAGCTCGGCGAGAATATCGGCGCCGCCGCGCGCGCCATGGCGAATTTCGGCATCTCGCGCCTGCGCCTGGTCAAGCCATTGCAAGGCTGGCCGAACGAGAAGGCGCGCGTGATGGCGTCGGGCGCCGACCGCGTGCTCGACGGCGCCAGCCTGCACGAGACGCTGGCCGACGCGATCGCCGATTGCAGCTTCGTGCTCGCCACCACCGCGCGCGCCCACGACCAGGCCAAGCCCGTACTCAGTGCGGACGCCGCCGCCGCCGCGATGGCGCCGCGCGTCAAAGCCGGCGAGACGGTGGCGCTGCTGTTCGGGCGCGAGCGCATCGGGCTGGAGAACCACGAGGTCGCGCTCGCCGACGCCATCGTCACGCTGCCGGTCAACCCCGCTTTCGCCTCGCTCAATCTGGCGCAGGCGGTGGCGGTGGTCGGCTACGAATGGTTCAAATGCGTGAGTGCCGGTGAGCTGCCGTTCACCATGCCGGAGAAATCGCCGCCGGCGGCCAAGCAGCAGTTCGATGCGTTCTTTGCCGATCTGGAGCGCGAGCTGGAGAAGGTCGAGTTCTACCGGCCGGAGGAAAAGCGCGGCACCATGAGCATCAATCTGCGCAATATTTTCACGCGCATGCAGCCGACGCAGCAGGACGTCCGCACGCTGCACGGCGTCATCACGGCGATCGCGCAGGGCCGCAAGGGGCCGGCGCGCGGTGGCGTGCTCGGGCCGGACGAGGCGCAGCGGCTGCGCGATGTCATTGCCGCGGGGCATGAACCCGGCGAGCGACCCGCGCGCGGGCTGGCAAAGCTGCTGCGAAGAAACCCGACCGAAG
The DNA here is from genome assembly GCA_963734465.1 of uncultured Alphaproteobacteria bacterium. GTDB lineage: Bacteria > Pseudomonadota > Alphaproteobacteria > Rhizobiales > Xanthobacteraceae > Pseudolabrys. The sequence continues at coordinate 26,885 of CAVTHL010000037.1, forward strand.
CCGAGCGCGCGCTGTGGCAGGCGCTGGTCAACGACAAGCGCTTTGCCGGGCGCGGCTTCAAGCGGCAGGTGCCGATCGGCCCGCACATCGCCGATTTCGTGTCGTTCCCGCTCAAATGCGTGATCGATCTGGTGCCGGCGTCGGAAAGCGCCGAGGCCGCAGCAACCCGCACCGCGCGGCGGGCGTATCTGGCCGAGCGCGATTACCGGGTGGTGGCGGTGAAAACTGCCGACGTGGAGGCGGACATCGCGGCTGTGCTGGATAAGCTTGCCGCCGCTGTCGGCTAGCCCTTCAGCGCCTTCAGCAGCGCCGCCGTGCCGTCGCGCAGCAGATTCAGGTCGCTGTGGACCGCGATGAACTTGAAGCCGCGCTTGGCCATCGCCAGCGCGCGCGCGGCATCGCGGCAATAGATGGCGGGGATCTTGCCGGCCTTCACCGCCGCGGCGCAGATCTCGTCGACCGCGCGTTCGACCTCCGGCGCCATAATGTCCTGCGCCTTGCCGGCGCTGAGCGAGGTCGCAAGATCGTAGGGGCCGATGAACAGGCAGTCGATGCCGGGCGTGCCTGCGATCTCCGCGACGTTCTTGAGCGCCGCCGGCGTTTCGATCATCGCCATGGTGAGCGTGCCGTCATTGGCCGCGCGCAGATAATCGGTCGGCGCGCTGGCGCCTTGCAGCATCATGGCGCGCACCGGGCCCCAGCTGCGCTCGCCGAGCGGGGGATATTTGGCGGCCGCAGGCGAAGCGCTTGGCGTCGCTGGCGTTGTTGATCATCGGCGCGATGATCGCCTCGGCGCCGAAATCGAGCGCACGCGAGACCAGCGCGAAATCCTCGAGCGGCACCCGCACCAGCGCCGCTGCGCCGCCGGCGCGCACCGCGGCGATGCCGGCGATGATCGAGGCGACGTCCCACATGCCGTGCTGCGAATCGAGATTGACGGCGGCAAAGCCCTCGCGCGCCATCGCTTCCACAACGAGCGGCGAAGCGAGCGTCGTCCAGGCGGAGTAAACCGTTTCGCCGGCGCGCAGCCGTCGCGCGAGGGAAAACGCGGCCACGTCAGCCGGACTTTGTGATTTGTGCGACAGCTGTCGCCAGCAATTCGCTCATCTGCCCGCGGATCTGCTGCTCGGTGGCTTTCGTGCCGAGATCGGCCTTGAGTTTCGCGACGACGTCGTCGTCGCCGTGCTCGGCGAGGTCCGCCATCACGATCTCCTTGGCGTAGGCGTCGGCGTCCGCGCCGCTTTTGCCGAGCAAGCCGGCGGCCCACAGGCCCAGCAGCTTGTTGCGGCGGGCAAAGGCCTTGAACTTGAGTTCCTCATCATGCGCGAATTTCTTCTCGAAGCCTTCCTCGCGCTTGTCGAACGTCGTCACAATTCCGCCCTCGCTGTTTTCCTTAAGTTTACCGGCTATGGCCGTTTGCGCACATAGCCCGCTTGCGCCTTGCATATCGTTCCGGCAGCGTCAAGGCAACATCCACGCGCCTTTTTGCGTCGATATTGCCAAGTGGAAAACGTGACTGTACCTCGATTGTGCTGCCCCAGGTGATCGGCTAGGTTGACTCGCATGAGACCGCTCCGCGCTTGGCGCGCGCCGGTCCCGCCGCCGCGGATCTGATCAAGACACTCAACAGGAGCCACGGCATCCGATGGACTTTCAAAAACCACGGTACACGCCCATGAGCCGCCGTCGCCGAATTTATGAAGGCAAGGCGAAGGTCCTCTATGAAGGCCCCGAGCCTGGAACGCTGATCCAGCATTTCAAGGACGACGCGACCGCTTTCAACGCCAAAAAGCACGAGGTGATTGAAGGCAAGGGCGTCCTCAACAACCGCATCTCCGAATACGTGTTCCAGCACTTGAACGACATCGGAGTTCCGACGCACTTCATCCGCCGCCTCAACATGCGCGAGCAGTTGATCCGCGAGGTCGAGATCATTCCGCTCGAGGTCGTGGTGCGCAATGTCGCGGCCGGCTCGCTGGCGCAGCGCCTCGGCATCGAGGAAGGCACGCAGCTGCCGCGCTCGATCATCGAGTTCTATTACAAGAACGACAAGCTCAACGACCCGATGGTGTCGGAAGAGCACATCACCGCCTTCGGCTGGGCCTCGCCGCAGGAGATCGACGACATCATGGCGCTGGCGATCCGCGTCAACGACTTCCTGTCGGGCCTGTTCCTCGGCGTCGGCATCCGTCTGGTCGACTTCAAGATGGAGACCGGAAGGCTTTGGGAAAACGACGTGATGCGCATCGTCGTCGCCGACGAGATCAGCCCGGACTCGTGCCGGCTGTGGGACATCAAGACCAACGACAAGCTCGACAAGGACCGCTTCCGCCGCGACATGGGCGGGCTGGTCGAGGCCTACACCGAAGTCGCCAAGCGCCTCGGCATCATGAACGAGGGCGAGCCGCCGCGCGGCGCCGGCCCCGTGCTGGTGAAAGGCTAGGCATTGCGGACCCGATTTGGCCGTTTTTGCATGTGAATCACCCGAAGCCCGGCCTTGTGCCGGGCTTTGGCGTCTCTAGTTTAGGTGTGAACAGGCCGGCCAGCCCCGGCGACTCATGCCATAAGCGGCGGACATGAAAGCGCGCGTCACCGTCACCCTGAAATCCGGCATTCTCGACCCGCAAGGCAAGGCGATCGAGGGCGCGTTGCGCTCGCTCGGGGTGACGGGCGTCACCGCCGTGCGCCAGGGCAAGGTGTTCGACATCGAGCTCGAAGGCGCCGACAAGGCCAAGGCCGAGGCGCTGCTCAAGCAGGCGGCCGACAAGCTCTTGGCCAATACCGTGATCGAGAACTACAAAGTGGACGTGCTGTGATGAACGCCGCCGTCCTCGTCTTCCCCGGCATCAATCGCGAGCGCGACATGGCGCGCACGCTGCGGCTGATCTCCGGCCGCGCGCCGGCCATGGTCTGGCACACCGATACGCAGCTTCCCGCAGGCTGCGACCTGGTGGTGATCCCGGGCGGCTTTTCCTACGGCGACTATCTGCGCTGCGGCGCGATCGCCGCGCGCTCGCCGATCATGGACGCGGTGCGCGCCTTTGCCGCCAAAGGCGGGCTGGTGCTCGGCGTCTGCAACGGCTTCCAGATCCTGTGCGAGGCGGGGCTGCTGCCCGGCGTGCTGATGCGCAACGAGAACCTGCGCTTCATCTGCCGCGACGTTTATCTTGAAGGTCGAGCGCTCCGACACGCCGTTCACGCGCGGCTACAACGCGGGCCAGGTGGTGCGCGTGCCGGTCGCGCATGGCGAGGGCAATTACATCGCCGACGGCGAGACCATCGCCGGCTGGAAGGCGAGGGGCGGGTGATTTTCCGCTACTGCTCGCCCGACGGCATGATCGACCCGAACTGGAACCACAACGGCGCCATCAACGCCATCGCCGGCATCTGTCACGAGCGCGGCAACGTGCTGGGCATGATGCCGCACCCGGAAAACCACGTCGAAAGCGCGATCGGCGTGACCGACGGCCGCGGCCTGTTCGCCGGCCTTGCGGAGGCGCTGAAGCAGGCGGCGTGACCAGCGTGATCCCCAACGACGTCAAAATTACCCCCGCGCTGATCGCCGAACACGGCCTCAAGCCGGACGAATACGACCGCATCCTCAAGCTGATCGGGCGCGAGCCGTCGCTGACCGAGCTCGGCATCTTCTCGGCCATGTGGAACGAGCACTGCTCGTACAAGTCCTCCAAGGTCCATCTGCGCACGCTGCCGACCAAGGGCCCGCACGTCATCCAGGGCCCGGGCGAGAATGCCGGCGTCATCGATATCGGCGACGGGCTGACCTGCGTGTTCAAGATGGAGAGCCACAACCACCCGAGCTACATCGAGCCCTATCAGGGCGCGGCGACCGGCGTCGGCGGCATCCTGCGCGACGTGTTCACCATGGGCGCGCGGCCGATCGCCTGCCTCAACGCGCTGTCGTTCGGCGCGCCCGGCCATCCCAAGACGCGGCATCTCGTCTCCGGCGTGGTCGCCGGCATCGGCGGCTACGGCAATTCGTTCGGCGTGCCGACGGTCGGCGGCTCGGTGCGTTTCCATTCGCGCTACGACGGCAACTGCCTGGTCAACGCCATGGCGGTCGGCATCGCGCGCAAGGACGGCATCTTCTACTCGGCGGCGTCCGGCGTCGGCATGCCGATCGTCTATCTCGGCTCCAAGACCGGCCGCGACGGCATCCACGGCGCCTCGATGGCTTCGGCCGAGTTCGGCGAGGGCACCGAGGAAAAGCGCCCGACCGTGCAGGTCGGCGATCCGTTCTCGGAAAAGCTGCTGCTCGAAGCCTGCCTCGAGATCATGGCCAAAGGCTGCGTCATCGCCATCCAGGACATGGGCGCGGCAGGCTTAACGTCGTCGGCGATCGAGATGGGCGCCAAAGGCGATCTCGGCGTCACGCTCGATCTCGACAAGGTGCCGTGCCGCGAAGAAGGCATGAGCGCCTACGAGATGATGCTGTCGGAGAGCCAGGAGCGCATGCTCATGGTGCTCAAGCCGGAAAAGGAGAAAGAGGCCGAAGCGATGTTCCGCAAATGGGGCCTCGACTTCGCGGTGGTGGGCGAGACCACGGCGACCAAGCGCTTCATCGTGCGCCACCACGGCGAGACCATGGCCGACCTGCCGATCAAGGAACTCGGCGACCAGGCGCCGGAATACAAGCGGCCTTTCGTCAGCGCCGCCAAGCACAAGGTCATCGATGCCGATGAGGTGCATGCGCCGGTCGGCATCGCCGAGGCGCTGGAAAAATTGCTGGCGACGCCCGACCTCTGCTCCAAGCGCTGGGTCTGGGAGCAATACGACCACATCATTCTCGGCAACACGGTGCAGCGCCCGGGCGGCGACGCCGCGGTGGTGCGCGTCGAGGACGGGCCGAAGGGCCTGGCGCTCACCACCGACGTGACGCCGCGCTATTGCGAGGCCGATCCGTTCGAGGGCGGCAAGCAGGCGGTGGCCGAATGCTGGCGCAATCTCACGGCGGTCGGCGCCGGCCGCTCGCCGTCACCGACAATCTCAATTTCGGCAATCCGGAGCGGCCGGAGATCATGGGCCAGTTCGTCGGCTGCGTGCGCGGCATCGCGGAGGCCTGCAAGGTGCTCGCTTTCCCGGTCGTGTCGGGCAACGTGTCGCTCTACAACGAGACCAACGGCAAGGCGATCCTGCCGACGCCCTCGATCGGCGGCGTCGGCCTGCTCGACGACTTCACCAAGTCGGCGACGCTCGCCTTCAAGCGCGCGGGCGAGGCCATCCTGCTGATCGGCGAGACCACCGGCTGGCTCGGGCAATCGATCTATCTGCGCGACATTTGCGGGCGCGAGGAGGGCGCGCCGCCGCCGGTCGATCTGATCGAGGAGCGCGAGAACGGCGATTTCGTGCGCGCGCTCATCCTCGACGGCACGGCGACCGCGGTGCACGATCTCTCCGACGGCGGGCTGGCGGTGGCGCTCGCCGAAATGGCGATGGCGTCCGGCATCGGCGCTGCGCTCGAGCGAGGCGCCGACCGACATCCCGGCCCATGCCTACTGGTTCGGCGAGGACCAGGCGCGCTACCTCGTCACCGTGCCGGCCGACAAGGCGCAAGCGGTGCTCAAGCGCGCGCAGGCGGCCAGCGTGCCGGCGGCCGTCATCGGCAGGACCGGCGGCGACGCCCTGGCGCTGCCGGGCGAGCAGCCTTTGCCGGTCAAGACGTTGAGCGAGCGCTTCGAAAGCTGGCTGCCGCGCTATATGGCGGGCGAAATCTAGGCGCCGAAGCTCGCCTGTGCGCCGGTCAAGTTTCTTGATACAATGATGCCATGGCATCGAAAGTGAAACGCCCGCGCTCCGGCGGCCCCGCGCCCGAATGGATCGCCGCCGCGTGGAAACTGATCACGGCGGCGGCGATGATCGCCTTTGTCGTCGTCGCCTGGCTGCAATGGCGCACGCTGCGCACCATCGAGCATGTGTTGAGCGCCACGCAGCGGCCCTGGATCGCCGCCTCGGTCGAGCCGGTTCAACTGGCTTTTGACGACAAAGGCGGCGGCATCACGCTTAAAATTACCGTCAAGAACAGCGGCGCCGTTCCGGCGGTCGATGTTTTGATCACGCCGATTTTGCTGTTGGACGCCAAGCAGCCGTTCAAGAAAGCCTGCCGCCAGACCGGCGTCGGCGGCGGTATCGGCCCGACGCTCGCCAGCAATGAATCGCTGCCGAAGACCAGCACGGCCTGGCTGGCGCGCGGCGATTTCGGCGAAAAGTTCCCCGGCCTGCTCGCCGTCTGCGTGAAATACCGCTTCGCCAACAGCCGCAGGACCGCGGAAGCGGGCTACCTGTTCTCGATCGTTCAGCGCGATCCCGGCCGCCCCGACCTTTACGCCATCGAGCCGAAAAACGGCGCGCTCAATCCGCCCGGCTTGGTCTTGCTGCCGACGGGAAGCTATTACGATTGAAGCCGCGGCGCTGCTTGTTCAGCGCAAGTGCCCCGACATTTTCAAGGCCGTCTCGCAACGCGGCCCGACGAAGTGTCCGGATTTTGCGTAGTCGGCCAAGCAGGCGACCTTGCGGGCCATATCGAATGCCATCCCGCGGCACTGCATCAGGATGGTGCGCGCGCAGGCCTTGGTGATCAGCATGCCGCCCGGCACGAATCCGTTTTCCGCCGAGGCCGGCTCCGGCTGCGCCCCCGTCGCAGGTGCGGCTGCGACCGCCGCTGCAGGCGCCGGCGCCCTGCATGGTCGCGCTCACGACCCGCTTGCAGCCCGGCGAAAGACTGGCGACGTTGCTCTGCAGGCAGGCGAGTGCATCCTTGCCGCCCGGCGTGACGCCCGAGCATTTCGACATGAAGTCGTTGCGGCAATTCGAGCGCATTGCGCTCTGCTGAGCCGCAGTCGGCGCGGCGGTTTCCGCAGCCTGCGGCGCCGGGGCGGCCGGAGCGACGGCCGCGGTCGCCGGTTTCTTCATGGGTTTTTTGGCCGTCTGAGCCTTCGGCGGCGGCGCCGAGACGATGGTGGCAGGCTTTGCGGCGGGCGCAGGCTCTGCCGCAGCGGCCGGCGGGGGCGGCGGAGGGGCAGCGGCGGGCGCCGCCACCTTGGGCGCGGCCTCGGCCGGAATGGTCGCACGCACGGCGGTCTGGCAGCCGCCGGACAGCTTCGCCACGTTCTTCTGCAGGCAGGCCAGCGCGTCCTTGCCGCCCGGCGTCACGCCCGAACAGTGCGACATGAAGTCCGAGCGGCAGTTCGAGCGGATCGCGCTCTGCTGCGCCGACGTCACCTGCGCGGCCGCGCTGAGCGTGAGCGCTGCAAAGGCAGCGAGCGCCGTGCACGGCAATAAAGTCCGGCGCAAATGCTGTGTCGTTCGGCTCATGATATCCCCCTGTTGGCGTGTACCCGATGGTAACATCATTCGGATATTGTCATCCGCAAAAATTTGAGCGCAAACTAGGGCCTAGCGGGCCGGGGATTGGAGTTCAGCCATGGCGATGGATGCCAACGAGATCGAACGGCTGATCAAGGCCAGCATCCCGGACGCCCACGTGACCATCCGCGACCTCGCCGGCGACGGCGACCATTACGCCGCGACCGTCATCTCGCCCTCGTTCAAGGGCAAGTCGCGGGTGCAGCAGCACCAACTGGTCTACGAGGCGCTGAAAGGTCAGATGGGCGGCGTGCTGCACGCGCTCGCGCTGCAGACCGGCACGCCGGAAAACTGATGGCCGTCCGGTATCTGTCGCCCGCGGGCGCCATCACGCCGACCGGCACCTGGAGCCTGGGCGCGCGCGCCGGCGATTTCGTCTTCGTGGCGGGGATGCGCGGCATCGATCCGGCGACGAATAGCATCCTCGGCACCGAGGAAGAGCGTATTCGGAGGGCTTATACGAACATGAAAACGATCGCCGAGTCGGAGGGCGCCAGCTTGACCTCCTGCGTGCGGCTCACCGTTTTCGTCACCGATATGAAGCGCTTACGCCCGCTGGTGAACAAGGTGCAGGAGGAACTGTGGGCAGGCGGGCCCTATCCGCCGCGCACCATCGTGGAAGTCGCCAAACTTAACCAGGACGACATTTTCGAGGTCGAAGGCACGTTTTACGCCCCGAAAACGGCCTGATTTGCAGCCATTCCCCAAGCGAGGATGACGCCGCTACCGTCGTCACCTATATTGGAATCGCGGCGCGCTGCTGGACGCGCCGCCCTAAAGGACGAGAATTCCATGGGCATCGAGCAGTTCATCGACAACGAAGTGAAGGGCAACGACGTGGTGCTGTTCATGAAGGGCACGCCGCAGTTTCCCATGTGCGGATTTTCCGGCCAGCTGGTGCAGATCCTCGACCATCTCGGCGTCGCCTATAAGGGCGTCAACGTCTTGGAATCCGACGACATCCGCAACGGCATCAAGGCCTATTCGAACTGGCCGACCATTCCGCAGCTCTATGTGAAGGGCGAGTTCGTCGGCGGCTGCGACATCGTGCGCGAGATGTTCCAGGCCGGCGAGTTGCAGCAGGCGCTCAAGGACAAGGGCGTTACCGTCCGCCAGACCGCCTGAGCGCAAGGTGCGGAGCGGCGTGATCAAGGTTTCTGCTGATCGTCGCGGCGCTGATCGATATCGCGCTGGCGGGGCTGCTGATCGCGGTGTCCGGATTTCTGTTCGGCGGCGGCCCCGGAAAGCATGCACGGCGGCAGTTTGCTGATGGCGGCCTATGTGGCCGCCATTATCGCGTGCGTGGCGGCGCCGGTTGCCGGCTTTATCGCGAATGGACGAAAGAAAGGCGGGGCTTGGCCTGGCCTTGGCCTGCATGCCGCCGGTTGGCGCATTGGTGGCGCTGATGATTCCGGCGCCGTATTAGGCGCCAATTACGCGGCAAGCCGCGTCAGCGGCTGCGCGATCCCGGCTTCATCCGCTTCATCGCCAGATAGATGATCGCGAGGATGATGACGACGCCGAGCACGCCGGAGCTGGCGCTCGAGGAGAACTTGGCGGCATTCTCGGCCACCGACGCGACGTAATCGCCGGCGTTCTTGCCGAGCAGGATCGACAGCAGCACAAGCGCGAGCACGGCCAAGAAGGCGAGCTCGACGAACTCCCACAAGAAGACCTTCGCTGTGGCCATGAATTTCAGCATGACACGACCCCTGGACTAAACGCGCGACGAATGCGCGGACACAGACGATGAGCGGTGGGGAGCGTTTAACGGCCCCCCACCGGAAACCTCATCGGTTCCCAAACGCCGTCAGCTGAGCTGCCGGTTCGAGAATAACCAGAGGACGATTCCGAGGGTCATCAGGCCGACGAGCCCGTTGGCGCCCAGGTCTTTGACCCAGGTCACGATGTTCGTCGTCACCGCGCCGAAGAACGGCAAGTTGCCCCCGATGAGGAGACCCAGCACGATCGCAAGCGCCAGCAACATCAGCCCTAGTTCGGTTAACGCGCCGACCCAGTTCTTGATGGTATCAATGCCTTTCATAGCGAGTTCTCCCTAGCCAGCCCCCTTGTGATTCGGGGACGCTGAAAATTACTGCAGAACAGCCACTACATGTAGAAAAAAGCGGCGACATCCCCTACCAAATTCAGTGGGTCAATTTGGGCTTCGCAGAACAATGGCTTCCCGCACAGCGGCATGACTGGGGACAGGTCGCACAGCGAGGATAAGTGCCCAAAAGCAAAATCCCCCGCACACGGGCGGGGGATTTGTAAGGCGATACGCGAGCGGTCAGCGCGAATAATATTCGACCACCAGATGCGGCTCCATCTGCACCGGATAGGGCACGTCGGTGATCAGCGGAATGCGCGTCATCTTGGCGGTCATCTTCGAGCCGTCGACCTCGATGTAGTCGGGCACGTCGCGCTCGGACAAAGCCTGCGCTTCCATCACCAGCGCGAGCTCCCTCGACTTGTCCTTGACTTCAACAACATCGCCGACCTTCACGCGGAAGCTCGCGATGGTGACGCGCTTGCCGTTCACCTTGATGTGGCCGTGGCTGATGAACTGGCGCGCGGCGAAAACGGTCGGCACGAACTTGGCGCGGTAGATGACGGCGTCGAGCCGGCGCTCGAGGAGGCCGATCATGTGGGCGCCGCTGTCGCCCTTGAGGCGGCGGGCTTCCTGGTAGATGCCGCGGAATTGCCGCTCGGAGATGTTGCCGTAATAGCCGCGCAGCTTCTGCTTGGCCTTGAGCTGCACGCCGTAGTCGGAGAGCTTGCCCTTGCGGCGCTGGCCGTGCTGGCCGGGGCCGTATTCGCGCCGGTTCACCGGGCTCTTGGGCCGACCCCAGATGTTCTCGCCCATCCGGCGGTCGAGCTTGTACTTGGATTCCATGCGCTTGGTCATCGCGTCCTCGTTGGTCATCGTCAGGGATGAGGAACCGCGCCCTCCTCTGTGCCGGATTTCTCCGGCACCGACAGGCTAAGCCTCTAAAAGCGCAAGGCCTGTGCCACGGGTCGCGAAACGCCCGGCAAAGCCAAAAGGCAAGCCGGGCAGGGGCTATCTAGGGGGTGGGGGCGGCCCTGTCAAACCGGCTGGCGGGCAGGGCTTAAACCCATAGCCGGCAAGGGCTTTTGCCAGCGTCGGCGAAGGCGCGCGGCCGGAGGTGAAGGCGATCTCCGGCGGCGGGGCCGGCGGCAGGGCTTGCGGGCCGCTCATGCAGCAGGTCGGCGACGCGGCGGGCGATGGCCGGGGCCGGATCGAGCCAGTCCACCGGCCAGGGCGCGACGGCCTTAAAGCGGGCGGTGAGCAGCGGGTAATGCGTGCAGGCGAGCACCACGGTGTCGGTGCGGCGGCCGTCTTTGTCGACGAAGCAGGGCGCGATCTCGGCGGCGATGTCCTTGTCGGCCGCGGGCGTGCCGGCGAGCTCGGCTTCGGCAAAGGCCGCGAGCTTGTGCGAGCCGACCAGGACCACCTCGCAGCCGGCGGCGAATTCGCGGATCAGCGCCTTGGTGTATTCGCGGCTGACGGTCGCCTGCGTGCCGAGCACGGCGACGCGCTTTGCTCTTCGACTGCGCGCAGGCCGGCTTGATCGCCGGCACGGTGCCGACGAAGGGCACCTGGTAGCGCGCGCGCAATTCGCGTGAGCGCCAGCGTGGAGGCGGTGTTGCAGGCGACCACCACGAGGTCGGGCTTGTGCTCGGCGATCGCCTTGCCGATGACGTGCAGGATGCGCGTGATCAACGCCTCCTCCGGCATCTCGCCGTAGGGAAAAGCCGCGTCGTCCGCCACATAGACGAAACGCGCGTCGGGGCGGGCGGCGGCGACCTCGCGGAAGACCGTGAGCCCGCCGAGGCCGGAGTTGAACACCACAATCGTCGGCGCGTCCGCCAACTCAGGCGCTCCCGAACACGCGCTTGAAGATGGTGTCGACGTGCTTCAAGTGATGGTCGAGGTCGAAATTGGCCTCGAGTTCCTTGTCGCTCAATTTCGCGCGCACGTCCTTGTCGGCCTTCAGCAGCGCGAGGAAATCGTTGCTCGTCGCCGCTCCACACCTTCATGGCGTTGCGCTGCACCAGCCGGTAGGCGTCCTCGCGCGCGACGCCCTTCTGCGTGAGCGCGATCAGCACGCGCTGCGAATGGATGAGGCCGCCGAGCTTGTCGAGGTTCTTCTGCATGGTGGCGGGATAGACGACGAGCTTGTCGACGATCGAGGCCATGCGCGCCAGCGCGAAGTCGAGCGTCACGGTGGCGTCCGGCCCGATCATGCGCTCGACCGAGGAATGCGAAATGTCGCGCTCGTGCCAGAGCGCCACGTTCTCCATCGCCGGCATCGCGTAGGCGCGCACCATGCGGGCGAGACCGGTGACGTTCTCCGACAGCACCGGGTTGCGCTTGTGCGGCATCGCCGAGGAGCCCTTCTGCTTCTCGGAGAAGAACTCTTCGGCTTCCAGCACTTCGGTGCGCTGCAGATGGCGGATTTCGGTGGCCAGCCGCTCGATCGAGGAGGCGACCACGCCGAGCGTGGCGAAATACATGGCGTGGCGGTCGCGCGGGATGATCTGGGTCGAGACCGGCTCGACGGTGAGGCCCATCGCCTTGGCGACATGCGCCTCCACGCGCGGATCGACTTGCGCGAAGGTGCCGACCGCGCCGGAGATGGCGCAGGTGGCGACTTCCTTGCGCGCGGCGATCAGGCGTTCCTTGGCGCGCGAAAATTCCGCGTAGGCAAAGGCGAGCTTGAGCCCGAACGTGGTCGGCTCGGCATGGATGCCGTGCGAGCGGCCGACGGTCGGCGTCATCTTGTGCTCGAGCGCGCGGCGTTTGAGCGCGGCGAGCAGGGTGTCGACGTCCTTGATGAGGATGTCGGCGGCGCGCACCAGCTGCACGTTGAGGCAGGTGTCGAGCACGTCCGACGAGGTCATGCCGGCATGCACGAAGCGCGCTTCCGGGCCGACGATCTCGGTCAGATGCGTGAGGAAGGCGATGACGTCGTGCTTCACTTCCGCTTCGATCTCGTCGATGCGGGCGACGTCGAACTTGGCGGCCTTGCCCTTCTCCCAGATTTTCTTGGCGGCATCCTTCGGGATGACGCCGAGCTCGGCCATGGCGTCGGCCGCGTGCGCCTCGATCTCGAACCAGATGCGGAATTTGGTGTCCGGCGACCAGATCGCGGTCATTTCGGGGCGGGAGTAGCGGGCTATCGTCACGCCGCTTCCCCGCGCGCCTGCGCCGCCGCGTTGCGGATGGCGGCGATGTTGGTCTTGTAGTCGCCCTTGAACACGGCGGAGCCGGCGACCAGCACATTGGCGCCGGCGCGCACCACCTGCGCGGCATTGGCCGGCGTGATGCCGCCGTCCACCTCGATGTCGATCGGCCGCGCGCCGACCATGGCGCGCAAGCGCGCTGATCTTGTCGAGCGCGGAGGGGATGAACGCCTGCCCGCCGAAGCCGGGATTGACCGACATGACCAGAATGAGATCGACCATGTCGATGACGTGCTCGACGGTCTCGACCGGCGTGCCCGGGTTCATGGTGACGCCGGCCTTCTTGCCGAGCGCGCGGATCGCCTGCAGCGAGCGGTGCACGTGCGGGCCTGCCTCGACATGCACGGTGATGATGTCGGAGCCGGCCTTGGCGAAGGCTTCGAGATAGGGATCGCAGGGCGCGATCATCAGATGCACGTCGAGCGTCTTCTTGGTGACCGGACGGATCGCCTGCACCACGGCCGGGCCGATGCTGATATTGGGCACGAAGTGGCCGTCCATCACGTCGACGTGGATCCAGTCGGCGCCGGCCGCTTCGACTGCGCGGATTTCATCGCCCAATTTGGCGAAATCGGCCGAAAGAATCGACGGCGCGATGATCAGCGGGCGCATTGCGGTCTCCGGATGCCGTTCGGGTAACACGCGCGGCGCTTTGGAGCAACGCGCGGGCGTAGGCTTCTCCAGAGCCTCGTTAACGTCTGCGCGCCCGGCAAGATTTGCCGCATGGGCGGAAAAAGCCGCTGGCGCCGCTGCCGGCTGCGTGTCGAAAACGCAAGCAGCATGCGGGTTTGCGATGTGGCGCGGGCTTTGCATCGTGACAGGGCAGGAGAAGTTGCCATGATCCCAGCGATCGGTCTTGCGATGGGTGCTTTGTCGACGGTCTCGTCGCTGGTCGACCAGGCCGCGTCCAGCGTCAGCAGCGCGGTCAATCCGCCGCCTGCGCCGGCGCAGTCCTTCACGCCCAGCCCGGCATCGCCCAAGAAAGCGAGCCTGCCGAGCATGCCGCAGCTCAATCCCGGCCCGCCCATCCCGAAATTCGACAAGCGCGCGCACGCCGCGCTGCTCGCCGCGCAAGAGCACCTGCAGCATCACCGGCACGCCTAGTCGTGCAGCCGCCGCGCCAGCGGCTTGAGCAGATGCGGCAACAGATAAATCGGAAACTGCGCCAGCGCGAAGAATAGCCAGGCGAGATCCGGCACCGCAAAGCCGGTGGCCGCCAGCATCAATCCGACATTGCGGTTGGCGGCGATCAGCCCGATGGCGAAGGCGCGCGCACGGCCGGCGCGCAGGAACACCAGCGCGGTGACGACAAGCATGCCGAGCGAGAGCGCGAAGGCGAGCGCGGTGAGCGCCACCACCAGCAGCGGATCTGTCATAAAATGATCGACCACGCCGTCCATGGCGGCGATGGCGAAGCACGACATGGCGATCACGCTCATGCCGTCGATGCGCTCGCGCTGCGCCTCGATGAAGCGCTTGCCCGCGATGCGGCGGATGATGGCCGCCGCCGCGGCGCAGCCGACGATGATCAGAAACAGCCTGACGCCCGAAGGCGAGCGGCGAGATCAGCGCGGCGCCGAGAAAAACGTGCGTGAACAGGCTGGCGGTGAGCGGCGTGATCGCGATCGACACGATGAGGCTGGCGAGCGTCAAGGCGACGTCGAGCCCGAGCAGCGCGGCGAGCGCCGGCGACGACATCAGGCCGGGCGCCGACATCTGCAGCACCAGCATGAAATAGAGGCCGGGCAGGCTCTGCTTGATGCCGAGCGACAGGAACAGCGTGCAGAGCACGGCCGGCGTGACGATCATCACCCACACGCAGGAGGCGGCGACCAGGCCCGGCCGGGTGATGTGACGGCGCAGTTCAACCGGATCGACGCGCAGGAAGGCGAGCGTCAGCATCACGATGATGGCTTCGCCGAGCCAGGGCTTGATGGCGGCCGAGAGCGGCGGCACGGCGAGCCCGATGAAGATCGAGGCAGCCGCCAGCAGCGTGCCGTGGCGGCCGGCCAGGCTGAGCAAGGCCGCGGGCAGGCGGAAAAATTGCATGTGTGGAAGGACTCCCGGCTCGCGTCCTTGATAGCGCCCCGGCGAGACTGCGATCCATATATAAGGTTCGGACAAGGAGACGGACGTGGCACGCACCGATGCGATCGTTCTGGGCGGCGGCATTGTCGGCACCAGCGCGGCGCTGCACCTCGCCAAGCGCGGGCTTTCCGTTGCGCTGGTCGAGCGCGCGGGGCTCGGCGAGCAGACCTCGTTCGGCAATGCCGGCATCATCGAGGGCAACACGGTGTTCCCGCCGGCCTTTCCGTCCGACCTCGGCGCGCTGGCGCGCATCGCGACGAGGACGGCGAGCGAGGCGAATTATCACCTGACGTTTCTGCCCAAGGTGCTGCCCTGGCTGCTGGCGTTCCGCGCCGCCTCGCAGCCCGACGCGGCTGGTCGAGACCGCGCATCTGATCCGGCCGCTGTTTGCCAGCGCCGTGCCAGAGCACGAGGCTTTGCTGGCCGAGGCGGGCGCCTCGCAGTATTTGCGCAAGACCGGCTGGCTGAAGGTGTTTCGCCGCGAGAAGACCTTCGCCGGCTTGCAGCGCGAATTCGATCTCGCCGCCGAGATGGGGCTGCCGCTCAAGCCGCTCGATACGGCCGGCGCGCAGGCGCTCGAGCCAAGTTTATTGCCGGTGTTTCCGCATGCGGTGTTCTGGCCGGAGGCGGCGAGCGTGAGCAATCCGTTCCGCGTGACGCTGGCCTATGCGTCGCGTCTGCGCCGGCTTGGCGGCGTCACGGTGTCGGGCGACGCGCGCACGCTGCATCGCAAGGGCCAAGGCTGGCGGGTGGAGACCGACCAAGGCGGCGTCGACGCGCCCGAAGTGGTGATCGCGCTCGGGCCCTGGGCGGGCGAGTTTCTTAGCGGTCTCGGCCTGCGGCTGCCGTTTGCGGTCAAGCGCGGCTATCACCGGCATTTCCGCGGGCAGGGCAACGCCGGGCTGGCGCGGCCGGTGCTCGACGCCGATGTCGGCTACTGCATCACGCCGATGGAGATGGGCATCCGCATGACCACCGGCGTCGAATTCGCCGCGCGTGATGCGCCGCCCACGCCGGTGCAGTTCGACCGCATCATGCCGCGCGCGCGCGAATTGTTTCCGCTCGGCGAGCGCACCGACGACGCGACGTCAGACGACAAGACCTGGATGGGCTCGCGGCCGTGTTTTCCGGATTCGCGGCCGGTGATCGGGCGCGCGCCGGGCCTCGCCGGCCTGTGGCTCGCCATCGGCCACGCGCATTGGGGCCTGACGCTCGGGCCGTCCACGGGGCGCATGCTGGCGGAGATGATGACGGACAAGACGCCGTTCATCGATCCGGCGCCCTATCGCGCGGAGCGCTTTCTTTAGCCGAACTTGTCGCGCCAGCTCGGCAGCGCGCCCGCGAAGGGCAGGGCTTTGGCCTCATAGACGCCGCGCGCGATGGCGCGCGCCAGCACATTGGCGGCGAGCATGCCGAGCTCGCTCAACGCATAGACCGGATCGGAAAGCGGCTTGTCGCCGGTGCTGGCTGCGAACACCACGTCGCCGTCGAGCGGGGTGTGCACCGGATAGATCGCGCGCGCGAGGCCGGTCTGCGCCATCACGGCGAGCCGTTTGCATTGCGCCTTGGTAAGTTTGGCGTCGGTTGCGACCACGGCGAGGGTGGTGTTGGCGCCGGGCGCGCCCTTGCTGCGGAAGGCGAGCGCCTCGGGCGGAAACGATTGCGGCCAGCCGCGCCCGCCGAATTCCTTGTTCAGTTCGAACGGGCGCGGCCCAGAAGTGCGGCGTGTCGCCGATGGTGACGCCGCCGGCGGCGTTGGCGGCGGCGACGGCGCCGACGGTGACGCCGCCGCGTGTTGTTGCCGACGCCGAGCCGATGCCGCCCTTGAGATTGACGGTGGTGGCGCCGAGGCCGGCGCCGACGCTGCCGAGCGCGCAATCGGCGCCCGCGCTCTTTGCCGCCTCGTAGCCGAATTCGCGATAGGGCGGGTAGCGGCCCCAGTTCTTGTCGCCGCCGGACGAGCAGGTCGAACAGAATCGCGCCCGGCACGATCGGCACGCGCGCCTCGCGCACCGCGAAGCCGCGGCCCTGCTCGCGCAGATAGGCTTGCACGCCGGAGGCGGCGTCGAGGCCGAAGGCCGAGCCGCCCGACAGCACGATGGCGTCGATGCCTTCCACCGTCTGCGCCGGATCGAGCAGCGCGGTCTCGCGCGTGCCCGGCCCGCCGCCGCGCACGTCGACGCTCGCGACCACGGCCTTGTCGAAAACGACGACGGTCGAGCCGGAGCCGAGCTTGCCGTCGCCGGCATGGCCGACGCGGACGCCCGGCAATGTCGGTGATGCTGTTGCGGATGCCATCGCGTCAACCGCTTATCACATCCGCGCCATCCCGGTCAGGGGCACCTTGCCATCGCCATAGTGGCGCTGCATGAAGGCGGCCATGCATAGCGACGTCACATTGTTCGCGGCCCTCATCGCCGGCCTGGTCAGCTTCCTGAGCCCTTGCGTGCTGCCGTTGGTGCCGCCTTATCTGGTGTTTCTGGCCGGCACCTCGCTCGAGCGCCTTGCCGACCGCGAGCCGGAGCCGCGCGTCAAGCGCGAGACGGTGCTGGCTGCCGTGCTGTTCGTTGCGGGCTTTGCCACCGTGTTCGTCGCGCTCGGCGCCAGCGCCAGCGTCATCGGCGCGCTGATCCGCGCCTATTCCGGCCCGCTCGCCATCGTCGCCGGCGTGTTCATCATCATCATGGGCCTGCACTTCCTCGGGCTTGACGCCGATCGCGCTGCTGCACCGGCAGAAGCGGCTGGAGGTAGCGAAACCGGTCGGCCTGTGGGGCGCCTATGTGATCGGCTTGGCCTTTGCGTTCGGCTGGACGCCGTGCATCGGGCCGATCCTCGCCGCTATTTTGGCGGTGGCGGCGTCCGAGCAGACGGTGGCGAGGGGCGCGGGGCTGCTGGCGATCTATTCGCTCGGCCTCGGCATCCCGTTCATCATCGCCGCCTTCGCAGTCGAGCCGTTCGCGGCCTTCCTTGCGCGCTTCAAGACCTATCTGCACCGCGTCGAGCAGGCGATGGGCGCATTGCTGGTGCTCACCGGCATCGCCTTCCTCACCGGCAGCCTCAACCAGATGAGCGTGTGGCTCTTGGAAGCGTTTCCGGCGCTGGGCAAGATCGGATAGCCGCACGAGACAAAAAGCCCGCCACGAAGGCGGGCTTTTCGCATCGTTGCAGCAAACTTTATTTGCAGCCCGCGGCCGGGCACTCGACGTAAGTGATCTTGCCGCTGGCGTCCTTCTTCCAGATGTACATCACGTAGTCGAGTTTGGTGATGTCGCCTTTCTTGTCGTAGGCAATGTCGCCGAGCACGGTCTTGAAGTGCATGCCGGAATGCATCTTCTCGGCGACTTTCTTGGGATCGACCGATTTGGCCAACTCCGCCGCCTGCTTGAAGATCTGCACGGCGGCGTAGCTGTAAAGCGTGTAGGCCTCCGGCTCGAAATTCTTCTTGCGGAATTCCTCCACGACGGCCTTGGCTTCCGGGCGGTTGCGCGGATCGGGCCCGTAAGTCATCAGCGTGCCCTCCACGCCCGGGCCGCCGACGGAGGCGTATTCGTCGGAGGTGATGCCGTCGCCGCCCATCAGCGGCGCCTTGACGCCCTGATCGCGCGCCTGCCGCACGATGAGGCCGGCTTCGGTGTAGAGGCCGCCGAAGTAAATCAGATCGGCGCCCGATTGCTTGATCTTCGACACCAGCGCGGAATAGTCCTTCTCGCCGGTGTTGATGCCTTCATAGAGCACGTCTTTCATGCCGCCGGCCTTGAGCGCCTTGAGCATTTCATCGGCGAGGCCTTTGCCGTACGTGGTCTTGTCGTGCACGACGGCGATCTTCTTGCCCTTGAAGTGCTTGAGGATGTACTGGCCCGCCACCTTGCCCTGCTGGTCGTCGCGGCCGCAGACGCGGAAGGTGTTCCACATCTTGCGCTCGGTGAAGGTCGGGTTGGTCGAGGCCGGCGTGATCTCGACGATGCCGTTCTCCTGGTAGACCATGGAGGAGGGGATGCTGACGCCGGAATTGTAGTGACCGACGATAAATTTCACGCCGTCGCCGGCCATCTTGTTGGCGACCGAGACACCCTGCTTGGGATCGGACGCGTCGTCGCCGTAGGACACCTGGATCTTCTGGCCCATCATGCCGCCGGCGGCATTGATGTCGGCGGCGGCCTGGTCGACGCCGTTCTTCATCTGCGCGCCGGTGGCCGCGCTCGGGCCGGTGATCGGGCCGGCGACGCCCAGTTTGACTTGCGCTGTGGCTGTTCCGGCAAAGGCAACTGCAAATCCCAGCGCGAGGCCGAGCGTGGTGATCTGTTTCATCGTGGTGTTCCCCTTCAAATGGACCCGGCTGTCCAGACGTGACGGCAATCTTACGTCACTGCAGCTTGCGGCGCCAGCGCGCCGGCCCGTAGGGTTCGTACAGCCAGCGATAGTGTTGGACCATCTGGGCGATGCGGGTCATGCGAAAGCCGGCAAAGCCGAATGCCATGCAGAATGCGCTGTCGACCGAGGTAATAGTGCGGGGACAACAGGGTGCCGCCGAACAGGCTGAAATGAAGAAAGCGGACGGCGGCGCCTAAGATCAGCGAATAGGCGATCACCTGCCACCACGGCCGCCAGGTGCTGGCGATTGCCCGGCCGGTGAGTGCGGCCGCCCCGCCGCCCAGAATGAGCGTCACCAGGATAAAGACGCCGACCGAATTCTCCTCGTAGAGAAGGTCCATCAGCCGGCGGCCTTCTGCCTGCCGCCTTCCAGATAGGCGGATTTGATTTCCGGATGCTCCAGCAGCTCGCGCCCGCTGCCGGACAGCGTGATCTGGCCGTTGACCATGACGTAGCCGCGGTGCGCGAGGCGGAGCGCATGGAAGGCGTTCTGCTCGACCAGGAACACGGTGAGGCCTTCCTGGCCGTTGAGCATTTTGATCGCGTCGAAGATCTGCCGCACGATCAGCGGCGCGAGACCCAGCGACGGCTCGTCGAGCAGCAAGAGGCGCGGCCGGCTCATCAGCGCGCGCGCGATCGCCAGCATCTGCTGTTCGCCGCCCGACAGCGTGCCGCCGCGTTGCGCGAGCCGCTCCTTCAGGCGCGGGAACAGCGCGAGCACGCGCTCGAGATCGGCGGCGAATGTCGACGGATCGGCGGTGGTCGCGCCCATCTGCAGATTTTCCAGCACCGTCATGCGCGAGAAGATGCGGCGGCCTTCCGGCGCCTGCGCGAGCTTCAGGTGCGCGATCTCGTGCGTCGGCAGATGCGTGATGTCGTGGCCGGCGAAATGGATCGTGCCTTCGCGCGCGCGCGGATTGCCGCAGATCGTCATCATCAGCGTGGATTTGCCGGCGCCGTTGGCGCCGATCAGCGTGACGATCTCGCCGTCATTGACGTCGATGTCGACGCCCTTGAGCGCCTGCACGCGGCCGTAATAGGTGTGCACGCCGCGCACGCTGAGCAGGGCGGTCATAGGCCGGCCTCCGCCTTGGCGGTGTCGACATGCTCTTCCGGCACGCCGAGATAGGCGCCGATCACTTTCGGATCGTTGCTCACCTCCGTCGGGCTTGCCCTCGGCGATCTTGACGCCGTAGTCGAGCACGACGACGTCGTCGGAAATTTCCATCACCACCGACATGTCGTGCTCGATCAGCAGCACCGAGATGTCGAAGTCGGCGCGGATGGCGAGCAGCAAATCGTTGAGCTCGGCGCTTTCGTGCGGATTGAGGCCGGCGGCCGGCTCGTCGAGGCAGAGCAGCACCGGATCGGTGCACATGGCGCGCGCGATCTCGAGGCGGCGCTGCGCGCCGTAGGGCAGATCGCCGGCCGGATCGTCGGCGCGCGCGGTCAAGCCGATGCGGTCGAGCCACTCGCGCGCCTTGTCGATGGCGGCGCGTTCGGCGGCGCCATACGAGGGAAAGCCGAGCACGCCGAGCAGCGTGTAGCCGGAGGAGACCATCAGCCGGTTGTGCTGCGCCACCAGCAGGTTTTCCAGAACCGTCATGCCGGGGAACAGGCGGATGTTCTGGAAGGTGCGGGCGACGCGCGCCTGGCTCGCGACCAGAAAGTCGGGCATGCGCTCGAGCAGATAGAGTGCGCCGCCGCTCCGCTTGAGGCTGCGCGCGCCGCTGCCGGTGAGGTCGTTGAGCGCGGCCCAGGCCGCGGCATCGCCGTGGCGCAGCGCGAGCCGGCCTTCGCTCGGCTTGTAAAAGCCGGTGATGCAGTTGAACACCGTGGTCTTGCCGGCGCCGTTCGGGCCGATCAGTGCGGTGATGGTGCCTTGCGCCATCTCGAAGGACAGATCGTCGATCGCGACCAGGCCGCCGAAGCGCATGGTCAGGTGCTCGACGCGGAGCAGGGGATCGGTCGCGTCAGCCAGTGTTGCGCTAACCATGGCCTTCCTTCACCAGGTCGGCCGCGATGCTCTTGCGCTCGCCCAGCGCCACCGAGGGCTCGCGCGTCGAGATCAGGCCGCGCGGCCGCCAGACCATGATCAGCACCATGGCGAAGCCGAACAGCAGCATGCGGTACTGCGTCGGGTCGAAAGTGGGGCCGAAAATCTGCTTGAGGAAGTCGAGCTCGCGCATGATCTCGGTGCCGCCGATCATGGCGATGGCGGCGATGGCGACGCCGATCTGGCTGCCCATGCCGCCGAGCACGACGATCGAGAGGATTGTTGCCGACTCCAGGAAGGTGAAGGACTCCGGCGAGATGAAATCCTTGCCGCGCGGCGAAGAACGAGCCGGCAAAGCCTGCGAACATCGCGCCCATGGCGAAGGCCGTGAGCTTGGTGTTGGTGGTGTTGATGCCGAGCGAGCGGCAGGCGACTTCGTCCTCGCGCAGCGCCTCCCAGGCACGTCCCACCGGCAGCCGGCGCAGCCGCACGGTGACAAAGGCAGTGAGCAGCGCGAGCGCGAGGATGATGTAATAGAGAAAGATGGTGCGGTAGAGCGGCGTGAACTGCAGGCCGAACACGGCGGCAAAGCCGTCGTCATCGGCGGTGAACGGAATGCCGAAGAAGGTCGGCCGCGGGACGCCGCTGATGCCGGCATAGCCGTTGGTCAGGTCGACCCAGTTGATCAGCACGATGCGGATGATTTCGCCGAAGGCGAGCGTGACGATGGCGAGATAATCGCCGCGCAGCCGCAGCACCGGAAAGCCGAGCAGCACGCCCCAGAACGAGGCGAGGATGCCGGCGAGCGGCAGCAGAATAAAAAACGAGAAGCCGAAATTCTGCGCGAGCAGCGCGTAGGAGTAGGCGCCGACCGCATAGAAAGCGACATAGCCGAGGTCGAGCAGGCCGGCGAGGCCGACCACGATATTCAGCCCCCAGCCGAGCATCACGTAGATCAGAATCTGGATGCCGAAATTGTCGATCCATTTGACGCCGCCGGAAAAACCGGCCGTCAACACCACGATTACCGGATAGAGAATGACGAAGCCGATGGCGAAGGGGATGACCCGGCGGTTGAGCCACTGCCGCGCGGGCGACGCCTTGGTGACCGGCCGCTGCGTGCGCTGCGTGAGATAGGGCGCGAGGAACAGCGAAAACAAAAGGCGCGCGAGCCCGACGAAGGCGGTGATGCCGGCGAGCAGCTGCCAGCGCGTGGTCAACACGAGTTGATTGCGGCCGTCGACGCCGGTGAGGAAGCCGATCAGCGGCAGGAAAAGAAGAAAGGCGATGAAGGCGGTGGCGCCCGCGTCGCTGAGCGCGCGGGCAATATCGACGCGCCGGCTCTGCGCGCCGCCTTGCATCTCACACCTTCTCGACGTCCGGCCGGCCGAACAGGCCCTGCGGCAGGAAGATCAGCGTGATCGCCAGCACGGAGAAGGCAGCGACGTCCTTGTAGTCGATGGAAAAATAGGCCGACCACATGGTCTCGATCAGGCCGATGAGCAGGCCGCCGATCACGGCGCCCGGCAGCGAGCCGATGCCGCCGAGCACCGCGGCGGTGAAGGCTTTGACGCCCGGCACGAAGCCGTCGGAGAAGGTGACCACGCCGTAATACATCAGGTACATGGTGCCGGCGACGGCGGCGAGCGCGGCCGCGATCACGAAGGTCATCGAGATGGTCTGGTCGACATTGACGCCGACCAGCGCCGCCATCTTCTGATCCTGCTCGCAGGCGCGCTGGGCGCGGCCGAGCCTGGTCTTGGCCACCAGATACCAGAAGCAGGCGAGCAGCACGGCGGTGACGCCCCAGATGATGAGCTGCTTGTAGGAGAGCGTGACCGCATAGTCGTTGCGGGTGAACAGCGTGAAGTCGCCTTGCACCATCGGCGGGATCGACTTGTTGCGCGGGCCTTGGCTGACCTGCACGAAATTCGACAGGAAGATCGACATGCCGATGGCCGAGATCAGCGGCGCCAGGCGAAACGAGCCGCGCAAGGGGCGATAGGCGACGCGCTCGATCACCCAATTGACCAGCGAGGTGAACAGCATCGCCACCACCAGCACGATCAGCAGCGCGAGCGCGACCGAGGTGATGCCGAGCCAGGTGGTGAGGATGAGGAAGGCGATCAGCGCGATGAAGGCCGACACCATGAACACGTCGCCATGGGCGAAGTTCACCATGCCGATGATGCCGAACACCATGGTGTAGCCGATGGCGATCAGGCCGTAGATCGAGCCGAGGGTGATGCCGTTGATGAGCTGCTGGAGGAAGACTTCCATCGCGTCCCTTCGCCTTCCCGACGCCCCGGCGATTGTTAAGGCTTAACAGGGCGTGGCGGGAGCGGCAATGTTGCGCGCCAAGGCATGTTATCAAGGCATGTTATTAAGTCATGTTATTAAGTCGGCGCGCGACAAGGAGTTCCTCATGTCCCCCGGTCAGGTCACCGCCATCCGTGTCGGCGCCGCGGTTGCGGTTTTCGCCGCCATGGCGCTGTGGGAATGGCTGGCGCCGCGCCGGGCGCTGACGGCCGGCCGGCGGCCGCGCTGGCCGGGCAATCTCGGCATTTGGGCGATCGACAGCGTGGTCGTGCGGCTGCTCGGCCCCGCGACCGTGGTCGGCGTGGCGCTGGCCGCGGCCCAGCACGGCTGGGGGCTGTTTCATCTGCTCGGCCTGCCGTACTGGGTGGCGCTGGTCTTGGGGGTGATCGCGCTCGATCTCACGATCTACGGCCAGCATGTCGTCTTCCATCACGTGCCGTGGCTGTGGCGGCTGCACCGCATGCACCACGCCGATCTCGACATCGACGTGACCACGGGTGCGCGCTTTCATCCGCTGGAGATTATGTTGTCGGTGGCGATCAAGATGGCGGCGGTGGCGGCGCTCGGCGTGCCGGCCGAGGCGGTGGTGATCTTCGAGGTGCTGCTCAACGCCACCTCGATGTTCAACCACAGCAACGTGGCGCTGCCGCCGCGGCTCGAACGCGTCGCGCGCTGGATCGTGGTGACGCCGCAGATGCACCAGGTGCATCACTCGATCGAGCGCGCCGAGACCGACAGCAATTTCGGATTCAATCTGCCGTGGTGGGATCGCCTGTTCGGCACCTATCGCGCCGCGCCGCGCGCGGGCGAAGCAGGCCTCGTCATCGGCCTGCCGATCTTTCGCGACATCGCGGAACTGCGCATCACGCGATTGCTGACGCAGCCGTTCCGCAATGCGACGAATTTAGTGCAGGCCGCCGAAGATCCAGATCAGAACCAGGATCGGCAGCGGAATCCCCAGCAGCCATAACAGCAAATAGCGTCCCATGATGCGTTCCTCCGTCGCGTTTTGTGCAACGGGAATGCGCACTTGGCCGTTTTGTTCCATGCGGTTGCCAAGGGAACGAATGTCAGGCGGCAAACGTTATTGTTGGTTCGGGCGGGGAGCCTTTTATCGTCAACTCCGGAGTTACAAGATGAATCAGGATCCCAACAAGCAGCAGAACCAGCAAGGCCAGCAAGGCGGCCAGCAGCAGCAGGGCGGCGCAGCCGCAGAAGCCCGGCCAGCAGCAGCAGCAGAACCCGAAGCCCGGTCAGGGCGGCCAGCAAGGTGGCGGCCAACAGGGTGGTCAGCAGAGCGGCCAGAACCGCTGACCTGCATAATGAAAAAGGAAAGCCCCGCTCGCGCGGGGCTTTCTGCATTCCGGAGACGTTGGCCAAGCTTCGTAGTCTTGCCGCGCCCGCAAGCCTATGCTTTCCGCGCCATGGCCACGAACGCGCTGCCGCTGTTTCATTTGTACGGCGATCCACCGGACGATAGCGCTTTCGATTTCATCCATATCGAGACCATCGCCTCGCGCTCGTCGCTGCATGAGTGGACGATCCGCGCGCATCGCCACCGCAACCTGTTTCAGATCCTGCTGATCGAGCAGGGCGGCGGCGAGATGAATTTCGAGGCCGCGACCGTGCCGTTTTCGGCGCCGGCAGCGATCCTGGTGCCGGCCACCACCGCGCACGGCTTCCGCTTCAAGCCGCAAGTGACCGACGGCTGGGTGGTGAGCTTCACCGAGGATGTCGCCGATGCGCTCGGCGACCAGTCGGGCGAGGCGCTGGCTCGGCTCAAGGCCATGGCGACCGATCCCGTGGTGCCGCTCGCGAGCGCGGCGGAAGCCAAGCGGCTGTCGGCGCTGTGCCGCGACCTCGACGAAGAGGCTTCGCTGGCGCGCGAAGGCTTTCGGCTTGCCATGCGCGGGCTATTGGCGCTCATCGCCATCGAGGTAGTGCGCTTGAGCGTGAGCCGCGCGCGCTCAGGCGCGGTGACGCTGGCGCCTGCCGACGCGCGCGTCGAGCAATTGCGCCGCTTGATCGACGAGCATTTCCGCCAAGAGCGGCTGATCAGCTTCTACGCCGAGAAGCTGGCGATGACCGCCGACCGGCTCAACGATCATGTCAAACGCGCAACCGGCGTGACCGCCGGCCACCTGATCCGCCAGCGCGTGCTGACCGAAGCCAAGCGCCAGCTCGTGTTCACCAACCAGGCGATCCACGAGATCGCCTACGATCTGGCGTTCTCCGATCCGTCGCACTTCACGCGCTTCTTCCGCAAGCAGACCGGCACGACCCCGCAGGCCTTCCGCGAGGGGCGCGGCGGTTAACCTTGAGCGGCGTGCTTAATGCGCCGCGGCGGTAAGGTAAAATTTCGGTTTGCTTTGAAATTCACATTTAAAGCAATTACGCGTGGTGTCCTGCTGAGGAGGCAATCATGCGCAAGCTGTCCACCGCTGCCGTCGCGATGATCCTGGCGATCGCGTTCTACTTCACGCTGTTCTGGGGCTTCGACGCGCTGCGCATGCTGACCTCGCCGACCTACGGCCTCGAAGAGGTTTGGCGCTCGCAATTCGTGTTCGAGATCGGCCGGCTGTTCGGCCTGGCGCCGATCGGCCTGATCAAACTCGCCGCCTTCTTCGCGATGCTCAAGCTCGCAGTCGCCGCGATCTGCGCCGTGCATATCGGCGACCGTTTCCGCGCGCTCGGTGGCGGCAAGGCCAATACCGACATTCTCGATGCCGGCCTGGTGCTGGTGATGGCTGATCACCATGGCTTCGGTCGGACCGGCGATCTGGATGCACAATGCCGAGCTGGTGCGCGAGCAGGCGATCACGCTGATGCTGGTCGGCGTCGCCGCCGGCCTCGGGCTGCTCGAGCGCAGCTATCAGCGTGCGGACAAGCCGCTGCTCGCCAAGACGTCGTTGATCGCCGGCAATGCGGTCGCCCCGCGCGACGCGCAGTGGTTCTCGCCGCTCCGTTGATTATTTCGGGCGTGCAGAGCGCTATTTGCCCTTGGCAATCTCGGCGATCACTTCGCCTGCGCTACAAGGACGGCGACGCCAATGTGCGGTCGGTCTGGCTGTGCTCGCGCAATGATGCGATCGGCAATGTCGCCGTGATGATCGCGGCGCTGGCGGTGTGGGGCACGGCGACGAAGTGGCCGGACCTGATCGTCGCGGCCTTGATGGCGGGATTGTTCTTCTATTCCTCGGTGCGCATTCTGCAGCAGTCGTTTCACGAAATGCGCACCGGGCATGCGTCGACGGTCGGGCACGCGCACTGACGCTACGGCTTGGCTTTGCCCAGCTCCGCGATGATCTCGGCGGCTTCCTTGAAGGCATGGTTGGCGGCGGGCACGCCGCAATAGATCGCCTGCTGCAGGATGATTTCCTTGATGTCGTTTTCGGTGAAGCCGCCTTCGCGCAGCGCGGCGCCGACATGCAGGCGGAATTCGTCCCACTGGCCGAGCGCGATCATGGTGCCGATCACCAGAATGCGGCGCGTGCGCTCGTCGTAATGCGGCCGCGTCCAGATCTCGCCCCAGGCGCCGCGGGTGATGAAGTCCTGGAATTCCTCGTTGAACGGCGTCTTGCGTGCATTGGCGCGGTCGACCCAGGCATTGCCCAGCACCTTGCGGCGCTTGGCCATGCCGGCGTTGTAGCGTTCTTTCTCGTCCATCCGAGGCTAGCCGAGGAAATCGAGGACGGCGTCGGCAAAGGCCTTCGGCTGCTCGATGTTGGAGATGTGGGCGGCGTCGAGAGCGACCATCTTGGCGCCCTTGATCGCGTTGGCGATTGCTTCGCCGGCCGACGGCGGCGTTGCCGGATCCTGCTTGCCGACGATGACAAGCGTCGGCGTCGTCACCTTTGGATTGGAGGCGCGGAAATCCATGTCGCGGATCGCCTCGACGCAGGCGACGTAGCCCTCGGGATCGGTGGCGGTGAACATGTTGGTCATGCGCCCCATGACCTGCGGCGCGCGCTCGCGAAAGCCCTTGGTGAACCAGCGCTCCATGTTGGGGCCGACCAGCTCCTTGAGACCCTTCTCGCGCACGAACTTGATGCGGTCGGCCCAGGGCGTCTTGTCGGCGTAATAGAAATTGGTGTTGGCGAGCACCAGCTTCTCGACGCGGTCCGGCGCGTTGGCACCGAGCCACTGGCCGTCCATGCCGCCCATCGACAGGCCGCACCAGTTGACCTTGTCGATCTCCAGCGCATCGAGGACGGCGAGGATGTCGCGGCCGAAACGGTCGAAACTGTACGGCCCCTTGGGCACGCCGGATTGGCCGTGGCCGCGGCGGTCGTAGCGGATGAGGCGGAAGTGCTCGGCGAAGTCGCCGGCCTGCTCGTCCCACATATGCAGATTGGTGCCGAGCGAATTCGACAGCATCAGCGCCGGCGCGTCGTCGTCGCCCTCGACCTCGACATAGATCGGGCAGCCGTCGTCGGCTTTGATCATCGGCATGAATTTCCTCCCCCGTGCGCTTCTTATTGGTCCGTGGCGCCCACACTTAAAGGGCTTCCGCGCGGCCTGCAAACGGCTTAAAGCGCAAGGGCTGAAACTTGGCTGAGGTCTGAGGAAGGAGACGCCGATGGCGATGGTCATGACCGGGGAGGTGCAGCTGCCAGCCAGCCGTGAGGCGGTGTGGGCCAAGCTCAACGATGCCGAGGTGCTCAAAGCCTGCATTCCGGGCTGCGAGGAGCTGGTGAAGCTTTCGGATACCGAAATGACCGCCGTCGCCACCACCAAGATCGGGCCGGTGAAGGCGCGCTTCAAAGGCAAGGTGCACCTGACCGACCTCAATCCGCCCAACGGCTACAAGATTTCCGGCGAGGGCGACGGCGGCGTTGCCGGTTTTGCCAAAGGCGGGGCAACGGTGGCGCTCACCGAAAAAGACGGCGGCACGCTGCTGACCTACAACGTCGAGGCGCAGATCGGCGGCAAGCTCGCCCAGCTCGGCCAGCGCCTGGTCAACGGCGCCGCCAAGAAAATCGCCGACGATTTCTTCAAGAATTTTGCCGCTCAGGTTGCAGGGTCGTGACGGGGCGATCACCGGCGTGTGACGCTTTTCGCCTTTTGACTCCCTTGACCGGGTGCCAGCCCGGGGTTCAGACTTAAACCAGTTCCAAGGCTCATCCGGGCCAAATCGGCTCGATTTCACAGCCGAGCGATCCGGCCGACGCCAAAAGAGGGCTGTTGGGCCCCGAATATGGGAGGAAGTGTATGCCTGCCGTATCCATGACGGTGAACGGCAAAGCCGTCACCGGCGACGTCGAAGCGCGCACCTTGCTGGTGCAATTCCTGCGCGAAAACCTGCGGCTCACCGGCACGCATGTCGGCTGCGACACCTCGCAGTGCGGCGCCTGCGTCGTGCATATCGACGGCATCGCCGCCAAGTCCTGCACCACGCTCGCGCTCCAGTGCGAGGGCGCCAAGGTGACCACCATCGAAGGGCTGGCCGAGCTGAACGGTCCGCTGCATCCGATGCAGGAGGCGTTCCGCGAGCATCACGGCCTGCAATGCGGCTACTGCACGCCCGGCATGATCATGGCCGCGCTCGACATCGTGCGCCGCAAGGGCAACGACCTCGACGAGCACACCATCCGCGAACAGCTCGACGGCAATATCTGCCGCTGCACCGGCTATCACAACATCGTCAAGGCGATTGCCGCCGGCGCCAAGGCCATGGGCAAGGGAGGCAGCCCGACGCGGCAAGCGGCTGAATAACGTCTTCAACAAAATCTAACGGGAGGAGACCGCCATGAGCGCGACCGGGATCGGCGCGGCGGTGCGCCGCAAGGAAGACATCCGTTTCATTACCGGCAAAGGCCAATATACCGACGACGTGACGAGGCCGGGCGAAACCCGCGCCGTGTTCGTGCGCTCGCCGCATGCCCGCGCCAGGATCAAGAGCATCGATGTCAGCGCGGCGAAGAAAATGCCGGGCGTCATCGACGTGCTCACCGGCGCGCAGCTCGCCACCGACAAGATCGGCAATCTGATCTGCGGCTGGATGATCCATTCCAAGGACGGCACGCCGATGAAGATGGCGCCGCATCCGGCGCTGGCGGCCGCCACGGTCAATCATGTCGGCGATGCCGTCGCGGTCGTGATCGCGGAGAGCCAGGCCCTGGGCCGCGACGCGGCCGAGAAGGTGAAGGTCGATTACGAGGTGCTCACCGGCGGTGAGCGATCCGGCCAAGGCCAAAGTCCGGCCCGCAGATCCACGAGGTGGCGCCCAAGAACACGATCTACGAATGGTCGCTGGGCGACGCCAAGGCGGTGGACTGCGGCGTTCGCCGCCGCCAAGCACGTCACCAGGCTCGACATCGTCAACAACCGGCTGGTGCCGAACGCGATCGAGCCGCGCGTGGCGCTCGCCGAATACGATGCCGGCAACGACCACCTGACGCTCTGGAACACCTCGCAGAATCCGCACGTGGCGCGGCTGGTGATCTCGGCTTTCGTCGGCATGACGCCGGAGCACAAATTGCGCGTGATCGCGCCCGACGTCGGCGGCGGCTTCGGCTCCAAGATTTTCATCTATCCGGAAGAGGTCGTCTGCCTGTGGGCGGCGCGCAAGGTCGGCCGGCCGGTGAAATGGACGGCGGATCGCACGGAATCCTTCCTCACCGACTGCCACGGCCGCGACCACGTCACGCATGCCGAGCTCGCGCTCGATTCAAACGGCAAGATGCTGGCGCTGCGCGCCAAGACCATCGCCAATCTCGGCGCCTATATGTCGACCTTCTCGTCGTCGGTGCCGACTTATCTCTACGGCACGCTGCTGTCGGGCCAATACGACATCCCGCAGATCTATGTCGAGGTGGACGCGGTCTATACCAACACCGTGCCGGTCGACGCCTATCGCGGCGCGGGACGCCCGGAAGCGACCTTCGTGGTCGAGCGGCTGGTGGAGGTGGCGGCGCGGCAGATGGGGCTCGATCCGGCCGATCTGCGCCGGCGCAACTTCATCAAGTCGTTCCCGCACCAGACGCCGGTGATCATGGCCTATGACGCGGGCGACTATAACGCCTCGCTCAAGAAGGCGATGGAGCTTGCCGACGTGAAGGGCTTCAACAAGCGCAAGCGCGAGGCAGCGCGTCACGGCAAGCTGCGCGGCTTAGGCTATTCGACCTACATCGAGGCCTGCGGCATCGCGCCGTCGAAAGCGGTCGGCTCGCTCGGCGCCGGCGTTGGCCTGTGGGAGAGCGCGGAAGTGCGCGTCAACCCGACCGGCAGCGTCGAAGTGCTCACCGGCTGTCACGCCCACGGGCAGGGCCACGAGACCACCTTCGCGCAGGTCGTGGCGGAACGGCTCGGCATTCCGTTCGAGAACGTCTCGATCGTGCACGGCGACACCGACAAGGTGCAGTTCGGCATGGGCACCTACGGCTCGCGCTCCGGCGCGGTCGGCATATCGGCGATCGTGAAGGCGCTCGACAAGGTCGAGGCCAAGGCCAAAAAAGTCGCCGCCTTCATGCTGGAAGCCGCCGAAGGCGACATCGAGTTCAAGGACGGCAAGTTCACCGTCGCCGGCACCGACAAGTCGGCGGCCTGGGGCGATGTGGCGCTCAATGCCTATATCGCGCACAAGTTCACCGGCGCCGAATTGGAGCCGGGCTTGAAGGAAACCTCCTTCTACGACCCGACCAACTTCACCTTCCCGGCCGGCTGCCACATCTGCGAAGTCGAGGTCGACCTCGAGACCGGCAAGACCGACAATCGTGAATTGGACCGCGGTCGACGACTTCGGCACCGTGATCAATCCGATGATCGTCGAGGGGCAAGTGCACGGCGGCATCGCGCAGGGCGTCGGCCAGGCGCTGCTCGAGGGCTGCGTCTACGACAAAGAGGGCCAGCTCGTGACCGGCTCGCTCATGGACTACACCATGCCGCGCGCGCACGACTTGCCGTCATTCAATGTCGGGTTGACGGAAACCAAGTCGCCGTCCAACCCGCTCGGCATCAAAGGCTGCGGGGAGGCCGGCGCGATCGCGGCGCCCGCCGCCGTCATCAACGCCATCACCGACGCCATCGGCTCCGAAGCGCTCGCAATGCCGGCCACCGCCAACGCGGTGTGGTCGGCCATTCAACGCGCGCAGCCGGCGCAACGCGTCGCCGCGGAATAAGGAGAGCACCATGTACAATTTCACCTTCCATCGTCCGACCACGGTCCGCCAGGCGGCCGGGCTGCTGGCGAAAAATCCGGAGGGCAAGTTGCTCGCCGGCGGTCATTCGCTGCTGCCGGTGATGAAGCAGCGGCTGGCGTCAGCCGTCGGCGCTGATCGATCTCGCGCTGGTCGAAGGCATGAGCGGCGTCGAGCAGAAGGGCCGCTCGGTCGTCATCGGCGCCATGACGCGCCATGCCGATGCCGCCAATTCGCCGGTGCTGCAGCAGGCGCTGCCGGGGCTGGCCATGGTGCCGGACTCGATCGGCGACCCGCAGGTGCGCAATCGCGGCACCATCGGCGGCTCGATCGCCAATAACGATCCGAACGCGGATTATCCGGCGGCCTGCCTGGGCCTCGGCGCCACCATCATCACCAACAAGCGGCGCATCGCGGCCGACGATTTCTTCACCGGCATGTTCTCGACCGCGCTGGAAGACGGCGAGATCATCACCAAGATCAGCTTCCCGATCGCCAAGAAGGCGGCCTACGAGAAGTTCAAGCATCCCGGCCTCCGGCTTTGCGCTGGTCGGCGTGTTCGTGTCGAAGCGCGGCTCCGACATCCGCGTGGCGGTGACCGGCGCCGGCAGCAACGGCGTGTTCCGGGTGAAATCGTTCGAGGAGGCGCTCAAGAAGCGCTTCGCGGCGAAGTCGCTCGAGGGCAT
Organism: uncultured Alphaproteobacteria bacterium; assembly: GCA_963734465.1. Taxonomy (GTDB): domain Bacteria; phylum Pseudomonadota; class Alphaproteobacteria; order Rhizobiales; family Xanthobacteraceae; genus Pseudolabrys. The sequence continues at coordinate 59,131 of CAVTHL010000037.1, forward strand.
GACCATTCCCGCCAACGGCATGAACAGCGACATCCACGCCAGCCCGGAATACCGCGCGCATCTGGTCGGCGTTCTGGCGCGCCGGGCGGTGGCGAAGGCGACCGCCTAGCCGCTTTGGAACCCAAAGACGCCGCCGGCGTTTGTTCGCCGGCGGCGTTTTTATTTGGGTGGCGTGGCGTGGTTCAATTCATTCCGGTTCTGGCGTTGATGCGGTCGCCGGCGAGGCATGCGCGCGTCTACGTCGCCTAGCCGACAAAGCGATCACGCTTTCTCCGATCCAGCTCGGCCAAGCAGATCGTGCAGGTCGAGCGGATTGGTGTACATGCGCAAGGAGCCGTCCGGCTTCTTCGGCCATTGGTCCTTCGGCCGGTCCCAATACAATTCCACACCATTGTCGTCCGGGTCGCGCAGATAGAGCGCCTCGGAGACGCCGTGGTCGCTGGCGCCTTCGAGCGGGATCTTGGCGACGATCAGCCGGCGCAGCGCGTCGGCCAACAGCGGCCGGGTCGGGTAGAGGATGGCGGTATGGTAAAGCCCGGTGCTGCCGGGAGGCGGCGGCGGCCCGCCCAGGCTCTCCCAGGTGTTGAGGCCGATATGATGGTGGTAGCCGCCGGCGGAGATGAAGGCCGCGCCCGGGCGGCTGGTGGTCATCGTAAACCCCAGCACGCCGCAATAAAAATCGAGCGCGCGGTTGAGGTCGGCGACTTTGAGGTGCACATGGCCGATGCGCACCCGGTCGTCGATGGTCGGAAATTGCACGGTTTCATTGCTGATTTCGGCGGAATTCGACATGTGCAAATCCTTGGCGCAAATCCTTGATTGGCCGGCTGGGCCTTCGATGCCTACATGTATGACGACGTCGCATTAGGTTAAAGTCCCCTCATGACCATGACGCCGCTGCCCGACCTCCATCGACGCCACGCTCGCGCTGCTGGCCAAGGCCGACTACATCGCCGACCGGTCGCTGGCGACCGTGCTCTATCTCTCCCTGCGCATGGGCCGGCCGCTGTTTCTCGAGGGCGAGGCCGGCGTCGGCAAGACCGAGATCGCGCGCGTGCTGTCGAAGGCGCTCGGGCGCCGGCTGATCCGCCTGCAATGCTACGAGGGGCTCGACGTTTCCTCCGCCGTCTACGAGTGGAATTACGGCGCGCAGATGATCGCCATTCGTCTGGCCGAGGCCGAGGGCGAGCATGACCGTGCTCGGACCGAGCATGACATCTTCTCCGAGCGCTTTTTGATCAAGCGGCCGCTGCTGCAGGCGCTCGAGCCCAATCCGGACGGACCGCCGGTGCTGCTGATCGACGAGATCGACCGCACCGACGAGGCTTTCGAGGCGTTTCTGCTGGAGGTGCTCGCCGATTTTCAGGTGACGGTGCCGGAGCTCGGCACCATCAAGGCGCCGCATCCGCCGATCGTGGTGATCACCTCCAACCGCACGCGCGAGGTGCACGACGCCTTGAAGCGCCGCTGCCTCTATCACTGGGTCGGCTATCCCGACGCCAAGCGCGAGCTGTCGATCCTGCGCGCCAAGGTGCCGGGCATCGCCAAGAAATTGTCCGAGCAGGTGGTCGCCTTCGTGCAGGCGCTGCGCAAGGAAGATCTGTTCAAGGCGCCGGGCGTCGCCGAGACGCTCGATTGGGCGGGCGCGCTTACCGAGCTCGACGTGGTGGCGCTCGATCCGGCGACGGTGTCGGACACGCTCGGCGCGCTGTTGAAATACCAGGACGACATCGCGCGGCTCGACCAGACCAAGGTGAAGGCACTGCTCGACGAGGTGAAGTCGGAGCTGCGGGCGGCGGAGTGATCTGATGACTGAAGCCCAGACGAACAAAGAGGGCCGCCTTTCCGAAAACATCCTCTACTTCGCGCGCGCGCTGCGCGCCGCCGGCTTGCCGGTGGGCCCCGGCTCGGTGCTCGACGCGCTGGAAGCCGTGAATGTCGCGCGCGTCGGCGACCGCGAGGATTTCTACTGGACGCTGCACGCGGTGTTCGTGAAGCGGCACGAGCATTCGATTTTGTTCGACCAGGCCTTCAAGCTGTTCTTCCGCAAGCGCGGCTATATCGAGCAGATGATCGCCGCCATGCTGCCGCAAGGGCCGCGCGGCGCGAAGCGAAAGAGCCGCCGCCGGGCGCGCAGCGCATCCAGGACGCGCTGCTCGGCGGGCTCGACCGCAAGGAGGAGACATCCGAGGTCGAGATCGACGCGCGGCTGACGGTGTCCGACCGCGAGATTCTGCAAAAGAAGGATTTCGCGCAGATGACCGCGGCCGAGATCGCCGCCGCCAAGGAGGCGATCGCGCGCCTCGCTTTGCCGATGGATCTCGTGCGCACGCGCAGGCTCAAAGCCGCGCGCCACGGCCACATGATCGATATCCGCCGCACGCTGCGCGCCAGCATGAAGGCGGGCGGGGCGGTGATCGATCTGAAATATCTGGGTCCCCGCGTGAAGGAGCCGCCGATCGTCGCGCTCTTGGATATTTCCGGCTCGATGAGCCAATACACCCGGCTGTTCCTGCATTTCCTGCATACCGTGACCGACGCCCGCAAACGCGTAACGACTTCTGTTCGGCACGCGGCTGAACTTCCGCAAGCGCGGCTATATCGAGCAGCTGATCGCCGCCATGCTGCCGCAAGGGCCCGCGCGCGGAAGCGAAAGCGCCGCCGCCGGGCGCGCAGCGCATCCAGGACGCGCTGCTCGGCGGGCTCGACCGCAAGGAGGAGACGTCCGAGGTCGAGATCGATGCGCGGCTGACGGTCTCCGACCGCGAAATTCTGCAAAAGAAGGATTTCGCGCAGATGACGGCGGCCGAAATCGCCGCCGCCAAGGAGGCGATCGCGCGGCTTGCGCTTGCCGATGGATCTCGTGCGCACGCGCAGGCTCAAAGCCGCGCGCCACGGCCACATGATCGATATCCGCCGCACGCTGCGCGCCAGCATGAAGGCGGGCGGGGCGGTGATCGATCTGAAATATCTGGGCCCGCGCGTGAAGGAGCCGCCGATCGTGGCGCTCTTGGATATTTCCGGCTCGATGAGCCAGTACACCCGGCTGTTCCTGCATTTCCTGCATACCGTGACCGACGCCCGCAAGCGCGTGACCACCTTCCTGTTCGGCACGCGGCTGACCAACGTGACGCGCGCCATCCGCCAGCGCGATCCGGACGAGGCGCTCGCCGCCTGCTCGGCGCACGTCACCGACTGGTCGGGCGGCACGCGCATCGCGTCCTCGCTGCACGAGTTCAACAAGACATGGGGCCGCCGCGTGCTCGGGCAGGGCGCGGTGGTGCTGCTGATCACCGACGGGCTCGAGCGCGACGCCGACGACACGCTCGCCTTCGAGATGGACCGGCTGCACCGCTCCTGCCGCCGGCTGATCTGGCTCAATCCGCTGCTGCGCTTCGACGGCTTCGAGGCGCGCGCCAAGGGCGTGCGCACCATGTTGCCGCATGTCGATGAATTGCGGCCGATCCACAATCTCGAATCCATGACCGAGCTGGTGCGCGCGCTGTCGGGCGCGCCGGCCAAAGGCTACGATCCGAAACTGATGCTGAAGGTGGCGTAACGCCACGGAGGTGCATGATGCTGGCACGCGACGAAGACATTCTCAAAGCCGCCGAGGACTGGCGCAAAGCCGGGCGCGACGTGGCGCTGGCGACCGTGGTCGAGACCTGGGGCTCGGCGCCGCGCCCGGTCGGCTCCAATCTGGTGATCGACAATGAAGGCAATTTCCTCGGCTCGGTGTCGGGCGGCTGCGTCGAAGGCGCGGTCGTCACCGAGGCCATGGACGTGATCGAAAGCGGCAAGCCGAAGATGCTGGAATTCGGCGTCGCCGACGAGACCGCCTGGAACGTCGGGCTGTCCTGCGGCGGCACCATTCGCGTCTATGTGGAGAAGGTCAGTTGAAACTCGACATCCTGCATGCGCTCAATGCCGAACGCGAGGCGCGCCGCGCGGTGGTGCTCGTCACCGACGTGGCGAGCGGCGCGCAGCGGCTGGTGAAGGCCGCCGACGTGGCCAAGGATCCGCTGCGCGAGCTGATCGAAAAGCGCCTGCGCATGGCCAAAAGCGGCATGGAAGAAACCCCGCAGGGACGCTTCTTTTTGACCGTCTACGTGCCGTCGCCCAAGCTGGTGATCACCGGCGCGGTGCATATCAGCCAGGCGCTGGCGCCGATGGGGCAATTGCTCGGCTTCGACGTCACCATTGTCGATCCGCGCACGGCCTTCGCCAGCATCGAGCGCTTTCCGGACGTGAAGGTGATCGCGGAATGGCCGGACGTGGCGCTGCCGCCGCTCAATGTCGACCGCTACACGGCCTTCGTCGCGCTCACGCACGATCCGAAGATCGACGACCCCGCGCTTGCAGCACGCGCTGGCGCGCGACTGTTTCTACATCGGCGCGCTCGGCTCGCGGAAGACGCATGCCAAGCGTCTTGCGCGCTGAAAGAAGGCGGGCCTGACCGACCGCGATCTCGCGCGCATCCATGCGCCCATCGGGCTGCCGATCGGCGCGGTGTCGCCGGCCGAAATCGCGCTCGCCATCATGGCCGAGATCACGCAGACGCTGCGGCAGAAGGCCGAGAAGGAAGCGGAGGCGGCATGAAGTTCGGCGCCGTTCCCGTCAAGGAGGCGCTCGGCGCCACCGCGGTGCATTCGATCCGCCAGGGCGATCTGGTGCTCAAGAAGGGCACGCTGATCGGCGACAAGGAGATCGCGGCGCTGCAGGCGGCCGGCGTCAAGGAGATCGTGGTGGCGCGCGTCGAGGCGGGCGACGTGTCCGAGGATCAGGCCGCTGCTGACATCGCCGCCGCTATTGCCGGGCCCCGGCCTGCGCGCCGACCGCGCCTTCACCGGACGCTGCAATCTGTTCGCCGACAGCGCCGGCGTGCTGGTGGTCGACAAGGACGCCATCGACAAGCTCAACCGCATCGACGAGGCGGTGACGCTCGCCACGCTGCCGGCCTTCAAGCCGGTGGTCGAAGGCGAGATGATCGCGACGGTGAAGATCATCCCCTTCGCGGTGGCGAAGAGCGCGCGCGATCAGGCGGTGACGCTGGCAGGCCAAGCCAAGCCGGTCATTCGCGTCGCGCCCTACAAGGTGCGCAAGATCGGCATCGTGTCGACGCTGCTGCCGGGCCTCGCTCCAAAGGTGGTCGAAAAAACGCTCAAGATCACCGCCGCGCGCATTGCGCCTTCCGGCGCGACAATCGTTGCCGAGAAAGCGCGTGCCGCACGAGCAGGCCGCGCTCGCCAAAGCCATCGACGAGGTGCTCAAAGCCGGCGCCGAGCTGGTGATCGTGTTCGGCGCCTCGGCCATCGCCGACCGCCGCGACGTCATTCCGGCGGCGCTGGAGGCGGTGGGCGGCGAGATCGAGCATTTCGGCATGCCGGTCGATCCCGGCAATCTGATGCTGATCGGCAAGGCGCGCGGGCAGGCGGTGCTGGGCGCGCCCGGCTGCGCGCGCTCGCCGAAGGAAAACGGCTTCGACTGGGTGCTGATGCGGCTGCTCGCCGGCTTGCCGGTGAGCGCGCGCGGACATCACCGGCATGGGCGTCGGCGGCCTGCTGATGGAGATCGTCACTCGGCCGCAGCCGCGCACCGAGCCGCAGCCGGAGAAAGGCCGCCGCATCGCCGCGATCGTGCTGGCCGCCGGACGCTCGACCCGCATGGGCGCGATCAACAAGCTGATCGCCGAGATCGGCGGCAAGCCGCTGGTGCGCATCGCCGCCGAGCAGGCGCTGGCGTCGCGCGCCAGCCCCGTCATCGTCGTCACCGGCCACGAGCGCGAGCGGGTGGAGGCCGCGCTCAAGGGCCTGCCGGTGCGCATCGTGCACAATCCGGATTATGCCGAGGGCCTCGGCACCTCGCTCAAGGCCGGCATTGCCGCTGTGGCCGAGGATGCCGACGGCGCCATCGTCTGTCTCGGCGACATGCCGCAGGTGTCGGCCGCGCTGATCGACAAATTGATCGCCGCCTTCGATCCCGAGCGCGGCGCGCTGATCGTGGTGCCGAGCATCGATGGCCGGCGCGGCAATCCGGTGGTGTGGTCGCGCCGCTTCTTCCACGATTTGATGCAGATTCAAGGCGACATCGGCGCACGCCACCTGATCGGCGCCTATGCCGAGGCGGTTGCCGAAGTGCCGGTCGCCGACGATGCGGCGCTGACCGACGTCGATACCCCCGAGTCGCTCTCCGCCGTCAAGGCGGAAATCGAACGCGCCTGAGATTCGAATCATTGATCGCGCCCCCGACTCAGCCGCTATCTGGCGGCGACGTTCGAACAGGGTTAGGGGGATGACGGACAGCTTCACGCCGGTGATGCGCGCGCTTGTCGTCGCAGCTTTGCTGCTGGCGACGGCGACGCTGATGCTGGTCGCCGTCAACACCGCGCGCGCCAACGGTGCGCTGGCGATCGGCGCCTGCGGCGCCTTTGGCCAGGCCTTCGACTTCCACACTGCCGACGAGGCCCGCAAAAGCGCGCTGGCCAGTTGCTCGGGGCAGGGCTGCCGCGTGGTGACGACCGTGAAGGGCGGCTGCGCGGCCCTGGCGGTCGATTTCACCAGCGGCTGTGGCGCTCATGGCTGGGGCAAGGCGGCCAAGCTCGGCAGTGCGCAGAACGACGCGCTGAAAGGCTGCTACCGCGACGGCGGCAAGGAGTGCGTCATCCGCACCTTCTTCTGCGACGCCAAGAACTGAGCCGTCGGCTTTCCGTAAGCTGCTGATTTCACAAGCTTTCATCTCTCTTGCGGGCCACGACGCTTTGCGCTAAATAATGACTGACCAGTCAGTCAGGATTGCGCATGTCCAAAGAGCCCCGAAGCGCCCCGTCGATCGCCGACCGCATGCGCGGCGTGCGACGTGCGGCCTCCGGCGTCAAACCAGGCAGCCCGCGCCCACGCGAGGCGCGTACCGCCGCCCGCCGCGAGGCGATCCTGGCCGCGGCGCTCGACGAATTCTCCCAGCAGGGCTTCGAGGCGGCTCGCCTCGACGACGTCGCCAAGCGCGCCGGCGTCGCCAAAGGCACGATCTACCTCTATTTCCGCGACAAGGAGACCCTGTTCCAGGAGCTGATCCGCGCCATGCTGACCCCGGTGGTCGGCAGCATCGAGGCCATGGGGGCGGTCGACCTGCCGATGCGAGTGCTGGCCGAGCGCCTGATCGATGTCTTCGTGCGCGAAGTCTATGAAACGCGCCGCAGGGACGTCATTCGGCTCATGATCACGGAAGGCCGGCGCTTTCCCAACCTTGCCGAATTCTACTATCGCGAGGTCCTCTCCCGCGTCATCGCTGCCGTGCGCGGCATCTTGGCCCGTGCCGCCGAACGCGGCGAAATTCCCGCTGCCCTCGTTGATTTCCCGCAAATCATCGCCGCGCCCGGGCTGGTAGCCATCATCTGGTCGGGCCTGTTCGAGCGCTTCGAACCGCTCGACGTGCGCGCCATGATGAAGACCCATCTCGAGCTGTTGTTTCGCGCCCAGGAGTACGTCATGACACGCGTCATATTCGCGGTTTTGGTCGGGCTCATGCTCGCCGGCTGCGATCGAGACAACGACATACGTCTTCAGGGCTGGGTCGAGGCCGAACTCATCTTCGTCTCGCCCGACGAGCAGGGCCGCGTCGAGCAGGAAAATGTGCGTGAGGGCGATCGCGTCAAAAAGGGCGATCAACTGTTCACGCTCGACGACGATCTTCAGCAGGCCGACGTGGCGGTGAAGGAAGCTGCCGTCACCACGGCCGACCAAGCCTTGGCCCGCGCCAAGCAGCTGCTGACCACCTCCTCCGGCACGCAAAAAACCTATGACGACGCGGACGCGGCCGTGCGCCAGGCCAAAGCCAATCTGGATTGGTCGAAGACGCGGCTGGCGCGCCGCCGCGGTTTAAGCCCGGCCGATGGCACCATCCAGGAGGTCTACTTCCGGCAAGGCGAAACCGTGCCGCCTGGCCGCGCCGTCATGTCCTTGCTGCCGCCCGGCAATCTCAAGCTGCGCTTCTTCGCGCCGGAAACGACAATTGCCGGCGATCAAATACGGCGCGACCGTGAATGTCTCGTGCGACGGCTGCGCGCCGGGACTGACCGCGAAAGTGAGCTTCATCGCCGACAGCGCCGAATATACGCCGCCGGTGATCTACAGCCTGGAAGAGCGCGCCAAGCTCGTGTTCCTGATCGAGGCGCGGCCCGATCAGCCGGAAAAATTCCGCGTCGGCCAGCCGGTGACCGTCACGCTGCCGAAAGAGGGATCGTAGTGAACACGCCCGACATCGTCATCGACGTGCATGGGCTGACCAAGCGTTTCGACGGCCGCGCCGTGGTGCGCAACCTGTCCATGCAGGTCAAGCGCGGCACGATCTACGGCTTCCTCGGCCCCAACGGCTCCGGCAAGACCACCACCATCCGCATGCTGTGCGGACTGCTCACGCCGGACGAGGGCGAGGGCACCTGCCTCGGCTACGACATCCGCACCGGCACCGACATGATCAAGCGTCAGGTCGGCTATATGACGCAGCATTTCAGCCTCTACCAGGATCTCTCGGTGCGCGAGAACCTGGAATTCATCGGCCGCATTTACGGTCTCACCCAGCCGGCCGCGGCGGCGCGCGCGGCGATCGAACGGCTGGGCTTGCAGGGCCGCGAGGAGCAGATCGCCGGCGAACTGTCCGGCGGCTGGAAACAGCGGCTCGCGCTCGGCGCCTGCACGCTGCCGAGCCCGCAGCTGTTGCTGCTCGACGAGCCGACCGCCGGCGTCGATCCCAAGGCACGGCGCGATTTCTGGAACGAGATCCATGCGCTCGCCGCCGAAGGGCTCACCGTGCTGGTCTCGACCCATTACATGGACGAGGCCGAGCGCTGTCACGAGATCGCCTATATCGCCTACGGCGAATTGTTGGTGCGCGGCACGGTCGAAGAGGTGATCGCGGCGTCCAAGCTGACGACCTTTGTCGTCAGCGGCCCGGACGGCGAGGGCCTGGTGAAGCTCGGTGACGAACTGACGGGCAAGCCGGGCGTCGACATGGTGGCGCCGTTCGGCAATAGCCTGCACGTTTCCGGCCGCGACGCCGGCAAGCTCGCGGCCGCGATCAAGCCCTTCCGCGCGCGCAAAGATCTCGATTGGAAACCGTCGCAGCCCTCGCTGGAGGATGTGTTCATCGATCTGATGGGCCGGGCGCGGGACAATTTCCAATGAGCCACATGCTGCCCGCCCACGCGCAGCCCCGCATCCGTGGCCGCGGCTTCTGGCACAAGACCTGGGCCGTGCTGATCAAGGAGTTCATCCAGCTCAGGCGCGACCGGCTGTCGTTCGCGATGATCATCATGATCCCGCTGCTTCAGTTGCTGCTGTTCGGCTACGCCATCAATACCAACCCGCGCCATCTGCCGACCGCGGTGCTGCTGCAAGAGAACAGCGACATCGGCCGCGCCATTCTCGCCGCGCTGCGCAACACCGATTATTTCGACGTCATCGTGCAGCCGCGCACCGAAGCCGAAATGGACGAGCTGCTCGCCTCCGGCAAAGTGCTGTTCGGCGTCGAGATCCCGGCAAATTTCGAGCGCGGCGTGCGGCGCGGCGACCGGCCGGCGATGCTGGTGATCGCCGATGCCACCGATCCGGTCGCCTCCGGTTCCGCGCTCGGTTCGCTCGGGCAAATCGTGCAGACCGCGCTTGCGCATGAACGCGGCATTCCGGTCGTCACCGAATTGCCGTTCGAGATCCGCACCCATGCGCGCTACAACCCGGCCGGCCAGAATCAGTTCAACATCGTGCCCGGGCTGGTCGGCACCATTCTCACCATGACCATGCTGATCTTCACCGCGCTGTCGGTCACGCGCGAGATCGAGCGCGGCACCATGGAAAATCTGCTGTCGATGCCGATCACGCCCTTCGAGATCATGCTCGGCAAGATCATCCCTTATATCTTCGTCGGCTTCGCGCAGGCTTCGATCATCATCGGCGTCGGCGTCACGCTCTTTGGCGTGCCGATCCTCGGCAATCTCGCGGCATTGGCGGGGCTCAGCACGCTGTTCATCGCCGCCAATCTGTCGATCGGTTACACCTTCTCGACGGTGGCGCAAAACCAGCTGCAGGCCATGCAGATGTCGATCTTCTTCTTCTTGCCGAACATTCTGCTGTCCGGCTTCATGTTCCCCTTCGCCGGCATGCCGCGCTGGGCGCAATGGATCGGCGAAATGCTGCCGCTGACGCATTACCTGCGCATCGTGCGCTCGATCATGCTGAAGGGCTCGTCGGTCGCGGACTTGCGCAATGACGCGCTCGCGATGTTCGCGCTCATGCTGGTGGCCATGACCATCGCCGTGCTGCGCTTCCGCCGCACGCTCGACTAGTCGCCGCCCACCCGCTGCATGAAGCCGAGCCGCAGATAGGGACTCGAGCGGTTGTTGGTATCGACCGACCAGCCGCCGGCCGCCGACCATTCGGCATCGCCGGTTTTCATGCTGGTGACATGGACGCCGAAGCGCCGCTGCGAGTAGCCGTCGGCGCTGTAAACCTGCGTCTCCGGACCGCAATAGAACTGGTCGAGGATTTTCCAGCCGAAGCCGATGCGCGCCGAATAGCTGGTGCCGATGGTCGAGAGCGAAGCGTCAGCTGCGATCATCGTCTGATTGGTCGGCTCATCCCACAATTCGGTCGAGAAGCGCAGGCCCATCTTGCCGCCGCGCAAATTGTTGCCCGGATCGTCCGGCGAGAGATGGTGATGCTGATATTCCGGACCCCAGAACACCTTCGCTTCGAACGTGCCGCGCTTGACGTGCCAGCCCGGTAACATTTGCACCTGCCATTCCGAGCCGATCACGCGCTCGCCGCCGAGATCGCCGGCGTCGTAGCGGTAGAGCCCGCCCGAAACCAGGAACTTGAACAGCAGGCCGTCGTCGTCGAGAGCGGTCGGGCTCCACAGCACGCCGCCACTGAGGAACGCGCCGTTTAACCAGACGTCGCGGTTGGAAAAAACGATGGCGCGCGCGTCCTCGATGTCGTCCGCCCGCGCCGGGGCGGCCGCCATGAACACGCAACAAAGGACCAAGGCCGCGGCGGCGGACGCAGCCGCGTGAACGCGCCTTCCCCACGCCATCGAGGCCCCCTCGAGCCCCTACAAAACCGGCAATACGCACCCCAATACCTTTGCAACTAAAGCGATATAACAGGTTGTCCACAACCGGTTGCCGCCCGTGGAGGTTGAGTTGGTGGAATTTAAATTTTGGCGTGTGTGGCGCTCCCGGCATGGCTGGCATCGCCGCCGGCCAACTCGCCAACCCCCAAAGGTCTATGTTAAGCGCGACTCCCGTGAGAATGAGGCGATCGAGCCCGACATGACAGCCGCAACCCACGACGCAGCCACCCGCCGTTCCATCGCCTTCCTCAACTGGGCGCATGCGCTCGACCATTTCGTGCTGCTGATCTACCCGACCGTCGTGATCGGGCTGGAGGTGATCTATCAGCGGCCCTATTCGGAGCTGATCGCGCTGTCGACGGCGGCTTTCGTCGCCTTCGGGGTGTTTTCGCTGCCCGCCGGCTGGCTCGCCGACCGCTGGAGCCGCCGCAATATGATGGCGGCCTTCTATATCGGCTGCGGTGTCTCGCTCGCCGGCATCTCGTTCGCGCCCACGCTAATCTGGCTCGCCGTCGCCATGTTCGCGCTCGGCATGTTCGCCGCGATCTATCACCCGGTCGGCATGGCGATGCTGATCGAGGCCTCGCAGGCGCGCGGCCGCACGCTCGCCTTCAACGGCGTGTGCGGCAATCTCGGCGTTTCGCTCGCCGCTGGCGTTAGCGCGCTGCTTGCCACTTGGCTCGGCTGGCGCGCGGCGTTCCTGGCGCCGGCCGTGATCTGCGTTGCGACCGGGGTGATCTACCTGTGGGTGACGCCGGATGACCGACATCACGCCAAAAGCCGCAAGTCGAGCCCGGCGGTGCCGCTCACGCCGCGCGGCGCGGTGGCGCTGTTTGGGTTGTTCACTGTGATCGCACTCACGGCGGGAACGACGTTTCAGTTGCTCACCATCGCCTTGCCGAAGATCGTCGACGAGCGGCTGGCGGAAAACGTGCCGCTGCTGCTGGCCGGCAGCGTCGCCACTTTGGTGCTGGTCTGCGGCGGGCTGGCGCAGCTCTGCGTCGGGCGGCTGGTGGAGCGCTTCTCGCCGCACAGTCTGTTTGCCGCCATCACCGGGCTCGGTTTTCTCGGCAATCTATGGGCGGCCTATGCCGACGGTATCGCGCTGATGGTCGCGCTCGCCATCGCGGTGGCGGCGATCTACGCGCAAGTCACCGTCAACGACATGGTGCTGGCGCGCTATACCGCCGACGCCTGGCGCGGGCGCGTTTACGCGGTACGTTATTTCCTGCTGTTCATCAGCGCCGCCGTCGCCATCGGCATGATCGCGCTGCTGCATGAGCGCGGCGGGTTCACTTTGGTGCTGGGCGCAAATGCGGCGATCGCTTTTGCGATGTTCCTGGCCACCGTTGGGCTCGCCTTGCTGATAACGAACGTCGAGGCGCGGCACGCGGCGCAGCCGGCGGAATAATCAGAACAGCGGCGGGATCAGATCCTCGACTTTGACGCGCGCGTGCTTTTTCACATTCGCGACGATGCGGCTGCGGTGGCAGGTTTTCGGGTCGCGGCAGTAGCACAGCAAAGCGACGCGCTTGCCCGACTTGATCAGCCCCATCAGCTCGTCGAGCGCTTCTTGCGGTTCGGCTTTTTTGATGTGCTTGTCGTAGATGCGCCAGAGCGCATCGAGATCGCCGGCGCGCGCGGCGGCGCGCCCCTCGGCGGGGGTGCCGAGCTTTTGCAGATGCACATAAGCGATGCCGGCTTCGTCGAGCGAAGCGGCGAGTTGGCGCTTGGAAAAGCCCGGCCGGCGCGAGGCCGCCACTGCGCGGGTATCGACCAGAAGATCGATCTTGGCGCGCTTGAGCTCATTCAAGACCGCGGCGGGCTTGGCCTGTTCGTAACCGATCGTAAACAAAGTCTGCATGGGCTCGTCACAGGATTGACACAACTTCCCGCTATATAAGCGGCAAGTGACGGACGGGAAACCATTCGTCCTTTGCGGCCACTACGAGACAGGCGACGGCGGATGTAACCGCGCCTTTTCGTTAGTGGTCGTTCTCATTTCAGGCGTTCGATGAGCGCCATTTTATTTGAGGCGCTCGATGAGCGCCATGGCCGCGGCCGGCGCGCGCAGCTTCGCTTCATGAATGAAATAGACGAAGACGTCGCGCGGCTTTTTGGCCGCGTGTTTCTTGTCGACGCGCGGCAGATCTTTCGGCTCGCCGCCTTGCGCCCACGTGCGCGCGCGTTTGGCCCAGGCATCGAACGCCTTCGGCGGATAGCCGGCCTTTAGCTTTTCGTCGCCCTTCTGCAGCCGCGCGTAGACGAAATCGGCGGTGATGTCAGCGATCTCGGTGTAGGTATCGTGTTCGGCATAGACGACGGCGATGCCGAACTTGCGCAGCAGCGCGATGAAGGCCGGCGTCTTGAAGCTGTCGTTGCGCACCTCGACCACATGGCGCAAAGCGCGACCGTCGAATTTCGCCGGCAGCAGCTCGAGGAATTTGCCGAAGTCGGCCTCGTCGAATTTCTTATGCGGCGCGAATTGCCAGAGCAAGGGGCCGAGATGGCTGCCAAGCTCGGTCACGCCGAACTCCAGAAAGCGCTTGATCGAGTTCGCCGGCTTCCGCCAGCACGCGGCGATTGACCGCGTAACGCGGCCCTTTCAAGGAAAATACAAACCCGTCCGGCACCTCGGAGGCCCACTTGCGGAAGGTGGCGGGGGTCTGCGTGCGGTAGAAGGTGCCGTTGATCTCGATCGAGGTGAGATGTTCGGCGGCGTAGCTGAGCTCGCGGGCGTGGGGGAGGCCCTTGGGGTAGAACACGCCGCGCCAGGGCTCGTAGGTCCAGCCGCCAATGCCGCAGGTGATCGTTCCGGATTTCATAAAGTTTGCCTAAGCGCGATCGTTTCCATTTGCGACCCGAAATCTGACACAGCTTCGGCGCGCGGGGATAACTTATTAAACGACAAAGGCCCGGGATTTCTCCCGGGCCTTTGCATTTTTTCGCGTTGAGCGGACGGACTAGAAGTCCATCCCGCCGCCCATGCCGCCGCCGCCAGGCATACCGGCGCCTTGGCCCTTCTTCTGCGGAATTTCGGCAACCATCGCTTCGGTGGTGATCAAGAGACCCGCGACCGAAGCCGCGTTCTGGATCGCCGCCCGCACGACCTTGGTCGGGTCGATGATGCCCTTGGTGAGCATGTTGCCATACTCGCCGGCCTGCGCGTCGTAGCCGTAGGAGTACTGATCCTTCTCCATGATCTTACCGACCACGACAGAGCCGTCGGCGCCGGCGTTGGAGGCGATCTGGCGAGCCGGGGCCTGGATCGCCTTGCGGACGATGTCGACGCCGTGCTTCTGGTCTTCGTTCTCGACCTTGACGCGCTTGAGCGCCTCGACCGAACGCAGCAGGGCGACGCCGCCGCCCGGCAGGATGCCTTCCTCGACCGCGGCGCGGGTGGCATGCATCGCGTCATCGACGCGATCCTTGCGCTCCTTCACCTCGATCTCGGTGGCGCCGCCGACGCGGATCACCGCAACACCGCCCGCGAGCTTGGCGAGACGTTCCTGCAGCTTCTCCTTGTCGTAGTCCGAGGTGGTTTCCTCGATCTGCGCCTTGATCTGGGCGACGCGTTCCGTGATCTCCTTCTTGTCGCCTGCGCCGCTGACGATCGTGGTGTTTTCCTTGTCGATCATCACCTTCTTGGCGCGGCCGAGCATCTTGGTGGTCACGTTCTCGAGCTTGATGCCGAGGTCTTCGCTGATCGCCTCACCGCCGGTGAGGATTGCGATGTCCTGCAGCATGGCCTTGCGGCGATCGCCGAAGCCCGGAGCCTTGACGGCCGCGACCTTCAGTCCACCACGCAGCTTGTTGACGACGAGGGTGGCGAGCGCTTCGCCTTCCACATCTTCCGCGACAATCAGCAGCGGCTTGCCGGTCTGCACCACCGCTTCGAGCAGCGGCAGCAGCTCCTGCAATCCCGACAGCTTCTTTTCGTAGATCAGGATGTAGGGGTCTTCCATCTCAACGCGCATCTTGTCGGCGTTGGTGATGAAATAGGGCGAGATATAGCCGCGGTCGAACTGCATGCCCTCGACCACGTCGAGCTCGGTCTCCAGGCTCTTGGCCTCTTCGACCGTGATGACGCCCTCGTTGCCGACCTTCTGCATGGCCTTGGCGAGGAAGTTGCCGATCTCGGTGTCGCCGTTGGCCGAAATGGTGCCGACCTGGGCGATCTCTTCGTTGGAGGTGACCTTCTTGGAGTTCTTCTTGAGGTCTTCGACGATGGCCTCGACGGCGAGATCGACGCCGCGCTTCAAGTCCATCGGGTTCATGCCGGCGGCAACCGCCTTGGAGCCTTCCTTGACGATGGAAGCGGCCAGCACGGTGGCGGTGGTGGTGCCGTCGCCGGCGAAGTCGGACGACTTCGAGGCGACTTCGCGCACCATCTGCGCGCCCATGTTCTCGAACTTGTCCTCGAGCTCGATTTCCTTGGCGACCGTGACACCGTCCTTGGTGATGCGCGGGGCGCCGAACGACTTGTCGAGCACGACGTTGCGGCCCTTGGGGCCGAGAGTTACTCGCACTGCATTGGCGAGGATGTCGACGCCGCGCAGCATGCGGTCGCGGGCATCGACGCCGAATTTAACGTCTTTGGAAGCCATTGTTTCGTTTCCTTTGGTTAGGTGTCGGCGCGCTTAAGCCGCTTTCTTCTTCGCGGCAGCGCCGCCTTCGATGACGCCCATGATGTCGGATTCCTTCATGATCAGGAGATCCTGACCGTCGATTTTCACTTCGGTGCCCGACCATTTGCCGAACAGCACGGTGTCGCCGACCTTCAGATCGATCGGGATCAGCTTGCCGCTCTCGTCGCGGCCACCGGGGCCGACGGCGACGATTTCGCCCTGCGAGGGCTTCTCTTTGGCGGTGTCGGGAATGATGATGCCGCCGGAGGTTTTTTCCTCGGCGTCGATGCGCTTGACGACGACGCGGTCGTGAAGCGGGCGGAACTTCATGGCAGTCCTCCTAAATTATTGAACGATTTGCGATTTGGTAGCCGGCGTCCCCTTGCCGACCCCTGGCAAGCAGGTGGTGCAGGCATTGCAGCCCGCAAGGGGCACTGAGAAATTTTTTAGCACTCATTCTTGCGGAGTGCCAACAAGAAAATACCCCAGCAAATTCAGCGGTTAACGGCGTGGTGGAACTGCCGCCGAGCGACAGCGGTTAGTCACGCCCGAAGGCCATCCGGGCTGGGCCGGGCGTTGTTAGCAGGCGCTGAGACCTGCTGCTAACGCCTTGATTTTAAACAACTTGTTTACCTTTTCGGCTTGCAATGGGAGGTGCCGGAAATGGAAACTCGATCCTACAGACGGAGGATTCGATGGTTTCGGAAGATTTCCAAAAGCAGGTCAACGGTTACGGGCTGACCACCGCGCACATCCTGTACCGGCGTCCCGATCATCGCTGGCTGCTGCAGTCCTACGTCTGGCAGGCCTACGATCTTTTCCCCGAGTTCCCCGAGCTGCATCGCTTCCTGGCCTTCTGGCAGGAGAAGCTGGAAGGGCCGCTGCACTCCGTGCAGGTGGCGCATTGCAAGCTGATCAAGCCGGCGGAGCTCAAGCCGATCAACGGCGAGTTTCGGTTGCACTAGCCAACGCTCCGCTGTCCCTGTTCTTTGTGAGGCGCGGGACACGCCTTTCCCCTTCTTCCGTTTCCCCGAAAAAGGGGGAATGGAGCGCCGGGTCGGCGCCGCAGTGCGCTCGGCGTGAGCCCGCCCTTCGTGGGTGCGGGTGGTCAGCCGCCACCGCGCGCCAAGGTCTAGGGCGCGCGCCCCCAAGGTCCTACGGGGCAGCGCCGCCCGGCGCTCCATCGCTTAGGCCAGGCATCGCGCCGTGACGTCGCGCAGGCCTGGCTGCGGCTGCGCATCGCGGCGCACCGCGCCTTGCTCGCCACCGCACGTCACTCGAGATGACGCGCGGCGCCGGACGAAGGCGCGTGCATAATAAATGCGGTTGAGCGAGCGAGGATAAGTTTTTTACGTGCTTTGAATTTTCAGGAGTTTTCGCCCCGCAAGCGGGGATAAGTCAGCTTGTCACATGTCACTGGTCACACGTCACTTGCGCGCGGCGCGCTGCATCAGCTCTTCGATCTGCGGCAGCGTGCGTGCCAGCAGGATGCCATAGCCCTCGGCGTTGAAGTGGGCATTGTCGCGCGCGCGATATTTGCCCGGCGGCAATTTCCATTGCGCGTAGGGCACGCCATTGGCGCGCGCGACGGCGGAGAGGTCGAGGCTGCCGAGCCCGATCAGCAGCACGTCGATGCCGCGCTTGCGCAGCGTCTTCACGATCTCGCTCAAGTTCGCGCGCATCCGCTGCGGCGAAACGTGCTGGCGCAGATCGTTGATGCCGAATTCGACAAGGACGATGTCGGTGCCGGGCGCGATCGCGGCATCGAAGCGTTTGAGCGCGCCGGCGGTGGTGTCGCCGCTGATGCCCTCATTGGCGACGACGACGTCGTAGCCCTTCTTGCGCAGCAGCGCCTGCAACTGCGCCGGATAGGCCTGCTTCGCGCGGCACCAGCCAGCCTTCGGTGGCGCTGTCGCCGAAGGCGACGATGTGGATGGTGCGGGCCTGCGCGGCCGACGCTGCCAGCAGCAGCGCGAAAAGCGTGAGAAAAAATCTCAAACGTGCACGTCCGCATCTTGCCAATCCCCGCCCGCACGTCAAAATGCACAGCGCCGGGGGCCAAAGCAACGGGAGGCTTGATGGCCCGCATCCGCTTCGATTTCGGAGACCTCAGCCTCGAGGCCGAACTGCTCGATACGCCGACCGCCAAAGCCATCGCCGCCGCGCTGCCGATCGCCTCGGCGGCGCTGACCTGGGGCGAGGAGGTCTATTTCGACGTGCCGGTGGACGTTAAGCGCGAGGCGGACGCGCGCGCGGTGATCACGCCGGGCGAGATCGCGTTCTGGCCGGACGGGCCGGCGATCGCCATCGGGTTCGGCCGCACGCCGATCTCCAAGGGCAACGAGACGCGGCTCGCCAGCCCCTGCAACGTGTTCGCCAAGGCGCTGTCGAGCGTGAAGGTGCTCTCGAAGGTCAGGACCGGCGCCAAGGTCGAGGTGACGCTGGTCGGCTAGCTCAGCCGCGCCGGTGCCGGCGCACCATGCTCAGCGTCAGGTCCCAGGCATTGCGGACATTGATGACCAGGAGGACGAGCAGCGCGATGGCGAGGACGTCGAGCGCCGCGCCGAATTCCTTGAATATCAGCCGCGGCGACGAGCAGCGCGACGTAGGCGGCGAGCGGACAGATGCCGTAGCCGAAATGGTCCTGCAGAAAGTCGGTCCAGCGATTGCGCAGCAACTGGACCGTGGTGAAGGCCGAAACCGCGACGCCGACCAGCGCACAAAGGCCGATCAGGACGGCATAAAACACCGCGCTGTGTCCGGGCATCAGGGCCACCGCCGAGATGACGAAGACGGCGGCGAAATGGATGACGACGGGACTGAAGAAGGCCCGCGTGGCGTTGGCGCGTTTTTCCGTCAGAATGCCGGCGCCAAGCGAGACCGCGACGAACAAGCAACGCGACCAGCGTCGCGCCCGCGGTGCCGACCAGTAGATAGAATTCGCTCCACCCGTGAAGTGCGTGCGCGACGTCCATGCGTTCAGCCGCGCCCGACGAACGGCATCTTGTTGGCCATCACCGTCATGAACAGCACGTTGGTGTCGAGCGGCAGGCTCGCCATGTAGACCACGGCGTTGCCGACATGGTCGGCCTCCATGCGCGGCTCGATCATCTTGCTGCCGTTCGGCTGCAGGACGCCCTCGCCGGTCGCCATGCGCTCGGTGAGCGGGGTGATGGCGTTGCCGATGTCGACCTGGCCGCAGCAGATGTCGTATTGCCGGCAATCGAGCGAGGTGGATTTGGTGAGCCCGGTGACCGCGTGCTTGGTCGAGGTGTAGGCGACCGAGAAGGGCCGCGGCGCGTGCGCCGAGATCGAGCCGTTATTGATGATGCGGCCGCCGCGCGGGTTCTGCGCCTTCATGATCTTGATGGCCTCCTGCGTGCACAGGAACATGCCGGTGAAATTGGTCGCCACCACGTTCTGCCAGGTCTCGAACGGCAGGTCCTCGAGCGGGACGGGCGGGGCGCCGATGCCGGCATTGTTGAACAGCACGTCGAGGCGGCCGAAGCTCGATTTCACCTTGTCGAACAGCGCGACGATCGAGTCGCGCTTCGACACGTCGGTCGGCACCGACAGCGCCTGCTGCCCGGTGGCGTTGACCGCGGCCGCGGTGCCGTCGAGCATCTCCTTGCGGCGGCCGGCGAGCACGAGATTGTAGCCGGCCTTGGCGAGCGCGAGCGCCACCGCCTTGCCGACGCCCGTTCCGGCGCCCGTCACCAGCGCGATTTTTGCAGCCATGTGGTGTTCCTCCCCAAACGCAAAAAGCCCGTGTGCGAAATAGCACAAAGCATGCAGAGCGGCATCCCACCCCAGAACGATCATTGGGAACGATCACATATCCGCCATAGTTAATGGCTCAAACCGGCGCACACACCACAAGGGGTAAGGAACGAGTCGGGCCACGCTGCTGGCACCAGCGGGCGCTGAATTGATTGCCGCAAAATTGGATATGAGAATGCATTGGGCTCGACGGAAAAAATTGAAGCGATTGGCTAAACAGAAGTTGCGTTATTTCGCGGTGGTTCTGGCTTTCGGCGGCGCGATCTCCGCGGTTCACGCGAGTGCCGTCTCGCACGAAAACAGCTACGACCGCATCCAGGGCGGCGAGTGGGTCGTCGCCTCGATGTATTGGGAAGACAAACTCGACGCCTCGGGCAACAAGTTCGACCCGATCGGCTGGCACGCCGCGCACAAGACGCTGCCGCTCGGCACGCTCATCCGCGTGTCGAACCCCAAGAACCACCGTTCGATCAACGTGACCATCACCGACCGCGGGCCCTTCGTTCCGGGGCGCGATCTCGATCTGTCGCTCGGCGCCGGCACGCTGCTGGGATTTCAGGGCTCCGGCCAGCTCTACATGGAAGTGCTGGCGCTCGGGCCGGTGAAGAGCGTGCAGCGCCCGGTGGTGGAGAATTTGTTCACGCCGGCCGATCTTGCGCCGGTCGCCGCCTACTCGGCGCGCTCGGCGAGCCGCTAGCTCGCCATCGCCTCCGGCACGTCGATCGGCTTGAACGGCTCGGCCGATTGCAGACGCGCTGTGATCTCGGCCGCCGGCACCGCCTTGCCGAAGCGATAGCCCTGCATCGAATGCACGCCGGCCGCGCGCAGGAACAGCTGCTGGTCGGCGGTCTCGACGCCCTCCGCCGTCACCTTCATGCCGAGGCCGCGCCCGAGGCTGACGATCGCGTGCACAATGGCCGCGGCGTCGGCCGCTTTTTCGATCGAGCGCACGAAGCTGCGGTCGATCTTGAGCTTGTCGAAGGGGAAACGGCGCAGATAAAGCAGCGAAGAATAGCCGGTGCCGAAATCGTCGAGCGCGATGCGCACGCCCATTTCCTTCAACCGGATCATGGCGGCTTCCGCGGTGTCGAGATTGCCCAGCAGCACGGTCTCGGTGAGTTCGAGCTCGAGGCGGGCCGGGTCGAATTCGGTTTCGGCGAGCGTGCGCTCGACCACCCGGCAGAAATCGGTGCGGCGGAATTGCAGCGGCGAGACGTTGACCGCGACGGTGAGGCCGGGCCAGGCCTTGCCGTCGAGACAGGCGCGGCGCAGCACCCAGGCGCCGAGCTCGATGATCAGCCCGGAATGCTCGGCGGCGGCGATGAATTCGCTCGGCGGAATTACGCCGCGCGTCGGATGCGTCCAGCGGCAGAGCGCCTCGACGCCGACCAGCGCCTCGCCACTTTTGTTGACGATCGGCTGGTAAAGCAAATACAGGTGGTCGTGCTCGATCGCTTCGCGCAGGTCCGCTTCCAACAGCTTGCGGCTGGACAGATCCGCGTCCATCGCCGCGTCGTAGACGCAGGCGCGATTGCGGCCTTCGTTCTTGGCGCGGTAAAGCGCCATGTCGGCATAGCGCAAGATGTCGGCTGCACCGGCGCAGGTCTTGTCGATCACCGCGATGCCGATCGATGCGCCGATGATGATATTGTGGCCGGTGATCGAGTAGGGCGCGCAGATGGCGGCGATCAGCCGCTGCGCCAGCCCCATCATCTTGTTGTAATCCGCGCCGACCGAGGAGATCACCGCGAATTCGTCGCCGCCGAGCCGCGCCACCAGGTCGTCGCCACGCAGCGTGTGCGACAGCCGCAGCGTGACGTTGCGGATCAGCTCGTCGCCGACGTGATGGCCGAGCGTGTCGTTGACGTCCTTGAAGTGATCGAGATCGATATAGAACAACGCGGTGGGCGAGGAGCCCGCGCGTACTTCCTCGATTACCGCTTCCAGCCGTTCGCCGAAGAAAATGCGGTTGGGCAGGCCGCAGAGCGGGTCGTGCATGGCGAGATGGCGCAGGCGCGATTCGCCGACGGCAATGGCCGCAGCGGTGCGGCGCATATAGCGCAGCACGAACGCGGCGAGCAGCGCAAAGCCGGCGAGCGCGACCGCGATGAACGGCACGACACTGTGCACGATCTCGGCGCCTGGCTGCTTGGGGGTCCAGGCGAAACGCGCAATCAACTCGCCGCGCGAATCGGCGAGTTCGTAGACGAAGTCGCCGGGCGGCGCGGTCTCATCGGCAAGTTGACGCAATTGCGAGAGCCGCAATTGCGTGGCGATCTGAGAGAGCTCTTCCTGGTCGATGAATTCGACCGACATCAGCACCGGCGCGCTCTGGTCGGCCGCCGCCGAACCATCGCCGGAGAGCGCAACAGTCACCGCCGCCAGCACGGCCGGATGGCCCATGAAGTTGCGGATCACCACCGCCTGCGCGTGCGGGCCGTTCTTGGCGTGGCTCTCGTTCAAGCGGATGGCGCCGCGCAGGTCGGGATCGCGGCCGCGCATGTAGTCGAGCACGCTCTTCATGTCGGGCCAGGCCGATGCGAGCCATGGCTGTGTGGCCGGCGCCTTTCCGACCAGCGAATAGATCGGCTGGTCGTCGGCGCCGAACACGACGACGGCGTCGTGGTCGAAATAGCGCGCCAGCCAATGGCCGACGCGCTCGTCGGTCCAGGCCGGATCGAATTGATTGCGGATGTGGCGGACTGCGGCCGGCGCGGTGGCGACGCTGTCGGCTTCGCGCAGCACGCGCTCGCCGAAATTATCGAGCGCGCGCGACAGCAATTGCCGTTCGTGCTGGACGGCGACCTCGTCGGCGCGTTGCGCGGAGGAGAGCACGGCGACGACGATGCAGACGATGGCGACCGCAACGATCACGCCGATCGGCACCACGACGCTCAAACGCGCGCGGTCCCAACTCGTGTACTGCTGGCGTTGCTCGGAGGCACGCGCGCGAGCCGGCAAGATCAGGTCCCCTAAGCTGTCCAAAATGCTGGACTTTTCCGCCCGGACCGTAGCGTCGAATGCTTGCCATTTCGCTTTCGTTCGGCCGCCCGGAGGGGATGTAAGCCGGCGGAGTGCCGCAATTCGCGCGGCTCCGTTAACCGAAGGTAAAAAGGAACCGTTGAAATGCGGGCAAAACCGCCTTGCCGACGCTTGGGCGGCCCTTGGGCGACCTATGTCGCGCTGCGATAAGGCGGGCGCGGGATCGCCATATGGGCGGCGCGCAGCGCGCCCGACCAGCGCTCGCGCAGGTCCTGGAAGTAGGGCTCGCCTTGCTCGATGCGGTAATTCACCTCGGAATTACAGGTATCGCGCCGCGCCACCAGGATATCGATCGGCAGGCCGACGCCGAGATTGGAGCGCATGGTGGAATCCATCGAGATCAGCCCGAGCTTGAGCGCGTCGTAGAGATCGGTGTCGAAGCTGATGCCGCGGTCGAGCACCGGCTTGCCGTATTTGTGCTCGCCGATCTGCAGATAGGGCGTGTCGGTGGTGCACTCGATGAAATTGCCGGCCGAGTAGATCATGAACAGGCGCAGGCGCTCGCCCTTGATCTGGCCGCCGAACAGGAAGGCGACGTCGTGATCGACGGCCGCCTCCTCGAGCGCCTTGCCTTCGGCTTTCTGGATGTTGCGCACGGCACGCCCGATGCGCTGCGCCGCCTGGAACATGGTGGGCGCGTTCATCAGCGTTTCGATCTCGCCGGTCTCGGGATTTTGCACGCCCTCGGTGAGCGTCGAGCGCACCGTCTGGCTGAGCGACAAATTTCCGGAGGAGGCAAGCGCGAGAATGCGCTCGCCCGGTTCGGTGTAGACGTGCAGCTTGCGGAACGTCGAGACGTTGTCGAGGCCGGCATTGGTGCGCGTGTCGGCGATCATGACGAGGCCTTCGCGCACGAGGATTCCGCAACAATAGGTCATGGAAGCGCTACGTCCTTTTCTTGGCCTTTTCTTGCCGGCGGGGAAGGTTATAGCGGCGCGCGGGGCCACCGGGCAATGTCGCCATCATGACTGCGACTGGCGGTGCGCCTGATCGACATGCACGGCGACCTTGAGGGTTTCGCCGGAGCCGCCGAAACGGGTGCCGCGCACCGGCGCCGCGCCCAGATAATCGAGGCCGACCGCCACCCGCACATGCGCCTCGGTGGTGCTGATGCCGTTGGTGGCGTCGAATCCGACCCAGCCCAGGTTCTCGACATGGACCTCGGCCCAGGCGTGGCCGGCCTCCTGCGCGGTCACGCCGTCAACGCGGTGGAAATGACCGCCGATATAGCGCGCCGGCATGCCGAGCTGGCGCGCCGCCGCGATGAAGATATGGGTCAGATCCTGGCAGACGCCGCGGCGCAGCGTGAAGGCTTGCGCCGCGGTGGTCGTGGACTCGGTCGGGTTGGTATCGAAGGTGATCTCATGGTTGAGCGCGGTCATCAGCGTGTGCAGCAGGCTTAAAGGGTCTTTGCCATTGCCCGAGCGCGCGCTCTCGGCGAAGTCGACGATGGCGGGGCTGCCTTCGGTGAGCGCGGTTTCGCGCAGGTAAAACTGCGGCGGGAAGCGCTCGACCGCGCCGGCCACCACGCCTTGGGTGTCCTGCGTCTCGACCACGCCTTCGACCGTAATCGACAATTCGCGGAACGGGCCTTCCGCCGTGAAGGAGTGCGTGATGTTGCCGAAGGCGTCTTCGTGCTGATGCAGCTGGCAATCCTGCGAGAGGTCGATGCGCCAGTCGGTGACGTATTGGCCGTCATGGTTGCGCGGGGTCAGCCGCAAGATCTGCGTCACCACCGAAGGCGGCGTCTCGTAGGCGTAGGTGGTCGCGTGGGAGATGCGAATCCGCATGACGTGGTCGAGGCCCGGATACCGTTTTTATAATGCTATCACAGGCCGATACGAGCCACGCGCGCTCATAACAGGAACTGCTCGGTGATGGCGGCGCCGAGGCGATTATTCTCGGAGATGAATTCGCCGATATACTCGTGCAGGCCGCGCTGGAAGACGCCGTCCATCCGGCTGTTCTGCAGCCTCGTGCGGATGCCGCGCGCCTGGCGCTGGGCCGGGCCCTGCCGGCCATAGGCGCCGGCGATCTCGTCGAGATTGCGCACGATCGCCTGATAGCAGGAGGCGAGCGAGCGCGGCATCTCGTCGCGCAGGATCAACAGGTCGGCGACCAGCCAGGGCTGCAGCGCTTCGCGATAGACCCAGTGATAGGCGGTGAGCGCCGAGACCGAGCGCAGGATGGCGGCCCATTGGAAATAATCGAGCGGGCCGCCGACGCGCTCGTTCTCCGGCAGCAGCAGATGATATTTCACGTCGAGGATGCGCGCGGTGTTGTCGGCGCGCTCGATATAGACGCCGAGGCGCGAGAACCAGTAGGCGTCGTTGCGCAGCATGGTGCGGTAGGCGGAGCCGTCGTAGCGCAGCGAGGATTCCTGCACCCAGCGCAGGAAGCGGGAGATTTCCTCGCGCGAAGTCGGACCGTTGCCGTAGCGTTTGAGCTCGAGCCAGGTGCCGTTGATGGCGTCCCACATCTCGACGGTGAGCGCGGTGCGCACCGCGCGCGCGTTTGAGCGGGCGAGCTCGAAGCAGGAGCGGATCGAAGAGCTGTTGGCGGTGGAGAAGGCGAGGAAGTCGGTGACGTTTTCCTCGTTGGCTTCCTCGTAGACCTTGAAGAACGCGCTGCCGCAGCCGGCGGTGGCGACCGCCGATTCCCATTCATTGGTTTCGCCGACATAGGCGAGCGGCAACGCGGTGAGCCGCTGCGTGGCGTCCAAGATGCGCGCGAGATATTCGGCGCGCTCGACATAGCGCGAGAGCCAAAAGAGGTTATCGGCGGTGCGCGACAGCATGCTATTTGTCCAGCACCCAGGTGTCCTTGGTGCCGCCGCCCTGGCTGGAATTGACCACCAGCGAGCCGCTCTTGAGCGCGACGCGGGTCAAGCCGCCCGGCACGATGCGCACGCGGTCGCGCCCGGTGAGCACGAAGGGCCGCAGATCGACGTGGCGGGGCGCGACGCCCTGCTCGACGCAGGTCGGGCACGTGGACAGCGCGAGCGTCGGCTGGGCGATGAAATTCTTCGGCGCGGTTTTCAGCTTGGCGCGGAATTGCTCGAGCGCGACCTTGCTGGCGGACGGCCCGATCAGCATGCCGTAGCCGCCGGAGCCGTGCACTTCCTTGACCACCAGCTCGGACAAATGATCGAGCACATAAGCGAGATGATCCTGCTCGCGGCAGCGCCAGGTCGGCACGTTCTTCAGCAACGGCTCTTCGCCGAGATAGAATTTCACGATCGCCGGCATGAAGCTGTAGATCGCCTTGTCGTCGGCGATGCCGGTCCCCACCGCATTCGCCAGCGTGACATTGCCGGCCTGGTAGGCCGACATCAGCCCGGCCACGCCGAGCGTGGAATCCGGGCGAAAGGTGAGCGGATCGAGGAATTCATCGTCGATGCGCCGGTAGATCACCTCGACGCGCTGCGGGCCTTGCGTCGTGCGCATGTAGACGATCTCGTCCTTGACGAAGAGATCGCGGCCCTCGACCAGTTCGACGCCGAGCTTGTCGGCGAGGAACGAGTGCTCGTAATAGGCCGAATTGTAGACGCCGGGCGTCAGCAGCACGCAGGTCGGATCGCGCGTGGCCGAGGCCGGCGCCACCGATTTGAGCGTCGCCAGCAATTCGTCGGGATAATTCTCCACCGGCGCCACGCGGTGGCGCGCGAACAGTTCCGGAAACAGCCGCATCATGATCTCGCGGTTCTCCAGCATGTAGGAGACGCCGGAGGGCGTGCGGGCATTGTCCTCGAGCACGTAGAAGGTCTCGGCGTCGACGCGCACGATGTCGATGCCGGCGACGTGGACGTAGATGTCGTGCGGCACGCTCTGTCCGCTCATCTCGGGGCGGAAGGCCGGATTGCGGAACACGAGATCGTCGGGCACCACGCCGGCGCGCAAAATCTCGCGCGCGCCGTAGACGTCCTTGATGAAGGCGTTGAGCGCCTTGACGCGCTGGGTGAGGCCCTTTTCGAGCAGCTTCCATTCGCCGCTCGACATGATGCGCGGGATGACGTCGAACGGGATCAGCCGCTCCTGCGCGTCGGCCTCGCCGTAGACCGCGAAGGTGATGCCGATGCGGCGGAACAGCAGCTCGGCCTCGCGCCGGCGATAGTCGAGCACGTCGGGCGGGACCTCATCGAGCCAGCGCGCGAGTTCGCCATAGGCTGGCCGCACGGTGCCCGCGCCGTTCGACCCCGTCATCTCATCGAAGGCGGCCATGCCCCAGACCCCCGCTCGCCTCAACGTTACGCCAATGCCCGCTGCTTCAAACTCGCTCGGGCCCTCCGGGTTCAAGGTTGCAAGCTTCAGGCCAAGGTGCGGACCGTGAAAACCCGCTAAAACCAAGGGTTTTCCGGGCGCGGCCGGCGACTTCGGCTGCCTATAAATTGGGCGAATAGGGGGCTGGGCGCGTCCCGCGCTTGAGCGGCGACAGGTCGCAGGCTAGGTGTTCGGGACGGGCCGGGAAGGTGTCCATCCGTCATGAACGAAAAAATCGTCACCGCGGCGCTTTTGGTCATCGGCGATGAAATCCTCTCCGGCCGGACCAAGGACAAGAACATCGGCTTTACCGCCGACTACCTCACCGCCCTCGGCATCGATCTGAAGGAAGTGCGCGTCGTTTCCGACGATGAAGCCGCGATTGTTTCGGCCCTCAACGCGCTGCGCGCGGCCTACGATTACGTCTTCACCACCGGCGGCATCGGGCCGACGCATGACGACATCACCGCCGATTGCGTGGCGAAAGCCTTCGGCGTGCCGCTCGACGTGCATCCGGAAGTGGTGGCGATCCTGAAGGAGCGCCTCGCCAAGATGGGCGGCGAGCTCAACGAGGCGCGCCTGCGCATGGCGCGCATTCCGCGCGGCGCGGCGCTGGTGGCGAACAAGGTGTCGGGCGCGCCCGGCTTCTGGATGGGCAATGTCATCACCATGGCCGGCATCCCGGCGGTGATGCAGGCGATGCTCGACGAGGTGGCGCCGAAACTCAAAACCGGCACCAAGCTGCTGTCGATCAGCATCCGCGCCGACGCCAAGGAAGGCGATGTCGGCAGCGAACTGGGCGCCATCGCCAAGGCGCATCCGGACGCGATCATCGGCAGCTATCCGTTCTTCGACGAGAAGCTCGGGCCCAACACCAATATCGTGGTGCGCTCGCGCGATGCGCAAAAGCTCGAGCAGGTGAAGGCGGCGGTGGAGGACATGCTGGTGACCGTGCGCGCGCAAGTGGCGGGCGCGGCGCGCTAGTCATGGCGAACTCGGGCACGCCGCCGTCACCGGAAAAAATCTTCCCCGTCTCCTGGGACCAGTTTCACCGCGACTCGCGCGCGCTCGCCTGGCGCCTGCACGAGGCGGGACCGTTCGAGGCGATCGTCTGCATCACGCGCGGCGGGCTGGTGCCGGCGGCGATCGTGGCGCGCGAATTGAACGTGCGGTTGATCGAGACCGTGTGTATCGCGAGCTACGAAAACTACAAGAACGAAGGCGAGCTGCGGTTGATCAAGGGCGTGGCGCCGGAGGTTAAGGCGCTCGCCGCGCAAGGCAAGGGCGTGCTGATCGTCGACGACCTGGTCGACACCGGCAAGACCGCGCGCATGGTGCGCGATCTGCTGCCGCAGGCGCATTTCGCCACCGTCTACGCCAAGCCGATGGGGCGGCCGCTGGTCGACACCTTCATCACCGAGGTGTCGCAGGACACCTGGATCTATTTCCCCTGGGATACCGGCCTTGCCTTCGTGCCGCCGATCCGGCCGGGTGGGGATTGAACGCAAGGTGCAAAAATCGGCTAAGATGAGCGTAAGCGACAGGGAGGACTGACCAATGACCGGCGCCGTGGCCCGCAACATGAAGGCTCCTGACAAGGCTCGTGACAAGGCTCGTGATTTGGCTCCTGACTTGCGCTCGCATCACCTCAAGCCCGTCGACATGCCGTGGCAGAAGACGCGCTTTCCCGGCTGCGAGATGAAGCCGCTGCTGTTCGACGCCAAGAGCGGCATCGCCACGCTGCTGTTCAAGATGGCGCCGGGCGCGGAGCTGCCCGACCACGAGCACGTGCTGATCGAGCAGACTTACGTGCTGGAAGGCTCGCTGGTCGACAAAGACGGCCCCGACGCCGGCATCGAAGTGGGCCCCGGCGAATTCGTCTGGCGGCCGGCCGGCAGCAGGCACAGCGCCTGGGCGCCGAAGGGCGGCACCTTCATCGCCATGTTCCAGATCCCCAACAAGTTCTTCGAGAAGGACGGCCGCGTGGTCGATGCCGCCGGCAAGGACTGGGATCAGGCGTGGGGCGCCTTATTAGCGAAATAGCGTACGCGCCACGCGTGGCTTTGCCCCCGCGTGACGCGGGGGGTGTTGCCACGCGGACGTGGCGGAATGGTAGACGCAAGGGACTTAAAATCCCTTGGGAGTAATCCCGTCCCGGTTCGAGTCCGGGCGTCCGCACCAACGTTTTCAAGAAGTTATGGCAACCTTATCCCAGTTTAATTTTCTCGAGGCTCAGCTGAGGCTCTTTAGATCGCTCGGCGACGAGTCGAATCTGCCGCAGCAGCCGAAAAGAAAAGGGCACCCCGTGCCGGGAGGAAGAGCGAGAGGCCTTCTTTGGAAGGGAGATGCTCAATGCCGCCGAGTATTTTGGCGCGGTCTTCGGGCGTGATGCGGAAGGCGTCGAAGTAGAGCTTCGCCTTTGGCCAGTATCTCGGGCTCGTATGTAGATGGGCGGCCAAGAGCCATAGGCTTTCAGTGTACCAAGTGAATTCTGTGGGAAAGTGCGTCGCCGGGTAGTCATCCGTCACTTATCGGAGACCGGCTATAGCGCTGAAATTGCTGGGCGCATGGTTGTTTACTCGTTAGCCATGCAACGAAACCAAAGATATCTCCGCACCGCCGGATGTGAGTAGAAGGAGCTGGGTGTTCGAAACTTGGGGATAAATCGATGTGCTCCGCGAAAGGTGCGAGTCCTCAAAGGAGGGCAAAGGAACTCAATCGAGGGCAAACGAGCAAGAACGTCGCGGAAGGTGCGGGAACGAAACAGATCGTGGTGCGTTGCGCGGGGTTGCCGAATGTGCCTACATCTTTTTGCTGATTCGCGGATGACCCCAGATAAATGGAGGAGTCCGCGATGAAGACCGACCATCCCCCCGAAATTACCCTTCGCTCCGGCCGTACCACGCTCACGGCGAAGGGCGCTGAGGCCGTCGCCGCGGCAAAGCCTTCGGTGAGGCTACTGCTCTATGCGAGAGCATTTTGCATGGTGGCGACGACGCTCACGGTTTTAGGAATGTCCGTTCACTTGGACCTTTACAGCCCCAAAGCCTGGACATCGTTTATTGAGCGCACGACCGCATACATCGCACCGGCTTTCTCGGCTTCGCGTTGAAATTCCTTTTGCTCGGGGCTTTGGTATGTCCCCTTCCGCTTCACCTCGAGGAAGTAAGGGCGGCCGGTATGTACCAGGATTATGTCAGCGACGCCGCGCTTCGCATGCTTGCGCCAGGCGCAATCCCGTCACAATGTCCGCGCTAAAGTCGAATCACATATGAGCCGCGGGACATCGGCGCGATGACGGCAAAGCACTCCATCAAATTTATGGCGGCGCTCGCGCTCGCCGGCTTGCTCGGCAGCGCTGTCGTGGCGTCGGCCGACGACGACACGATGTCGAACTTCCTGGTCGCGCCCGGCAAATACATTCTGTTCAATTGCCAGCAGCTCGACGTCGCTGCGAAAACGAACCAGAAGCGCATCGCCGAGCTGGAGGCGCTGATGGCGAAGTCGGGCAGCGAGTTCGCCAACATGGTCGCCTACCGGCCGGAATATCTGCAGCTGCGCGGCGAGATGGCCGACATGCGCCGGGAAGCCGCCGACAAGAAATGCAAATCCACGCCGGGCGCCGGGCCAGCCAAGCCCCGGGAAGGCGCCGTGCTGCGCTGAGCGTTACTCGGCGCGCTGCACCACCACCAGCGAACCATCGGCGAGGCCGAGCGCGACCGCCGGCGCCATCACGCCCTTGAGCAACCCGAGATTAGTCTCGGCTTTGGCCGGCAGTGCGACGCTGGCGATCTCGCGCGCGTTCGGCGCAAACGACACGATGCGCAGCCGCGTGCGGTCGAGCGAGGGGATGGCGATGTCGGCAATATTGTCGCCGTCGAAGTCGGTGACCACGGCCATGTCGAGCGCGCGCGTGCCGGCGATGTGATTGGCGGTGTCGGGCAGTTCGGCGGTTTTTTTCAAGTCGCCGTTGCGCCAGCTCCAGATTTCGAGCACGCCTTCCGCGTGCGGCTGGCGTACCAACGCGATGTCGGTCTTGTGGTCGCCGGTGAAGTCGGCGATGCCGGCCGGATCGAGCCAGCGGTGGGCCGCGCCCAAAGGCGGCGTCTCGGCGATGATCTCGTAGCGGCCTTTGCGCTCGCCGATCACGGCAAGCGCCGAGCCGCGCTTGAGATAGGATTTCACCACAACGACCTGGTCGTGGCCGTCGCCATTGAGGTCGGCGATGCGCGGCTTGAGATCCTCGAATACGGCGTCGTCCTTGAGCCGCAGGGTCTGCAATTTGCCGTCGCGCGTTTCGATCACCAGCGCGCCGGCCTCGATCTTGTCGCCGAGAATGCCGTGGTCGTAGCGGTCGGTCGGCTCGGAGAGCCACGCGCGCGCGATGTCGTGCTGGCCGGTGGCAACCTGCCCGTCGGGCAGCGCGCCTTGCGGCAATTTCGCCGGCGCGGGCGCGTCGATGAAATCGAGCGTGATTTTGCCGTCATCGCGTTTGATCGCGTACCACAGGCCGCCGGCCATCACGCGCACCTGCCCATTGACCGTATCGATGGCGGTGACGCGCGCCGGTGCGTAGATGCGATCCACGCGCCAGCCCTCGGCCCGGGCCGTGGCGCAAGTGGCGAAAGTGGCGAAAGTGGCGAAAGCGATCAGGCAGGCCAGAACGATGCGCATGCAGGGCACTTTTGAGAGCGTCGCTTTGTTCTAGAGCTTAACGTGGCGCAGCCGCAAGGCATTGCCGACCACGCTGACCGAGGACAGCGCCATGGCAGCAGCGGCGATGATCGGCGACAGCAGGATACCGAACGTCGGATAGAGGATGCCGGCGGCGATCGGCACGCCCGCCGAATTGTAGATGAAAGCGAAAAACAGGTTCTGCCGGATATTGCTCATGACGGCGGCCGACAACGCGCGCGCCTTGACGATGCCGTTGAGGTCGCCTTTGAGCAGCGTAATGCCGGCGCTTTCGATCGCCACATCGGTGCCGGTGCCCATGGCGATGCCGACTTGGGCCGCGGCGAGCGCCGGCGCGTCATTGACGCCGTCGCCGGCCATGGCGACCACGCGGCCTTCGCGCGTGAGCTTTTCGATCACTTTGCTCTTCTGTTCGGGCAGCACTTCGGCTTCGACCTGATCGATGCCGAGGCGTTTGGCCACCGCCTGCGCGGTGACGCGGTTGTCGCCGGTGAGCATGACCACGCGAATGCCACCCGCCCGGAGTGCGGCCAGTGCGTCGGCGGTCGTGGCTTTGACCGGATCGGCGATGGCGATGCAGCCTGCCGGCTTGCCGTTGACGGCGAGCAGCACGGCGGTGGCGCCGTCGGTGCGCAGGCGCTCGGCGTCGGCGGCGAGCGGCGCCGGATCGATATTGAGTTCCTTGAGGAAGGCCGCCGTGCCGAGCGCCAGCCGCTGTGTGTCGACCATGCCGATGACGCCCTTGCCGGCGGGGGCGTCGAAGCCGCGCACGGGGGAGAGCGTGAGCTTGCGCTCCTGGGCGGCGGCGACGATGGCGGCGGCGAGCGGGTGTTCGCTGCCGCGCTCGACGCTGGCCGCGAGACGCAGCACGTCGGCTTCGTCGAAGCCGGGCAGGGGAACGACAGCCACGACCTTGGGTTTGCCCTCAGTGAGCGTGCCGGTCTTGTCGATGACGAGCGTGTCGATCTTTTCCATGCGCTCCAAGGCTTCTGCATTCTTGATCAGCACGCCAGCCTGCGCGCCGCGGCCGACGCCGACCATGATCGACATCGGCGTGGCGAGCCCCAGCGCGCAGGGGCAGGCGATGATCAGCACGCTCACCGCCGCGACCAGCCCGAAGGCGAAGCGCGGTTCCGGCCCGAACGTCGCCCACGAGGCGAACGCAACGAGCGCGACCGCGATCACCGCCGGTACGAACCATCCGGCGACCTGATCGGCCAGGCGCTGGATCGGCGCGCGGCTCCTCTGCGCGGCCGCCACCATCTGCACGATCTGGGACAAAACTGTGTCCTTGCCGATTTTATCGGCGCGCATGACGAAGCTGCCGCTGCGGTTCAATGTTCCACCGATCACGTGGGCGCCGACGTCTTTCGTTACCGGCATCGATTCGCCGGTCACCATCGATTCATCGAGCGCCGAACGGCCCTCCAGCACCGCGCCGTCGACTGGAACTTTGTCGCCGGGCCGCACGCGCAATTTGTCGCCGACAGCGACGGCGTCGAGCGCGATTTCTTCGTCGCTGCCGTCGGCGCGCAGGCGGCGCGCGGTCTTGGGCGCGAGATCGAGCAGGGCGCGGATGGCGCCGGAGGTCGCCGCGCGCGCGCGCAATTCCAGCACCTGGCCGATGAGCACCAGCACGGTGATCATGCTGGCCGCTTCGAAATAGACGGCGGGTGCACCGTGGCCGCGGAAGGCGGGCGGGAAGATGCCGGGTGCGAAGGTGGCGGCGAGGCTGTAGATGTAAGCCACGCCGGTGCCCATGGCGATCAGCGTGAACATGTTGAGGTTGCGCGTGAGCAGCGATTGCCAGCCGCGCACGAAGAACGGCCAGCCGGCCCACAGCACCACCGGCGTCGCAAAAGCGAATTGCACGTAGTTGGAGACGGCGGGCGCGAACCAATGCGCGCCGAAATGGCCGCCCATCTCCAGCGCGAGCACCGGCAGGGTGAGCGCCAGCCCGATCCAAAACCGGCGCGTCATGTCGGTGAGTTCGGGATTGGGGCCGGTCTCGGCGGTAGCCATCTCAGGCTCGAGCGCCATGCCGCAGATCGGACAATTACCCGGACCGGCCTGGCGGATTTGCGGGATGCATCGGGCAGGTGTAGATGGTGCCTTCCGCGACCGGCTCGACCCCTTTCTCTTTCGAAAGATATTTCTGCGGATCGGCGGTGAACTTGGTTTTGCAGCCGGCCGAACAGAAATAATAAGGGTAGCCACGATACTCGGCGCGGTGCTTGGCGGTGTGCGGATCGACCGTCATGCCGCAGACCGGGTCGATGGCGGAGCCTTCGGCCGGCGCGTGATGGTGATGCTCGTGCTCGGCGGTGGCGCTCATCGTCTTGCCTTTCATACCCCCAGGGGGTATATAACCGCCATGGCGAAGAACAGCAAGGCTTCAACGCTCAAGCGGCTCAACCGCATCGAAGGCCAGGTGCGCGGCCTCGCCCGCATGGTCGAGGACGACCGCTACTGCATCGACATCGTCACGCAGATCGCCGCCGTGCGCGCGGCGCTGCGCCGGACCGAAGAGGAAATCCTGCGCGAACACGTTGCGCATTGCGTCGCGCATGCGATTGCCAGCGGCGACAAATCCGATCAGCGCCGCAAGGTCGCGGAACTGATGGACGTGATGGGCCGGGCAGGGCGCTAGCGCGTCGAGACGCCGAACACGCTATAGGCCGGGCAGTTGCCGATGAGCGCAGTCAGAATCGGCATCACGCCGATCCAGCCGACCCAATTCCAGCCGGTGCCGGGCGCGATGTAGCCGAGCGCAAACGCGATCAGCGCGATGCCGATGGCAATGCGCGCGATGCGGTCAATCATTCCGACATTGACGGACATGTGATGCTCCTTTGACCGAAAGGTCGGGAGCAGACTAGCCGCGCGCGGAACCGGCGGATTGATCGAGATCAACCGAATTTCGCCCGTGCCAGCGCGCAGCCGGTGCCGAGCGCTGTGAGCTTCGCGGCGGCGATGTCGCGCCGCATCGGCGCCATGCCGCAGTTGGTGGATGCGACGATACGCTCTTTCGGCACGAATTTCATCGCTTCGCCGATCACCTGCGCCACTTTCTCGGGCGTCTCGACCTCGTCGCTCGCCACGTCGATGACGCCGACCAGCACGTCCTTGCCCTCGAGCAGCGACATCAGCTTCGGCGGCACGCGCGAATTGATGCATTCGAGCGAGACCTGGCCGATCTTGCTCTTGGCCAGCGCCGGGAAAATCTTCTCGTATTGCGTCCATTCGCCGCCGAGCGAATTCTTCCAGTCGATATTGGCCTTGATGCCGTAGCCGTAGCAGATGTGCACGGCGGTGGTGCATTTGAGGCCGTCGATGGCGCGCTGCAGTGCCTCGATGCCCCAGATCGTCACTTCGTCCATGAACACGTTGAAGGCCGGTTCGTCGAACTGGATGACGTCGACGCCGTCTTTCTCAAGCGCGCGCGCTTCCTGGTTGAGAAGGCCGGCGAAGGCCATCGCCATCTTCACCTTGTCGCCGTAGTGGCGGTCGGCGACGGTGTCGGAGATGGTCATCGGGCCGGGCAAGGTGATTTTCAGTTTGCGCTTGGTATGGGCGCGGCCGTAGCGCGTCTCCGTCTGGTGCACGCGGCCTTTCAACTTCAATTCGCCACTGACCTGCGGCACCATCGCTTTGTAGCGATCTCCGCGGATGCCCATCTCGACCTTGTGCCCGAAGTCGATGCCGTCGATGAATTCCAGAAAGCCGTGCACGAAATGCTGGCGCGACATTTCACCGTCGCAGACGATGTCGATGCCGGCGTCTTCTTGCAATTTGATGGCCAGCAACGTGGCGTCGAGCTTGCCTTGCGCGAGCTCTTCGCCGGCGAGCTTCCATTGCGGCCAGAGCTTGTTCGGCTCGGCCAGCCAAGACGGTTTCGGCAGGCTGCCGGCGATGGTCGAAGGAAACATCATGCGCTTACGCCTTTGACGAGACTGGGTGGACGCCAACTATAAAGCCAATCCTGGCGTGCGAGCAGTTTTTCTCCACCCATCGCGCGCATCGCGAGATTGCGCACCAGCGCCTCCGGCCCGCTCAGCCCATAGATGCGGCCTTGCTTACGCGAGGCCTGTTGGGCGCGCGCGGTGCGCAGGCGGCGCGCGCCTTCGTAGCCGCGCAGCGCGTCGGCCGGATCGTCGCGGAAATGCGCGAGGAAATGCGCGAGCACCGCGGCGTCCTCGATCGCCATGCCGGCGCCTTGCGCGAGGAAGGGCAGCATCGGGTGGGCGGCATCCCCGATCAGCGTGACCGGCCCGTTGCCGCCGCGGAACGGCTTGCTTCGCACATAGAGCGGCCATTTCAGCCAGCGCTCCGGCAGCGCGATCAGATCGCGCGCTTTGTTCGCCCAGGACCAGCGTGCGAATTGGCGGAGAATTTCGACGCGGTCGCCGGCAGCCGACCAGCCGGGTTTGCGGAACTCCTCGTGCACGATGCCGACGATGTTGATGAGGCGGCCGCCTTTGACCGGGTAATGCACCAGATGCGCGTCGAGCCCGAGCCAGAGATGCACCAGCGGCTCGCGGAATTCCTCCGGCACCCGTTCGGCGGGGATAAGCGCGCGCCAGGCGGTGCGGTGCGCAAAGCGCGGGCGCGGCTGGTTCATGCGTGTGGCGACGCTCGACCACACGCCATCGGCACCGATCAGCGCCATGCCGCGCTGGTCGCTAACGTGGCCGCTGACCTGGCTGCCGCTGCGCACCAGCGCCGTGACGCCTTTGACGTGGACGGCGAATTCCTCGACCCGCAGGCCGAGCCTGAGCGTGATGTCCTGATCGTCGGCGACGGCGGCGGCGAGCGCTGCCTGCAGGTCGCCGCGATGGATCGTCCAGTAGGGCGCGCCGTAGCGGCGCTCGACCTCTTGGCCGAGCGGGATACGCACGATCTCGCGCCCCGAGCCGCCGGCCATCACGCGGATCGCCTGCGGCGTCATCACCAGCGGGCGCAGGCGTTCGCCCAGCCCGAGCTGAATGAGCACATTGGTGGCATTGGACGAAAGCTGGATGCCGGCGCCGGCTTCTTCCAGCCTGGCGGCCTGTTCGATGACGGTTGCGCGCAAACCCGCGCGCGCCAACGCGATAGCGGTGGTCAGCCCCGCAATGCCGGCGCCGGCGACGATGATGTCACGGGCGGCCACGGCCGGTCAGGCGGCAGCGGTGGCCGGCAGGGCGCATTCGGCAGGCCTCGCCGCGTGCGGGTCGAGCTTCGGATTGAATCGATAAAGCGTCGAACAATAGGGGCAGATCGATTCGTTCTCGTCGCCCATGTCGATGAACACGTGCGGATGGTCGTAAGGCGGCGTCGCGCCCACGCACATGAATTCCTTCGCCCCGATCTCAATCACGGGCACGCCCGGATCGTTATGGAAATGCGGAATCACGTGCTCGGCCATGGGACCCCTCGTGCGGTTAGCGGGCGCACCATAGCGAGGCGTGCGGGCCATGCCTAGCGGCCGGTTTGCGGGGCTGACCGCGCGCGGGTAAAAGCCCCGCATGCCGAGTTTCAAGAATGGCCAAGTCGAGATCGCCTATCTCGAACAAGGTGAGGGCGAGCCGATCGTGCTGGTGCACGGCTTTGCCTCGAACAAGGAAATCAACTGGGTCAATCCGTCCTGGCTGACGACGCTCACGCGCGCCGGCCGGCGTGTCGTCGCGCTCGACAATCGCGGGCATGGGCAATCGACGAAACTCTACGGTCCAGCCGCCTATCAAATGACGTTGATGACGGAGGATGTGCGTGCGTTGATGGATCATCTGCGCATCGCGCGCGCCGATGTGATGGGCTATTCCATGGGCGGGCGCATCACCGCGTTCCTGGCCGTCAATCATCCCGAGCGCGTGCGGTCGGCCATCATCGGCGGCCTCGGTATCAGGCTGATCGAAGGTCACGGCGGCGAATTGGCTGACGTCATCGCCGCGTCGCTCGAGGCGCCGTCGCTTGCCGAGGTCAGCGACCCGATTGGTCGTACCTTCCGCATATTCGCCGAGCAGGCCAAGTCCGACCTCAAGGCGCTCGCCGCCTGCATGCGCCGTCCGCGCCAGACGTTGAGTTGCGAGCAGGTGGCGGGCATCAAAGCGCCGATTCTGGTCGCAGTTGGCAGCAAGGACAATGTGGCGGGTTCTGGGCCGGCCCTGGCCGCGCTCATTCCTGGGGCCCGCGCGCTCGATATTCCGGGCCGCGATCACATGCT
The DNA here is from genome assembly GCA_963734465.1 of uncultured Alphaproteobacteria bacterium. Lineage (GTDB taxonomy): Bacteria > Pseudomonadota > Alphaproteobacteria > Rhizobiales > Xanthobacteraceae > Pseudolabrys. Next base: position 96,861 of record CAVTHL010000037.1, read on the forward strand.
GGCGGTCGGCGATAAGGTATTCAAAGCCGGTGTACTCGAATTCCTTAACCAGCGGCCCTAAGTATCGGCGGTTAGCCATGCGCTGCCCGCATTGGCCGCTTCTTGCCGGCGGGCGTTCTATGCTAAATTGAGGTTGAGGGATTTGGCGTCGAGAGGCGCTCAGGAGACAACACCGATGGCCCAGCATCAGACACGGCCTGCCAAAGGCCTCGACAAGGTCGATCCGGTCTGGACGCGCATCCGCCAGGAGGCGGAGGAGACCGCGCGCCGCGAGCCCGAGCTCGCCACCTTCATCTACGAGAACGTTCTCCATCATGACTCGCTGGAAGCCGCCGTCGTGCATCGCGTCAGCGAGCGGCTCGGCAATGCCGACATTTCCGGCGACCTGATCCGGCAGGCTTTTAACGACGCGCTGGACGACGAGCCGGCGCTCGGCGAGGCCTTCCGCGCCGATATCGTCGCCACCGTCGACCGCGATCCGGCGACGCTGCGCTTCATCGAGCCGGTGCTCTATTACAAAGGCTTCCACGCCATTCAGACGCATCGGCTGTCGCATTGGCTGCTCGGCAAGGGCCGCAAGGATTTCGCGCTCTATCTGCAAAGCCGCTCCTCGGCCGTGTTCCAGTGCGACATCAATCCGGCCGCCAAGATCGGCCGCGGTATCTTCCTCGATCACGCCACCGGCCTGGTGGTGGGTGAGACGGCGGTGATCGACGACGACGTGTCGATCCTGCACGACGTCACGCTCGGCGGCACCGGCAAGGAGCACGAGGACCGCCACCCGAAAATCCGCCACGGCGTGATGATCGGCGCCGGCGCGAAAATTCTCGGCAATATCGAAGTCGGCCATTGCGCGCGCATCGCCGCCGGCTCGGTCGTCATCAAATCGGTACCGAACAATGTCACGGTGGCGGGCGTGCCCGCCAAGGTGGTGGGCGAAGCCGGCTGCCCCGAGCCGTCGCGCGCCATGGACCAGATGCTCTATGGCATCATGCTCGACGGTTGATGCGCTTGCGCCGGGCGGCGCAATCGGGCAACTAGCGGTG
>CAVTHL010000038.1:0-15740 GCA_963734465.1 uncultured Alphaproteobacteria bacterium
GATGCACGATCGCTGCATTGGCACTTCTTACATTTGCCTTCTTTGCGGCCCGGCCTCCGCGCAGCAATACCCGGCCCAGCGCATCACCTTCGTGGTGGCCTTCGCGCCCGGCGGCATCGCCGACACCTTGGCCCGCCTGATCGCGCACGGCATCGAGGGCAAGCTCGGGCAGAGCGTGGTGGTTGAAAACCGCCCCGGCGCCGGCGGCAATATCGCGGCCGGCGTGGTGTCGCGCGCCAACCCGGACGGCTACACGGTGCTGCTGACGACCACGGCGCTGGCGATCAATCTCACCCTGCAAAAGCACAACCAGTTCGCCGCCGGCGACCTCAAGGCGGTCGCCATCACCGCCTCGAGCCCGGAAGCGCTGGTCGCCAATCCGAGCAACCCGGCGAAGAACCTCGCCGAGTTCGTCAAAGCGGCCAAGGACAAGTCGATCAATTTCGGCTCCGCCGGCGTCGGCAGCGGCTCGCACATCGAGGCGGAGTATTTCTTCAAGAAGATCGCCAACATCAATGTCGTGCACATTCCCTATCAAGGCGGCGCGCCGGCCATCAACGCGCTGCTCGGCAACCAGATCGATATTCTGGCGACCACGTTGGGCGGCGGCGCGGCGGCGCAGATCAAGGGCGGCAAGCTCAAGGGCCTCGGCATCGCGGCCGACAAGCGCGCCGCGGTCGTGCCGGATGTGCCGACTTACGGCGAGCAGGGTTTCCCGCTGTTCCAGGCGGCGTCCTGGGTCGGCATCTTCGCGCCGGCCAAGACCGATCCGGCGATCGTGGCCAAGCTCAACGCCGCGGTGCAGGACGTGATCAAGGAGCCCGCGACGCAGGACAAGCTCAAGTCGATCGGCTTCGACCCGATCCACGGCTCGCCGGCGGAAGCCGACGCCTATTTCCGCGCGGAAATAAAGAAGTGGGGCGAGATGGTGAACGCGCTCGGGCTGTCGATCAATTGAGGCGGGGGGAGGGGAAGAGGGGCTCACGCCACCGCTTTGATAATGGTCGCCAGCTTGTCGAACAGCTCGCCGATCTGAGCCTCGGTGACGATCAGCGGCGGGCTCATGGCCAGCGTGTCGCCGACCGCGCGCATCATCAGGCCGTGCTCGTGGAAGGCCAGTTCGAGCGCCGCAAAGCCGCGTTTGCCGACGCCGTCCGGCTTGCTGGCGAGATCGACGCCGACCGTCATGCCGACCGGGCGGATGTCGAGCACATTGGGCAGGCCCTTGAGCTTCATGGCGGCCTCGGCCCACGGCTTTTCCAGCTTGCGCGCGCGCTCGAACAGGCCTTCGTCGCGATAGAGGTCGAGCGTGGCAAGCCCCGCCGCGCAGGCGAGCGGGTGCGCCGAATAAGTGTAGCCGTGGAATAATTCGATGACGTGCTCGGGGCCTTTCATGAAGGCGTCGTAGATGCCCTTGCGCACCAGCACGCCGCCCATCGGCACCGAGCCGGAGGTGATGCCCTTGGCGAAGGTGATCATGTCGGGCACGACGCCGTAGCGCTCGGCGGCGAAGGCGTAGCCGAGGCGGCCGAAGCCGGTGATGACTTCGTCGAAGATCAGCAGGATGCCGTGCTTGTCGCAGATCGCGCGCAGCCGCTCGAGATAGCCCTTGGGCGGCGCCAGCACGCCGGTCGAGCACGCCACCGGCTCGACGATCACGGCGGCGATGGTGGAGGCGTCGTGCAGCGTGACGATACCGTCGAGCGCATCGGCCAGATGCGCGCCCCATTCCGGCTCGCCGATGCTGAAGGCCTGCTGCTCGCGATTGTAGGTCGACGGCATATGATCGACGCCGGCCAAGAGCGCGCCGAACTGCTTGCGGTTCGACACGATGCCGCCGACCGCGACGCCGCCGAAGCCGACGCCGTGATAGCCGCGCTCGCGCCCGATCAGCCGCACGCGCGAGGCTTGCCCGCGCACATTGTGATAGGCGAGCGCGACTTTGAGCGCGGTGTCGACCGCCTCGGAACCGGAATTGCAGAAGAACACGTGGTCGAGATCGCCGGGCGCGAGCGCCGCCACCCGCGCGGCGAGCTCGAAGGCCTTGGGATGGCCGAACTGGAAGGCCGGCGCGTAGTCGAGCTCGGCGGCCTGGGCCTGGATCGCCTCGACGATCGGGTCGCGGTTATGGCCGGCATTGGTGCACCACAGCCCGGCCGAGCCGTCGATCAGCTTGCGGCCGTCCGGCGTGAAATAGAACATGTCCTTGGCGCGGGCGATCAGGCGCGGCCGCGCCTTGAAGGCGCGGTTGGCCGTGAACGGCATCCAATAGGGCTCGAGGTCGTTGGGGACCGTGGCCGATACGGGTGTGCGCTGGGCTTGAGCCATAGATCCGCACCATAAAGGCGTGGATGGCCGGGACAAGCCCGGCCATGACGAATTCAGCGCGGCTCTATACTCTGATATGTAGGCGCGACATGGCCGACCAACCCAAAAAGCCGCAGAAACTCAAAGCCCGCCTGCCGCGCGGGCTGGCCGACCGTGGGCCGGCCGAGATCGCCGCCACCCGCCATATGGTGGAGGCGATCCGCGTGGTGTTCGAGCGCTACGGCTTCGAGCCGGTGGAGACGCCGGCGATCGAATACACCGACGCGCTCGGCAAATTCCTGCCCGACCAGGACCGGCCGAACGAGGGCGTGTTCTCGTTCCAGGACGACGACGAGCAGTGGTTGAGCCTGCGCTACGACCTGACCGCGCCGCTCGCGCGCTATGTGGCGGAGAATTACCAGAACCTCGCGCTGCCTTATCGCAGCTATCGCTACGGCCATGTGTTCCGCAACGAGAAGCCGGGGCCGGGACGCTACCGGCAGTTCATGCAGTTCGATGCCGACACGGTCGGCAGCGCGTCGCTCGCGGCCGATGCCGAGATGTGCATGCTGGCGGCGGACACGATGGAGGCGCTGGGCATTCCGCGCGGCGACTATGTGGTGAAGGTGAACAACCGCAAGGTGCTCGACGGCATCATGGAGTCGATCGAGATCGGCGGCGAGGCCAATGCCGGCAAGCGGCTCGTCGTGTTGCGCGCGATCGACAAGCTGGACCGGCTCGGGCCCGACGGCGTGCGCATGTTGCTCGGCAAGGGCCGCAAGGACGACAGCGGCGATTTCACCAAAGGCGCCGAACTGCCGGACAAGGCGATCGATACGGTGCTCGGCTTTCTCAGCACGGCCGTGAACAATGACGACGAGACCTTTAGCCGCGTCGAGGCTCTGGTGTCGGGCTCCAATCAGGGCATCGACGGCGTGATGGAGCTGCGCGGCATCGACGAATTGATCGCCGCCAGCGGCTATGACGATGGCCGTGTGCGCATCGATACGTCGGTCGTGCGCGGCCTCGAGTACTACACCGGCCCGGTCTACGAGGTTGAGCTGACCTTCGAGATCAAGGACGAGAAAGGCCGCCCGGTGCGCTTCGGCTCGGTCGGCGGCGGCGGGCGCTACGACGGCCTGGTGTCGCGCTTCATGGGCCAGCCGGTGCCGGCGACCGGCTTCTCCATCGGCGTGTCGCGCCTCCAGGCCGCGCTCACCGCGCTCGGCAAGCTCGGGGCAAAGCGCGAAGCGGGCCCGGTGCTGGTCACGGTGTTTGGCGCCGAGAATGTCCAGGCGTCGCAAAAGCTCACGGCCGACCTGCGCAAGGCCGGTATCCGCGCCGAGCTTTATCTCGGCAATCCCAAACACGGCATCGGACAGCAGCTCAAATATGCCGACAGGCGCGGCAGCCCGTGCGCGGTGATCCAGGGGCCCGACGAGAAAGCCAAAGGCGAAGTGCAGATTCGCGACCTGATCGCGGGCTCGGCGCCGAGCGACATCAAGGATCGCGACGCATACCTCAAGAAGCAGGCCGAGGCGCAGTTCGCCGTGAAGGAGAGCGAATTGGTCGAGGCGGTCGCAAGTTGCTCGCGCGCCACAAGCTCAACTAGCGAGTTGGCGCGCGGCTTGCATCGCTTGATCCCATGAAGCTGCTCACCGTCCGCCACGCCACCAAATACCAGTACGCGCGCCCGGTTTCGTTCGGCCAGCACCGGCTGATGCTGCGGCCGCGCAATTCGCACGACATGCGGCTGGTGGCGGCGGAACTGACGCTGTCGCCGCCGGGTAATACGCGCTGGCTGTACGACGTGTTCGGCAATTCGGTCGCGCTCGTCGATTTCACCGCGCCGGCGACAGCTTCTCGCCATCACCAGCACGCTCACGATCGAGCGCTACGGCATCGAAGGGCCGGTGTTTCCGATCGCGCCGGAGGCCGAATTCTATCCCTTCATCTATTCGAGCAGCGACCGCGTCGATCTCGGCCGCCTGCTCGAACAGCATTATCCCGATCCGGAAGGCGTGCTGGCGCGCTGGGCCGACAGCTTCGTCACCTCGCGGCCGATGCGCACGCTCGATCTGCTCACCAGCATGAACGCGGCCTTGAAGCCGGTCATCGTCTATACCGAGCGGCACGAGCCGGGCACGCAATCGCCGGCCGAGACGTTGCAGAAGAAAGCCGGCGCCTGCCGCGACTTCGCCATGACCTTCATCGAGGCGGCGCGCTATCTCGGCTTCGGCGCCCGCTTCGTGTCCGGCTATCTCTACGATCCGGCGCTCGACAAAGGCAGTGCCACGCCAGCCACCGCCGCCACGCATGCCTGGGCGGAAGTCTACCTGCCCGGCGCCGGCTGGATCGAATACGACCCGACCGACGTGCTGATCGGCGGCGAGACGCTGATCCGCGTCGCGGTCACGCGCGATCCCTCGCAAGCCATCCCGATTTCAGGAAGTTACAGCGGCACCGCGGCGGATTTCGTCGGCATGACGGTCGAAGTCACCGTGACCGCCGCCGACACGCCGTAACATTACACGGCGACGAGCTCGCCCTCGCCGGCCGCGACGCGGTCGGATGCGGTGAGCGGGCGGCCGAGCACCTGCTGGACCGCGTCGAAGCTGTCGATGAGCGACAGCATTTCGACGACCTTGCCGTCGCGGAAACGCAGGTGGTGCGCCAGCCGGTAGCTGACCACGCGCTCGCCGAGACTGGCGGACAGACGGTTGAGCGACGCCACGCGGTCGCCGTCGATCAGGATGGCCTCGTGCACGAAGCTGAAAATGTGAAACACTTGCGGCACCACGCGCGCCATCATGTCAAGCGCGGCGTCCTTGCCGTGGCGGGTGCCGCAGAAGCGCAGCAGATCGACCGGCCCGCTGATGGTCCAGTTCACGTCGTCGTCGAGAAAATCGGCGACCGTGTCGTGGTCGCGCGCGGCATAGGCTTTGTAAAAAGCCTCGACCAGGCTGCGGGGAACCGAGTAGCTCATGATCGGCTGCGCTTAGACCGTCACGAACCGGTCGTCGGCGGCCCGCACGCCGCCGCCCACCGCGAGCTGCTGGCCGAGCACCTGCTCGACCGCGTCGAAGGTGTCGACCAGCGACAGGTTCTTGATCACCTTGCCGTCGCGGAAGCGCATGTGGTTTGCGACACGATAGCTGATCGCCTGGCCATCCGCGGCGCGCCGCGACGATTGACGGCTGAGCATCGCCACCTGGTCGCCGTCGACCAGAATGACCTCCGCCACGAAACTGAACGTCCGCAACACCGCCGGGATGCGGCGGCGAATCAAATCGACGACGTTCGCCTTGCCGCGGTGGACGCCGCAGAACGGCAGATAGTCGACCGGGCCGCTGATGGTCCATTCGACGTCGTCGTCGCAGGAAATGTCGCGATCCTGTCGGCATCGCGCACGGCATAGACCTCGTAGAAGGCTTGCGCCACGCTGCGGGGGACGGCGTAGGTCATGATGTGCGTTGCCCTTAAACCGCGACCAGCAGGCATCGCCGGCGCGGCCCTCGCCGGAAGCCGCGAGGTGCTGGCCGAGCACCTGCTCGACCGCGTCATAGCTGTCGATGATCGCGCGCATCTCGACGATCTTGCCGTCGCGGAAGCGCAGGAAATGCGCAAGGCGGAAGCTGATGACGCGCTCGCAGTCACTCAGCCGCGCGGACAGGCGGTTGATCGTCGCCGCCCAGGCGCCGTCGATCAGGATGGCGTCGGGCACGAAGCTCAGCACCTGGTAAACTTCGGAGATCTGCCGCCCGATCATGTCGAGCGTGGCCGCCTTGCCGTTGCGGGTGCCGCAGAAGCGCAGCAGGTCGACCGGACCGGTGATGGTCCAGGTCACGTCGTCGGCGAGGAATTCGCCGACCCGGTCGATGTCGCGCTCGGCATAGGCCTTATAGAAGGCCTCCACCAAAGCGCGCGGTACGGCAGCGGTCATCCCAAGAGTCTCCCCACCCGACCCTTAGTGAACATCGGTTGTCTTGAGATTCAGTTACCCGCAGCGGTGTTCCGCCCCTCGGCCAGGCCGCCCGGGTGGCAAGATTCGTTAACGACAACAATGATTTGGGCAGCTGCCCCATTAAGGCAGGCGGGCAATCGGCGTCGAATCCTTAAAACTATCGTGCTAAAGGCCGCCATCTCGACACAGGAACGGCGTTTGGTACCGCGATGGACGCGACATCACCACGACTGCAACAAGCGGGCCCGAGACGCGCGCGGAGACGCTGGTCGCCTCCTACGAGCGCGCGGGCTATGCCCGCGTGGTGCCGGCCATTCTGCAGCCGGCCGAGCCGTTTCTCGACCTGTCCGGCGAGGACATCCGCAAGCGCATGTATTTGACCACCGCCCCGGGCGGCGGCGAGTTCTGCCTGCGGCCGGACCTGACCATCCCGGTGTCGCGCGACTACCTCGCCTCCCCGCTCGCAGGCCGGCCTGCCGGCTTCTGCTATCTGGGCCCGGTATTCCGCCACCGCAGCGATGCCCCGGCCGAATTCCTGCAAGCCGGCATCGAATCCTTCGGCCGTCCCGACCAGGCGGCGGCCGACGCCGAGATGCTGGCGCTCGGCCTGGAGGCGACCGCGCACTATGGCCTGGCAGAGCCGGACATCCAGATCGGCGACGTCGCGCTGTTTGCCAGCCTGATCGCCGCGCTCGATCTGCCGCCGGCGTGGAAGCGGCGGCTGGTCAAGGATTTCAACCGCAAGGCCAATCTGGCGCAGGACCTCGACCGGCTGGTGCTCGGCGGCGGCAACGAGCGGCCGGAATATCAGGGCGTGCTGGCGGCGCTCGCCGGCTCCGATCCGAAGGCCGCGCACGCGCTGGTCACCGATTTGTTGTCGATCGCCGGCATCAACGCCGTCGGCGGCCGCTCGGTCGGCGAGATCGCCGACCGTTTCCTCGAGCAGTCGGCGCTCGGCGCCAGCGCCAAGCTGCCGCGCGACGTGCGCGCGCTGATCGAAAAGTTTTTGGCGATCGCCGGCGATCCCGACGAGGCCGCCGCCGACCTGCGTGCGCTCGCCGCGCAAGGCAACATGACGGCGGCGCTCAACCCCGCGCTCGACGTGTTCGAAAGCCGCAGCGGATTTCTCGCCGCGCAGGGCATCGACCTCAAGCGCGTGCGCTTCTCGACCGCCTTCGGGCGCGGCTTCGACTATTACACCGGCTTCGTGTTCGAGCTGACCGATCCGGCGCGCACCGGCGACCCGCTGGTCGCGGGCGGGCGCTACGACGGCCTGCTGACGCGGCTGGGCGCGCGCGCGCCGATCCCGGCCATCGGCTTTGCGGTGTGGATCGAGCGGCTCGCCGTCTACGGGGACGCCGCATGAGCGCGCCCTTGGTGCTCGCGGTGCCGGCGAAAGGCCGCTTGCAGGAAAACGCCGAAGCCTTTTTCGCGCGCGCGGGCCTCGCGCTCGTCAAGCCGCGCGGCGCGCGCGACTATCGCGGCGCCATTGCCGGACTCGACGGCGTGGAAGTCGCTTATCTCTCGGCCTCCGAAATCACCTCGCAGCTTGCGGCGGGCGCCGTGCATCTCGGCGTTACCGGCGAGGATCTGGTGCGCGAGATGATCCCCGACGCCGACAGCAAAGTGGTGCTGATCGAGGGTCTCGGCTTCGGCTTTGCCAACGTCGTGGTGGCGGTGCCGCAGGCCTGGATCGACGTGCGCACCATGGCCGACCTCGACGACGTCGGCACCTCGTTCCGCCAGACCCATGACCGCAAGATGCGGGTGGCGACCAAATACGTGAACCTGACGCGCACTTTCTTCTCGCAGCACGGCATCATCGACTACCGCATCGTCGAAAGCACGGGCGCGACCGAAGGCGCGCCGGCCGCCGGCACCGCCGAGCTGATCGTCGACATCACCACCACGGGCGCGACGCTCGCGGCCAATGGGCTGAAGATCGTGGAGGACGGCATCATTCTGCGCTCGCAGGCCAACCTTGTGGCGGCGCGGACTGCCTCCTGGGGCGCGGCCGAGCGCGAGCTGGCGCGCGTCATCCTCGACCGCATCGCCGCGCAGGCGCGCGCCAAGGCGTTCCGCGAAGTGCGCGCGCGTTTTGCGGCTTGCGATGCGCGGCTGGTGACGGCGGCGCAGGAGAAGTTCGGCGTGCAGACGCCGTTCGGCGGTCCCACCTCCTCCGGCATGCTGACGCTGCACTGCCCGCCCGGCGAGGTCTATGCGCTCACCAGCTTCCTGCGTGAAAACGGCGCCGAAGCGGTGGCGGTGGCCGATCTCGATTACGTGTTCTCGCGCGACAATCCGCTCTACGCCAAGCTGGAAGCGGGGCTGTAGCCTCGCCACAAGCGGAGCGCGCCGCGGACACCGCCGTTTGGCGCTGCTAGAGCGCGCGATTGAGCAACCCTGCGGTCATGCGATGTCAACCTGCGAACTGGCGCGCAGCTAAAACAGCGTTCAACCCGCCGAAGGCGAACGAATTGCTCAAAACCGCGCGGACGGGCATGCGCCGCGCTTCATTGGGGACGTAATCGAGGTCGCAGTCAGGGTCCGGCCCCAGGTAATTCATGGTCGGCGGCACGATGCCGTCACGGATGGCCATGATGGCGGCGATCAATTCGAGCGCGCCCGCGGCGCCAAGTGTATGCCCGACAACTGATTTCGTGGACGATACGGCGAGGCGCCGCGCCTGGGCGCCGAAGCTCAGATGCAGGGCCGCCGTTTCGGCGGAGTCGTTGGCGGTGGTGCCTGTTCCATGAGCGTTGACATAATCGATCGCATCCGGAGGCAAGCCCGCATCCGCCAGCGTCGCGGTGATGGCGCGGGCCATTCCGTTGGCGTTGGGGGCGGTTAAATCTTGCGAAGTCGGCGCTCATGCCGAAGCCGACGAGCTCAGCCAGGATATCCGCGCCCCTGCTGCGCGCGTGATCCAAGGCCTCGAGCACCACGACAGCCGCTCCTTCACCGATCACCATTCCTTTTCGGTCCTTGGAAAAAGGCCGGCAGGTGTCGGGCGACATGATGCGCATGGCCTCCCAACCCTTCATGCCACCGAATGTAATGCTCGCCTCGGTGCCGCCGGCCACGGCGCAGGTCACGCTGCCGCTACGGACCATGTGGAACGCCAGGCCGATGGCATGGGTTGCCGAAGCGCAAGCGGAGGCGACCGCGAAAGCCGGGCCTTTGGTGCCGCAATACATCGAGACCTGACTGGCCGCGGCGCTGATCATGGCCTTGGGGATGGTCAGCGGATGCAGGCGCGCGGCGCCTTCGGCGTAGAGACGGTGGAAATTTTCATCGACGGTCGTATGCCCGCCCGATCCGGTGCCGACGATCGCGGCGGTTCGCTCGGCCAGCTCGCCGCCGAATTGCAAGCCCCGATTGGCTCACCGCTTGCCGCGCGGCGACGACGGCGAATTGCGAAACCCGGTCGAGCAGGAGGATTTGCGACGGTTCAAAATGCGCCGCCGGATCGAAACCCTTGACTTCGCCGACCAGCTTGCCGGTGGCCTGCGCGGCAGTTCCGAGCGTTGGCGGCGCAAAGGTCGAGCGGCCCGCGACCAGGGACTCCCAATAGTCCCGCGTCGATTGTCCGACGGACGAGACGACGCCGAGGCCGGTAATGACGACCCTGTTCAAGCTGGCTTTGCCTTGGCGGCAATAAGCTGATCAACGGCTAGAATGAGATCCGCGAGAGTCTTGGCTTCAATGTCTATGTTCGCGTTAAGGGGGATCTCTATATTGAATTTTTCTTCAATATCGAAGATCAACGAGACCACTTCCATAGAATCCAGTCCCAGCTCTTCGAGCGGCTCCGACAATTGGAGCTCGTCCTTGCTACGGCGGCCCCTGTGGGCGATCATTTCGACAATATCATCCGCCGCACTCACCATGAGGGTCAATCATCCTTATTCGGGGCACCGCCGAATTGGCGGCCATAGGTGCAGGCGCGTCGATCAAGACGCGATGGCGCTTTTAGCATAGAACGCACATTGGCGAAAATAAAATGCAACCCGCGCAGCAGATGGCGCCGCGCAATGCCATGTTCGCTTATGGCACAAATCGGCCATGCTGCTGTCCCTTATGGCGCGGCATCCCCGCGCGGGCGCGCGCGGAACACGACGAAGTGCGAGAGCGAGAAATTGACCGCGAAGCTCACCGCGATCGCCGCCACCTTGGCCGCCCAGGCCGGAATATGAACGAGCTCGACCAGGCACCAGACCGTCGCGGTGTTGGCGAAAAATCCGGCGACTTGCGACAGCGCAAACGCAAAATAGCGTTTGAAGCCGAGTTGGCGCCCGGATTCGGCGGCAAAGGTGATGGTCGAATTCAGCACGTAGGAGCCGGTCACCGCGATGACCCAGGCGAGCGTATTCGCTGCGATGATCGGCAGCCCCAGATAGTAGTAGGCGAAGGAAAACACGCCGAAGTCGACGGCCGAGTTGATCAGCCCGACCAGACCGAAACTCAAAGCCTTCAGCGCGACGGCGCGCTCGTGCCAGGCCTTGTCGAGACGGGTGAAAATATCTTGCAGCGGCGCTGGAATCATCGCGTTTCGATTACCACGTTCGCCACGAGCCTTCCATGCGCAGGCGACAGAACTTGAGCTTTGCGCTATAGAACGCGACGAAACAAAGCGCATAGGTTAACGCGAATGGCTGCCAAACCGAGCAAAGCGGGCTCCCGCGCGCGCGCAGCGCCCGGCCTGTCGATTGTCGTGCCGCTGTTCAACGAGGCCAAAGGCTTGGCCTCCCTGCATGCGCGCATCCTCGACGTTGCCGGCCGGCTCAAGGCGCAGCGCGGGCTCGCGCTCGAAGTCGTCTATGTCGACGACGGCAGCGGCGATGCAACCAGCAGCATCGCCAGCGCGCTGCCGGCCGGCGCGCTCGACATTCAGGTCGTCACGCTGTCGCGCAATTTCGGCAAGGAGGCCGCCCTGCTCGCCGGCCTCGATCATGCCCGGCTCGGCGCCGTGCTGTTCATCGACGGCGACGGCCAGCATCCGCCCAGCCTGATCGAGACGCTGGTCGCGCGCTGGCTCGATGACGGCTACGACGTCGTCTACACCGCGAAAGCTCATCGCGAGAACGAACCTCGCCTGCGCCGCATTGGCGTGCACTGGTTCTACGCGCTGATCAATTGGGGCCAGCGCCAGCAGATCCCGGAAGACGCCGGCGACTTCCGCCTGCTGTCGCCGCGCGCGGCCGCGGCGCTGCGCCAGATGCCGGAGCGCAACCGCTTCTTCAAAGGCCTGTCGAGCTGGATCGGCTTCCGCCAGGTGCGCGTCGATTACCAGCCGGCGCCGCGCGCGCACGGCACCACCAGCTGGAACGTGTGGACGCTGATCGGCTTCTCGATCGAGGGGCTGACCTCGTTCACGGTGGCGCCGCTGCGCGTCGCCAGCATGTTGGGCCTGATGCTCGCCGCCAGCGCGCTGTTGTTCGGCGGCTGGATCATCGTGGAGACTTTGCTGTTCGGCCAGGACGTGCCCGGCTATCCCTCGCTGGTGGTCGGCCTGATGGTGCTGGGCGGCGTGCAGCTTCTGATGATCGGCGTGCTCGGCGAATATATCGGCAAGCTGCTGTCCGAGATCAAAGCGCGGCCGGTCTATTTCGTCGCCGAACACAGCGTGAAAAGCGCCGGCGAAACCGCCAAAGAGCCTGCCAAAGAGCCTGCGAAGCCGCTGCCCTCGCGCGCGGCCGAGTGAGCGCAGGCCGCGCTGTGGCCAACGCCGTCCGTCATATCTGGCTGTGCGCCGACGACTACGGCATCTCGCCCGCGGTCAATGCCGGTATCCGCGAACTGATCTTGCGCGGGCGGCTCAACGCGACGTCCGTGATGATGGCGGCGCCGCATCTGTCGGCCGATGAAGCCGATGCGCTCGAACAACTTAATTCAGGCAAGAAGCGCGCGGCGATCGGCCTGCATGTGACGCTGACCGGGCCGTTCCAGCCGATGAGCGAAGGTTTCAAGCCGCTGCGCGGCGGGCCGCTTCCTGCCGAATACGCAAAAAATGCGCATGGCGATGATGCAACGCTTGCAGCCGGAGCTGCTGGCGATCGAGATCGCCACGCAGCTCACCGCCTTCATCGACACGTTCGGCCACCTGCCCGATTTCGTGGACGGCCATCAGCATGTGCATCTGGTGCCGCAAGTGCGCGGGACTTTGCTGAAAGTCGTCGCCGAGATCGCGCCCGATGCCTGGGTGCGGCAATGCGGCCGCGCGCGCGGCGCGTGGCATATGCGCGACGCCAAGGCGCTCACGCTCGATCTGTTGAGCCTCGGCTTTCGCAGCGCCGCCCGCCGCCGCGGCATCGCCACCAACCCGGCCTTTGCCGGCGCCTATGACTTCAACAGCAAGACGCCGTTCGCGACAGATCTTTCCGCGCTTCCTCGAAGGCTTGCCGGAAGGCGGGCTGGTGATGTGTCATCCGGGGCACGTCGATGCCGAGCTCGAAGCGCTCGATCCGCTCACGCACCAGCGCGAGCGGGAATTTACCTATTTCAATTCGGATGAATTTCCGCGCGTGCTCGCCAGCGCGGCTGGTGCTGGCCGAACCTTACTGAGGCGTGATCTTTTCCGAAAACCGGTTCCCACTTTTCGGGATCACGCCTAGAGCACGACCACCTTGGTGCCGACTTTGATTCGGTCGTAGAGGTCGATGACATCCACGTTGCGCATGCGGATGCAGCCGGACGAGACATTGTGGCCGATGGTCCAGGGCTCGTTCGAGCCGTGGATGCGGTAGAGCGTCGAGCCGAGATAGAGAGCGCGCGCGCCGAGCGGATTGTTCGGACCGCCGGCCATGAAGTGCGGCAGGCCCGGCTGGCGCTCGAGCATTTCCTTGGGCGGCACCCAATCCGGCCATTCCTTCTTGGCGGAGACCGCGTGCGTGCCGGCCCAGGTGAAGCCGGGACGGCCGACGCCGATGCCGTAACGCATCGCCTTGCCGTCTTTTTCGACCAGATAGAGGAAGTGGTTGGGCGTATCGATGATCACCGTGCCCGGCTCTTCCTTGCCCGCGTACGCGACTTCCTGGCGCAGGAAGCGCGGGTCCATCTGGTAGCCCTGCGGCGAAGGCGGCTCCAGCATGGGATCGATCTGGGTCGGCGCGCTGATATAGGTCGGCTGCGGCGGCGCCGGATAGAGATTGGGCGGCGGCGAGGAGACGCGCGGCTGCGGCCCGTGCTCGCCGAACAGGAATTCGATGAAGCCGCCGCCCAGTTCGCTGCGCATCGGCGGCGGCGGCGACGCGGCATCATCACCACCATCGGCGGCGTGGTCGGCATTGTGCCCCTGCTGCGCGGCGGCGGCGCCTGCGGACAGCACGACGAAGGCGGGAATCAGCAGACGCTGCATCGAAGCACTCGTGAACGCGACCGCACGAAGGTGAGGCCGAAACCAACACTGTTTAGTAAATCGCCGCCGCCGCGCCGGAGCATTGGCGCACCACCGCGCGCGCTTCGTGGCGTTAGAGTTTATTTTGCGTAAAACGCAAACCAGCATGGTGAACGCATCGTTTATTCCACGCCGCAACCGGGCGTTAATCGCCGGTCGGATAGAAAACATCGTGGGGATATCGGGGAGCGTGGCGCGTGCAGCGTAAAGTTTTCCGCGTCGAGCAGATGTTCGCCAGCCGGCGCGCGGCGCCGCAGGCGGGCGAACGCGACGCCGTCGATCAGCTCAAGACGCTGCGCCAGCTCGGCGGCCGGCACGACCTCGGCAGCGATGAGCTCACGCGCGAGCTTGCCGCCGTGCAGGACACCATCACGCGCAACCGGCGCGAACTCGCCGCGCTCATCGGCGACGGCAAGAACCCGCGCTTCGCGCGCGCGGCCGGCGAGCTCGGCGCAGCTGTCGCCGGCATGGAAAAGGCCACGCAGAAAATCCTGCACGAAGCCGAACGCGTCGACGAATACGCGAGGACGCTGGGCGCGACGCTCAAGACCGACTACGAGCGTGGGCTCGCGCAAGACATTCAGGATCATACGGTGCAGATTTACGAGGCCTGCAATTTCCAGGATCTCGCCGGCCAGCGCATCGCCAAGGTGATCGAAACCTTGAATCTGGTCGAGGAGCAGCTTTCGGCCATGCTTGCGCGCTGCGATGGCCGTGCGGCCGAGACGCCCGCGCCGACGCGTGCCGCCGGCGGCGGGCTGATCAATGGACCCAAGCTCGACGGCGATTCCGGCCACGCCAGCCAGCACGACATTGACAAGATATTCGGCTAGCTCGGGCGGCGGATCATCACAAAGCAGGTCAGCGCTATTGCGGCAAAGCCGGCGGCGAGCGCGAGCGCGCCGGTGTCGGAAGCGCGGTCCACCACGAAGGCCATCACCAATGGCGCCGCCGCCTGCATGACCAGCCAGGGACCGGCCAGCCGCCCCATCAAACGGCCATAGCCGGAGGCGCCGAACAGCGCGAGCGGCACCGCGCCGCGCGTGATGGTGACGAGCCCGTTGGCGCCGCCGAACATCAGCGCGAAAGCCGCGGCCACCGGCGCCGATATGCCGAGCAGCATCAGCATGGCGAAGGCGCACAGCAGCGCGCTGAGCGCGAAACGTACCACCCAGAGCGGATGGATATCGCGCCCGAAGGCGAATTCGATCAGGCGCGCGCCGACCTGCGCCGGGCCGAACAAGGCGCCGATCCACACGACGGTGCCGGCATCGACGCCGCCGCGCGCGAAGATCGCCAGCAGATGCGCCGATAACCCCGAGGGCACGAAGGCGTAGGACGCGAACGCCGCCGCCACCAGCAGGAAGGGCAAGCCGTATGGCGGCAAGACCTTGACCGGCTCCGCCGTCTCGCCGGATTTCACCGGCTGCGCGTCGGCGCGGCTACGCGGCAAGAAAAGCGCATGCAGCGGCGCCGACACCAGCGCGAGCAGCGCGGCGTAGATGAGATAGGTTCCGCGCCACCCAATCGCTTCGAGCAGGAAATGCGTCGCCGGCCAGCTCACGGTCGAGGCAAAGCCGCCGGCCAGCGTCAGCGCGGTGATTGGCCGGCGCGCGTCGGCGCCGAAGATGCGGCCGAGACTGCCGAAGGCGGCGTCGTAAAGGTTCGCCGCCATGGCGACGCCGAGCACGGTCCAGACGGCGAGATAAGCGGGCCTGCTCGCGGCATGCACGATCAGGAACAGCCCGAGCGCGCCGATCAGCGAGCCCACGGTCATCACCACGTGGCCGCCGAAACGGTCGATCGCCCGCCCGACGTAAGGCGACGTGAGCCCCGCGACCAACAGACCGACCGAGAAGCCGGCCATGGCGAACGAGATCGACCAGCCGCGTTCAGCTGCGACCAGCGGCAGGATCAACACCGGCGTGTAGAAGATCGAGCCCCAGGACAGGATTTGCGTGACGCCGAGCACCGGCACCGCGCGCCAAGGTCCGTCGATGAAGTCGCGGGGCGCCGTCATGAAAAGCCGGTCACAGACATCCGGCTCTGCGTCACTGGCGCTGGATCGGCGGC
>CAVTHL010000039.1:0-79068 GCA_963734465.1 uncultured Alphaproteobacteria bacterium
CTGATCTTGGAGGCATCCGACTTCCTCGATGGCGATGCCCTTGGCCTTCAGCGTGGCGCGCTCGTCCGGGCTCGGATTGAGGCCCGCCCAATCGACCGACAGTGAGGCTTCCGTGAGCCACGGCGCCGGTACGACGCCGCCGGTGTAGTAGACGATGATGGCGTCGATGCTGCCGGACTGCAGCGCCGAGCCGGCGTTCGACAGATCGACCTGCGTGTAGATGTGCTTGACGCCGAGCGCGGCCAGCGCGGTCTCGAGATGCAGGCGGGTGTCGAACGGCAGCGGGCCGGTGAACACCTTCTTGCCGGTCAGATCGCCCCACTTCTTGATCTTGTCGGCGTTGCTCGCCTTGATCGCGAGCCCGATGTCGAGCGTGTAGATCCACATCGACTGCACCGGCTGGCGCTTTTGGGTCGCCTTGAAGCCCTTGAAGCGGCCGCTGTCGCTGACGTATTCGCGCAGCGCGTCATCGGACGCGTACATCGCATCGATCTGCTCGGTGGCGAAGCCCTTCACCGTCATCACGGCGCCCGGCATCGGCAACACGGTGATGCGGTATTCCGGCATCTCTTTGTTGAGGAGGTCGGCGAGGACCACCAGGGCCTTGTGGCCGACGGAGCCGACCGGGCCGGTGCCCCAGCGGATGTCTTTCGGCGTTTGCGACCAGGCGGGCGAACCCGACAGGCCGAACAGAGTAACGGCGGCAAAAAGACCCGCAGTCAGTGCGCGTGCAATCAATGCACGCGTAGAAAATACGCTCGTGCGCATGGCTTTTCCTCCCAGAATCGCCTCGTTGTTATTGGCGCCATTCGACGCCTGAGTAACCCCTCCACACCGCCTGTTATTGCTTTTTTTGCCGGCGGCTCGTTCTGACCATTCAGCGTAACGTCGCCCCACGCCGTCCGCTGAACCCGCGTACTATCCGATAGATGGCCGCCCGTGGCAATTCGTAATTTGCTACTGGAGAACCGCTAAATAGACAAAGCCGGCCACCAGGGCCGGCTCGCCTAATTTTCGTGCAGCGCCACAATCGCGGTTAGTCGAAGCGGCCGGCCGCGTGCGCCAGCATGGTGTAGACCTTGCCGGTTTCCGAGGTGAGATAGGTGCGCGCCACCACCTGGCCGCGGTCGTCGCGCGAGACCTCCTCGAGCAGCCGCTCGAACTCGCCGATGTAGCGGTCGACCGTCTGCTTGAACTCGCGGTCGGCGCGATACTTGCGGCGAATCTCGTCGAACGCCTTCTGGCCCTGCAAGGTATAGAGCCTGCGCGTGAAGACATTGCGCTCGCCACGCTTGTAGCGGTCCCAGAGATCGGCGGCCGCGTCGTGATCGATCATGCGGGCGATATCGACCGACAATGAATCGAGCGACTCGATGCTGTGGCGCGGCGTGCGTTCCTCGGGGCCGCGGGCGGGCTCGCGCAGATCGTGCTGCGCCTCGTCCTCGTCGCGCGAGGCGCGATTGAGCAATTCGCTCAACCAGCCTTTGCTGACGCCGGCTTGTTCGGGCGTCAGCGAGGGCGTCGGCGCGGGCCTGCGCGGCGGGGCGAAGCTGGTGGGCTCGCGCGCCGGCGCCGGACGCGGCGGCAGATCGCCGCCGCGGCCGCCGCCGATCACGGCAAGCGTCGGCTCCTCGCGCGCCGGACGGCGCATCGGCTCGACCGCGTCCATGCTGCGGCCGTGGCGGGCGACGATGCGGTTGAGCTCGGCCAGCGCCTCGATCTGATCGACGATCACGCGGCGCATTTGCGCGGCGCCTTCGGACGCCTCCTGCGGCAATTCGAAGATGCCGCGGTGCAGCTCGGAGCGGGTGGCTTCGAGCTCCTGCTGCATCTCGGCCGCCATCTGCTTCATGCCTTGCACCACCTCGGCGAAGCGTTCGCCGGCGTCGCGGAAGATCGCTTGCGTGTCGCCCGAGGCATGCGCGAATACGTCGCGCATGGTTTCGGCGGCGCGCTGGCGCTCGTCCTCGGCGTGCTCGCGCACGCGGTCATATTGCTCGGTGATGGCGCGGCTGCCTTCGGCGCTCGATTCCGACACCATGCGGGCGACTTCGCGCGCGCGCGCGGAGGCCGCTTCCAGCGACTCGTCGAGCAGGCCGGCGAACCGCTTGAGCCGCTGATCGAGGTCCTCGGTGCGGATGTCGAGCGTGGCGACCAGCGAATTGAGCTGCACGCGGCGCTCGTTGATGGTGCTCTCGGTGCGCTCGTTGCTGTGGTCGATGAGATCGACCGCCTTGGCGAGATCGCGGCCGTGGCTGTCGAACTGGTCGGCGAGCTGGCCGAGATTGGTGACGACGCGCGCGGTGATGTCGCTGAAATTGGCGATGGTCGATTCCACGCGCGCGGTGGCGTCGGTGGTCGTGCCGGTCACCTCGTTCATCGAGCTGACGAATTCCGACACCCGCAGCATCAGCGTGTTCTCGAGCGCGCTCATATTCTCGTGCGCGCCGGACAGCACTTCCTGCAGCATGATGTTGGCTTCGCGCAGGCGCTCGAACAACGCCGTGGTGTCGGCGCGCAGCATATTGTGCGTCTCCATCATCTCGCTGACGGTGGAGGTTGCGGTCTGCTTGGACTGCTCGATCGCCTTCTGGGCGGCGTCGTTGAGGTCGTTGAAGGTGCGGTTGACGGTGTTGGAGGCGGCCTCGCCCGCGCTGTTGATCATGCGCGCGAGCTCGCTGCTGTTGTCGAGCATCGTACGGGTGAAGGCGAAGCCCTTCTCGTCGATCGACCTGATCGCCTGCTCGGTGGCGGAGCCGACTTCGCTGGCGAACTGCTGGCCCTTCTCGACGATGGCCGCGAGCACGCTGCCGCTGCGGTCGGACAATATGGTCGTCATTTCGCTGGTGCGCTGGCCGACCGCATTGGCGATCTCGTTGGCCTTGCCGACGAAGCTGGTGGCGACCTCGTCGCTGACGCCCTTGAGCGTGCGTTCGGCCTCGCTCGCCGACACGCGGATGGCGTCGCTGGTGGCGATGGCGAGCTGGCCGAGCGAGCGCTCGGCTTCGCTCGAATTGCTCTTGATCGACTGGGAAAGCTGCTCCATGCGCGCGTTGAGCGCGTCGGCGGCGGCCCGCGTGCGGGTCTCGATCTGGGTGGTGACGGTCTCGGCGCGGCCGATCAGCAGGTCCTCGAAGCGGCCGATGCGGCTGTCGAGATTGCTGGCGACCTCCTGGGCGCGCGCGCCCAAAGTCTGGTCGATCTCGGCCGACTTGGCGGCGATCGCGTCGGCGACTTCGCTGCCGCGCGCGATGATGGTGCCGCCGACCTCGGCCACGCGCTGGTCGAGCATATCGACGACCTGCTTGCCGCCGGTGGTGAGGTTGCGCGTGAGGCCGGCCACCTTCTGATCGAGCTCCTGCTCGAATTGCGAGAGCCGCTGGTTGAGCGCGCCGCCGACCGTGTCGGACTTGGCCGTGACGCGCTGGTCGAACGTGTCGAGGTAGTTGCGCATGGCCTCGGACACGTCCTGCGTCCGCTGGCCGAGCCGGTCGACCAGTTCGCCGCCATAGACCTTCACGGTGCGGTCGAATTCGGTCATGTGGCTGGTGATCAGATTGCCGAGCGTGGTGGAGTTGCGCGAGATCTTCTCGGACAGCTCGGTGCCGCCCTGGTTGAACATGTCCTCGAAGGCCTGCAGGCGCGCCTGCAGCATGTCCTTGACCGCCTCGCCGCGGCTGTTGAGCGCGGATGCCAGCGCCTCGGCGTTGTCGCGGAAGGTTTCCGAGACCGCATTGCTGCGGGTGATCATGGTGTCGGTGATGCGCTGGCCGGTCTGCTCCAGCTTGGAGACGACGTCGCCGCCGCGCAGCGAGAGATCGAGCACCAGCGAGTCGCCGGTCGAGCGCAGCGTGGAGTTCACCTCGTCGGCGCGGGCCGCGATGGTTTCGGCCATGCGCGTGCCGGTATCGGTCAGGGCCTCGGTGAAGATCTGCGTGCGGCTCGCCATGTTTTCCACGGTGCCGGACGCCTTCTGGGCGAAGCCCTGCGCCACGGTGTCGAGCCGCGCCGTCATCATCTGCTGCAGGCGGACGGTGAGCTCGGCGAATTCGTCGTGCACGTGGTCGGTCTTGAAGTTGAGGCTGTCGGTCAACCGCTCGCTCGCCGAGCCGATCGCCGTGGTCGCGCGTTCGCTGGTGGTTTCGAGGCGGTCGAGCAAGGTCGAGCCGCGCTCGGTCAGCGCATCGATCATGGAATTGCCGGCGTGGCCGAGCGCGAGCGTGATGTGCTCGCCCTTCTCGGTGAGCGAGCGGGTGACGCGCTGCGCCACTTCGTTGACCTTCTCGGCCACCAGATCGCCGACCGAGGTGATGTCGTGCGAGAGGTCGAGATGCACGCTGCCGATGGCGTTGCGCACCTGTTCGGCCTGATTGACCAGGGTCTCGCGCTGGTTGGACAGCTCGCTGACCAGATCGCGGATGCGCACTTCGTTGTCGTTATAGGCGCGCTCGAGCGCGGACACTTCGTTGTGCACCAGCGCTTCCAGCTCGGCGGCGCGGGCGAGCGCGCGCTCGACGCCGTCGCCCATGGCGGCGACTTCGCGGCGGATGGCTTGGCCGACCGTCACGATCGACTCGCGCGCCACCGCTTCCGGCTGCGCCAGCCGCATCGCCACCTCGGCCATGGATTCGGCGACCAGCCGCAGCTCCTGCGAGCGGCGGAACAGGTGGGAGAGCACGAAGAAGAAGATGACCGGCACGGCGAGCACGGCGGCAAAGGCGGCGAGCGCGGCAAAGCCGGTGCGCGGACTTGCAAAGGCGCTCTGCAATTCGGGGCGGAACAGCAGGGCGCCGGTCAGGCCGCCGGCGACCCAGACGGCGGACGCGATGCCGGCAATCACATCGGGCAGGCGGGCCGGCTTGCGGTGCAGCGCCTGCAGGATCGCGCCGATCGAGGCGCGGTCGTCATTGGCGGCGCGGCGCGGCGCGCTTTCGGTCGGATTGCTCGTCCGGGAAGAGGTCGGCGGTGACGGGCGGTGTCTCGCCTTGCTGGCGCAGGCTGAGCGCCTCCTGGATGGCGGTGAGCGCCTCTTCGGTGGCGTCCTTGGACTTGTGCGGAATATTCGCCATTTCGGTCGTCGCCTCGTCGTTACGCCGGCACAATCGACGCGGCCCGAACGTCCAAACCGAGCGGGCCGCGCCACGAGCGCGGGATCGGGAACAGGCCTTATAGCGCACGCGGGACGCGCGCGAGCAGCGGCCGTTGGTTAATCCTATCGCCTTGGCAATGCGAAAGAAACCGGAGCGTTTAGAACTTTTTCATCATCGTTAACTTCCCGTTAACCATGATTTTTCGGCAGTGCAGCGTGCAATCGCCGCTCACCGATTGCGGCGGCGCCGGGGCGATGTGGCGGGCCGGTTAGACGGCGATTAACCACCGTCGCGAAACCCAAGCCGGCAACGGTCGCCGATTTACCCGGAATTGGTCCCGCCCGGGCCAAACTCCTCCGCAACAAAAAGCCAAACGTGTTCGGGGAGACCAAATGGCACAAGCCGCGATGCTGCCTGGCGAGCCGGCGTTTCGAGACGCCGGCGATCGACCGCGCGCACCTCAAGCAGATGACCTTCGGCGACCGCAGCCTCGAGCGCGAGCTGCTGCAGCTGTTCGACCGCCAGGCCGAACAGTTGATGGCGCGCATGCGCGCAAGCGATGCCGCGGTTCTTGCCGCGCTCGCGCACACGCTCAAGGGCTCGGCTTTGGGTATCGGCGCAAATGAGGTGGCGCGCGCAGCCGGCGCCGCCGAAGGCGCCGCCGCGCGGTTCCCCCGCGCAGCGCATCGCCGCGCTCGAAGGCTTAG
Organism: uncultured Alphaproteobacteria bacterium; assembly: GCA_963734465.1. Taxonomy (GTDB): domain Bacteria; phylum Pseudomonadota; class Alphaproteobacteria; order Rhizobiales; family Xanthobacteraceae; genus Pseudolabrys. The sequence goes on from CAVTHL010000039.1 coordinate 5,798, forward strand.
CGGCGGCCATCGACGCCGCGCGCGGTGAAATTGCCGCACTTTTGCGCGTCTGACGCGGCTGGCGCCCCCGGACGAATGACTATATAGAGGCCGCGCCAATTCCGGCCGCTTCCCGCCGACGTCCGCTATGCCGAAGATCACTTATATCGATGCCGAGGGCACCGCCCGCACGGTGGACGCCGAACTCGGCTCGACCGTCATGGAATCCGCGATCCGCAACAATATCCCCGGCATCGAGGCCGAATGCGGCGGCGCCTGCGCCTGCGCCACCTGCCATGTCTATGTCGACGAGGCCTGGCGCGAAAAAACCGGCGAGCCTTCGCCGATGGAAGAGGACATGCTCGATTTCGGCTATGACGTGCGGCCCAATTCGCGGCTGTCCTGCCAGATCAAGGTGACGCCAGAGCTCGACGGCCTGGTGGTGCGCACGCCGGACAAGCAGGCGTAGGCCGCGGAAGTTCCGCCTAAGTTCCCGCTTTCATGCGGTCGCGCGGAAAGTTAGATTTCCGGATGGCTGCCGATCAAAACCACCTGCTGCATCGCCGGCGGCGGGCCGGCCGGGATGATGCTCGGCTTCCTGCTGGCGCGCGCCGGTGTCGCCGTCACGGTGCTGGAAAAGCATCCCGATTTCCTGCGCGATTTCCGCGGCGATACCATTCATCCCTCGACGCTGGAATTGATGCACGAGCTCGGCCTGCTCGACGAGTTCCTCAAGCTGCCGCATTCGCGCGTCGAGCGCCTCAGCGGTCAGGTCGGCGAAACCACCATCACGCTCGCCGACTTTTCCCATCTGCCGACGCACTGCAAATTCATCGCGCTGATGCCGCAATGGGATTTCCTCGACTTCCTGGCCGCGCACGGCAAGCGCTATCCGGGCTTCGACCTGCGCATGCGGGCGGAGGCGACGGATCTGATCGAGGAGGGCGGGCGCATCGTCGGTCGTGCGCGCCAGGACGCCCGACGGCGAGCTGGAGATTCGCGCCGATCTGACCGTCGCCTGCGACGGACGGCATTCGACGTTGCGCGCGCTTGCAGGATTTCGCGTCGACAGCCTCGGCGCGCCGATGGACATTCTCTGGTTCCGCATCTCGCGCCGTCCCGGACGATACGACGGAGACGTTCGGCCACATGGAAGCGGGCATGATGCTGGTCATGCTCAACCGCAACGATTACTGGCAATGCGCCTATGTGATCCCCAAGGGCGGCATCGACAAAGTGAAGGCCAAGGGCCTCGACGCCTTTCGCGAGAGCATTGCCGTCATGTCGCCGTTCCTGCGCGGCCGTCTCGATGAGATCAAAGACTGGGACGACGTGAAGCTGCTGACCGTGGCGGTCGACCGCCTGCCGCGCTGGCACAAACCGGGGCTGTTGTGCATCGGCGACGCGGCGCACGCGATGTCGCCGGTCGGCGGCGTCGGCATCAATCTGGCGATCCAGGACGCGGTGGCGGCGGCCAACATCCTCGCGGCGCCGTTGCGGCAAGGGCGCGTGACCGAGGCTCTGCTGGAGGCGGTGCAGCAGCGGCGGACCCTGCCGATGCGCGTGATCCAGTGGCTGCAAATCCAGATTCAAAACAATGTGCTCAGCCCGGTGCTTGGCACGCAAGAGCGGCCGAAGCCGCCGTTCGCGGCCAAGTTCCTCAACTGGTTCCCGGTGCTGCGGCGTATTCCGGCGCGGCTGATCGGCTTAGGCATCAGGCCGGAGCACATCCGCACGCCGGAGATCGCATAAGGCAGAGCATTACTTCGCCGCCGGCGGCGCCACCGTCGCCGATTGGCCGCTGCGCTTGAGCGCCTCGGCGACAAAGCCGGACGCCTTCACGTCCTCGACAAAAGCGCGCAGATATTCCGCGCCGGCGGTGCGCCCCTTGGGCGTGCCCATCGCCTGCTGGATCTCCATGAAATGACCGTCCATCACCCGCATGTCCGGGTGGTCCTTGGCGTAGGCGACGAGCGGCTGGCGCACGCCGGCCGCAACCTCGAGCTTGTCGTTGACGAACAGGTCGATCATCGCGCGCCCGCCGCCGGCCGAGGCGCGGACGATGGTGGCGTTCTTGATGGTGCGCGTGAGGTAAAGGTCGTAGGCCGACTTGAGGCCGACGGCGATGCGCACGCCGGGCTTATCGACGTCGGCAATGGTCTTCAGGGTCGAAATCCTTCGGCACCATGTAGGTGCCCTCGATGATGACGTAGGGCGCGCTGAACTCGATCTCGGCGGCGCGCACCGGCTCGATGGCGACAAAGGCGATATCCCAGGCCCCGGTCTTGACCGCGTCGAACACCTTGCCGGCCGCGTCGTAAGTCGCGAACTCGACCGGAACGCCGAGCCGCCGTCCGAGCTCGCGCGCAAGATCGGGCGTGATGCCTTTGGGCTCCCCGGTCGCCGGGTCCTTTTGCGCCAGCACCGAATTGCCGAAATTGATCGCCGCGCGCAGCTTGCCGCCGGGCGCGAGTTGGGCGAGGACGGCGGCGTCGGGCTTGCTCATCGGACACTCCAGGAAAACCGGCGGCGCCACTTTGGCGTCAGCGCTGGCCCGCGGCAAGCCGGGGGGCTCGACTCCACGCTCGTTGGAATAAATCCAATCTGACCGGTGATGCGTTGTTTCGACGCAATGGGGGTCGATCTGCATTGTGCGCAAGCGTCCACAGGGCTATTGGCGATTTGATCCAAATCAAGAAGCTGCATCTGTTTTGACAATTAGCTGCTGCGTGAGAGGTGAAACCATGACGCTTCAAAAATGGTTTTTTTCAATCGCGGCTCACGTCTCGCAATATCGAAAAAGCCGACGCAACGGTGGCGACCAGGTGATGCAGGTCGAACCGTATGGCGAAACAGAGCAGATTGCTCGCCAAACAGGAATGTCGCCCGACGACGCGCGAACGCTGGCAGCGTTAGGAATTCACGGCGCGATTCTTTTGTGCTGCCGAATGCGCATCCTTCGCATGGATCCGCTCGGTTTTTCTCGTGCCGAACCCGAAGCGTTCCGCAAGCTGCAGATATCTTGCAGCGGATGCGAGAGCCGCGCGCGTTGTGTCAAAGATCTTGCGCTGGATAATGTCGATCCGACCGGGACCGATTGGCAAGATTACTGCCCCAATGTAGCTTCCCTGAAGATGTTCAGCGTTTTGGAAAGCTGCCATCGCGGGTAGCTGCTGCCCGAAGAAAATCGCCGCACCAACTCCGGCGTTACGGCTTGCCGCCGGCAAGCCGGGGGGCTCGCGCTTCCATGAGACGCGCGAGCGCGAGCAAGACGGCGAGCACCGCGAGCCACGCCACGCGCGCGCCGTAACGGTCGTGCGGGTTCGATAGCACGCCGCAGATGAAGGCGTTGCCGAGAAGGGTGAGGACGGCGGCGGCGGCGAGCTCGCCGATCTCGGCGGGAATTCTGCCGCGCCAGGCGAGCAGCACGATCAGCGGCAGCAGCGCCATCGCCGCCAGTGCGAGCGGGTATTGCAAGCGGTTGACGCCGGTCAGCGATATCTCGCCCTGTTGCTGGCGCGCCGCGTGCACGGCAGGCGAGAGCTGCGGCATATAGAGATCGATGATGCGGTAGGTGTGCCAGATCGAATTGAGCACGCCTTCGCCGGTACGCACGGCGATGAGCTGCAGCGCGGTGTCGCTCACCGCGCTTTCGAACTGCAGGCCGGGATAGTCGATCAGGCTTTCGAGCGCGATCGTTTTCATCTCGCCGCCGAGACCGGCGAAGCGGCCGAGCCGGTCGAACAGATCGCTGCCCCAGAACCATTCGTCGGCGCCGCGCGGCAATTGCTCCTTGTAGGTGCAAAGCTTCAGGCGCGGGTCGGGGCAGTGCTCGTCGAGATATTTTTTGACGATGCCGTCCTGCAGCATGCGGCCGAACGAGAGTGCAAAGCCGCCCGGCGTCCAGGCCAGCCGCCCGGCCACCGCATAGTCGGCCGCGAACACCAAGACCGCACCGAGCGCCAGCGCAATGACGCCGTGGCCGAGCCTGCGCGCCGGCACGCGGTTGCGGGCGATGAGCGCAACGAGCGCACCGCAAACGAGCAGTCCGGCCAACAACGCATAGGTCGCGCTATGGGTCGCGGCCGCGACCGCAATCAGGGCGACGAGCCCGATGCGCTCGCCGCGCCGTACGCGCTCGCCGCGCATCAGCAACAGATAAAGCGCCAGCACGCCGAGCCCGCAAAAAATATCGGTGAGCAGGATGGCGGTGAGCCAGGGCAGGGTGGTGGCGATGGCGAGCGCCGCGATCGTTGTTGCCAGCAGACCAGCGGCCGCTTGCCGAGCCCGTGCGCGCGCAGCATCAGCGCGACGACCCAGACCGTGAGCCCGGCCTGGGCGACGACCACCGGCCAAAAAGCAAACGGCGCGCCGGCGGTGAGGATGAGGCCGTAGACCACGGCGCGGCTCGGCACCAGCGTGCCCTCGTACCAGCGCGCCAGATAGCCGCCGGTGTCCCATTGCAGCAGCGGGAAATGATTCCACAGCGCCGGCGCGGTCAGCAGCAGCACGCACACAGCAATGACCAGCGTCCACAGGACGCGGTGGCGAAACGGCATTGAGAACTCCCCGGCGAAGCCTTGTTACCGTCTTGACGGGGCGGGGGCTAGGGGCGAATTGTCATCGCATGTTCGTCACCTTCTTCAGCGAGCTCAAAGCCGCCGGCGTGCCGGTGACGCTGCGCGAGTATCTCACCTTGATGCAGGCGATGGAGGCCGATCTCGCCTCCCGCCGCGTCGAGGACTTCTATTATCTGTCGCGCGCCACGCTGGTGAAGGACGAGCGCAATCTCGACAAGTTCGACCGCGTGTTCGGCCACGTGTTCAAGGGCCTCGAATTGCTGTCCGACGCGGTCGAGGCGGAGATCCCGGCCGAGTGGCTGAAGAAGCTCGCCGAGAAATATCTCACCGAGGAAGAGAAGAAGCAGATCGAGGCCATGGGCGGGCTCGACAAGTTGCTCGAGACCTTGCGCAAGCGGCTGGCCGAGCAGAAGGGGCGCCACCAGGGCGGCTCGAAATGGATCGGCACCGCCGGCACGTCGCCCTATGGCGCCTATGGCTACAATCCGGAAGGCGTGCGCATCGGCCAGGACGCCAACCGCAATTTCCGCGCCGTCAAGGTGTGGGACAAACGCGAGTTCAAGGACCTCGACGACGAGGTCGAGCTCGGCACCCGCAACATCAAGATCGCGCTGCGCCGGCTGCGCAAGTTCGCCCGCACCGGCGCGCCCGAGGAGCTCGATCTCGACGGCACCATCAAGGGCACCGCGCACAAGGGCTATCTCGACATCCTGATGCGGCCGGAGCGGCACAATGCGGTGAAGGTGCTGCTGTTCTTCGACATCGGCGGCTCGATGGACTGGCACATCAAGGCGACCGAGGAATTGTTCTCGGCCGCGCGCTCCGAGTTCAAGCACATGGAGCATTTCTACTTCCACAATTGCCTGTACGAGCGGGTGTGGAAGGAGAACCGCCGCCGCTACCAGGAGACCACGCCGACCTGGGACGTGCTGCACACCTATCCGCACGACTACAAAGTGGTGTTCGTCGGCGACGCCTCGATGTCGCCTTACGAGATCACGGCGGCGGGCGGCTCGGTCGAGCATTACAACGACGAGCCGGGCGCCACCTGGCTCGAGCGCGTGGCGCGCACCTATCCGGCGGCGGTCTGGCTCAACCCGGTGCCCGAGCGCGAATGGGAGTTCACCTATTCGATCAAGATGGTGCACCAGCTGATGGGCGGGCGGATGTATCCGCTCACGCTTGGAGGGCTTGGATCGCGCGATGCGGGAATTGGTGCGGTAGCGAATCGCCGCAACGCCTCTATATTGGTCGCACCGTTAACAACCGAAAGGAGGTGATCCAGTGTCTCATTGTCTATCGCCGCGGTCGCCGGCATACGTGAACTGGATCCTCGCCTCTGCCGAGGTCCAAAGCAGGTGACTCGCCAGGTGATCTAATCCATCACCGGCTCACGCGCGCACGGCAGACGATCCGCCGGCGCAACCGGGCCACGGCCTGACAATGGAAGGGCTGCCCGCAAGGGCGGCCCTTCTTTGTTTTCGCGTGGAAGGGTGGCGTTTCAGTCCTCGCGCGGAACCCACATGGCGCCGTTTTGGCGCCCTCTTTGACGTAGGAGCGCTTCACCGCCGCCCAGGCGATCATGTGCGAGCGCTGCTCGCGGTCGGCTTCGCCGGCATGCGCGGCGAAGGCATGGTTGAACGCTTCGCGATAAATGTCCTGCGCGTGGTCGGGCAGGTGGTTGCGCACGGAGGGCGGCAGGTCGGCGTTGAAACGGTACGGCATTGTCGGAACTCTAGGCCCCCGGCTGGATCATGCAGAGAACCTCTACACGGTCCGCCGCACCCTCTCATTGCGCTAAGTCAATGAGCGGGCGCCCCGTTCCGGACGCGGGCCGCAAAAAAGCAATCGCCGGGCGCGAGGCCCGGCGATGCCATCCCCCTCGTAATGAGGATCAGGCGGCGTTGGCGGCGCGCGGCTGCGCGTGTGCCTCGAGCGAGGCCTGATTGCGCTGCAGCGACATCACCTCGCGCGCCACGCGGGCGAAGTCCTTGCGCGCGGTCTCCAGCGCGCCGTCCGCCACCGCGCGTTCCAGCTGCTCGCGTTGCAGCGCGGTGTTGAGCTCCTCGATGGCCTGCTCGGCCGTCAGTCTGTCGGCGGCCGCGCCGCTTCCATCGCTTCCAGCCGTTCGTTGAGCGCGGCCACCATCTGCTCGGCGCGTTCGAGCGCGGCTTCCTTGGTGGTGTAGGCGCGCGCCAGCGCCGCGGTGCGGTCGATCAGCGTGGCCTTGACCTGCTCGATCTCGGTTGAACTCGGATTCGCGGCTGGATGCGGTCCGCTTCGAGATCGGACAGCCGCGTCTGCATGCCGTCGCGTTCGAGCCGATCGCGCGCAGGCGCCGGTCATAGTCGCGGATTTCCTCGGCGCGGGCGAGCAGGTGCTCGCGCGCCTCGCCCAGCAGCTTCTCGCTTGCCGCCGCGCGCGCCTGCAAGGCTTCGAAGCGCGTGCGCTGGTTGGCGCGCTCGTGCTCGTTGCGCTCGTTGGCTTCGTCGAGCGCGGCGGCCAGCCGCGTGCGCTCGATCGACAGCTCGGCGAAATTGGCCTCGAGATGGCGCAGCCGGCCTTGCGCGGCATTGAGCGCGGCCTCGGTTTCGGCCAATTTGCGTGACAGCCGCGCAGCCTCGGCGCCCGCCTTGTCGAGCATGATTTGCTGCGCGCGCTTTTCGTCCTCCGCCATCAGCAGACTCTGGCGCGCATTGTTGAGGTCGGATTCGAGCGCGATGACGCGCTTGTCGGCGGCGGTGAGCCGTTCGTCGAGCCGCTGTTTTCCTCGCGCAACGCCTTGCTCTCGCCGATTTCCTGCGCGAGCTGCGCTTCAAGGTCGGCGATCTGCGGCGCGCCGCGCGGCGATGTCGATGGCGATCTCGGCGCGGGTCGCTTCCGCCGTGCGCAGCAGGTTCTGCGTGTTGGCGAGATCGTGCTGAGGTCGTCGCATTGGCTTCTGGGAAGCGGCGTATTTCTTTTCGTAGTCGGCAACTCGTTGCGCAGCTTGCCGTAGGCGGTGCGGGTATTGTTGAGCACGGTCTGCAGCGCGAGCTTCTCGGAGCGCTCGGATTCGATCGCGCGCAGCGTCTTGCTGACCGGATCGACCAGGCGGCCGACCGCGTCCTTGATGGTGTCGAGTTCGCCGATCTTGGCGTTGGCGTCGAGCAGCAGATTGCGCAGCGTCTCGTTCTCGCCGCCGATCTGGGCGCCGATGGCCGAGAACAGCTCCTCGTCGAGCTCGAGCGGATTGTCGGGCAGGGTGGTGCCGGCGGGCGTCGGCGCGAGTTCGGCCGGCGGCCGGCTTGCGGGCGAGAAATGCCCCGAATTTTCTCATGGCAGTGATCCCCCTTGCGCCGATTCGCCCGGCTGTAGCGACGCCGAATCACGTAAAAGTGGTAATGGAATCTGTCCAAGATTCCACCTTGGTCGGGTGTTTCGGCGGGCGGCGCCGGCGCCAGAGAGGCCGTTCCGCCGGGGTTCGTCCGGCGCGCGGTGCAGGGGCATCAATATCTTGTTAATATGCCCACTTCAGCTCGATTTGCCGTCCGTAGGCGCTTACGGCAATCAAAGCACAGGCAGACATGGGTGCTTCGTGGCAACCGGGTGCCTGGGGCTGTGGCGCCATGGTCGCGCTTGCCGCCGCGGTGCTGGCCAGCCAGTCGGAAGGCGGCGCGCGCCGGCTGCAGGAGGCGTTTGCGGCGGCCAAGCCTGCGACACAGGCGATTGCCGCGACGGCCGACACCACCACCGAGCCTCAAAGCGAAACCCAACGGCTGGCCGAACGGGTGCGCGCGCTAACCTCGGAACGTGAGCGGCTCGACGCCCGCGTCGCCGCGCTGGAGCGCAACCTCGGCGCCACCACTGCCGCGCCCCAGGCGGCGCCTGCCCAACGCAATGCCGAGGCTGAACGGGAGACGTCGCGGCTCGCCGAGGACGTGCGCGCGCTGGCCTCGGAACGCGACCGGCTCCTGTCCCGCATCGCCAACCTGGAAAACGGTCTCGCGCCAGTCACCGGATCCATTCGAACCATGCCGCTGCCGCGGCAACGCGAGGCCGCGCCCGCGAGCAAGACGGTGTCCGACCAGCCGGCGGCGGGCGTCAAATTCGGCATCGACCTCGGCGGCGCGCCGAACCTGGAGATGCTGCGCGCGCAATGGGCGGTGGCCCAGACCAATTACGGCCAGCTTTTCGAAGGCCTGCGTCCGCTGGCCGGCATCAGCGAGAGCAAACCGGGCATGCCGGAGTTGCGGCTGATCGTGGGTCCGCTCAACGACGTCGCCGCGGCAGCGAAGTTATGCGCCGCGCTCACCGCCAGGCACGCCCCTTGCCGCACCGCGGTGTTCGACGGGCAGAAGCTTGCGCTCAATGACATAGCCGTCGAGGGCGCGCCTGCGCCGGTCGCGGCCGCCGCCTGCGCCAACCCCAACGCGCTCGGCACGAGCCGCGTGCTGGAAGTGAACGCCGACGAATTCGCCCGCATCGGCACGATGCAGTACGACCAAACGCTGCCGCTCGCCGACCACGAAGTCGTACTCACCTTCGACGACGGCCCGCTGCCGCCGTACACCGATCACGTGCTCGCCGCGCTTGCCGCCGAATGCGTGAAGGCAACCTATTTCATGGTCGGCAGCATGGCGCACGCCTATCCCGATGCGGTGCGGCGCGTCTATAACGCGGGCCATACGATCGGCACTCACAGCCAGCATCATCCCTATACCTTCGCCAGCATGTCGCCGGACAGCGCGGCGAGGGAAATCAACGACGGCTTCGCCTCGGTGGGCGCCGCGCTCGGCGATCCCAAGGCCGTGGCGCCGTTCTTTCGGTTCCCGGGCCTGCTGCGCGTCGCATCGGTCGAGAAATATCTCTCCGCACACGCGATCATGACCTGGAGCGCCGACTTGGATGCCGACGACTGGCGCAAGATCGGGGCCGCCGAGGTCCTGCACCGCGCGGTTTCCCGGCTCGAGGCCAAAGGCCGGGGTATGTTGCTGCTGCACGACATCCAGCCGGCCACTGTGTTGATGCTGCCGACCTTGCTCAAGGAGTTGAAAAGACGCGGCTATCGCGTCGTTCAGGTCGTGCCTTCCGGTGTCGCGCGGCCGACGGCGTTGCCGATTGCCTCGTCCGCTCCGCCCGAGCCCGCGATGCAGGGCTGGCCGCGGGTCGCCAATGTTCGCGCCGACGGCGAAATCAAACCTCAATAATAAAGGCGTTTGCCGAGCCGCAATTTCTGTGGTTAACTTTTGTGGCCGGCCCTACATGCCCCCCGCCTTCGCCTACGATGATCGACCTCGCCAAGGCTTCTCGCAACAATTGGTCCGACGTTCTGGCCCAGTCGGCCCCGGAGATCAGTGATGAACCGTAAGTTCGTAGTGCTCGCCGCCGCGTTCGCGGCTTTTGTTTTCACCGCGCAAGCCGCCGACGCCCGCCAACGCAAGGCGATCGATCCGACCATCGACGCCACCAATTTCTGGGTCGGCGCCGCCTGGACCGGCGCTGCTTTCGCGATGGCCAAGCCGGTCGCGCCGGTCATCGTCGGCACCACGCTCGGCTGCATGGCCACCGCGCCGATGGTCGCCACCGTCGCGCTCAATCGGCCGCTGAAATATCGCGAAGCCCACATCCTGATGGGCTCCTGCCTGATCCCATTCGTCGGCGGCTGGCTGGTGAACGAGGCCTATAACAACGGCTGGCTCTGGGCGCCGGACGAAAAGCCGGTGCGCGTCGCGCGCCACGGCAAGAAAAAGATGGCCGCGAAACCGGCCGTGAAGACCGCCGTGCAGACGGCCGAAATCTTGGCCGCACACTAACTGCGCGAGATTTGATCGCCGCCGGTGCCGACGAGGCGCCGGCGGTTTCGTTTTGGCAGGCGGCTTAAGCCTTCTTGGCGATGAACAGGCCTTCGCACAGGCGGAAGGTCAGCTCGGCGCCGCTGCCCTTGGGCTCCATCACCGCCTTCACCTCCGGCGTCATCTCCTTGAGCATGGCGCGCAGGAAGTTCTGCATGTCGGTGCCGTGGCGCGCGGCCCAGCTCTTGAATTCCATCTGCTTGTAGATCTGCTCTTCGTGCGTGACCTTGAGGCCGGCCGCGCCGAAGGCGTCGCGCCACTCCTCCATGGTCCAGGCCCGCAAGTGGCTGGGGTCGCGGAAACGCTCGAAGGCGTTGACGTAATCGCCCGTGCTGCCGGCCGGCACCACATTGTCCACGATCGCCACCAGGCCGTTCGGCTTGAGCACGCGCGCGACTTCTTTGAGGAAATCCGGGATCGAGTTCGAAGTGATGCGGCGCGATGCGGCAGGTGACCAGATCGAAGCTCGCATCCTCGAACGGCAGCGCCTCGGCCTTGGCGTAAGTGGTGCGCACATTGGCGAGCCCGCGCTTTTGCGCTTCCGCCCGCACCATGTCGATCATTTCCTGGGTGATGTCGGTCGCCCACATGCGCTCGACGTGCGGCGCGAAGGTGTAGGCGACGTGGCCGCCGCCGGTCGCGACATCGAGCGCGCGCCAGTTTTTTTGCGGGCGGGTCAGCTCGACCAGCCGCTCCAGGCTGGCGCCTTTGGCGTGCACGGTGGAGGTCAGATAGCTGGCGGCGGTCTTGCCGAATTGTTCCTGGACGAGGGTCTTGTTCATGAGGTGATCCACTGGCGGGAGGAGGCGTAGTGATAGCGCCTCCGCGCCCTCAGCGATACGGGGGTAGCGACAGTCAGCTATTCCGAAATGCAGGGATCAGCGCCGTTCGCCGTCGCCGCCGCTCAAATCGTCATAGCCGTGGCGGTTGGAATAGAACACCAGCGCCATCAGCCCGCCGCCGACCGCGAGCGAAAAGACCACGCCGCCGCCGATTGCGAACCAGCCGTACATCGGGATGGCGTCGCCGGCGAGATGAATCCAGGCGTCGCCGGCGAACCAGATCGCCACGGCCAGCAGGGCGAACAACGGCGTCAACAGGAGGAATTTGCGCATGCCGGTCATATAGGTGAGGGCGCCCGCGCAATCCAGTTGAGTGTGCGGCACAAAAAGAAAGACCGCCTCTTGGGCGGTCTTTCCGTGGCGATTGCGATCGATCACGCCGGCGAGGCGAGCGGCTTGCCCTTCTCGACGACGTAGGTGCTGACGACCTTCGTCGCCTTGGGGCCGTTCTTGACGCCGGCATGCGGGGTGTTGGGCGGCACCTGGAAGCCGTCGCCCGCTTTCAGCGTTGCGCGTCGGTACGCCCTGCACCGGCAGCTCGATCTCGCCGGCAACGACATAGCCGGACTCGATGCCCGGATGCGTGTGGCGCCCTACCATTACGCCCGGATCGATTTCGACCTCCGCAATGACGGTCACATAGCCCGGCATCGGGCCGTCGGTCTGCGACAAAATCTTCCGCTTGAACCCGGGCGTCGGCGGCGGCGCGCCTTGCGCCGAAGCGTCGGTGGCCATGAAGCCAACCGGTGTCGCGCAGATCCAGCAGGTCGCGACGCCCGCAAAGCCTCGTCGTGTCAGCATGGCGATATCCCTCCCTGTTGTCCGGCTTCCCGAGTCCGGACTTTCGGTGGTAACGCGGCAATTGTTCGCCTCGGGTCGAGGCTTGGCAAGGGGAGGGGCGGCTAGCGCGCCGGTGCCGTGGACGGCGCGCCGCCGATGCCGCGCCCGTGGTCGTGTTCGCCGGCTGATCGAAGGCAAAGCGCGGCGCATCGTTGAGCTGCTGCTTGGAATAGCTCACCTTGATCTTATCGATTGCGCCTTCGGCCGGGCCGCGCGTGATGCTGAGCGCCTGGAACGGAATGGCGATGTCCTTGTCGGCGGCGCCGAGGAAGCCGCCCACGCTGACCACCACCGCGCGGATTTTGCCGTCGGGCGCGATCAGCACGTCGCTGATCTCGCCGATCGAGGCGTTGTCCGGGCCGTAGACGCTGGCACCGATCAGCTTGCTGCCGCGCCAGCCGCCCGCGCTGCCGCCTTGGACGAAGCCACCGGTCGCGTTCTGCTGCGCGGTATTCGGCTGTTGGGCGAGCGCCGGCAACGCCAGCACGCGTCAGCGCAACGGCGATCGCTGTGTGTTTGAACATGATGCGTCCTCGCATGGTCAAACGAAAACGCGGAACTTGCGTTCCGCGTTCCGAACAATTCGGGAAATGTTTGGGCCGTTTAAGCCTTGGCGATTAAGCCTTGGCGATTAAGCTTTGGCGATCGGCGTGACTTGCGCTGGCTCCGCCTTGCGGGTCTTGGGCTCGGCCTCGCTCTCTTCCGCCGCCACCGGGGCGAGCGGGGCGCCGCGGCGCAGCGTCGAGCGCAGCGCCGCCACCTCGCTCTGCAGCCGCGAATTGTCCTTGCGCGCGGCTTCCAGCGCGCCTTCCACCACCGCGCGCTCCATGCGCTCGCGTTGCAGCGAGGCGTTGAGCTCCTCGACGCGCTTTTCGATGTTGGTGCGGGACACCTGCACGTCGGCTTCCAGATGCGCGTTGCGCTCGGTGAGGGAGGCGATCTTCTCCTCGGTGCGGGCGAGCGCGGTCTCGCGCGTCTTCAGCGTCTTGGTCATGGCGTTGTTGCGTTCGGAGAGCGCCGCGCGCGCCTGCTCGAGGTCCTTGATCTGGCGCTCGCGCGCCTCGTGCGAGGCCTCGATCTGCGCCAGCCGCTTTTCCGAATTGTTGCGCGCGATGGTCGCTTCCACCGACTTGCGGTCGAAGGCGCGCACTTCCTCGGTGCGGGCGATCAAATTCTGTCTTGCTTCCGCCAGCAGGCGCTCGGCGGTGGCGGTGCGCGACTGCAGCGCGTCGAGCCGCATGTTGAGCGAGTTGCGCTCGGACTGATGCGCCTCCTTGGCCTCGTCGAGGGCGGCGGCGAGACGGCCGCGCTCCGCATAAGCCTCGGCGAAGCTCGCTTCGACCTTGCCGAGCTGGGCGCGCGTCGCCGTCAGCGTGTTCTCGCTTTCGGTCAGGCGGCGGGTCAGCCGGGCGATTTCGTTGAGTCCCTGGTCGACCGCCATCTGCAGCGAGCGCTTCTCGTCTTCCAGCAGCGCGAGCTTCTCGCGCGCGGCGGCAAGCTCGCCCTCCAGCTCGACGATGCGCTTTTCGGCGCCGTCGAGTTGATCCTGCAAGGTGCGGCGGTTTTCGCTCAGGGTGCGGCGCTGGCTGGTCTCCTGCGCGAGCTGGCGCTCGAGCTCGGCGATCTGCGCGGCGCGCGCGGAAATCTCGTTCGACAGTTCGATGCGCGTGCTCTCGAGCCCGCGGCCCTGCTCGCGCGACAGTTCGAGATCTTCCTTCAGGCGTTCGGATTCGGCTTCCAGCGCGGTCGCCTTGCGCTCGATCTGGTAGAATTCGGTGCGCAGCGTCTCGTAGGCCGCGCGCGCTTCCTCCAGCATGCCGGAGAGGCCGATGGTCTGCGACTTTTCCTGTTCGAGCGCGCGCAGCGTGGCGTTGAACGGGGCCACCAGCTTGTCGAAAGCCTGCTTGAGGTCGTCGAGCTCGCCGATCTTGCGGCCGGTGTCGGTCAGCAGGCTGCGCAGCTCTTCGTTTTCCTCGCCCATGCGCGAGCCGATGTCGGACAAATTCTCGAAGCTGATGTGGCCGCCGTTGCCGTTGCCGGACGCGCGGGCGTGGCCCAAGCGCGCCGGGTTCGCCCTTGCGGCCGAACAGATCGGAAAACTTAGCCATGTCCAACGCCTCCCACCCAACGCAACCGAAATCCACGCGCCAAATTCACAAGCCTTGCGCTCTTAAGATATTATATACCTTTGGCGATGGGAACACGCGCACGGGCTTCCTTGCGCGCCGTTTGAAGCCGACATTCATCATGGTTAATGGCGGAAAGCAAGGAATTGCAGGGCAAACCGCGCATGAATGATGACAGCGCGGTTCCGCCGCCGGAAAATACCTATAGCTACCGGCCCTCGCTGCTCGGCGCGCCGCACGAGTTCCGCCTCGGCGAGCACGGGCTTGCGTGGAACGTCGGCCGCAGATCCGGCAGCGTGGCGTGGCGCGACATCGATCGCGTGCGGCTGTCGTTTCGTCCCGCCAGCATGCAGTCGCACCGCTTTCTCGCCGAAATCTGGGCCGCGGGCGCGCCCAAGCTCACGATCATGTCGACCTCGTGGAAGAGCATGGTGGTGCAGGAGCGGCTCGATGAAGGCTACGCGGCCTTCGTCACCGAGCTGCACCGGCGCCTCGCGCAGGCGCAAACGCAGGCGCGTTTCGAGCAGGGCACCAGTCCCTTGCAATATTGGCCGGGGCTCGTGGTCTTCGGCGGCGTGTCGCTCGCCTTGGCGCTTCTTGACCGTGCGCGCCTTGCAGCAGCACGCGATCGGCGGCGCCCTGTTCATCGCCGGATTTCTCGCGCTCTTTCTCTGGCGCGGCGGCGATTTTTTCCGCCGCAACCGCCCGCGGCTCTACCGCGCCGAGGCGCCGCCGGCCGCGCTGCTGCCGAAGGCGTAAGCCGCTACTGCCGCACCACCAGCACCGAGCATTTGGCGTAGCGCACCACGTGGCCGGCATTGGAGCCGAGGAAATAAGTGCGCATCGCGGGCCGGTGCGAGCTCATCACGATCAGGTCGGCATTGATGGCTTTGGCCTCTTCCAGCACCTCGTGATAGATGCCGCCTTGGCGCACGACGAAGGAAATCTTGCGCGGCATCGAGCCCGCATTCGCGCGCGACGATGGCCAGCGCCTCCTCCGACGACTTGCGCTGCTGCACGTCGAAATCCGGCGGCACGTATTCGGCCAGCATCACCGGCGTCATCGGCAGCACGTTGACCAGCCGCACCGCGCCGCCCGACGCGCGCGCCATCGCACATGCGGCGGCGATCGCGGGCTTGGCCAATTCCGTGTCGGCGAGATCGACCGGCACCAGGACCTGCTTGTACATGACAGCGCCCCTCCCTTCGCTGTTTAGCGAAGGCGATCATGGCACGTTTTCGCGCGCGCGTTGAGGGCTAGTTCGCCGCCGCTTCCAGCGATTTGGGGCTGACGAAACGCTCCAGCCGGCCGGATTGCGGATGCAGCCGGTTCCAGTCGTCGAAGGCGAATTCGATGATCACCAGCCCCGAGGTCGGCAGCTTCTCGCGCAGCCGCTCGCGCGCCTCCACGTCGCCGGAGGCGATCAGCATCAGCGCCAGTTCGTGCAGGCCGGGATTGTGCCCGATCACCATCAGCGTATGGGCGGAGGAGGGTGCGTCCTTGATCACGCCGAGAATGGCGTGCTGGGTGGCGTCGTAGAGCTTCTCCACCGACATCGCGCCCGGCTCGTTCTTGAACGCCGCAGCGCACGCCTTCCAGGTCTGCTGCGTGCGCACCGCGGGCGACACCACGACGCGGTCGGGCACGAGATCGTGGCTCGCCATATAGGCGCCGATCTTGGCGGCATCCTTGCGGCCGCGCTCGATCAGCGCGCGGTCGCGGTCGGGCGCGCCGGGCACGGCGCGCTCGGCTTTGGCATGGCGAAACAGTAAAAGACGGCGCATCAATCGGCTATTGCGGTGGTCGATTTCGAATCTGCGGCAGTCTAGCATGCGGGCCGCAACGGTAAGGCGATGAGCGACAGCGAGAGCACAGTCGATAGCTGGTACGAGACGACCCGGGTTGCAAGCCGCGACCGCGGCAAGCTGACCTTCGAGCTCGACATCGACGTCTGCGTCGTCGGCGCGGGCCTGGCGGGCCTCACGGTCGCGCGCGAGATCGCCAAGCGCGGCTGGTCGGTGGCGGTGCTGGAGGCGGGACGCGTCGCCTGGGCCGCCTCCGGGCGCAACACCGGCTTCGTGCTGCCTGGGTTCCACGAGGACGAAGGTACGATTGTCGAGCGCATCGGGCTCGACCACGCCCGCCAGCTTTACGCGCTGTCGAAGGCCGGCGTCGACTACGTGCGCCGCACGATCGAAGAGACCGGCATGCAAGGCGTCGATCCGGTGCCCGGCTGGCTGCATGTCTCCAAGACCGACGACGACGACACCGTGCGCCGGCGCGCCGAGCGGCTGCGCTGGATCGGCGCCGAGGTCGAAGCGTGGCCCACCGCGCGCGTGCGCGAGGCGCTGCCCAATCCGCGCTATTTCGGCGCGCTGCATTACCGCAACGCCTTCCACATCCATCCGCTCAATTACGCGCTCGGGCTGGCCGAGGACGCGGAAAAAGCCGGCGTGCGCATTTTCGAGGAGACGCCGGCGCTCTCGATCGATGCCGGCGGCGTGCGCAAGCGCATCGACACGCCGGACGCGCGCGTGCGCGCCGCCAATGTCGTGCTCGCCGCCAACGTCCATCTCGGCGAATTGATGCCGCAGCTCGCCGCCACCTTGCTGCCGATCACCACCTACGTGATGGTGACCGAGCCGATCCCGGTGCTCAACGAGGTGATCCGCTACGAAGGCGGCATCAGCGACACCGACCGCGCCGACAATCACTACCGCGTCATCGGCGGCAACCGCCTGCAATGGGGCGGGCGCGTGCGGCTGTGGGACGCCGAGCCGCGCTTCATCGCGCGCTCGCTCGTGGGCGACATCAAACGCAATTTCCCGGCGCTCGGCGAGGTCTCGGTCGCGCATCTGTGGCGCGGCACGCTCGGCAGAGCGATCCACCGCATGCCGCAGGTCGGCCAGATCGAGCCGGGCCTGTGGGTGGCGAGCGGCTTCGGCGGCCACGGCCTCAACACCACGGCGATGGCGGGCGAATTGATCGCGCGCGGCATCGTCGAGAACGACGAGACCTGGCGGCTGTTCGCGCCCTACGAACTGGTCTGGGCCGGCGGCAAGATCGGGCGCGCGATTGCGCAGGGGCTCTATTGGGGCAGCCGCCCGGTCGCGCGCGTCGAGCAGGAGCTGGCGCGCTATCGCGAGAAGGCGCGCGAGCGCAAAGAGCGCGCGGCGGTGCGGCAAGCGGCGCGAGCTGCCGCGCGCGCCGACGAGAGCGCGCGAAGCTGCCGGTGAAGCAGGCCGCCGCATTGAGCGCGATCGCCGATGTGGCGGAGGCGGAGCAGGGCGCTTTCATGGCCGCGGCGCCGGCGCAGGCGGACGTGGCACCGTCGGTCGCTCCGGTCACGCCGGACGACAGGGCCGCGCACCTTGAGGCGCCCGCGCCCGCGAAGCCGAAGGAATTCGGCCGCCGCAAGCGCGGGCCGAAGAAGCCGAAGGGCTGAGTTAGCGGGGAGGCGTAAGAAGGTGACGTTGGCTAACGCCCCTCTCGTCGCGCCATGAAGGCCAGCCGCTCGAACAGATGCACGTCCTGCTCGTTCTTGATGAGCGCGCCGTGCAACGGCGGGATCAGCTTCTTGGGATCGCGCTCGCGCAAGATCTCCGGGCCGATGTCCTCGACCATCAACAGCTTGAGCCAGTCCAGCAGCTCCGAGGTCGAGGGCTTCTTCTTCATGCCCGGCACCTCGCGGATCTCGTAGAACAGCTTGAGCGCCTCGCTCACCAGCCGCTGCTTGATGCCGGGGAAATGCACCTCGATGATCGCCGTCATGGTGTCGGCGTCGGGAAAGCGGATGTAGTGGAAGAAGCAGCGGCGCAGGAAAGCGTCCGGCAATTCCTTCTCGTTGTTCGAGGTGATGACCACGATCGGCCGCCGCCGCGCCTTCACGGTTTCGCCGGTCTCGTAGACGAAGAACTCCATGCGATCGAGTTCCAGCAGCAGGTCGTTGGGAAACTCGATGTCGGCCTTGTCGATCTCGTCGATCAGCAGGACCGGGCGCTCGTCGGCGACGAAGGCATCCCACAATTTGCCGCGCTTGATGTAGTTGCGGATGTCCTGGACGCGCTCGTCGCCGAGCTGGCTGTCGCGCAGCCGCGACACCGCGTCGTATTCGTAGAGGCCTTGCATCGCCTTGGTGGTCGATTTGACGTGCCATTCGAGCAGCGGCGCGCCGAGCGCCTTGGCGATCTCCAGCGCCAGCACGGTCTTGCCGGTGCCGGGCTCGCCTTTGACCAGCAAAGGCCGCTCCAACGTGATGGCGGCGTTGACCGCGACCTTCAGGTCGTCGGTCGCCACATAGGCCTTGGTGCCTTCAAAACGCATTGATTTCCTCGGAATTCCTCGTGTTTCAGCCGACACTAGGTGAGGTGACGGGCGGCGGGCAAGCGTCGGCCTCGCACCAACGTGATTGCCCGGTGATGCACAAGTGAATGGCGCTTATGCGCGGGTGTTATATGTGTGAGCCCAAGAAATCCGGGAGGTAAGCATGCCGCGTCTGCTGTTCGGCTTTCTGTTCGCGCTGGCGGGGCTTGGCCTCGTGCACGCCGCCGAGATGGCCAAGCTGCCGCAGCCTGAACCGGGGCAGGCGGTCGCGACCTTCGCCGGCGGCTGCTTCTGGTGCGTGGAAAGCGATTTCGACCATGTGCCCGGCGTGCTCTCGACGACCTCGGGTTACACCGGCGGCAAGGTCGCCAACCCGACCTACTAGCGAGGTCTGGCGCCGGCGGCACCGGCCATGCCGAGTCGGTGCAGGTGGTCTACGATCCGCAAAAGGTCAGTTACGCGCAGCTGCTCGACTATTTCTGGCACCACATCGATCCGACGGTGAAGGACCAGCAGTTCTGCGATCACGGCAACCAGTACCGCACCGCGATTTTCGTGCACAACGACGGAAGAGCGGAAGCTGGCCGAAGAATCGAAGAAGAAGGTCGAGGCCGAGCTGAAGAAGCCGATCTACACCGAGATCGACAATGCCGGCCCCTTCTACAAGGCCGAGGACTATCACCAGGACTTCTATCGTGAAGAATCCGACCAAATATAAATTCTATCGCTGGAACTGCGGGCGCGATCAGCGCATCGAGCAGATCTGGGGCACGCACAAAGGAAACAGCTGATGATCGACCGACGCAATGTGTTGCTGGCGGGCGCGGCGCTCGGCGCGATGGCGCTCGAGGCGGCGGATATGGGAAGGCGGAGACCATGACGACAATGACGGATATCGACTGGCGCAAGCTCTCCGACGCCGAGTGGCGGAAGCGCCTGACGCCCGCAGCAGTACAACGTCCTGCGCAAGCACGGCACCGAGCGCGCCGGCACCAGCCCGCTCAATCACGAGAAGCGCAAGGGCACCTTCGCCTGCGCCGGCTGCGCGCTGCCGCTGTTTTCCTCCGACACCAAGTTCGAGAGCGGCACCGGCTGGCCGAGCTTCTACCAGCCGCTCGACAACGCGGTGGCGACCAAGACCGACACAGTCGTTCTTCATGGCGCGCACCGAGGTGCACTGCGCGCCGCTGCGGCGGCCATCTCGGCCACGTCTTCGACGACGGGCCGAAGCCGACCGGCCTGCGCTACTGCATGAACGGCGCTGGCGCTGACCTTCGTGCCGGCGGCCGCCGAGAAGGGCAATTCGTAAGGCGGGCTGGACGACTCAGGCGCAGTTTTCTACCTCTCGACCTTCGGGTCCGAGATGCCGCAACCGCTCCAAAAGTCACCGGCGAACGTCGCGCAAGCGCTGGCGCAGGCTCTGCAATTCCACCAGCAGGGCCGGCTGCCGGAGGCCGAGCGGCTCTACGCCGAAATTCTGGCGGCGCGGCCCGACCATGTCGACGCCCTGCAGATGATGGCGCTGATCAAGCTCGCCAAGGGCGAGCCGGCCGTGGGCTTGCAGCTGATCTCGGCCGCGATGCAAGGCCGCAAGCCGTCGCCGCAGATCCTGCTCAACCACGGCATCATTCTCAACGCGCTGGAGCGCCACCAGGAAGCGGTCGAGGCCTTCGACGCCGCGCTCAAGCAGAAATCGAAATTCGCCGAGGCGCACAACAATCGCGGCGCGGCGCTTGCTTCGCTCGGCCGCGACGAGGAGGCGCTCGAGGCCTTCCGCAAGGCGCTCGCCATCAACCCGAACTATGCCGAAGCGCATTACAACAACGGCTCGTCACTGCGCACGCTCGGCCGCTATGAGGAGGCGTTGAAAAGCTTCGACCGCGCGCTGGCGTTGCGGCCGAATTATGCCAAGGCGCACAACAACCGCGGCGCCGTGCTGGAAGCGATGACGCGCAAGGAGCCGGCGCTGGAAGCCTACGAACGCGCGCTCGCCCTCAATCCGCAATTTGCCGAGGCGCGCATCAATCGCACGCGCGTGCTGTGCGACCTCGAACGCTTCGAGGAGGCGCTGGCGAGTTTCGCGCAGGCGATCGCGCTCAATCCGGCGGATGCGGATTCGTATTATCACCGCGGCCGCGTCTATCTCGACCTCAACCGCAACGAAGACGCGCTCGAGGATTTCAGCAAAGCGCTGGCGATCAAGCCGGATTTCGCCGAGGCGCGCTTTGCCGCCTGCTTTGCCGAATTGCCGATCCTCTATGCCGACGAGAGCGGAGATCGCGCGGCGGCGCGCGGCCTACGCGCAAAGTCTGAACGCGCTCTGCGACGATGTCGCGGCCGGGCGCGTTGCCGGCGATCTGGTCAAGGCGCTGACCGTCAAACAGCCGTTTTTGCTGGCCTATCAGGGGCAAAACGACCGCGATCTGCAGGCGCGCTACGGCGCGATGGTGCAGGCGATCATCAACGAGCGTTATCGGCGCGCCGCCCGACTTGCCGCCGCCGCCGTCAGCCGACGAGCCGATCCGCGTCGGCATCGTCTCGAGCTTCTTCTATCTGCATTCCAACTGGAAAATCCCGATCAAAGGCTGGCTCGGCCAGATGGATCGCAAGCGCTTCAAGCTTTACGGCTATCATGTCGGCGCCCGGCGCGACGCGGAGACCGAAGCGGCCGCCGCGATGTGCGACCGCTTCGTGCACAAGACGCAAGACGTCGCCGCATGGCGGCGCGAGATCCTGGCCGACAAACCGCATGTGCTGATCTATCCCGGGCTGTGGATGGACACCGTCACCTTCCAGTTGGCCGCGCAGCGGCTTGCGCGCGTGCAATGCAATTCCTGGGGCCATCCCGACACCAGCGGCATGGCGAGCCTCGACAGCTTCTTCAGCAGCGATCTGATGGAGCCGCCCGACGGCGCCGCGCATTACACCGAAGAACTGGTGCGGCTGCCCAATTTGTCGATCTATTACGAGCCGGTGGAGACCGCAGCCGTCGCCATGACGCGCGCCGAACTGCATCTGCGCGAGGATGCCGCCGTGTTCTGGTGCGGACAGTCGCTGTTCAAATATCTGCCGCAGTACGACCATGTGTTCGCGCGCATCGCCAAAGAAGCCGGCAACTGCCAGTTCGTCTTCATCCGTCACAATGGCGGCCCGCCGGTCAACGACCTGTTCCAGAAGCGGCTCGAGCGGGCCTTTGCCGAGGTCGGCCTCAAGGCATCCGATCACACGGTGTTCCTCGGGCGGCTGAACCAGAATCAGTTCGTGTCCGCCATCGGCCACTGCGACGTGTTCCTCGACAGCATCGGCTGGTCGGGCTGCAATTCGGCGCTCGAAAGCCTGCCGCACAATCTGCCGATCGTCACCACGCGCGGCGCGACCATGCGCGGCCGCCACAGCGCCGCCATTCTGGAGATGATGGGCGTCACGGAGACGATCGCCGACACGCTCGACGACTACGTAGCGATCGCCGCCAAGCTCGCGCGCGACCCGCAGGCGCGCAACGCGGCGCGCCAGCGCATCGCCGACAATAAAGACAAGCTCTACCGCGACCGCGCCGTGATCAGCGCGCTCGAGGATTACATCGAACGCGCCGCGCGGGCCGGCTAGACCGGCAAAATCTGCCGCCTTAAGGCAGAAAGCACCCGGCCGGCGTTTCCGGCGTTAGCCATAAGCCATTGAAATAACACATAATATTTAAGCTGGCACACAGATTGCGATGGTCTGCGCGGCATCGTGCGTGCGGCCGTCGCCAGTGTGCCGCGACAGTGGAGAGAACTATGGGTCTTTTTAATGCGCTGACGTCTGCGGTCGGCGGTTTGCAGGCGCAATCCTTCGCGATCCAGAACATCTCGGGCAACATCGCGAACTCGCAGACGATCGCCTACAAGAACACCGACACGAGTTTCCTCGATCTGATTTCCGGCGAGTCGGCTCGCCGGCCAGCAAGTCGCTGGCGGTGTCATCGCTTTCTCGCGGCCGACCAATACCGTGCAGGGCGCGATTCAGAACGCTGCCTCTGGCACCGATATGGCGATCAACGGCGACGGTTATTTCGTCGTGCAGCCGGCGCTGGGCTTCAACGGGACGACGCCGGTGTTCGGCGGCGTCAACAGCTACACCCGCCGCGGCGATTTCCGGCTCGATGCCAATGGCTATCTGGCCAACGGCGCCGGCTACTATCTTGAAGGCCTGCCGATCGACCCGACGACCGGCATTCCGATCGGCAGCGTGGTTGCGCCCCTGCAATTCCAGAGCAACTTCCTGCCGGCCAGCGCCACGACGGCGATCCAATACGGCGTCAACCTGCCGACGCTGCCGCAGACCAATGCTTACAATCCCTCGGTCGCCAATTCCGAGCTTTTGGATCCGATCGATTTCAGCGTGGGTAATGATCCGACCGTGGCCGGCACCGGTCAGGTCGTCGGCAACGACGTCGCCACCTTCGTTGACGAGATCGATCGCTGGCGGCTCGGTCACGGTCTACAACTCGGCCGGCACGACCGCCAATCTGCAATTGCGCTGGGCGAAAACCGACAGCGTCGCCAACGGTGGCGCCGATACTTGGGAATTGTTCTACCAGACCGACTCCAACGCGACCGGAGCGAACCCGGCATGGCAGAACGCGGGGGTCGACTTCGTGTTCGACGCGTCCGGCCAGCTCAATCCCGCCATCACGACCATTGCGCTGACCGGCGTGACGATCAACGGCATCGCGCTCGGCAACATCACCTTGAACAGCCCGACCGGGGCGATCACG
The DNA here is from genome assembly GCA_963734465.1 of uncultured Alphaproteobacteria bacterium. Classification (GTDB taxonomy): domain Bacteria; phylum Pseudomonadota; class Alphaproteobacteria; order Rhizobiales; family Xanthobacteraceae; genus Pseudolabrys. The sequence continues at coordinate 29,079 of CAVTHL010000039.1, forward strand.
CAGTTCGCCAGCAGCAACGGCGACGCCACGGTGAACAACATGCAGCAGAACGGCTATGGCGCCGGGCAGTTGCAGTCGATCGCCGTCGGCAACAACGGCAATATCAACGGCACGTTCTCCAACGGCCAGAGCGTCGCGCTCGCCCAGATCCCGTTGGTGCACTTCAACAGCCCGGACAACCTGAAGGCGCTGACCGGCGGCGCCTTTCAGGAAACCAGTCGAATCCGGCACGGCGCTGAGCGGCGCGGGCGGCCAGATCGTCGGGCAAGTCGCTGGAATGCTCCAACACCGATATCGCGACCGAGTTCACCAAGCTGATCGTGACCCAGCAGGCCTATTCGGCCAACACCAAGGTGATCACGACCGTCAACCAGATGTCGCAGGATCTGCTGAACATCATCCGGTAGCGGAGACGTGGAAGCCGTGATCGGAACGTAGCGCATGGGTCTGACACAATCGCTCGTCGACGGCGCTGTCCGGCCTGCAGGTCAACCAGGCCGGTATTTCGCTCGTTGCGAGCAACGTCGCAAACGCCGATACGCCCGGCTATGTCCGCAAGACCATTCAGCAGGTTGCCGCCGTCGCCAACGGCACGTCGATCGGTGTCCGCATCGGCGATGTCCAGCGCACGCTCGACGAATACATTCAGCGCCAATTGCGTGTTGAGAATTCGGGCGCCAATTACGCCGACACCCGCGCCGCCATGTTTAGCCGGCTGCAGGACATCTACGGCCAGCCCGGCGCCAACAATGCCCTGGACACGATCTACAACAATTTCACCAACGCCCTGCAGGCGCTGGCGACGAGCCCCGGACGACGCGGCCGCCCGCATCGGCTGCGGTAGGCGCCGCCCAGACGCTGACGCAGCAGCTCAATCAGATGAGCACAGCCGTCCAGGGGCTGCGTGCCGACGCCGAGCTCGGCATTTCCGATGCGGTGTCGCAGGCCAACAACGCGATGAGCCAGATCGCCGAGATCAATCAGCAGATTGTCGGCCGCTCGGCGGCCGACAGCGAAACCGCGACCCTGATGGATCAGCGCGACGCCTATATCGATCAGCTGTCGCAGCTGATGGACATCAACGTCATCAAGAGCGACAACAATCAGGTCACCGTCTTCACCAATTCGGGCATCCAGCTCGTCGGTACGCAGGCTTCCACTCTCTCGTTCAATGCCCAAGGCACGATGACGGCGGCGTCGCAATGGAACGCCAATCCGTCGCAATCCGGCGTCGGCACGATCACGCTGACGACCCCGGCCGGCAATTCGATCGATCTCATTCCAGAACCGCACGATCCGCTCCGGCACGATCGCCGCCTATCTGCAGATGCGCGACCAGGATCTGGTGCAGGCGCAGAACCAGCTCGACGCCATCGCCGCGGCGATGGCGTCGGCGCTGTCGGACAAGACGACGGACGGCACGGCCGTCGACGTCCGGCGCGCAGAGCGGCTTCAACGTCGATACCGCGAACCTGTCGACCGGCAACACCGTCACGATCAACTACACCGACACCGCGACCACCACGCCCCGCACCATCACCCTGGTGCGCGTCGACGATCCGTCGGCGCTGCCGCTGTCCGAACACGGCGACGCTCGATCCGAACGACAGAGGTGGTCGGCATCGATTTCTCCGGCGGCATGGCCTCGGTCATCACCCAGATCAACACGGCGCTGGCCGGCACCGGCATGACCGCATCCAATCCGTCCGGCACGACGCTGCAAATTCTCGACGACGGCGCCGGCCAATACCGTGGATGTCAACGCGCTGTCAGCACCACGACGACGGCAACCTCGCTTGCCGGCGGCACCGCCGAACTGCCGCTTCTTCACCGACGGCAGCCAGCCCTACACCGGCGCGATCACGCGTCGGCGGTCGCAGAGCGTCGGCTTTGCCGGGCGCATCACCGTCAACGCGGCGCTGCTCGCCGATCCGTCGGCACTGGTCACCTATCAAGCGGGCACCGCGGCCGGCGACACCACCCGCCCGGATTTCATCTTCAGCAGCTGACCGCAGACGTCGCTTCAATTCCCGCCGAACACCGGCATCGGCACGGCCGCGGCGCCATTTTCCGGAACGCTCAGCACCTATCCTGCGCCAGGTGATCAGCCAGCAGGGCGAAACCGCCAATGCGGCGAGCAATCTCAAGCAAGGCCAGGACGTCGTGCTGTCGACGTTGCAGCAGCGCTTCAACGACAGCGCCGGCGTCAATATCGATCAGGAAATGGCCAACCTGCTCACCCTGCAGAATTCCTACGCCGCCAATGCGCGCGTGCTGTCGACGGTCAAGGACATGCTCGACACGCTGATGCAGATGGTGAGGACGCCATGAGCCTATCACCAATCTCGGCCCAGTCGGCGCATGGCGATCCAGCAGCTCGTCGACATGCGCACCCAGCTCGACGACCTGCAGCGCCAGCTCTCGACCGGGCAGAAGTCGGCGACCTATGCCGGCCTCGGCCTCGAACGCGGCGTCACCGTCAGCCTGAACGCGCAGCTGTCGGCGATCAGCGGCTACGACGACACCATCACCAATGTCGAACACCCGCATCGACCTGATGAACACCGCGCTCGGCGGCATGACCGACCTCGGCAGCACCAGGTGAAGGCCGCCATGGCGCAGGTGCCGATCGGCGCCAACGGCACCGGCGCGACGCTGGCGCAGCAGACCGGCGCAGAATTCGCTCGACCAGTTGCTCGGCCTGCTCAACACGCGAGGCCGGCGACCGCTATCTGTTCTCCGGCCGCGCCACCGATCAGCCGGCGGTCGAGACGCTCGATCACATCCTCAATGGCGACGGCGCCAAGGCCGGCCTGAAGCAGATCATCTCGGAGCGCACGCAGGCCGATCTCGGCGCCGGCGGTCTCGGCCGGCTGGCGATCGGCGGCGCCGGACCAGCACCGCCACGGTCACCGACGACACCTCGCCGTTCGGCTTCAAGCTCGCCTCGGTCGAGCTCGACGCTGACCAACGCGACCGTCACCGGGCCGAGCGGCTCGCCGGCCGTGCTGTCGGTCGATCTGTCGGCGGCAATCCGAACGACGGCGACACGCTCACGGTGCGCTTCACTCTGCCGGACGGCACCAGCGCACAATCTCACCCTGACCGCGACCAGCACGTCGCCGCCCGGGCGCCAACCAGTTCACCATCGGCGCGACGCCGGCCGCGACCGCCGCCAATCTGCAGACCGCGCTGACCACCGCAGTCGGCAAGCTGGCCGACACCTCGCTCACCGCGGCCTCGGCGGTCGCGGCCTCCAACGATTTCTTCAACGCCGACGCCAGCAATCCGCCGCAGCGCGTCGACGGCCCGCCCTTCGACACCGCGACCGGCATGGTCGCCGGCACCACCGCCAATACCGTGATCTGGTACACCGGCGAAACCGGCAGCGATCCGGCGCGCGACGACCGCGACCGCGCGCATCGATCAGTCGCTGACGGTGTCCTACGGCGCGCGCGCCAACGAAGACGGCATCCGCACGCTGGTGCAGAACATGGCGACGCTGGCGGCCGTGACCGTCTCGCCGACCGATCCCAACGCAGCCGATCTGAGCTCAGCGTTGAACCAGCGGCTGACTCGGCAATCATGGACGCGCCCGGCGCGCAGACCGTCAGCGACATCGAGACCGATCTCGCCGGCGCGCAGGCCTCGCTCAGCGCGGCCAAGGACCGCCACAAGCAGACCAGCGCGACGCTGCGGCGATTTTCTCCAGCAGATCGAGGGCGTGTCGAACGAGGAGGTCGGCGCGCAGATCCTGGCGCTGCAGACCCGCATGCAGGCCTCGATGCAGACCACGGCGATGCTGTTCCAGACCAGCCTGGTCAACTACCTGAAATAGCCGCCCTGCTCGCGCATGAAAAAACCGCGGGGTTTGCGCCCCGCGGTTTTTGCATTGACGAAATCGCGGCGTGGATCAGGCGCGGCCGAGCAGGCCCGCGGCGAGTTCGCGGTTGATGTTGATCAGCGAGCCGAGCTGTTCCGGCTTCGGATCGGCCATCATCGTCACCGTCTGGTTCATCACGAACAGGCCGAGATTGGCGACGTTCTGGCGGATCGCCACCGGCAGCGGATTTTCCGGGCTGGTGACCGAGGTCAGGAAGATCGACCAGAGCTTGCGATTGTAGAGCAGCGCCGCGTCGAGCTCGGGACTTGTTGCTCGTCCCAGCCGTCGTGCACGGTCTGCAGCCGCGCCGCCGCCTTCAGCAGCAGATCGGCTTCCAGCTCACGCGGATTGGCGGTCTTTTTCGCGACCGCTCCGTAGGCTTGCGCCGCGTTTTGCATGCTCGAGCAGCTCCTCCTCGTACGCGATCAGTTTCTTGGCGCTCTTCAGCGCCTTGTACATGTCGCCGGTTAAGATGTGATTGTTGATCTCGGACATATGCGGCCAGGTGCTGGGCGCGGCCTGCACGATATCGCGCACCAGCGCGAAATAGACCTCGTGGTGGGCGCGCGGATCGCGCGACGTGTACATCAGCTGCACCGCGAGATAGATGCGCTTGGCCGGCGTGTCGGCCTGCGCCGGCGTCAGGATGTCCTTTTCGCGCAGGATCGGGAGCCTGGCCCTCGATCAGCAGCCGCGTGCGCTGGTCGCCATTGGTGATGACGCATTCGCCGATGATGATGCGTTCGCCCGGCTTGAGTTCGACTTTGAGCGCCATGTCGTTGCGGTTCCTTATGGCGTGCGGTGAACCCGGCGCGCTTGGATTGTTCCCGCCGCCGGCCCGTCAGCCTTACTGGAACAGCCGCAGCACGTTCTGGTCGGCCTGCGAGGCCAGCGACAGCGCGGTGGTCGACAGCTGCTGGCGGGTCTGCAAGGCGAGCAGGTTGGCGCCTTCCTCGTTGGTATCGGCGAGCGTCAGGTTGTCGGCGCCGGTCTGCAGCGTGTTGATCATCGCCTTGGTGAAGTCCTGGCGGATCTGCACGGTCGACAGGTTCGAGCCGAACGCCTGCGACTGCGAGCGCAGCGTGGTCAGCGCGGCGGTCAGGTCGGTGGCCGCCGCGGCGATGTCGGTGGCGCCCGCCCAGTTGTTGGCCGAGTTGTTGATCGCCAGGCCGCGCGCCGACGGTGACGTCGACGCCGGTGATGGTGACGGTCGAGGTGCCGCTTTCGTTCAGCGTGATGGTGAGGTCGTCTGCCGTCGAGCAGGTTGATGCCGTTGAAGCCGGAGTCGCCGGCAAGCTGGTCGATCTGGCGAGCAGATCGAGTTGAACTGGGTGGCGAGGTCGGCGCGGACCGTCGGTGTCGGTGGTCTGCTGCGCCTGGCTGACCAGCGCCTGCGCCGACTGCACCAGCTTGGTGATCGAGGTGATGCCGTTGTTGGCGGCCTGGATCGTGTTGATGCCGGTCGACATCGAGTCGAGCAGGGAGTTGAGGTCGTTGGCGCGGTTGGTCAGGCCCTGCGCGGTGAAGAAGTTGATCGGATTGTCGAGCGCCGAATTGACCCGCTTGCCGGTGGCAAGCTTGGTCTGGGTGGTCGTGATCAGGTCCGAGGTCTTCTGCAATTGCAGCAGGTTCGAACGCACGCCGCCGAAAGAACAATGTCACTCATGGCAGACTCCGCCTAAGTCGCGCGCTCAATCGGATGCGCGCGAGAATGATTTGTTAAGGTTGATAAACCGTTAAGATCGACGGCCGTCTTAACGCTGCGTTAACCATATTTCTAGTCGCGCGCAAAAAAAACGGCGGCCCGAATGCCGCCGTTTCTTCAGTTCGTTTGCGGTCGCTTAGCGGAACAGGCGGAGCACGTTCTGGTCGGCCTGCGAGGCGAGCGACAGGGCGGTGGTCGACAGCTGCTGGCGGGTCTGCAAGGCGAGCAGGTTGGCGCCTTCCTCGTTCGAGTCGGCCAGCGTGAGGGCGTCGGAGCCGGTCTGCAGCGTGTTGATCATCGCCTTGGTGAAGTCCTGGCGGATCTGCACGGTCGACAGGTTCGAGCCGAAGGTCTGGGACTGCGAACGCAGCGTGGTCAGCGCGGCGGTCAGGTCGGTCGAGGCCGCGGTGATGTCGGCGCTGTCGGCCCAGTTGTTGGCCGCGTTGTTGATCGCGAGGCCCGTCGCGGCGCTGGTGAAGTCGACGGCGGTGACGGTGACGCTCGACGTGGCCGTTTCGTTCAGGGTGACGGTCAGGTCGTCGCTGTCGAGCAGGTTGATGCCGTTGAAGCCCGAGTTGCCGGCCAGCTGGTCGATCTGGGTCAGGATGGCGTCGAACTGGGTGGCGAGGCTGGCGCGGACCGTGGTGTCGGAGGTCTGCTGCGCCTGGCTGACCAGCGCCTGCGCGGACTGCACCAGCTTGGTGATCGCCGAGATGCCGTTGTTGGCGGCCTGGATGGTGTTGATGGCGGTCGACATCGAGTCGAGCAGGTTGCTCAGGTCGCTGGCGCGGTTGTCGAGGCCCTGCGCGGTGAAGTAGTTGATCGGATTGTCGAGAGCGGAGTTGACCCGCTTGCCGGTGGCAAGCTTGGTCTGGGTGGACGTGATCAGGTCCGACGTCTGCTGCAACTGCAGCAGGTTCGAACGCACGCCGGCGGTAAGAACGATATCAGACATTTTACGCTACCTTTCTGGTCTATATGCCGTACTGGCAACAACACTGTGTCGATCCAGAGGATCGGCAGATGTCATCGCACATGCCTCCAAACGGCCCGTAAAAGGACATGGTTAACGAGTTATCACGTCGTTATTGATGGACACGGGTTTCAAATCGAATTGAGATCGCGGTTCTTACGCGCAGACTGCGCGCAATTTTCGTTAACGAATAGGTAACTTTTAGAGTTCGTTAAGCCTGTCGGTGTAGGATTTCCGCGTTCGGGAATCCGCGTATGTCGTCAGTCGTCAGTGCAAGCAGCAGCGAGCAGTGACTATTACGCGTCGCTTTTCAGCGGCAATACAGCCGCGGGCACGACCGCGGCGTGGATGAATAGCGCCATCACGGCGATCCAGAATTCCCAGAACTCCGGCGGCATCCTCGGCGCGCTCGCGAGCTCCAGCGACGGCAGCATCGATTCTTTCCTCGGTCAGAGCTCCACCAACGCCAACAACATCGCGCTCATTTCGCAGAACAACGTCACCAATGCAGGGGCGTTCTATGCGCAGATTGCCGCGCAAGCGCAGCAGCAGCGCCAGCAAGAGACACTGCAAAAGGTCGTCGCGTCCCTGAGACGAAGTGCACAACACGGTGCAGCGGAAGAACATCAATCCGTTTGTTTATCTCTCGGACGGCACGACCATCGATACTGAAACGAACATCATGACGCGGCCGGACGGCAATCAATACGACATCACGACCGGCGCGAAATATGTCGACCCGGCCTCTATCATCCAAATGGCCAACGGCGCCTATCTCAACACCCAGACCAATATTCTCACGATGGGCGACGGCACCAAGATCGACACGGTGACCGGGCTCAAGGTCTCCACCACGGCGTAACAGTTATTGGGTGCGCGCGCGGCGCCGCGCGGCGCAATTCTCTATGGTTAACGGCGCCTTAAGGATGCTCGTCTATTCGATGATGGGGGTCAAAAGACCCAATTGAATACCGCTTTTCCGAAGTAAGGCCCGGCAGAAAGGTCGAGAAATGCCCGCCTATAAAATTATGTTCGTCATTCCTCCGTATCTTGGCGACAAGGTTGAGGCGATACGGCCGACAAAACTCAGAAGCTTTTTTGCTTTTCCGTACGGGGTTCTTTGCCTCGCCTCTTATATCAACCGGGTGACCGCCGGCGCACACGACATAAAAATCATCGACCTCAATCGCTTCAACGTCGAGCAGGGTCGCACGTCATTTCAAAGATGCTCTCGACGAATTCAAACCCGACATTGTCGGGATCTCCGTCATGTTCGACGTGTCCTACAAACACGTCGCGGGACTTGCAGCCGCCGCCAAGGCCGCCAATCCGGACGCCATCGTTATTCTCGGCGGCGCTGCCGTGACGACGGCTTGGGATGCAATTTTGCACGACCAGCCGCGTGTCGATGCGCTTTGCTATTCGGAAGGAGAGGTCGCCCTCGCCAGCCTTCTCGAATGCGGATGACCCGCGCAAAGAGTTGCTCGCAGATCCGTGGGTCACGCGCCAATCGATTGAGGAAAAGAGAAGGCCGAAGACAAAGCACATTGGAAAATCTGGATGACGTCATCTCGATCGACTACAGCCTTATCAATGCCGACGATTACGGCATGATCGAAGCGTTCTCGCCCTTTCGCAAAGCGAAGGACGAGGAGGTCAAGCAGTTTTTCATCGTCACCTCGCGCGGCTGCCCGTTCAAATGCGTCTTTTGCGCGGAGCCGACCTTGCACGGCGGCTCGATGCGCTATGCCAGCCTGGAGGTGATCGAAGATCACGTAAAATATCTGGTCGATACGTATGGCATGAACGTACTCACCATTTACGACGACCAGTTGCTGTTGAATCACAAGCGGGCAAAGGAATTTTTCAGAATATTGGCCAAGTACGATCTGCGGGTCGAAACGCCGAATGGGTTGACCGTCGCCTACATCGACGAAGAAATGGCGGCGCTCATGAAGGCGGCCGGCATGGACACCGTGCAGCTGGCGATCGAGTCCGGCACCGAATACATGCTGCGCAATGTGATCAAGAAGCCGCTGCGGCTGAACAAAGTCGCGCCCGTGATCGAGTTCCTGCACAAGAACGGCCTGTTCGTGCAAGGTTTCTTTGTGATGGGAATTCCGGGCGAACGCGAACAAGATCGCATCGAGACCGCGCAATTCATCAAGGATGTCGGCTTGGACTGGGCGAGCTTCAGCCTTGCTTCGCCCATCCGCGGCACCGAGCTCTACGATATCTGCGTCAAGAACAAATACATTCCCGAGAAAATGAAGATCGGCGAATACGAGCTCGGCACCTATATCATTCGCGCGCCGGGTCTCGATCCCGAAACGCTTCCGACGGTTTCGTATCGGATGAATCTGGACGTCAACTTCGTCAACAACCGGCGCATGCGCATGGGCGAATATGCGGTGGCCGCGCGTTGCTTCGAGGATGTCATCGAGCGCTATCGCGAGCACGCTTTTGCGCACTATTTTCTCGCCAAGGCGTATGAAAAAATCGTCGGCAAAGAAGCGAAGGTGAAGGAGAACTTGGCGCTTTATGAATCGATCATCGCGAAGAACGAGACCTGGAGAGGTCACGCCGATTATTTCGGCTTGACCGAGCATCCTCGTTTTGTCGCGCCGGCCAATACCAACTTTCTCCCTGCCGAGCCGGCCTTGGCGGGCAGCTCACATTAGCCGGAAGATCTGAAATTGAAATCCGAGAACCAAACTCGATCGGTTCTGTTGGTCGTCTTGCCGTATCGGTTGGGCGACGCGACGACGGACACTTCGAAAAAGGCCGTCCGGAGCTTTCTTGCTTTTCCTTATGGCGTACTCACGCTTGCATCCTACGTCCGGCGTTATGCCGAGCAACCTGAATGAGGTTGCCGTGCTCGACCTCAACTTGCCGTCCGGCGAGGCTCCCGACGTTATTTTGAAGCGGAAGATTTCAGAAATGCAGCCCGACGTCGTGGGCTTCTCCGATGTCTTACGATGTCTCTTATTCTTGGCTGAAATCCTTGGCCGAGGCGGTCAAGGCGCACGACGATGGGATTTATACGGTCGCCGGCGGCCCGGCGATCACGACCGCTTATGCAGAAATTCTGACCGAATGCGCGCACCTGGATGCCGCCTGTTATTCCGAAGGCGAGGTCGGGCTCAAGAGCTTGATCGAAGCCGACGATATTCAGGCCGCGATCGCGAAGGATCCGTGGGTCACCAAGGAAAAATTGCTGCAGAAAGTCGTCACGTCGCCGGTCTACGATGATTTGGACAAGATCATCGACGTGGATTACTCGCTGGTCGACATCAATGCCTACAGTATGAAGGAGGCATTCTCTCCCTTCACACGATTTACCGACTCCTCCAAACAATTCTTCATCGTGACGTCGCGCGGGTGTCCGTTCAAATGCGTGTTCTGCGCGGAGCCCTCCTTCCACGGCGCCAATATGCGCTATGCGAGCGTGGACCGGGTCGTCGAACACGTCGCGAGGCTCAAGGAGCAATATGGCTTGAGCGTGTTGACCATCTACGACGATCAAATATTGATGAACCGGGCACGCGCGAAAGAACTGTTTGACAAGCTTGCCGGACTGGACATTCGCGTGGAAATGCCGAACGGCGTCACGCTGTCCTACATCGACGAGGAATTGGCCGGGCTGATGAAGAGCGCCGGCGTCGATACGATTTTCCTGGCGATCGAGCACGGCTCCAAGCGGGTCCTGAAAGACATCATCAGGAAGCCGATCGCGTTCAAGCGGATCAAGCCGACGATACAACTGCTGCAAAACGCCGGAATATTCACCTGCGCGTTTTTCGTGATCGGATTGCCCGGCGAGACGCGCGCCGAACGGCAGGAAACCCGCGACGCCATCTTCGACTGGGGCCTCGACTGGGCGTTTTTCAATTATGCGACGCCGTTGCGCGGCAGCGAACTGTTCAGAATTGCAAGGAAAATAACTGGATCGAGGAGAAGTATCTGCCGATCGGCGCCATCGACATGACGGAATACGTGATCACCGCGCCCGGCATGGACAAGGACGAAATCAAGCAGACGGTTTTCGAAATGAATCTCGACTTGAACTTCGTCCACAACAGCAATTTGCGAAAGGGCAATCTGAAGACGGCCTACCAAGACGTTCAGGGAGGTCGTCGAAAGACACCCGGCGCAACCCTTCGCGCAATATTTTCTGGGAAAATGTCTGGAGGAAATGGGCGCCGGCAAGGCCAAGGTCGATAGGCACTACCAGAATTACCAGAACATCATCAAGAATCGAAAACCTGGCGTGACGCCGCGCTAAAATTTGGCTGGAGCTGGCGCCGGAATATCGGCGCACGACGTCAGGTTGCGCGCATAAGATGCGGCAAGCGGACGTCAACTTGTTAGACGCGCTTCAGAAAACCGTCCGGCGAAGCGGTAATCATGAGCTTGTGCTCGATCGTGTGATCGTATTCGAAGCGCAGCGCGCCGCCGTCGCGCGCCTCGCGGCCTTCGTCCTTTAGGCGCTTCATATATTCCCAGACCGCGGTTTTCGGATTGTTGCCTTTGCCCCAGGGGCGATCGGCGCACATCTCGTCAGGCAAGTCCTCGACGCCGGTATCCCAGACGACGCAATAACGAACCTTTGCTGACGAAACGGCGCGTAAAGCTCGAGTTCTGCAAGAACGTGATCGTGCGTGTGATTGGAAACCAGGAGCACCGTGACGCGCTCATAGCCCTCGATATGGGCGGCGATCTTGATCCATGACGTCGGGGGCGATTGAAGAGCCATCGATAAGGTGGATCAAATGGCGCAGCGGATGGGCGTCGATAGCGGCGCGATTGTGGGCGCGAATGTCGATATCGACACCGACGACCTTGCGGCGGCCGGCCTTCGGATCAAGCGCGCTGCCTGCTGCGACCGCGTCGCAGTAGTCGAGCAGCGCCAGCATCGAGGCGCTCATCACCAGCGAGCCGCCAAACGCAATGCCGGTCTCGATGATCAAGTCGGGACGGCAGGTCCAGATGAGCTCTTGGATGGCGTAAAGGTCTTGAGGGATCTGGAGGATCGGCCGTCCAAGCCAGGTGAAGTTCTGAAAATAGCCGTGCCGGATCGCCGTTTGGTTCCAGGTATTCGAAAGGTCGAGAAAGGCACCGAGATCCTTGCCGGCGTTGCGGATGTTTTCGGCAACGCGGTTGCGGAAGTCTTCGACGGGATCAAATGGTTTGCCGTTCGTCATCGCGGCTCGCGTCGGGATCGCATAGACGACCGCGCCCGTGCCGCACCAGGAGTGCGCGCGGAATAAAAAGCGATAGTCGGGCAGCGTCTCCATCAGCCAGAGCGGCGTGCGCCAGATGCCGTCGGAGTTGTGGTAGACGGTGGCCGCGACGATCGGGCGGCCGCCAGCAGCGTTTGCCGGCCGCCCTTGAGCGCGGCAAGCTCCGCGCCTTCCAGATGAAGCTTCACGAAACTCGGCGCGATGTCGAGAGCATCGAGCGGCCGCGTGGCGACGCGCAGTCCGCCGGTCTTCGAAAGTTGCGAGGCATAGCCGAGGCCGTCGTGGAACACCGCTTCGCCCTGCCGTTCGGCGAGCGCGCAATCGTGCATCATGATGCGCGGGTCTTGCGCGCGCACGGCAAGCTGCGCCCGGTTGGCGGGGTCGGGTTCGATGGCGATGATCTGCCGGAACGAATTCTTGGTATGGCGGGCGAAAGCCTCGATCACGCTGCCATGATGAGCGCCGGCGTCGAGCAGGATTTCATCGCCATGCAGGATGCCGGTCACTTCCGGAATGAAGAAGCGCTCGCCCTCGGGCAAAGGCGCATCATCGAAGCTCCATTCCTCGCGCAGGCGCCGCCAGGCCAGGAATTGCAAATGATGCGCGCGCGAGACGTCGTCGTCCCAGCGCGCCAGAACCTCGGCGGTGTTCTCGCGGTCATCGGCCATCAGGGGCGGGCAGAACCAGCCGTTCGATAGCGGGTGCAGGTGGCGGAAGCTTTCCGCCAGATCGTAGAACGGGCACAATATCTTCGAAGCCAAGCTCGGCCAGCGCGCGCTCGATCGGTACGTAAGGCGAGGCGACCAGGCTGACCGCGAGGCGCGTGCCGCGCTTGGCCGACTCGGTCACCTCGTCCGGCTGCAATAAGGCGACGCCGCGCCAGTCCGCATCGCTCGCTCGATCGCGGGCATTGCGGTCGACGGCGATGACGAAATCTTTGCCAACCGTTTTGAGGAAATCGCGCGCCATCCGGCCGAGATTGCCGGCGCCATAGAGGGCGAGCGGCATATCGGCCGAGGCCGGTGCGAACGGGCACGGCGCTGTCGCGATCTCGGCCAAGAAGCGCGGGCGCCTGGCCGACGGCCGGGCAGGGTGGAGAACGATCGGGCCTGGTGCCGCAATGGCATCTCGCTCGCGAAAACGAATCAGCCTGCGAAGTTTTGCCACCGCCGGACCGCGTTGCACAGGGCCGGGAGTGCCTTCATTAGGCCTCGGCGGGTCTCCGAATCAGCTAAAAAGCACAAGGACTTCACCGCGGCGCGCTTGCCGCCGCGCACCCGGCAGCGAAATAGCGTGCAACTCTCCATTTTGATCGGGACCAACCGAACGGGCCTCCTGGCTTGCTCCAGGATTGCGCAGGCTTGCTCCTGGGCGAGCCCCAATATCGAGGTGATCATCCGCGACAATTCCGGCGACGCGGAGAAGCGCAGCCTGTTGCAGCATTTCAGGCGCGATAACTGCACGATCGTCCTCGCCGAGCCGGACGATTCCCTCACCAACATCACCGAGATTCTCAAGCTCGCCAAAGGCGATTTCATTTTCATTCTTGCCGACGATGATTTCTGCTTCGACCATGCGATCGCGTCGATCCCTGCCGTGATCACCGAATTCGGCGGCGATCCCTCGGTTGTCGGCATCACCGGCGCCTATGCCGTCGAGATGTCGCACGGCTCCGCGGTGGTCGATTACAAGAATATCGATTCCGACGATCCCGCGGCACGCGTCGCCGGATTTCTGAACTATGTCGGGCCGAATATTTTGCATTACGCGCCGATCCGCCGTGAACTCGTGCAGAAGATATTCGGATTCCAGCGAACGCAGCCGTTCTCATTTTCGTTTCACGATCAGACCGTCAGCTTGCTCTACCTGCTGAACGGCCGGTTCGTGTCGCTCAAGCGGTTCCTCTACCTCTACGATCTCGGGCCCTGGCAGGAAAACGAAACCGCGCAGCAGCGCGACGTCTCCTTCTACAAGGATGCCGGTCTCGATCCGGCGATCAACAAGCTGCACTGGTTCATTTGCGCCTTCGAAGGCGCGGCGCTTATCCGTAATGCCGATGTCTTTCCGGATTATCCGCTGGCGCAGCGGCAGCCGATCGCCGATCTCTGGTTCTCGGCCATGGCGCAGCGCTTCCGCAATCCGACGCGGCTGACTTACGACTTCAAGTTCACGAACGAAGCCGGTCTCCTACACGCGGCCCTGCAGAAAACGACCGGGCAGATGTCGTTCCATCAGATGTTGACGGCGATCAGCGGCTTCATGGCGCTGTCCTCGCCCGACCATGCGCAACGCTATTTCGAGTTCTGGAACGGCGTCATCAATAAGCCTCAAAGCCCCGGCCGCTCCGTTGGCGGCGGCGGGCTAGCGCCGAGGCCGGCCGATGAAAGTCGTCATCCTCGCCGGCGGGCTCGGCACGCGCATCTCGGAGGAAAGCTATCTCAAGCCCAAGCCGATGATCGAGATCGGCGGCAAGCCGATCCTCTGGCACATCATGAAGATCTATTCGACGCACGGCGTCAACGATTTCGTCATCTGCTGCGGCTACAAGGGCTACGTGATCAAGGAATATTTCGCCAACTACTTTCTGCACATGTCGGACGTGACCTTCGACATGGCGGACAACAGCGTGGACGTTCATCAGCAGAAGGCCGAGCCCTGGCGCGTCACCCTGGTCGACACCGGCGAGAACACGCTGACCGGCGGGCGCCTCAAGCGCGTCGCGCGATTACATCAAGGACGAAGAGGCCTTCTGCTTCACCTACGGCGACGGCGTCAGCGATCTGGACATCCGGTCGTCCATCGACTTTCACTCGCACCACGGCAAGCTCGCCACCGTCACGGCGGTGCGCCCGCCCGGCCGTTACGGCGCCTTGGTGCGCGAGGGCGATGCGGTGACGGCCTTCACCGAGAAGCCGCGCGGCGACGGCGGCTTGATCAACGGCGGCTTTTTCGTGCTGTCGCCGCGCGTGCTCGATCTCATCGAGGGCGACGAGAGCGCCTTGGAAAGCTGCGCCGATCATCCGGCTCGCCGCCATGGGCGCAGCTGATGGCCTTCGAGCATCGCGGCTTCTGGCAGCCGATGGACACCTTGCGCGACAAGACTCTGCTGGAAGAGCTCTGGGCATCGGGCAAGGCGCCATGGAAGATCTGGCATTGACCGGCGCCGTGCGCACGACATTCTGGCGCGGCAAACGCGTCCTGCTCACCGGCCACACCGGCTTCAAGGGCGCGTGGCTGACGTTGTGGCTGCACCGGCTG
This sequence comes from uncultured Alphaproteobacteria bacterium, assembly GCA_963734465.1. Lineage (GTDB taxonomy): Bacteria > Pseudomonadota > Alphaproteobacteria > Rhizobiales > Xanthobacteraceae > Pseudolabrys. The sequence continues at coordinate 44,141 of CAVTHL010000039.1, forward strand.
GGCGCCGAGGTGACCGGCATCGCGCTGCCGCCGCCGACGACGCCCAATCTTTTTACCGAGGCGAGCATCGGCGCACTTTGCGACAGCATTTGCGCGATATTCGCGACGGCGCGGCGCCTCACCGAGCTCGCGCAAGCCGTCGCAGCCCGAGATCGTCTTCCATCTGGCCGCGCAGCCCTTGGTGCGGGAAAGCTATCGCGAGCCGCGCGTCACCTTCGAAACCAACGTCATGGGCACGGCGCATGTGCTGGAGGCGCTGCGCGAGCTGCCGAGCGCGCGCGTCGCGGTGATGGTGACGACCGACAAGGTCTATCGCGACATGCGAGTCGGCCTGAGCCCTATCGCGAAGACGATCCGCTCGGCGGCCACGATCCCTACAGCGCCAGCAAGGCGGCGGCGAAATCGTCATCGCCAGCTACCGCGCACGTCTTATCTTGTCCGCGCAAGGCGTCGCGGTGGCGAGCGCGCGCGCCGGCAACGTGATCGGCGGCGGCGACTGGTCGCAGGACCGCCTGATCCCCGACGCCGTGCGCGCCTGGCAGGCGGGCAAACGCTCGATGTGCGGCGGCCGCAGGCCGTGCGGCCCTGGCAGCATGTGCTCGAGCCGCTCGCCGGCTACCTGACTTTGGCGCAGCATCTGTGGGAGCGGCCGGCGCTGGCCGGCGCCTACAATTTCGGCCCGATGCCGGCGGCGCCGTCGCGGTGCGCGATCTCGTCGAGCTGGCACGCGCGGCCTACGGCGAGGGCGAGGTGCGTTACGGCGATCCGGCGACGACGGCCCGCACGAAGCCGCCTGGCTCGCGCTGGAAGCCGCCAAGGCCGAGAGCGTGCTCGGCGTTTCGCCGAGATGGACGCTGGTCGAAGCGGTCAAGCGCACGATGGCCTGGTATCGCGCGCAGCGCGACGGCAGCGATGCGCGCGCGCTGTGCGCGGCGGATATTGCGGATTTTGAAGGGCGGACGCGACGCGCAGGCGCCCGTCGCGTCGAAGCTGGCCGGCTAGCGGTGCGCTTTGAGCCGACAGGTTTGGCGGGCGCTTATCTGATCCACCTCGAGCCGCGCGTGGACGAGCGCGGCCTGTTCGCGCGCGCCTTCTGCGCGCAGGAATTCGCCGCGCAGGGGCTCGAGACCTCTTACGTGCAGAGCCAATATCAGCACCAACGCGCGCGCCGGCACGGTGCGCGGGCTGCATTTCCAGCGCGCGCCGCAGGCCGAGGTCAAGCTCGTGCGCTGCGTCAAGGGCGCGATCTACGACGTGATCGTCGACATGCGCGAGGGTTCGCCAACTTATCTGCGCTGGTTCGGCGCCGAACTGTCGGATGCCAATGGCCTCATGATGTACGTGCCGAAGGACTTCGCGCACGGCTATCAGGCGCTCAGCGACGGCGCGAGCGTGTTCTACATGGTGAGCGCGTTCTACGCGCCGCAGGCCGAAGGCGGCCTGCGCTTCGACGATCCCAAGCTCGCGATCAAATGGCCGCGCGCCGATCCGCGACGTGTCGGACAAGGACGCCCGATGGCCGCTCCTGTGATCCTGCTCACCGGCGCCACCGGCTTTGTCGGACGGCAGGTGCTGCGGGCGCTCGAGCGAGCGCAGGCTGCCATGTGCGCGCCGTGGTGCGCGAAGGCAAGCAAAGCCAGGTCGCCACGCGAGGCCATCGCCAGTCCCGATATCTTTGCCGAAAGCGCCGCGTGGTGGGCCGATGCCTGCCGCGGCGTCGACACGGTCATCCACGCCGCCTGGTACGCCGAGCCCGGTCTTTATCTGCAGTCGCCGAAAAATCAGGACTGCCTGACCGGAACGCTGCGGCTGGCGCAGGGGGCGATCGACGGCCAAGGTCCGCCGTTTCGTCGGCATCGGCACCTGCTTCGAATATGACTTGAGCGCGGGGCATTTGAGCGTCGCGACGCCGCTCAAGCCGACGACGCCTTATGCGCAGGCGAAAGCCGACACCTTCACAGCGCTCTCGCAATTGCTGCCGCCGAACGGCGTCGAATTTTGCTGGTGCCGGCTGTTTTATCTCTACGGCGAGGGCGAGGACGCGCGCCGGCTGGTGCCTTATCTGCGCGCCAAGCTCAAAGCCGGCGAACCGGCCGAATTGTCGAGCGGCACGCAAATCCGCGACTTTCTCGACGTGCGCGAGGCCGGCCGCATGATCGCGGAGACGGCCTGGGGAGGGTGCAGGGGCCGGTCAATATCTGCTCGGCCAAGCCGGTCACGGTGCGGGCGCTGGCCGAGCGGATTGCCGACGAATACGGCCGCCGCGACCTGCTGCGCTTCGGCGCCCGCCCGGACAATCTGGTCGATCCGCCCGTCGTGGTCGGCGTCGCGCGGCTGACGGCCGCTTTTCTTGGTTAATCCCTGTTAACCAATGTCCTGTAGGACTTGGGGCGGACCTTTGCAGGACACCCCATGAAAGCCCGGCTCGAACCCCGCATCAATCTCGTCGGCCGCACGCCGCTGGAAACCGTCATTCCGCTGGCGACGCCGTTCATCGTCTTCGCCGACCCGGCCAGCTCCTGCAATTTCAAATGCACGCTTCTGCCCGACCGGCCACCGCGACATGATCGCCGAGACCGGCCGCTTCCAGGGCGTGATGAAATTCGACGTCTTCCAGAAGATCATCGACGACCTCGGCGACTTCGACAAGCCGATCAAGGTGCTGCGCATGTACAAGGACGGCGAGCCGTTCCTCAACAAGCGCTTCGCCGACATGGTCGCCTACGCCAAGAAGTCGGGGCACGTCGAGTACATCGACACCACCACCAACGGCACGTTCATGACGCCCGAGCGCGTCGGCCCGGTGCTCGAAGCCGGCATCGACAAGATCAATATCTCGGTCGACGGCATGACCGAGGAAGACCTACCTGCGCTTCACCGGCTTCAAATTCGACTTCAAGACGTTCGTCGCCAACGTCAAATGGATCTACGCCAACAAGGGCAATTGCGAAATCGTCGTCAAGATTCCGGGCGAGCTGATCACCGAGGCGCAGCGCCAGGAATTCTTCGACACCTTCGGCGATCACTGCGACCGCATTTTCGTCGAGAACTTCGCGCCGTGCTGGCCGGAGTTCGACATCGAGGCGCACACCGGCGTCAAGATCAGCAAGGGCATCTACCAGCAGGACATCGGCGACACCGACACCTGCCCCTATATCTTCTACGGCTATTCGGTGAATGCCGACGGCCTGGTCAGGTCCTGCTTCCTCGATTGGGGCCGCAAGCTCATCATCGGCGACGTGCGCATCCAGTCGATGAAGGAGATCTGGACCTCCGAGGCGATGAACGCGCTGCGCCTGCAGCATCTCGAAGGCCGCCGCCGGCAGAACGGCGTCTGCGGCAATTGCGGCCAGCTCAGCCATTGCCTGCCCGACAATATCGACGCGCATCGCGTCGCGCTGCTCGAGAAGTTCAAGAAAGCCGTGCGCGGTCGATCCGAACGTCGAGCCGCCCGGCGGCACCAACCGCAAATTCACGGCCGTGGCGGCGGAATGAAGATCCTGCATGTCGCGCCGCATCTCGGCGGCGGAGTCGGCAAAGCGCACGCGGCCATCAGCGCGGCCTTGCCCGATATCGTCGAGCAGAGTTTCGTGCTGCTTGGAGCCGCCGCGCGACCGCCGCTTCGTAGACCAGATCGAAGCTGCCGGCGCCCGCGTCACCGTCGCCGACAATCTCGCTCAGGTCGCGTCGCTGGCGCGCGACGCCGACATCGTGCAGTTCGAATTCTGGAATCATCCGCGCCTGTTCGAATGCCTGGCGCGCTGCGACTTTCCCGCCATGCGCAGCGTGTTCTGGTCGCATATTTCCGGCCTTTCGGCGCCGCTCATTCAGCCGGGGCTGATCGAGGAGGCCGGGCGCTTCGCCTTCACCACCGAGGCCTCGCTTTCCGGTCCGGCGGTGACGGAGCTGCCGGAAGCCGCCAAGCGGAAACTCGCGGTCATCAATAGCGGTTTCGGTTTTGCGAATGCGTCGCGGCGAACGCCCGTGAAGGGCAGGGCGCCGGCCATCGCCTATCTCGGCACCGTCGATTTCGTGAAGATGCACCCGGGATTTTTCGACGCCGTCGATCGCCTGGTCGGCGATGTCCGCGTTTCGGTCTGGGGCGCCGCCGATGACGCGGTCACGGTGCGGGCGCGGGCCATGCGTGCATCCCGAGCGCATCGTGTTTTGCGGAGAGACCAAGGATCCACAGGCTGCGCTCGCCGAGGCCGATATCTTTTTCTATCCGCTGCAACGCGGCCATTTTGGCACCGCGGAGAACGCGCTGGTGGAAGCCATGTCGCTGGGGCTTTCGGCGGTCGTGCTGGACAATCCGGCGGAGGCGGCAATCGTGCGCGATTGCGAAACCGGCTTTGTCGCGCATTCGATCGATGAATGCGTCTCGCTGCTGCAGATGCTGCTCTTGCTGCCGGATCTGCGCGACAAGATCTCAAAGAATGCCGTGCGCGAGGTGGAGCAAAATCGCACGCCTGCGCAGTCCGCGCTCGAATTCATGATCCTGTGGCTGGGCCTCGCCAGCGAAGAGCCCAAGCATAGCGATTTCCAACGCGTGCTCGGCGACGATCCGGCCGCCTGGTATCTGGCGACCCAATGCCTGCCGGGCGCGTCCTGGCAAGCGCCGGAATTTCGGGAAAAGCCCGCCAAGGGCACGCTCGCGCATTTCGAAAGCGTCTTTGCCGGCGATTTATCGTTCGCCCGGCTGCGGCAGCCTGGCGTGGCGGCGCCGCGACCCACTGCACCCAAGCGTGAAAAAATAAGAGCCTAGAGCGTGCGGCTGAGCGCCAGCGGCGGGCTGGTCTTGGTGCTCGGCGCGCTGGCGCGGCCGGAGGCGCCGTAAGTCGAGGGCGCGCGCTTGCGGGCAAGCTCACCCGATACGCCGCGGATGATGCCTTCCGACACCGCGTGTGCGGTTGCCAGCACGGTCAGATTGGTGTGCAGCAAAGATTGGAACGCGGCGTGGCGCTGACGCAGCTCATCGCGCACATCGGGCCGCGCATGGGCGAGGCCCGCCTTCATGCGCTGGCTTTCGGCGGCATAGAGGCGGGCGAGTTCGAGTTTGCTCTCGCTCAGCTCCGCCGCCGCCTGCCAGCTGTCCGGTCCGCGCGCGCGCGGTTTCTTCCGCGATGGTTTCCGTCAGCCGGTCCATGATGCGGTTGAGATCGGCGAGTGCCTGCGCGGCTTCGCCACTGTTCGGAGTGGCCGCGCTCACGAGCCGGCCTCCTGGTGCGCCGATCAGACTGCGATAGACCTGGTCGGCGATGCCGATGCCGCCGGCCTTGGTGAAGTTCTTGGCATAGGCGTCGGTGAGGAACGAGCGCCACACCTTGGTGGCGCCGTTGCCGCCGAACGGCCCTTCGCCGTCGATGCCGGTGAACATCTGCTGAAACATCGAATTGAGGAACACGGCTTCGAAGTTCTGCGCGGCGGCTTTTGCTTTCGCCTTGGCGGGGCTGAGCGCGCCGGTCGCGGTCTGGCCGGCGGTGACCAGATCGATCGGCTGCAGGCCGGGCGCGGAGAGGGTGAAGGCGGTCGACATTCACATCACCTCGATGTCGGCCTGGATCGCGCCGGCGGCCTTGATGGCCTGCAGGATCGCGATCAGGTCGCGCGGGCCGATGCCGAGCGCGTTGAGCCCGTCGACCAGCTGCTGCAGCGACACGCCATTGCGAACCAGGGCGAGCTTCTTGCCGTCCTCCTGCACGCCGATGCGGGTGCGCGGGACCACGGTGGTCGTGCCGCCGCGCGAGAACGGCGTCGGCTGGCTGACTTGCGGCGTCTCGGTGATGGTGACGGTCAGGTTGCCCTGTGCCACCGCGACCGTGGAGACGCGCACGTCGTTGCCCATCACGATGATGCCGGAGCGTTCGTCGATGACGATCTTGGCGGCGAGGTCGGGCTCGACCTGAAGCTGCTCGACCTCGGTGAGCAGCGAGACCACGTTGCCGCGGTATTGCTGCGGCACGGTGATGCCGATGGTGGACGGGTCGAGCGGCTCCGCCGTCGGCACGCCGATATAGTCGTTGATGGCGGCGGCGATGCGCTTGGCGGTGGTGAAGTCGGGATTGCGCAGCGCCATGCGCAGCTGGCTCTGGCGATTGAGGTTGAATTCGATCTCGCGCTCGATCAGCGCTCCGTTGGAGATGCGGCCGACGGTCGGCACGCCGCGCACGATCTTGGCGGCCTCGCCCTCGGCCTGGAAGCCGCCGATCGCCACCGAGCCCTGGCCGACCGCGTAGACATTGCCGTCGGCGCCGAGCAGCGGGGTGACCAGCAGCATGCCGCCCTGCAGGCTCTTGGCGTCGCCGAGCGAGGAAACGGTGACGTCGATGCGGGTGCCTTGCGTGGCGAAGGCCGGGAAGTTGGCCGTCACCATCACCGCGGCGACGTTGCCGGTGCGCAGCGTCTGCCCGCGCACATTGACGCCGAGCCGCTCCAGCATCGCTTGCAGCGACTGCTTGGTGAAAGGGATGTTGTTGAGCGTGTCGCCGGTGCCGTTGAGACCGACCACCAGCCCATAGCCGATGAGCTGGTTCTGGCGCACGCCCTCGATATTGGCGAGGTCCTTGATGCGCGACGTCGCCCCGGCTTCCACCGGGACGCAGACGGCCATCGATACGGCCAGCAACGCGGCCAGAAACGTCTTCGTCATCACTGCTCCCCAATGTGACGGGCGACTAGCCTCTCTTATGCGAACGCCGTGCCAAGCCGGCGGCCAGCGCAAGCCATGACAATGCTAAGATTTTCTGATTCGGCCTGGCGAAAACGAGGCGGCCGAGACGGGCACGAACGGCCGGGGCGGTAAATTTTGCCGGGCTCTTTACCGGGGATTAACCATACCGGGGCAGGCTGAAGGGGTATTCGGGGACCATTGTCGATGCGCATCTACGGATCGAACGGAACTGCGGTTGCCACCGCCCCGGCGAGCGCGCGCCGCGCGGCCGGCGGAACTTTCTCCGTCGGCGGCCAGGAAGCGCCGCGCAATGCTCCCGCCGCCGCCGGCCTGCGCTCCATTTCGACGCTCGACGCGCTCATCGCGCTGCAGGGCGTCGACGACTTCAAGGAGCGCAAGAAGCGCGCGGTCGCCAAAGGCCGCAACGCGCTCGATGTGCTCGACCAGCTCAAGCTCGGCTTGATCGATGGAAGCATCGACCAGGGCACGCTCGCGCGCCTGAAAGTCGCGTCCGAAGGCCTCAATGAGGGCTCGGGCGATGCCGGGCTCGATGCGGTCATGGGCGAGATCGACCTGCGCGTTGCCGTGGAGCTCGCCAAAGCCGGCATCCGCTAGCCGCAGGCCGCCTTATTGTCGGCTGGGCCACAAAGCCTAAGTCACTGAACCGTCACACGAAATCCGGTCAAAACGGCGCCCTTACTCGGATGTTGTCCGGGCCGCGGCGCGCGTATATAAGCCTGCCGCACCGGGAGGGTGGCTTCGCTACCAAAAACAAGAAACAGGGGAGTCAGTGGGATGTTGGCCAGAACCAAGACCTATCGGCCGAGCGACAAGGAGCCGTTCATGAACGAACGGCAGCGCGACTATTTCCGCGCCAGGCTGCTGGCCTGGCGTGAGGATATCCTCAAAGAGGCCAAGGAAACGCTGCTGCATCTGCAAGAGGAAAATCAGAACCATCCCGATATCGCCGATCGGGCCTCCTCGGAGACCGACCGCGCCATCGAGCTGCGCGCGCGCGACCGCCAGCGCAAGCTGATCGCCAAGATCGACGAGGCGCTCGGCCGCCTCGAAGACGGCACCTACGGCTATTGCGAGGAGACCGGCGAGCCGATCTCGCTGCGCAGGCTCGAGGCCCGCCCGATCGCCACGCTGTCGGTGGAGGCGCAGGAGCGCCACGAACGCCGCGAGCGGGTCTATCGCGACGATTGAGCGACAGTTCGATTCAATCGGACTTCGATGCACGATGCCCGGCCCTCGCGCCGGGCATTGGTGTTTTGGGGGGCGGCGCCACATCGGAAAAACACCGCGGCCCCCGGCTGGGGAGCTGCCGGGGGCCGCGTCGTTGACGCCGTGTCCGCTCGCGAAACGAAAACGGCGCGGGAGCTCAATACGTTAGTCGGTCAATCCATCACGCCTACGCCACGAAAACCCCGGTCACGCAGCCCCAACCCGCTTTGTGCGGCGGGCAGGCCGCGCGGCTAGAACGGCAGCAGAACGTCGAGCACTTGCTGGCCATAGCGCGGCTGCTGCATGTCGCTGAGCTGGCCGCGCCCGCCATAGGCGATGCGCGCCTGCGCGATCTTGCTGGAATCGATGGTGTTGTCGCTCTCGATGTCCTCCGGCCGCACGATGCCGGCCACGATCAGCTCGCGAATCTCGAAATTGACCCTGATCTCCTGCTTGCCCTCGATGACCAGATTGCCGTTCGGCAGCACCTGCGTCACCACGCCGGCGACGTTGGTCGTCAAGGCCTCCGAGCGGTTGACCGAGCCTTTGCCGTCGGTCGATGTGGTCGAGTCGGACGTGAAGATGCGCGTCGGCACCGGCGTGTTCATGATCGGCAGCTTGGGCTTGCCGAAGAAATTGTCGACGCCGGAATCGTCCTTGGTGTCGCGGCTGCGCTTGGTCTCGTTGTCGATGATCGCCTTGTCGGTGATGTTGACCTTGACCGTGAGGATGTCGCCGATCTGGTGCGCGCGCTGGTCCTTGAAGAAGGCGCGCGAGCCGTTGCGCCACAGCGAATTCGGATTGTAGGACGCGGGCTGCGCCGCCGGCATCGGCATCTGCACCGGCTTGTAGCCGGGCCGCGTGGTCGGGTTGTCGACGGTCGACAGCGGCGGCGGTTGCCCGACGGTCTTGATGCGGTCGAGCGCCGCGCAACCGCTGAGCAGCGAGGCGGTCAATCGCCGCCAACACCGCATGACGCGTAAGCTTGCTGACAGTCATCGCATTCACTTTCACTAAAAGCGCATCCTGCGCGGTGACATTTCGGACCATGCGCTAGTGCGCCTTGGCTTTCGCTTCCGGCTCGCTGGGCGGCAGGTTGGCGGCGATGCGCGGCACCCTGGCTGTCCATGAGGACGCGGCCGGGCCCGACGATCAGGCCCTGCACGGTGCGCTTGGATTGCTCGTTGAGCACCGAAATCACGTCGCCTTCGGCGCCGCCTTCGAGCGCCTTGCCGCGCACCGTCAGCGAGATGCCGGGCACTTCATAGATCAGCGTCACTTGTTCGTTGCGCTGGATCGTGTCGGGTTTCATCAGTTGCGCGCTGCGCAGCGGCCGGCCCGGCTCGAGCGCGCTGCGGGCGGCAAGTCCCACCGCCTGCGCGCGATCGGTCACGACGTCGCGGCCGATTTCGGCGCGCGGACGCCGCTCGAACCGCACGTCCGAATCCTTGATCACCGCGCCGTGCGCGACCGGATTTGCCAAAACGGCGACCTCCGCCGTCACGGTGGCGCGGCCGTACAACCGTAGCGAAGCGCGCGCATTTGCGCCGCCGGGAAGCTCGACCGCCGCATAGAAGCGGCCGTTGCGGTTATCGTAGGTGATGCGCGCGACGCGCGGCTCGCCTTTGGCGGCGGGTTCGACATAGAGCGTGTTGAGCTCGTTGTCGAAATTGAGCGCGATGTCCTTGGCGTCGCCGAGCGCGAATTGCGCCGACAGCGCATGCCTAATGGCTTGCTCGATATCCTCGGTGGGAATCGTGCGGCTTGCCCGCGTCACCGCCACTTCGCGTAAGCCCCCGGTATCGAGGCCGACCAGCGCGTGACCGCGCACGGCCTCGACCACCGACTCGGCCGAAACCATGCCGGTCGCGCCCAGATCGGGCGCGCGGAAAATCGGCACGTCGGCGATGATGCCGGCATTGGCCACCAGATCGCCGATGCGCACGAGATCGCCGTTGACGGTCGCTTCCGCCTTGAGCTTGGGATGCACCGGCGCGAGCGCGGCGGTGACCTGCGCCGTGGCGGGGCCGCCGAAGGCGGCGAGAACGGCGGCTGCGAAGAGGATCTTGCGGATCATGGCTTTCCCTCAGCGCATCAGGTTGGAGGTCGATTGCAGCATCTGATCGGCCGCAGTGATCACCTTCGAGTTCATCTCATAGGCGCGCTGCGCGGCGATCAGATTGGTGATCTCGGTGACCGAGTCGACATTCGACTGCTCGAGGCTTCCCTGCATCAGGTCGCCGGCGCCGTCGGTGCTGGGGTTGCCGTCCTGCGGCGTGCCCGAGGCCGGCGTCTCGGTGTACATGTTGTCGCCGATCGGCAGCAGGCCGGCCTGGTTGATGAAGCGGGTGAGGGTGAGCTGCCCAAGGATGGTCGGCGTGGTCGAGCCCTGCGGCATCACCGAAACCTGGCCCTGCGCGTTGATGGTCAGGCCGGTCGAATTCTGCGGAATCGTGATTGTCGGCATGACAGGATTGCCTTGCGGCGTCACGATGCGGCCGGTGGCGTCCATTTGGAACGAGCCGTCGCGCGTGTAGGCATAGGTGCCGTCCGGCAACTGGATCTTGAAGAAGCCGTCGCCGCGGATCGCGACGTCCAGGCTGCCGCCGGTTTGCGACAGCGTGCCTTGCGTCATCAGGCGCGGCGTGCCGACCGACTTGACGCCGGAGCCGAGATCGATGCCCACAGGGAGAATATTGCCCTGCGCGGAGGTCTGCGTGCCGATCCGGCTGACGTGATCGTAGAGCAGGTCCTGGAATTCGGCCCGCTGACGCTTGTAGCCGGTGGTGGTCATATTGGCGAGGTTGTTGGCGATGACCTGGACATTGAGTTCCATCGCCATCATGCCGGTCGCTGCGGTACTGAGCGCGCGCATGGATTCAACTCTCCTTCATCAAGCCGGAACGTCGGCGAGCTTGTCGATCGCCTGCGTGCTTTGATCGCTCTGCTGCTGCAGCATGCTTGCGATCTGGGTGTAGCTGCGGGTGATTTCGATCATGCGCGACATCTCGACGACGCCGCGCACGTTGGATTTTTCGATCGAGCCTTGCGCGAGACCGGCGTTGACCGCCGGTTGCGGCTGCGCGCCGCCGGTGACGTTGAACGTGCTGCTGCCGTCTTTTTGCAGTTGCTGCGCGTTCTCGAAGCTGACCAGCCGGATCTTGCCGCGCTGCGAATCCACCTTCGAATTGCCTTCGCGCACGCTGATCGTGCCGTCGCGGCTGATCGCGACCTGATTGTCGGTCGACTGAAAGGTGATCGGACCGGATTCGCCCAGCACCGGATTGCCGTCGGCGGTGACGAGCTGCCCGCTCGCGTTGATCTGCAGCGCGCCGTTGCGCGTATAGCGCTCGCCGCGCGGCGTCTGCACGACAAGGAAGGCATTGCCGTCAATGGCGACGTCGAGCGGATTGCCGGTGCGCTGGATCGGCCCTTGGCTCATATCGTGCCAAATGCCGCGGTCGAGCACGAAGCTGACGCGGCCGCTGTTGCCGCCGGCGCGCGCGGCCGAGCCGAGATATTCCTCGAACAGCGAACCGTCGGCCTTGTAGCCGGTGGTGTCGAGGTTCGCGATATTGTTGGCGACCACGTCCATTTCGCGGCCGAGCGCCATCTGGCGCGACAGTCCGACGAGAAGTGCGTTCTGCATCGGCATTCTCCCCTTTGATCCCGCACCGACCGGCCCTCCCGAGGCCAAGCGTCACGGGCAACAGCGGCGCAACTCTCCCAAGCCGCGCTTCGCTGGTTTCATTGCAGCCGTCGTGCCAGATCAAGAAGAGTAGTTTTATCAATAGCTTAATGTGTATTGCGGGGTCCCAAAGCGAGGCAAAATCGGTCTTTGCCCGGCAAAACATGCCGCCTTCGGGTGGGCGGGAAATGATCTGTTAACCATACCGACCTACCTTTGGCCTCAGGGGGCGTGACGCGCACATCCGCGGCATTGCGCTTTCAGATCATGTCGCGCGCGGGCCGTCCGGCACGTTGCAATCGGGGTCATTATGGCAGCCAAGGCGAAGCAGGCGGACGCTGAAGTCGAGGACAAGCCGGACGAGGAAGCCGAAGCGCCGGCGGCAAAGCCAAAGAAAAAATTCGCGTTACCTTCGATGAAGGTGATGATCATCGCTGCGGCCGGCCTGCTCGTGCTCGGCGGCGGCGGCACGGCCGGCTACATGTTCTTCTTCAAGACGTCCGGCCACGAGCAGGCGGCGAAAACCGACGCCCAGCCGGCGACCTTCGTCGATCTGCCCGACGTGCTGGTCAATCTCTCCAATGCCGGCACCGACCGCACGCAATATCTCAAAGTGAAGATCGTGCTCGAACTGCCGGACGCCAAGCTGGTCGGCGAGATCCAGCCGCTGATGCCGCGCGTGATGGACGCGTTCCAGACTTATTTGCGCGAATTGCGGCCGACCGATCTCGACGGTTCTGCCGGTCTCTATCGGCTGAAGGAAGAGCTGACCCGCCGGGTCAATGCGGCCGTTGCGCCCAACCGCATCACCGCCGTTCTATTCAAGGAAATCGTCGTCCAGTGACGTCTCACCAATGGCGCTGAACCAACAAATCGACCAAGACGCGCTGGCCGCCGAATGGGGGCTGGCGCTGGAAGAAGATCCCGGCGCGCAGACGACTGACGCGGCCGCAGGTCCTGCCGCGCCCGGCGTCGATGAAGCCGCCGCCCAGTGGGCGGCGATGGTGGACGACGGCACCGGTTTCCAGGGCGCCAAGGGCGGCGCCGAGCGCATCCTCAATCAGGAAGAAATCGACAGTCTGCTCGGCTTCAGCCTTGCCGACGTGACGCTCAACGACAATTCCGGCATCCGCGCCATCATCGACTCGGCGATGGTGTCCTACGAGCGCCTGCCGATGCTGGAAATCGTCTTCGACCGCCTGGTGCGGCTGATGACGACGATCCTTGCGCAATTTCACCTCCGACAACGTCGAAGTCTCGCTCGACCGCATCACCTCGGTGCGCTTCGGCGACTATCTCAATTCGATCCCGCTGCCGGCGATCCTGGCGGTGTTCAAGGCGGAGGAATGGGACAATTTCGGCCTCGCCACCGTCAATTCGAGCCTGATCTATTCGATCATCGACGTGCTGTTGGGCGGCCGGCGCGGACAGAGCACGGTGCGCGTCGAAGGCCGGCCCTACACCACCATCGAGACCAACCTGGTCAAGCGCATGATCGAGGTGGTGCTGGCCGACGCCGAACTCGCCTTCAAGCCGCTGTCGCCGGTCAAATTCAATATCGACCGGTTGGAGACCAATCCGCGCTTTGCGGCGATCTCGCGGCCGGCCAATGCCGCGATCCTGGTGCGGCTGCGCATCGACATGGAAGATCGCGGCGGCACCATCGAGTTGCTGCTGCCTTACGCCACCATCGAGCCGATCCGCGCCACGCTTCTCCAGATGTTCATGGGCGAGAAGTTCGGCCGCGACCCGATCTGGGAAGGCCATCTCGCCACCGAAATCGGCCAGGCGCAGATCGGCGTCGATGCCGTGCTCTACGAGGCGCGGCTGCCGCTGCGGCAGATGATGAACCTCAAGGTCGGCGATACCCTTACGCTCGACTTGAAGCCCGATGCGCTCGTCAATGTGCGCTGCGGCGACGTCACGCTGACCGAAGGCCGCATGGGCAAGGTCGGCGACCGGGTCGCCGTGCGCGTCGCCAAAGCCTTGCGCAGGCCGCGCACGACCTTTGCCATGTTCGAGAATGCCGATGAGCCCACCAAACGGGTAGAAGCGCCATGAACTACGGATACCTTGTCGAGATCATGGTCTCGCTGCTGCTGCTGCTGACGATCCTCTATTGCGTGCGGCTCAACCGCCAGCTTCGGTTGCTCAAAGCCGACGAGCAGACGCTGCGCGCCACCATTTCCGAATTGATCACCGCCACCGAAATCGCCGAACGCGCCATCGCCGGCCTCAAGTCGACCATGCGCGACGGCGAGCAGAACCTGGGCGGGCGCCTGGAGCGCATGGAGCGCCTGACTTCCGAGCTCGACGAGCAGCTCACCGCCGGCGAAGACCTGCTGGCCCGGCTCACCCGCATTGCCGGCGTCGGCAAGCCGGCGGCCGCGCCTGAGCCGGTGCCCGACGCCAAGGCGGTGGCGGCCGCCGCACAAGCCTTTGCCGAGCGCGCCCGAGCGCGCCTCTCCGGCCTGGCGGCATGATCCGCTTCGCGCGCGATTTCCGGCTGATCCCGATCGTGCTGCTGGCCACGGTCAGCCTGTTCGCGCTCAAGGTGTCCGGGCTGGTGTTCGACGGCGGCTATACGCTCGCCGACCGGCTCGAGAGCCGCGCCAAGCCCGGCCTGACCATCGCCGCGCCCGAAAGCGTCCCGGACTATCCCAAGATCACTTTCGCCGGCGATCCGCGCGATCCGGCCGCGCCTGCCAGCCAGCAATCCTGGGCGCAGCAGATGTTCAACTTCAACGACCCGGGCAAAGGCGACGTTACTGGCTCGGTCGGCGAAACCAAGCCCGCGGAGCCGCCGCTCAAAACCAGCGACAAGGCGCCCGAGGCCACCAAGGTCGAAGCCGCCGGTCTCGCCGGCACCATCGAGCCCGGCAAGATCAATTCGTCCGGCGAGCGCGCCATCCTCGAGAGCCTGCAAGGCCGCCGCGAACAGCTCGAATCCCGCAGCCGCGACCTCGATATGCGCGAGAATCTTCTCAAGGCTGCCGAGAAGCGGGTCGAGGCCAAGGTCGCCGAGCTCAAGGACGTCGAGGCGCGCGTCAAAACCGCGATGGGCAACCGCGACCAGGCCGAGGAGAAGCGCTTCAAGAGCATCATCTCGATGTACGAGAACATGAAGCCGAAGGACGCCGCGCGCATCTTCGACCGTCTCGACATGAAGATCCTGGTCGAAGTCTCGACCCATATGAACCCGCGCGGCATGTCGGAAATCCTCGCCAACATGTCGCCCGATGCGGCCGAGCGGCTGACCGTCGAACTCGCCAACCGCGCCCGCGCCGAGCCCGCATCGCAGGCGCCCGACAAGCTGCCGAAAATCGATGGCAAGCCGAGCAGCTGATCCAGCAGGGTTAACGCTTCGTTAAACGCCAATCCCTAGGCTGTCCGAGACCGGCAGCCGCGCCGGACGAGAACGGCTTCATGACCGCTGCGCCTCTCAGCCTCAAAGTCATGCGCGACAAGCATCAACGGCCGCATCCACATCTGCTGCGCCGCGTGCTGGCGGTCTTCGTGGTGCTGGAGGCTTTGCTGCTGCTGGCGCTGACGCTCGCTTTCAGCGGCAGCGCGCACGCCGCGGAGCGCGTCAAGGGCGAGCTTAGCGTCTTTACCGACGGCGGCTTTATCCGGCTGGCGTTCCGCTTCGATCAGGAAATTCCCGCGACCATCCGCGCCGGCTTTCCGATCATGGTGGTGACATTCTCCAAGCCGGTCGCGGTCTCGGTCAGCAAGCTGGGCGCCGACTCGAACGGCCTTATCAGTGCCGCCCGCCTCGATCCCGACGGCACCGCCATCCGCATCGCGCTCAGCCAGAAGGTGAAGGTCAATACGATCCCGGCGGCCGAGCGGCTGTACGTCGATCTGTTGCCGGAAAACTGGAGCGGCATGCTGCCCGGCCCGCCGCAGGATGTGGTCGCGGATCTTGCGCGCCGCGCGCAGGAGGCCGAGCGCCAACTGCACCGCCAGAAGAGCGAGGACAAGGAGCGCAAGCCGCCGACCATCCGGGTGCGGGTCGCCAGCCAGCCGACCTTCATGCGCTACGTGTTCGATATGCCCGACGGCGTCAATGTCGTGCCCGACCAGCACGACGGCAAATTCGTGCTCAGCTTCGACCGGCAGATCAAATGGGATTTGGCTGACGCGATCGCGTCGCTGCCGCCCACGCTAAAATCGATCAACGCCGACATCGACTACAACTCGGTTGCGATCAACTTCGTCCTCAACGGCAAGCCCAAGGTGCGCAGTTTCCACGAGGACCGTGGCATCGTGGTCGATATCGGCCTCGACGGCGCGCCGGCAAAGCAGGCGGCGGCACGGCCGTCGCCCGCCGCAACGCCCGCAGCGCCTGCCGTTGTGCCCGGCATCGCCGTGCCCGACACCGTGCCGGCTGAGGCCGCGCCGGGCGATGCAAAGCCCGCCGCGCCGCCGCTGGTCGATCAGCCTCCGCTGGCTCCCGCTGCGCCGTCCGTGCCGCCCAAACCGGCCGCTGAGAAATTGCCGGCGGCGCCGGCCGAGCTTGCGAAAGTCGCCAGCAAGGAAGCACCGCAGGCCGCTCCGCCCGCTGAGCCGAAGGTTGCCGCACCCGCTGAGGCCCAAGACTGCCGCTGCGCCGCCTGAGGCCGGCGCCGAAGCTCGCCGCCGCGCCGCCACCGCCCGCGGAAAAGCCTGCCACTGCGCCGCTGCCTGCGCCCAAACCTGCCGCCGCGGCAAAGGCGGCAAGCACCGACAGTAAAAATCCGCCGCCCAATCCGGATGCGCCGGTCAAGGCCGAACTGCACAAGTCCGGCAACAGCATGCGCATCGAATTCCCCTTTGTCGCAAATACGCCGGCCGCGATTTTCCGCCGCGCCGACACGCTGTGGCTGGTGTTCGATAGCGAGGCCACCGTCGATCTCGCCGCGCTCAAGCGCGACGCCGGCGACGCCATCCGCGAAGCGCACTTCGAGCGCAGCAAGGACGGCGCCGCAATCGTTCGTCTGCGGCTTGCGCGGCCGCACCTGACCGGTGTGCTCAACGACGGCCCGGCCTGGATCGTCGACGTCGGCGACGCCGTCATCGCGCCGACCAAGCAGCTGTCCATCGCCCGCAGCATCGCCGGCAAGAACCGCGCCAGCATCGCGATCCCGTTCGACGATGCGCGCAAGGTCCACCGCATCACCGATCCGGCGGTCGGCGACCGCCTGATGGTGATCACGGCGCTGGCGCCCGCGCGCGGCTTCCTCAAGGGGCAGGACTTCGTCGAGCTGCGCGCGCTGCCCTCGGCGCATGGCGTGGTGGTGCAGCCGCTCGCCGACGATCTTTCCGCCGAGCTCGCGGCCGACAAGATCACCATCAGCCGGCCGCTTGGGCTGGCGTTGTCGCCGACCGCGATCGGCCAGCAGCAGCTGGCGACCTCGTTCCGCGCCATGACCTTCGACACCCAGCTCTGGGGCTTCGACCGCAACGCCGAGTTCAACAAGCGCCAGTCCGATCTGATTCACGCCGCGGCCATGGCGCCGATGCAAAAGCGGCGCGCGGCGCGGCTCGATCTCGCGCGCTTCTATCTCGCCCGCGACATGTCGGCGGAAGCGCTCGCCGTGCTCGACGTCACGCTCTCCGACGAGCGCGGCGCCGACGACATCACCGCCACGGTGCTCAAGGCCATCGCCTGTGTGATGCTCGGCCGGCCGGATGAAGCGCTCAAGGCGCTGTCCAATCCGCAGGTCGGCAACCAGCTCGACGCGCCGCTCTGGCGCGCGGTTGCCTATGCGCGGCAGGGCAAATGGGCGGAAGCGCACGACCGCTTCAAGGATACCGATGCGGCGCTCGGCACGTTGCCGATCGAGCTGCAGCGCATGACCTTGCGTTACGCCTTGCGCGCATCGATCGAGGTGCACGATTTCAACGGCGCCGACAAGGTGCTCAACGAGCTGCAGACCATCGGCGTTCCCGAGGAAGAGGCGCCCGCGATCGCCGTCCTGGTGGGGCAACTATCGGAGGCCATGGGGCGCAACGAGGACGCGCTCACCAATTATCGTGCCGCCGCCGCTTCGAGCGACCGTCGCAGCGCCGCCGCCGGACAGTTGCACGAAACCATGCTGCGCTTTGCGCTCGGCGACATGCCGCGCAAGGAGGTGATCGACCATCTCGAGACGCTCACCACCGTCTGGCGCGGCGACGAGACCGAGGCGGAAGGCCTGAAGCTCTTGGCGCATCTTTACACCGAGGACGGCCGCTATCGCGAAGCCTTCCATGTGATGCGCTCGGCCATGCTGGCGCATCCCGACAGCGATCTGACCCGCAAGATCCAGGACGAGGCGGCGGTGAGCTTCGAGAGCCTGTTCCTGGGCGGCAAAAGCGACGCGCTGCCGCCGGTCGAGGCGCTCGGCTTGTTCTACGATTACCGCGAGTTGACGCCGATCGGCCGGCGCGGCGACGAGATGATCCGCAAGCTCGCCGACCGGCTGGTGTCGGTCGACCTGCTCGATCAGGCGGCCGAATTGCTGCAGCACCAGGTCGACCACCGCCTGCAGGGCGCGGCGCGCGCGCAGGTCGCCACGCGCCTCGCCGTCATCTACCTGATGAACCGCAAGCCCGACCGCGCGCTCGCCGCGTTACGCACGACCCGCACCGACGGGCTCGCCAACGAATTGCGCGACCAGCGGTTGCTGCTGGAAGCGCGCGCGCTGTCGGAGACCGGCCGGCACGATCTGGCGCTGGAGATCATCGCCGACATCCAAGGCCGTCAGGCGACCCGCCTGCGCGCCGATATCCTGTGGGCGGCGCGCAAGTGGCGCGACTGCGGCCGAACAGATCGAGTTGCTCTATGGCGAGCGCTGGCGCGAGTTCACGCCGCTGTCGGAGAGCGAGCGGGGCGATATTCTGCGCGCGGCGATCGGCTATGCGCTCGGCGACGAGCCGATCGGGCTCGGACGCTTGCGCGAGAAATACGCGGCCAAGCTCGCCGACACGCCCGACCGCCACGCCTTCGAGGTGGTGAGCGCGCCGACCGGCGCGGACGGCAAAGAATTCAAGGACGTGGCACGGGCGGTGGCGGGCATGAACACGCTCGATTCCTTCCTGCGCGACATGCGCACGCGTTATCCGGATGCGGTTGGGGATGGGGCGGACGGTGCAGGCGACAAGACTGCGCCGGCCGCGCCGCCATCGGGCGCGGACGCCAAACCTGCGCCCGGCAAGGCCGCTGCTGCCAAGGCCGCTGTGCCGCCTTTGCCGTCGAAGCCTCCGGCCGCCGCGCCGGGCAAGCCGGACCCGCTGCCGACCGGATCGATTCAGGCGCCGAGCGGTCCTATTCATCGCTCGCCGGGCCCGCGGCCCGTGACGCGGTAATAGGACATACGTCCAGAGAAGGTTTTAGCTCTAGGCGATTGGCTTGAATGGGCGCATAGTATCGACGGTGACAAAAGGTGGCCCATGGCTCTCAGCACCAGCACATTTCTGATTGTATTCGCCACATTGCTTGGGGGGATGTGCTTGGTCGTAGGGCTCAAGTTCTATTACGAACACAAGAAATAATCGGCGTTTCAAGATTGTTCTGCGCGTCAAGCGACAGCTGACCGCGCTTGTCGCTAGGTCCCGTAGCTCTGGATGAGCGAGCCCGCCACCAGGCTCCAGCCGTCCACCAGCACGAAAAATATCAGCTTGAACGGCAGTGAGACCACGACCGGTGGCAGCATCATCATGCCCATCGACATCAAGACCGACGCCACCACCAGGTCGATGATCAAGAACGGCAAGAACAGCAGGAAGCCGATCTCGAAGGCGCGCTTGAGCTCGGAGATCATGAAGGCCGGCACCAGCACGCGCAGCGACAGATCTTCGGGCTTGGCGGGCGTCGCCTCATGCGCCATGTCGACGAACAGCTTGAGGTCCTTCTCGCGCACGTTCTTCTGCATGAAGGCGCGCAGCGGGATGGTGCCGCGTTCGAAAGCCTGCTCGGCGGTGATCTCGTTATTGACCAGCGGGCGGATGCCGGTGTCGTAGGCCTTCTGCAAGGCCGGGCCCATGACGAAGGCGGTCAGGAACAGCGCGAGCGAGACGATCACCGCATTGGGCGGGGCGGTGGCGGTGCCGAGCGCGGTGCGCAGCAGCGACAGCACCACCACGATGCGGGTGAACGACGTCATCATCACGAGAATGGACGGCGCCAGCGACAGCACCGTGAGCAGCGCGACCATCTGCAGCACGCGCTCGGTCAGTCCGCTGCCTTGGGCGAAATTGATGCTGACGTCTTGCGCGCCGGCCGACGTTGCCGCCAGCGCCATCAGTCCTGCTACTCCGGCCGCCACCGTCACTAGACGAACGCGGCGGCCGAAGAAAGTTGTCAAGGTTTGTCGGGTGGACGGCCGAGCAAGCTCGCCATCTCCTCTTCGAGATTGTCGTAGATGTTCTTGTCGGGCGCGGTCGGCGCTTCCGGCCTGAGCTCGAATTTCGGCTCGGCGCGCAGGTCGCGCCGCGGTTCGAACTTAGAATCGAACTTGGGCTCGAGCTTCGGGTCTATTTTGGATTCGAACTTCGGTTCGAATTTCGGCTCAAATTTTAGTTCTTGGCGCGGCTTGGGCTCGCGCGCGGGCGGGCGCGGCGCCATCTTGGCGGTCGGCGGCACGGCGAGCGGATCGGTCACCGGCGGGCGGCCTTCCGGCGGCGTGCGGCGCAGCGCCGCTTCAAGCTGCTGCGCCATTTCGGCCAAGTTGCGGTCGCTCTGCGGAGGCGCGGCCGGCATTTCCGGCGGCGGCGCGGCCGGCGGAGCAACGGGCGGCGCCATGGTGGTGCGCGGCATCGGCTCGCGCGCAGCCAGCGGCTCGGCGCGCGGCGCCGGCCCCTCATGCGTGCCGAGTCTGGACGACAATTCGGCGGCAAGCCCGGTGAGGCTGTCGGCGGAACGCGCGCGCGCGGGGACGGGCTCGGGCGGCAGCCACGGCTCCTCGGTCGCAGCCGAACGGCGTGGCGGCGCGGCCGGCGCCTGCTCGGGGGCGGGCGGCGGCCATGAGCCTTCGACGCCCGGCGTGAGGCGCGCGGTGGTCTCCGCCG
Organism: uncultured Alphaproteobacteria bacterium; assembly: GCA_963734465.1. Lineage (GTDB taxonomy): Bacteria > Pseudomonadota > Alphaproteobacteria > Rhizobiales > Xanthobacteraceae > Pseudolabrys. Next base: position 64,759 of record CAVTHL010000039.1, read on the forward strand.
TCATCGACATGCGCGCGGGCTCGCGCACACCGGTGGCAGCCGCCGCGCGTACGATATTGGTCTCGACCACGACGTCGGTCGGGCCGCCGATCATCAGCAGATGTTCGGTATTGTCGCGCCGGATCAGCACCAGGCGGCGCCGGCCATCGACGCTCGCCGCATCGATCACGGCGAGGCGCGGCTGGCGGCCGCGCGCGGCGCTGCCCAGGCGGTTGGAGCCGAAGCGGCGCACCAGCCAGGCGGTCAGCCCGATCAGCGCGAGCACGACCAGAAACGCGATGAAGAAACGCGCGGCTAGCGGCAAGCTTGAGCCGAACAGGACGTCCATCAATTCACTCCGTATTCGCCCCTGCGCCGCTCAGGCGGGAATCGCCCAAATGGTTAATTCCGCAGGCACAATTTGCGGCCTCGGATACTAACAGACTGTTAAGAAAGAAAGCTCTTTCTCCGGCCGCGGCGCATTTTGAATGGCGAAACTTGGTTAAAGCGGGGCGAATTGAGGTCCCGGCATTATCTTTTTACCAGCCGTTAACCATAGGCCCGGCAAAGTCTGCCTAGTCCGGCTTACCGCCGCGGCCGGCATTGTTAAGGGGCTGCCCATGGCCATTACCGACATTCCGATCCTGTCCATGCTGCGCATGCGGCTGGAATGGTCGCAGGCGCGCCAGAAGGTGCTGGCCGAGAACGTCGCCAATTCCGACACCCCCAGTTACCGGGCACGCGATCTGACGCCGCTGAAATTCGAGGCGCCGGCGGAGGCATCGCCCGCGACCGTTTCGACGGTCGCGCTCTCGCGCACCGAGGACGGCCACATGACCGGCTTTGGCTCGGCCGCCTCGCCGTTCCGCACCCAGACCAAGGGCGACTACGAGGTGCGGCCGACCGGCAATGCCGTCAATCTCGAGGAGCAGATGATGAAGGTGGCGGCCAACAACATGGATTACCAGGCCGCGACCGCGGTCTACACGCGCAGCCTGCGGCTGATCAAAACCGCGCTCGGCAAGGCCTGACGGAGAACGATCGTGGACTTCATGAAGACGCTGGCGATCGCCGCTTCCGGCCTGCGCGCGCAGGCCGGCCGCATGCGCATCATCTCGGAGAATATCGCCAACGCGGATTCGACGCCGTCGGCGCCCGGCGCCGAGCCCTACCGGCGCAAGCTGCCGACCTTCACCAGCGAACTCGACCGTTCGATGGACGTGCAACTGGTCGAGCTCGGCAAGACGCAAGTGGACTCCTCCGACTTCCGGCTGAAATACGAGCCCGGCCATCCGGCCGCCGACCAGAACGGCAACGTCAAATATCCCAACGTCAATTCGATCGTCGAAATGGCCGACATGCGCGAGGCGCAGCGCTCCTACGAAGCCAACATCAACGTCGTCACCGCGACGCGCCGCATGATCCAGCGCACCATCGATATCTTGAAGGCATGAGGGATTAGACCATGGCAGCACCGATCTCGGCCATCAGCGCCTATACCGCGGCGGCAAAGCTCATCTCCGAAGGGCAAGCGGGCGCTGCGGGCGCGGCGGCGGGCGAGGCCACCGGCGCCACCAGCTTTGCCTCCGTGCTCAAGGAGGCGCTCGCCTCGGTCAACGAGCTCGGCCACAAGTCCGACACGCAGACGCGCGCCTTGGTCAACGGAAAATCCGACATGGTCAACGTCGTCACCGCGGTGTCGGAGACGGAAGTCGCGATCGATGCGGTGGTGGCGGTGCGCGACAAGGTGATCGCGGCCTACGAAGACATCATGAAGATGCCGATTTAACGATAGAGCAGGGACAATGACCGGACCGGAAGTTCTCGATGTTGCGCGCGACGCGATCTACACGCTGATCATCGTCGCCAGTCCGGTGATGATGGTGGGCCTGGTGGTGGGCATCGCGATCTCGCTGCTGCAGGCGCTCACGCAAATCCAGGAGATGACCATCTCCTTCATCCCGAAGATCCTGGCGATCTTCGTCGCGCTCCTGGTCGCGCTGCCGTTCATGGCCGAGAAGCTGCACGCGGAGATGATACGCATCGCCGCCCGCATCGCTGTCCGGGCTAAGCATCCCGATGAAAGTCGACGTTTCCTTCCTGCCGGTGCTCGCGGCGGCGTTTCTATTAACGTTCGCGCGCGTCGGCACCATGGTCATGCTGCTGCCGGGCATCGGCGAGCAGAACATGCCGGCGCGGGTGCGGCTGACCATCGCGCTGGTGCTCACCGGCATTCTGCTGCCGGCGCATGAGAAGGCCTATACCGTCGATCTCAATACGCTCGGGCCGGTGCTGGTGCTGCTGTTCCAGGAGATCATCATCGGCGCGGTGCTGGGCTTGACGGCACGGCTGGCGATCTCGGCCTTGCAGGTCGCGGGCTTCGTGGTGGCCAACCAATTGGGGCTCGGCTTCGTCACGGCGATCGATCCGACGCAGAACCAGCAGGGCGTGCTGGTCGGCAATTTCTTGAGCGTGCTCGGCATCACGCTGATCTTCGCCACCGACATGCATCATCTGGTGATCGCCGCGCTCAATGACAGCTACACGCTGTTTGCGCCGGGCGAGATGCCGGTCTCAGGCGACGTCGCCAAACACGTCACGCAGGTGATCGCCACCGCCTTCCGCATCGGCATTCAGCTGTCGGCGCCGTTTCTGGTGTTCGGACTGTTGTTCAATCTCGGGCTCGGCGTGCTCTCCCGGCTGATGCCGCAGATGCAGGTGTTCTTCATCGGCCTGCCGCTGTCGATCATGCTCGGCCTCCTGCTGCTGGTGCTGGTGATCGGAGCGATGATGGGCACCTTCGTCAGCTATCTCGAAGGCGTGCTCGGCCAGCTCGCGCCGCACGCTTAAGGAGAGCGGATGGCCGAGCAAGACGATACCGAGAAAACAGAAGACCCAACGCAAAAGCGCCTGGACGAAGCGCTTGAGCGCGGCGACGTGGTCAAGAGCCAGGAGGTCAACACCTGGTTCATGATCGCCGCCGCGACCCTGGTGCTGGCGACCTTCTCCGGCGGCATGAGCCAGAACGTCGCCACCATAATGCGCGGGCTGCTCGCCAATGCGGGGCAGATCCTCGTCGACGGGCCGGCGCTGCCGCATCTGTTCCAGAAGATCGGGATCGAGCTGATCGCGGCGCTGTCGGTGCCGTTTCTGGTGCTGATCCTGGCGGCGCTCGCCGGCAACATGGTGCAGCACCGCCTGGTGTGGTCGTTCGAGGTGCTGTCGCCCAAGCTATCGAAGATTTCGCCGCTCGCCGGTCTCAAGCGGCTGTTCTCGATGGTGGCGGTCGCCAATTTCCTCAAGGGCCTGGTCAAGCTGCTGGTGGTCGGCGGCGTGCTGACCGCGCTGATGTGGCCGGAGCGCTTCCGCATCATGGCGCTCGGCCGCAGCGATATCGCCGACATCCTGCCGTTCACCTTGAAGCTCGCGCTCAAGCTGATGGGCGCGGTGGTCGCCATGCTGGGCGTGGTGGCGGCAGCCGATTACCTGTTCAGCTACCGGCGCTGGTACGAGAAGCAGAAAATGTCGCTGCGCGAAATGAAGGAAGAGTTCAAGCAGAGCGAAGGCGATCCGACCATCAAGGGCAAGATGAAGCAGGTGCGCCAGAGCCCGCATGCGCAAGCGCATGATGGCCAACGTGCCGAAGGCCGCTGTCGTCATCACCAACCCGACGCACTATTCGATCGCGCTGCAATACGAGCGCGGCATGGAAGCGCCGATCTGCGTCGCCAAGGGCGTCGACGCGGTGGCCTTGAAGATCCGCGAGGTCGCCGGCGAGCACTCCATCCCCTTGGTGGAGAATCCGCCGCTGGCCCGCGCGCTGCACGCCACCGTCGAGATCGATGAGCCGATCCCGCCCGAGCACTACAAGGCGGTGGCCGAAGTGATCGGCTACGTCATGAAGCTGCGGCGGGCGGTTCCCCGGTAGCGGCAAAAAGGGTGTAATAATCCCAATCACCGCACTGGCCGCTCTTGCGCCGAAGGGGCGGCATAAGGCACTCAGGAGTCATGGCAGGCGAGGATCGGGCAAGGCAGCCGAAGGCGCATCATGGCCGCTGACGGGCAGGCGCGCGCCGCGTTCGACCGCAGCCAGAGCGCGCCGCGCGGCGGCTCGTTCGGCATGGTGCTGCTGATCGCGCTGCTTCTGGTGGGGGCGGCCGCCGGCCTCGTCTATGTCGGGCGCGAGCATTCCGCGACATATATCCTGGCGCTGCTGGCGGGCCTCGGCACCATCGGCGTGTTCGCGCTGTTTGCGCTGGCCGCCGGCATCTTGCGGTTTTCCGGCCGGGATCAGGCCAATACGGTGCACAAGGCGCTGGTCGACAGCGCCTTCGACGGCGTCGTCGTCACCGACCAGGCCGGCCGCGTGTTCTACGCCAATACCACTTATCTCGATCTGATCGGCGCTACCGCCGACGAGGACGTGCGGCCGATCGAGCGCGTGTTCATGGGCGATGCGGAGATTTCGGAAGCGATTTACCGGCTGTTGAAAGCCGCGCGCGAGGGCAGGCGTTCGCAGGAAGAAGTGCGCATCCCGGGACCCGAGCACGCGCGCTGGCTGCGCATGCGCGTGCGCCCGCTCGGCGAAGGCAAGGACGCCAAGCTCACGGTCTGGTCGATCGCGGACGTGACGCGCGACCGCGAGCGCCAGGAGAACGTGTTCCAGGAGTTGCAGCACGCCATCGATTATCTCGATCACGCGCCGGCCGGCTTCTTCTCGGTCGATGCCGCCGGCGACGTCGTCTATCTCAACGCCACGCTCTCGGCCTGGCTCGATCACGATCTCGCCCAGGTCGGCGCGGGCTCGCTCAAGCTCACCGAAATCGTGGCGGGCGAGGGCGCCGCGCTGTTGACCACGCTCGGCGCCGCGCCCGGCGAGGTGAAGACCGAGGTGCTCGACCTCGACTTGAAGACGCGCGGCGGCAAGCCGGTGCCGGTGCGGCTATTTCACAAGGTGGCGTTCGGCGCCGACGGCACGGCAGGTCCCTCGCGCACTTTGGTGCTCAATCGGGCGCGCGACGCCGGCGACGATTCAGCGCGCGCGGCGGAAGTGCGCTTCATGCGCTTCTTCCAGAATACGCCGATGGCGATTGCGACCGTCGACAAATACGGCCGCATCGCGCGCAGCAATGCGCGCTTCGCCACCGCCTTCGAGGGCCTGCGCAAGGCCGACGACCGCTCGATCTTCGCGGTGGTGGCCGAGCGCGACAAGCCCGCGCTGGAACAGGCGATCGCCAAGGCGGCGGCCGGGCAGGGCGACATCGCGCCGGTGGAAGCGGCGCTGGCGGGGCCGGGCGAGCGTTTCGCCAGTTTCTTCGTCCTGGCCGTCGAGGAGGAGGACAGCGACGGCGAGGCGGCAATCGTCTACGCGCTCGAGACCACGGCGCAGCGCACGCTGGAAAACCGCGTGCAGCAGCAGCAGAAGATGGAATTGGTCGGCCAGCTCGCCGGCGGCATCGCCCACGACTTCAACAACGTGCTCTCGGCCATCATGATGGCCACCGATTTCCTGCTCAACGCGCACAAGCCGACCGATCCCTCGTTCAAGGACATCATCCAGATCAAGCAGAACGCCAACCGCGCGGCCGCGCTGGTGCGCCAGCTGTTGGCGTTCTCGCGCAAGCAGACCTTGCGGCCGCAGGTGCTCGACCTGCGCGAGACGGTCAACGACCTCGGCATGCTGCTCAAGCGTCTGATCGGCGAGAACGTGACCTTGCAGGTGGTGGACGCCCGCGACCTGTGGCCGGTGCGCGTGGACCTGTCGCAATTCGAGCAGGTCATCGTCAATCTCGCCGTCAATGCGCGCGACGCCATGCCGGAGGGCGGCAACCTCACGGTGCGCACCGCCAACGTGGCGGCGGCGGAATGCGGCAAGTTCGGCTACAAGGGCATGCCGGCGGCCGACTACGTGCTGATCGAGGTGGCCGACACCGGCACCGGCATTCCGCCCGACATCATCGACAAGATCTTCGAGCCGTTCTTCTCGACCAAGGAAGTCGGCAAGGGCACGGGCCTGGGCCTCTCGACCGTCTACGGCATCGTCAAGCAGACCGGCGGCTTCATTTACGCGGACTCGCAGCCGGGCAATACCGTGTTCCGCATTTTCCTGCCGCGGCACGTGCCGGGCGCCGAGGAGTTGGCGCAGGCCGAAGCGCCGGAGATCGCCGGGGCGCTAACGGCCGCCGAGGAAGTGACGCGCGCGGCCACCGCCGATTTGACCGGCCACGGCACCATCCTGCTGGTCGAGGACGAAGAAGGCTTGCGCGCGCTCAATGCGCGCGGCCTCACCTCGCGCGGCTATACCGTGCTGGAAGCCGGCAACGGCGTGGAAGCAATCGAGCTGTTCGACAAACAGGGCGGGGTCGATCTCGTGGTGTCGGACGTGGTGATGCCGGAAATGGACGGGCCGACGCTGCTCAAGGAGCTGCGCCGGCGCGATCCGAAAGTGAAGATCATCTTCGTCTCCGGCTATGCCGAGGAGGCCTTCGCCAAGAACCTGCCGAGCCAGGAGCAATATGCGTTCCTGGCCAAGCCCTTCACGCTCAAGCAGCTGGTCGCCGAAGTGAAGAAGACGATGGCGAGCTAAGCGGCCGCTGCAGGTTTCTGCTGTGCCATGACATTTGCGTGACTTGATAAGTGACTTGGCGGGTGCGGCACCAAGGCCCTTACATTATGGCGCAGGGGCACATACTCTCTGCTTTGCCTACTGCCGGGAGACCACCTTTATGATTCGCCACCGCTGGCTGATCGCGCTTGCCGCGATTGCGACCGCGTTCGTGCTCGTTGCCTCCGATGCCAATGCCCGCGCGGGCGGCGGCTTCTCGGGAGGCAGTCGCGGCATGCGCACGTTCTCGGCGCCGGCGCCCACGCGCACCGCGCCGAACACGCGGCGCCGATCCAACGCTCGATGACGCAACCCGGAGCGGCTTCGAACGTCGGTCAGGCGAGCCGGCCCGGTCTGCTGGGCGGCGGCCTGTTCGGCGGCGGATTGCTCGGCGGGCTTGCCGCCGGTTTCATCGGTGCCGGTCTTTTCGGCATGCTGTTCGGCCACGGAATGTTCGGCGGCATGGGCGGCTTCGCCTCAATCCTCGGGCTCGTGCTGCAGATCGTGCTCATCGTCATCGTCGCGCGGCTGATCATGGGCTGGTGGCAGCGCCGCAATGCGCCGGCCTATGCCGGCGCGGCCGCCGCGGGCGGCGGCGGGCACGGCTTCAGCGGGCTCGGCATGGTCGGCGGCAATGCGCCGGCGGGCGAGCCGCTCACAATTGCCAAGAGCGACTATGATGCGTTCGAAGAATTGCTCGGCGAGGTGCAGACGGCCTATTCGGCGGAGGACCTCTCGGCGCTTCGCGCCAAGGTGACTCCGGAGATGCTGTCCTATTTTTCCGAGCAGCTCTCGGAGAACGCCAGCCGCGGTCTGGTCGATCGCGTGACCGGCGTGAAGTTGCTGCAAGGCGACCTGTCGGAAGCCTGGCGCGAAGACGGCGCCGACTACGCCACCGTCGCCATGCGCTTTGCGCTGACCGACAGCATGGTGGAGCGCGCGAGCGGCCGCACCGTCGACGGCGGACAGCCAAGCGAGGTCACCGAGCTGTGGACCTTCATGCGCGCGCGCGGCGGCACCTGGTTGGTGTCAGCGATTCAGCAGACGTGAGGTTCGGAACGATCGGCTCAGGCCTGCTCGGGCTCGCTGACGCCGAGAGGTTGCTCGGGCGCGAGCGGCGGCGCGGCAACATTGTCATCGGCCGTCGGCACAAGTGGGCGCGATCGGCGGCGGCGAGGCGTGTCGCGAAGGTGACGCCGACCTGTTTCGGCTTTGCGCCACACGACGGTGCACACGCGGCGCGCGCTGCCGTTCCGTGACAGGAACATCGGAAAGCGATCGGGTACGATTTTGGAATCCTCGACGTCGATGCGGGCGCCGGTCTCGGAAATGTCGGACAAGCACGCAGCCGTGCAATTTTTTGGGTGCGATGGCGATCCACGCTGTGTAGCGCATCAGGCGGCGAGGCGCCTTGCGTTGATCCTTCAGCATGCTGCCTCCACGCCGGAACGGGCAGGGCCGCTTATGATTGAGCGTTCGTTAACGGCCAGCCCACCGAAGGTTGAACTATAGTGGGCAAGGCATTACCAATTCATAAAACGCAATATGACGGCCGCGTCTGGCGCATGGCAGTTCTGCCAGCCCGTTGACCTTGCGGCGAATTCGGTCTATTTGCCCGCCCGCAATCTGGTTTTCGGCTTCATCTTGCTGTCACGCTCCCGGCTTTGGGCAAGCTGCTCAAGTGATCTCCCAGAAACTTGGATTGTTGCCGCCCGCGCGATGAACGCACGGGCGTCCAACGAAAGCGTGAAAGGATACAGAATGCCTGTCGGAACTGTGAAGTTCTTCAATACCCAAAAAGGCTTCGGCTTTATTCAGCCGGATGACGGCTCGAAGGATGTGTTCGTGCACATCACCGCGGTGGAGCGCGCCGGCATGCGCTCGCTGATGGAAGGCCAGAAGATCTCCTACGAGATCGTCACCGAGCGCGGCAAGCAAGCCGCCGGCAATCTGCAGCCGGCCTGAGCTCGATTAAGAACTTCGCAAAGATGCGAGATCGAAGCCCGGCGGCGACGCCGGGCTTTTTTGTTGCCTGCGCGGCAGGTAGTGTTGCGCCTAAATATTGTCAGGGAGGAGTATTCATGGACATCATCGCTTGCGGCTCGCGGCCGTCGCGGCGCGGGCCTGCGCAGAGCTTCACCGGCACGGTGTGGCAGGACCCGATCATCCAGGCGCCCGATCCGGCGCTGCTGCGCGCGGGCTGGGTGCGCTTCGAGCCGGGCGCGCGCACGTTCTGGCACAGCCATCCGCTCGGGCAGACGCTGCACATCACCTCCGGCATCGGCCACGTGCAGACCTGGGGCGGACCGATCCAGAAGGTGCGCGCCGGCGATACGGTCTGGATTCCGCCGGGCGAGAAGCACTGGCACGGTGCAACCCCCGAGCACGGCATGGAACACATCGCCATGCAGGAGGCGCAGAACGGCGAGCACGTAAAATGGCTCGAGGCGGTGACCGACGCGCAATATCTCGGCAAGTACGGCCGCGACCGACTGCCGCAATCAATCAAGCGTGAGGCCCGGAATAGCAACGCCGAGCCGGGGTTGTGCATTCCCGACAGCGGGGCGACGGGGCTTTCCGCTGCAGTCGGGAGGTACCAATGACTGTTCGAATGAGCGTGCCGCTGGCGGCATGTCTGGCACTCTTCTGCGCGGCGCCGGCCATGGCGCAGCAGGCCAATATGACGTTCTTCGTGACCAGCCACGGCCCGGGCAAGGGCGCCGATCTCGGCGGGCTCGCGGGTGCCGACAAGCATTGCCAGGACCTCGCGGCCTCGGCCGGCGCAGGCGGAAAGACCTGGCACGCTTATCTGTCGACGCAAGGGGCGGGCGCGGTGAACGCGCGCGACCGCATCGGCAAGGGGCCGTGGGTGAATGCCAAGGGCGTCGTCGTCGCCAAGAACGTCGCGGACTCTGCACGACGCAAACACAAGTCGCCAAGGAAACAACGTGTCGCGAAAAAGGCGAGGTCATCAACGGCTACGGCGACAAGCCGAACCGTCACGACATCCTGACCGGCTCCAAGCCGGACGGCACCGCCTTCACCGACGATGCCGACCACACCTGCAAGAACTACACGAGCAGCACGCAAGGCTCGGTCATGCTCGGCCATTCGGACCGCAAGGGCCCGGCCACTAATGCGACCGTGAAATCGTGGAACTCGTCGCATCCGTCGCGCGGCGCGGAGGGCGGCTGCCGCCAGACCGACCTGCAATCGACCGGCGGCGACGGGCTGCTCTACTGCTTCGCGGTGAACTGAAAGTGCTAGGGTAGGCACCTTCAGCGAGGTGCCTATGCGCTATCAATTGTTCTACTGGCCCGGCATCCAGGGGCGCGGCGAATTCGTGCGGCTGGCGCTCGAGGACGCCGGCGCCTCTTACGATGACGTCGCGCGCAAGCCGGGCGGCATGGACCGCATGATGGCGATGATGGACGGGCGCGACAAGCGCCCGCCCTTCGCGCCGCCGTTCCTCAAAGCCGGCAAACTGGTGATCGCGCAGGTCGCCGAGATTTTGCACTTTCTCGGGCCGAAGCTGAAACTCAGCCCCCGTGCGGAGGCCGACCGGCTCTGGCTGCATCAGTTGCAGTTGACGGTGACCGACTTCGTCAAGGAGATCCACGACACGCATCATCCGCTCGGCGGCGAGTTCTATTACGAGGACGCCAAGCCGGAGGCCAAGCGTTTCACCAAGAATTTCCTCGAAGCGCGCGCGCCGAAATATCTCGGCTATTTCGAGACCGTGCTGAAGAAGAGCAAAGGGCCTTACACGCTCGGCCGCAACGTGAGCTATGTCGACCTGTCGCTGTTCCAGTTGATCGAGGGCCTGCGCTACGCCTTCCCCAAGGCGATGAAGCGCATCGAGCGCGACGTGCCGCGCGTGGTGGCGGTGCACGACAAGGTGGCCGAGCGCGAGCGCCTTAAGAAATACCTCAAGTCGCCGCGCCGCATCCCGTTCAACGAGAGCGGCATTTTCCGGCACTATCCGGAGCTCGACGACTAGGCCGTGTACTCATAAATGAAGATCGAAGAGCAAGGGGGTGCTCAATGTCCGCTGTTACTCCAATAGCGGACTAACGCCGGCGCGACTGGAATTTCCGCTAAGTACCAACAGCAGACATTGCGTCGAGAGAATATCCGCTAGGTCGCATTTGGCGCCGGCGCATATTCGGTGGATGGTCGGAAGTAGCTGACAGCCGGTTGAAAGCGTGGCGCGCGCATTCGGCGCGCTCACTATTCGCGAAACAGCTGCATCAGCGCGCGCCGGAACCAGCGGTTCGTAGGATCCTGGTGAAAGCGCTCGTGCCAATAGATCTTGATGTCGTAAGGCTTGAGCACGACCGGTGGCCTCAGGATCTTGATCGACACGAGCTGGGCGAAGGCCTTCGCCAGCCGGCTCGGCATGATCACCAGCAGATCGGAGTTTGCGATCACCAGCGGCAGCACCATGAATTGCGGCACCGTGAGCCGCGGCGCCGCATCAAGGCCGTCTTTGCGCAATTCCTCCTCGACCACCGCATGCGCCATGCCGCTGGCGTCGGCCAGCGCTCGCGGCGATTTGGCGAAGCCTTCCGCCGTCATACCAGTGCGGAAGTTGGGATGATCGGCGCGCACCACGCAGACATAGCGCTCGCGAAACAGCAGGCTCTGCCGGAAGCCGGCCGCGAGATTGCTGAAGAAACCAACCGCGAGATCGACTTCGCCGGAGGCAAGCTGCGCGCCCGGATCGTCGAGCGGGATCGGGCAGGCGCGCAGACTCGCTTGCGGCGCCTCGCGCGCGAGGAAAGCGAGCAGCGTCGGCAGGAACACCATCTGACCGACATCGCTCAAATAGGCATTGAAGCGGCGCGTGGTCGAGGAGGCGTCGAATGGCGCATTGGAAGCGAGCCCATCGAGCAGAATATCGAGCGCCTGGCGCGCGGCGGCGCTCAGCCGCTCGCCATAGGGCGTCGGATAAAAACCCTCGCTGCCGCGCACAAATAGCGGATCGCCCGTGCGGCGGCGCAGGCGCGCAAGCGCGTGGCTTGCCGCCGATTGCGACAAACCGAGCCGCGCCGCCGCCGCAGACAGCTTGCGCAAGTCCGCGAGCTCGGCGATCAGCCGGATCTCGCCGAATTCGAGATCGTTCATATGCATGGTGTGCATACTGTATATGAACGATATTAAATGACTAGAGCGCGGTGCCAAGGCCGCTTTGGTGCATCATGGCACACAAAACCGTCATAAGCTGAAGGGAGACGCGCCCATGAACCAGGCGTTCGCATTCAACCAGGGCAAACCGCTCGTCACCGAGGAAGCCGGTGTGACCGTGCGCAAAACCGGCGTGCACCTCGGCGCCGAGATCGCCGGCGTCGATCTGCGCAAGCCGCTGCCGGACGCGCAGTTCAGGGCAGTCGAGGCCGCGCTGGTCGAGCACGAGCTAATCATCTTCCGCGATCAGGACATCTCCTCCGACAACCTGATGGATTTCGGCCGCCGCTTTAGTCCGCTCACCGTACATCCCTTCGCGCCCAACGAGGGCAAGAATGCGCCCGAGCTGATTAAGTTCAGGAACGACGAAAAGACGCCGCCTTACGGCACCGACGTCTGGCACTCGGACGAAACCTTCCGCGCCGAGCCACCGATGGCGACCATCCTCGTCGCCAAGGAGGTGCCGGCGGTCGGCGGCGACACGATGTATGTGAGCATGACCGCGGCCTATGAGGGCCTGAGCGACCGCATGCAGCAGTTCGTCTCGGGCCTGGAAGGAATTCACGATATGAAGCCGTTCCGCCCGCTGTTCGGCAAATCCGAGGAGGAGCGCAAGAAGCTGCAACAATTCGAACTGATGTATCCGCCGCAGCTGCACCCGGTGGTGCGCGTCCACCCGGTGTCGGGAAAGAAGGCGCTGTTCGTCAATCCGCAGTTCACCGTCGGGATCAACGGCATGGAAGAATCCGAGAGCCGTTCGCTGCTCGATCTGCTGTTCCGCCAGGCGATGGTGCCGGAATATCAATTCCGCCATCACTGGGCGCCGCACACCATCGCGATGTGGGACAATCGCTCGACCCAGCATTACGCGATCCACGACTACTACCCGCAGCGCCGCTACATGGAGCGCGTCACCATCAAGGGCGGTCGAGTGACCGGCGTGCCCAAGGCGGACCCGGCCAGCGTCCGCCGGCTGAAATATGTCGCGCCGGCCGGCGTCGACACGCATGGTGGGCACAAGCCCCACTAGCGGCGCCGGGCCGTTGTCCGGCGGTCGGTTTCGGCGCAAACTACCACCACGACCATGCGGCCGACGAACGAGCCGCGCTCAAGGGGGAGAGACATCCATGAACAGGCGAGAGTTCAACACGTCGCTGCTCGCGGGCGCGGCGCTGGTCGCGGCGCCGAGCGTGGCGCGCAGCCAGAACGTCTACGATCTCAAGCTCGGCCACTTCATTTCGCCCAAGCACATTTTCTCCGAATATCTCCAGCGCTGGGTCGACGAGCTGAAAAAGACCTCCGGCGGCAAGCTCAACATCACCATCTTCCCGGCCAACACCATGGGCCCGACGCCGAACTATTTCGACTATGCCCGCACCGGGGTCGCCGATATCACCTGGTATTTGGCCGGCGCCACGCCCGGTCGCTTCCCGCTGACCGAGATTATCCAGTTGCCTTACATGGTCGGCAGCTCGGAGATCGGCACCCAGGTGCTCAACGATCCGGAGGTGATGAAGCTGCTTGAGCCCGAATACCAGGGAGTCAAGGTGCTCTACCTGCTGACGACCCAGCCGGGCGTTCTGCTCACCGCGAAGACGCCGGTGCGCAAAGTCGAAGACATGAAAGGCATGCGCGTCCGCTTCGCCTCGGTCACCATCAAGAGCTTCATCGCGGCGCTCGGTGCGACGCCGATCGGAATTCCGCCGAGCGGCATCGCCGATGCTCTGCAAAAGGGCAGCATTGACGGCGTCTTCACCGACTATGGCGGGGCGCACACCGCCTTCCGGCTCGGCGGCCTGGTGAAATACAGCACCGACATCTACGCCTATGTCTCGAACTTCGGCGTGGTGATGAATCCGGCCTCCTATGCCAAGCTGCCCGCCGAATTGCAGAAGCTGATCGTAGACACCACGCGTCCGCGCCTCGCGGAGATCGGCAAGCTGTGGGATTCCGCCGACGCCCCGGGCAAGAAATATCTCGAATCGGAGGGTGACACCGCGATCGCCCTGTCGAAGGAAGAAGACGCCCGGTTCAAGAAGATCGGCGCGGAAGATACCGCCCGCGTGCTGGCCGAACTCGACAAAAGCGGCCCCCCGGCCTCCAAGGTTCATGCCGCGATGAAAGCGGCGGCGAACAGATACGCGAGACGTCGTTCTCGTTCTGGAAGGCATGAAAGACCTGCCAGGAATGGGGCGTCCATTGGCGTTGATGACGCGCTGCGCCGGCCACGGCGCAGCGTTCTTTCTCGCGGCGATGATGTTCATCACGGTTGCCGACGTGACTTCGCGCGCGTTGTTCAACCGGCCGATCGAAGGCGCTTACGACCTCGTGCAGCTATTCCTGGTCGGCTCGGTCTTCTTCAGCATTCCCGATGTATTTCTGCGCGGCGAAAATATTGTCATCGACTTCATCGATCATTTGTTCGGGCGCCGCGCCATCGAAGTGTTGAAGGTGATCGCCAATCTGCTGGGCTTCGTATTCCTGGCGACGCTGCTGTGGAACATGATGGCGCCGGCGCGCGATGCAGTGCGCTTTCACGA
>CAVTHL010000040.1:0-25792 GCA_963734465.1 uncultured Alphaproteobacteria bacterium
CGACCCCATCGAGCGAGACGCCAAGATCGAATTCGTCTCGCGCGAGGACCCGCGCGCGCTCGAGCTGATCCGCCACGACGCCGCGCACGTGCTCGCCGAAGCCGTGCAGTCGCTGTGGCCGGGCACGCAGGTCACCATCGGCCCGGTGATCGAGAACGGCTTCTATTACGACTTCTTCCGCAACCAGCCGTTCACGCCGGAAGACCTGCCCGTCATCGAGAAGAAGATGAAGGAGATCGTGGCGCGCGACAGACCCTTCACCAAAGAAGTGTGGTCGCGCGAGCAGGCCAAGAAAACCTTCCGCGACATGGGCGAGGCCTTCAAGGTCGAGCTGATCGACGCCATTCCGGCCGACCAGCAGATCAAGATCTACAAGCAGGGCGACTGGTTCGATCTCTGCCGCGGCCCGCACATGACCTCGACCGGCAAGGTCGGCAACGCCTTCAAGCTGATGAAGGTGGCGGGCGCCTATTGGCGCGGCGATTCAGCAAGAACCCGATGCTCACGCGCATCTACGGCACGGCCTTTGCCAAGCAGGACGAGCTCGACGCCTACCTCAAGCAGATGGAAGAGGCCGAGAAGCGCGACCACCGCAAGCTCGGCCGCGACATGGACCTGTTTCACTTCCAGGAGGAAGGCCCCGGCACCGTGTTCTGGCACGCCAGCGGCTGGACCATCTTCCAGGAGATCGTCGCCTACATGCGCCGCCGCCTCAAAGGCGACTATCAGGAGGTCAACGCCCCGCAGCTGCTCGACAAGTCGCTGTGGGAGACCTCCGGCCACTGGGGCTGGTTCCGCGAGAACATGTTCCAGGCGACCTCGGCCGGCGACGACACCGAGGACGAGCGCATCTACGCCATCAAGCCGATGAACTGCCCGGGCCACATCCAGATCTTCAAGCACGGCCTGAAATCGTATCGCGACCTGCCGCTGCGCATGGCCGAGTTCGGCATCGTGCACCGCTACGAGCCGTCCGGCGCCATGCACGGGCTGCTGCGCGTGCGCGGCTTCACGCAGGACGACGCGCACATCTTCTGCACCGAAGAGCAGCTCGCCGACGAGTGTCTCAAGATCAACGATCTGATCCTCTCGACCTACGCGGATTTCGGTTTCGAGGGCGAGCTGACGGTCAAGCTGTCGACGCGGCCGGAGAAGCGCGTCGGCTCGGACGCGGCCTGGGATCACGCCGAAGGCGTCATGCAGGACGTGCTCAAGCAGATCGCCGCGCGCGGCAGCAACCGCATCAAGACCGCGATCAATCCCGGCGAGGGCGCCTTCTACGGCCCGAAGTTCGAATACGTGCTGCGCGACGCCATCGGCCGCGACTGGCAATGCGGCACCACGCAGGTCGACTTCAATCTGCCGGAGCGGTTCGAAGCCTTCTACATCGCCGCCGACGGCTCGAAGAAAACGCCGGTGATGGTCCACCGCGCCATCTGCGGCTCGATGGAGCGCTTCCTCGGCGTCGTGCTCGAACATTACGCCGGCCATCTGCCGTTGTGGCTGTCGCCCACGGCAGGCGGTGATCGCCACCATCACCTCGGACGCCGACGACTATGCGCGCGAGGCGACGGCGGCGGCGCGCAAGCTCGGCCTGCGCGCCGAGAGCGACCTGCGCAACGAGAAGATCAATTACAAGGTGCGCGAGCACTCGCTCGCCAAGGTGCCGGTGATGCTGGTGGTCGGCAAGAAGGAAGCGGCCGAGCGCACGGTCTCGATCCGCCGGTTCGGCCAGGAGAAGCAGGAGGTCTTGAGCCTCGACGCCGCGCTCGCCGCGCTTGCGGCGGAAGCCCTGCCGCCGGATCTGAAGCGCGCTACTTCAGGCTGACGATATAGGCCGCGAGATCCGCCGCCTCGTTGCGCGTCAGATTCATGTCCGGCATTTTCGGATGCGGGTTCATCAAATAAAACGCCACCATCGGCGCATCGATGTGCGGCCGCTTGGCGACTTCCGAGAATGTCGGCGCTTGCGTGGTGGCTTGCTTCTGAACGGGGCTGACGACGTGGCAGGTCGCGCACCAGCGCTCGGCCAGCGTCTTGCCATTGGCCGCATTGGCGGCCCAGGCCGCGCCCGGCGCCGCGAAAATGGTGAGTGAAAGCAGCGCCGCGACTATTCGATGCATGGGGGTCTCGCGAGGGTTGGCGTTGCGCGATCATATACACGGGCGCGGCGCGCGTCCCATGCGACTTTCCGCGCTGGGGACAATCAGGCGGAGGCGGCGCGCGCCACCGGCCGCTCATCCGCCGCGCGCCGGCTGCTTCTCGAGCGTCGCCAGGAAGCGCTCGGCCCAGTGCGACAGGTCGTTCGCCGCCAAGCGTCTTGAAATTGGCCTCATGCCGCTGGCGCCGCTCGGCGAGCGGCATCGACAGCGCGCGGTTGATGGCCTGGCCGACGCCTTCCGGATCGTAAGGATTGACCAGCAGCGCCGAGGTCAATTCGTGCGCGGCGCCGGCAAAGCGCGACAGGATCAGCACGCCGGGATCGTCGGCGTCTTGCGCGGCGACGAATTCCTTGGCCACCAGGTTCATGCCGTCGCGCAACGGCGTCACCAGCGCCGCGCGCGCGGCGCGGTAGAGACCGGTGAGCGCGGTGCGGCTATGCGCCTTGTTGATGTAGCGCAGCGGCGTCCACGACGCCTCGCCATAGGCGCCGTTGATGCGGCCGACCGCCTCGCCCACCTTGCGGCTGATGTCGGCATATTCCGGAATGCCGGTGCGGCTGCGCGGCGTGATCTGCAGATAGGTCACCTTGCCGCGCCAGTCCGGGAAATTGGCGAGGAAGCGCTCGAACGCGTCCATGCGCTCGGGGATGCCCTTGGTGTAATCGAGCCGGTCGACGCCGATGATCATGGCGCGGCCGGACAGGCTGTCGAGCACCTCGCGCACGAATGCGGATGTCGACGGCGCGGCGCGCCAGCCGCGACAGTCCCTCGGTCTCGACGCCGACCGGATATTGCCCGATCTGCACGACGCGCTCGCCGAAGGCGAAGCTGTCGCCGTTGACGCGCTTGAGAGCCGCATTCGTTGGCGAGATAGCGCGAGAAATTGGTGGCGTCGGTCTCGGTCTGAAAGCCGACCACGTCGTAGTGGCACAGCGCCGGAATGAGCCGCTCGTGATTGGGCAACGCGGTGAGGATTTCCGGCGGCGGACACGGGATGTGAATGAAGAAGCCGATGCGGTTCTTGTGGCCGCGCTCGCGCAGCGCCTTGGCGAGCGGGATCAGATGATAGTCGTGCACCCAGATGGTGTCGTCCGGCCGCAGCAGCGGCTCGAGGTGTTTGGCGAAATATTCGTTGACGCGGAAATAGCCGCCGAGATCGCGCCGCGTGAATTCGGCGAGATCGAGCCGGTAATGCAGGATCGGCCACAGCACGCGGTTGGCAAAGCCGTTGTAGAATTCGTCGTAATCGTCCTTGCGCAGATCGATGGTGATGTAGGAGGTGTTGTCTTGCTCGACGGTCTTGGGCTGGCCCGGCGCGTCGGCGACGCGCCCGCTCCAGCCGAACCACAGGCCGCCGCGACGGCGCAGCGCCGCGCGGATCGCCACTTCGAGCCCGCCCGCGCGCGCTTTGCCGTCGGGCACGCCCACTCTGTTCGACACGACGACGAGCCGCGGCACTGCCGCCCTCCCCGGCTCCGTTTCGAATTGCTTGGCCAAAGGTCCAAACCTGCCGTCGGAAATGGTACCGTCGCCGCTCTTAAGCGCGTCTATCAACATGATGTACCCCGTCGCGGCCCATCACATGCGAGCGTAAGTCAGTTTGCACGCAGGCATGCAGGTATCCGCGTAAGTGATAACGCGGAACTCGCGCCGAAGTTCACATTGCGGTCATATTGATTGGGCGAATTGTGGCGTCCGCGTCATCAAACGGACGCAAGCCGCCGCAAGGCCTCGCGCACGTCGTCGGGCGTAGCGAACATTCCGGCAAGCCCCGCAAAATGACGTCCGACCGAATAGCCCTTGCCGCGCAGGGCGGGCAGCAAAGCGAACACCAATTCGTCCGTGACATCGTCGCCGATAAAAACCGGCGTCCGTCCGGCAAACGGGCGCATGTGTCATCAACGTGCGCACGGCCTCGCCCTTGCTGATGCCGGGACGTTTGACTTCGAACATGGCCTTGCCCAGCAATACCTCCAGCGCCTCGTCGGGAAACTCGGCGCGCACGCGGTCAACGAGCGCGCGCAGGCGGGGCTCCTGCTGCGGCGTCTGGCGGTAATGCAGCGCGAAGGAATAGCCCTTGTCCTCGAGCACGACGCCCGAGCCGGGCGTCGCGGCGAGCGCGAGCCGCTTGCGCAGTTTGTCGGGCAAGGCTTTGACGCCGGCAATGACCTCGCCGTCGGCGAGACGCATTTCGGCGCCGTGGCCGCCGACCGCCGGCAGCTTCAGCGGCGAGAACAGTTTGTCGATATCGCGGATCGGCCGCCCGCTCACCAGCGCCAGCGCGCCGTCCATGCGTTCCAACAGGCGCGCGAGCGAGCGGCACAGCGCCTCGGGCACATGCACCTCGAAGGGCGAGGGTCCGATGTCGATCAGCGTGCCGTCGACGTCGAGCAGCAGCGCGGACGAGGCAAGGTCGAGCGCGGCGAAATCATCGACTGCGCTGTGGCTCGCCGTGTCCGCCATCACTGCGCCATCACTTCGACGTCGCCGTCCACCCCGGTCACGACTTTGAATTCGCGCTCGAACACCTTGCCCTCGTTGCGGGCGATGGCGCGGTATTCGCCTTCCGCCAGGATCACGCGCGGAAAGGCGCCGATCGATTCCTTGATCACGTCGCCGCCCGGCGTGAGCACCGACCAGGCGGTATTGGCGAGCGCCTCGCCGCCCTTCTCGGCCACCAGCTTGAGCGTGATGGCGGCGGCGCGGTGGGTGACGGTGACGTCGGTGAGCTTGCCGGCCTGCACGCGCAGGTCGGAGCGCACCACCGCGTTGGCGTCGCCGTAATTGGAGACGATGTAATAGGTGCCCTCCGGCACCACCACGACGCTGCCGGTCGCCACGTGCTCGGCGATCGGGCGCCGGTCGCCGGGCTCGAATTGGCTGCCCTTGAACACGTTGAACGAAATCTGCCCGGCCGGAATGAGCGCGTCGCCGACGCGGCCTTCCATGCGCAGGCCGCCGGCCGGCAGATCGAACTGCTCGCGCACCGTCGGCCCGTTCAAGGTGACCGGCTTGACCGCGGTGGCCAGCCCGAAGCCGACATGCACGACGTAACCGCCCGCCGGCAGCACCAGCGTGGGCGACGGCGTCTTGTCTTCGGTGACCAGCGGATAATTGCCGTGCGCGTCGGCCTTCGAGCCGTAGACCCGCCAGGTGAGGCCGCCGTCGATCTGCGGGGCGTCCTTGCCGAAGCGGGCGGAGAGCGCCAGCGCGACTTTGCCCGCGGGCACCATCAGCGCCGGCGTCTCGGGCGCCGGCTTTTGCGGTGACCCCGGCCATTGCGGCTTCTGCTGCGCGCCGCCGGGACCGAACACGTCGCCGCGCGTGATCGACTGCGGCGAGATCAACCCGCTCGAGGGCCCGAACAAGATGTTCGGCCCGGTCGATTGCTGCGCGCTGGCGGCGCCAGGAGCAAGCATCATGAGAAGCAGCATGAGGATGAGCGCAACCTCCGGCCACAGCCGGCCGCGGGCGGCGGCATTTGCGGGAATCTTGCGCATGACGGGAAGCGTTTTCGGTCCAAATCGCGGCGATTTCAAGCCGGAAAGGCGCGTTTGTCACTCGGTTACCGCTATGCTAGGCGCAAACGCCTTCGATTTGAGGACGAAATGCCCGACGCATTGCAGCTTTTGAAGACCCGCCGCTCGGTCAAACCGATGGAATTAGGCGGGCCCGGCCCCTCGCCGGCCGAGCTCGACACCTTGCTGACCATCGCTGCGCGCGTGCCCGACCACGGCAAGCTCGCGCCCTGGCGTTTCATCGTGTTCGAGGGCGAGGAGCGCCTTGCCGCCGGCGAAAAAATCGCCGCGATTTTTCGCGAGCGGCACGCCGACGCGACGGCCGACCAGATCGACTTCGAACGCAAGCGGCTGGCGCGCGCGCCGCTGGTGGTCGCGGTGGTCAGCCGCGCCGGCCCGCACGCGAAGATCCCGGAATGGGAACAGCAGCTCTCCGCCGGCGCGGCCGCGATGAGCCTGGTGATCGCCGCCCACGCCATGGGCTATGCGGCGAGCTGGATCACCGAATGGTACGCCTATGACCGCGCCGTGCTCGACGCGCTCGGCCTTGCCGCCAACGAACGCATGGCCGGCTTTGTGCACATCGGCCGCCCGGCCAAGCCGCCCGAGGAACGCGAGCGGCCGAAGCTCGCCGACATCGTCAGCCGGTATTCAGGGCCGAGCACGCATGATCCCGAAGTGGGCACCGGTTTTCGGAAAAGATCATGCGCAAACGGAAAAATCGTGATGTTCTACGAGCATGACAAGCGCGATAAATCGCGGCTTGCCGCACGATCCCTTCAAGGCCATTGTCGCGCCGCGCCCGATCGGCTGGATCACCTCTATCAGCTTGAAAGGCGAAGTGAATCTCGCGCCGTACTCCTTTTTCAACGGCGTCAACAGCAAGCCGAACGTGGTGATGTTCGCGAGCGAAGGCCGCAAGGATTCGCTGACTTTCATCGCGGAAACGAAAGAGTTCGTCTGCAATCTCGCGACCTGGGACCTGCGCGAGCAGATGAACGCCACTTCGGCTCCTCTAGCGCGCGGCATCAACGAGATGGAGCGCGCCGGGCTAAAGCCCGCGCCCTCGCGGCTGGTCAAGCCGCCGCGCGTTGCGGCCTCACCCTGCGCGCTCGAATGCAAGCTGATCAAGATCGTGCCGATCGAGGTCGACGGGCAGGCGCTCGACTGCCACGTGGTGTTCGGCCACGTGGTCGGCGTCCATATCGAGGACCGCTTCATCGTCGGCGGCCGGCTCGACACCGCCGCCATGCAGCCGATCGCCCGCTGCGGCTACGACCAATATGCCGTGGTGCAGCAGGTCTTCTCCATGACCCGCCCCACCTCCTGAACTTTTGCGGTTCCGGCGGCGTTTAACCATAATGTAATCGGCGGGGCGCACTTTCCGTGTCACGTTTTGGTCACAAGACTCCGCCAGCAGTCTTCACCATATCGTGGTGAAGCGCTTGCCGAGGAACTGGCCCGGCTCGATCATCGGGACTGGGGAGAGATCGTTTGGTGTTTGAGGGACTTTTCGCGCGGGGTCGCAACGGCGACCGGTCGGCCGAAGCCACCACCGCGCCGATCAAGCCGACGTCAAGCCGACCGACCATCGGGCTCGCACTCGGCGGCGGCGCCGCGCGCGGCTTTGCCCATATCGGCGTGATGCGCACGCTGGTGGCCCACGGCATCATCCCGGACGTCATCGTCGGCACCTCGATCGGCGCCGTGGTCGGCGGCTGCTATGCCGCCGGCCGACTCGACACGCTGGAGAACTGGGCGCGCTCGCTCACCGTGCGCGGCGTGATCGGAAATCTCGACATCAATCTCTCCGGCTCGGGCCTGATCCGCGGCAATCATCTCGCCCGCCAGCTCGAGGCAACGCTGCCCGACATCCGCATCGACGACCTGCCGCTGCGCTTTGCGGCCATCGCCACCGAATTCGACACCGGCCACGAAATCTGGCTGACGCGCGGGCGCCTGGTCCGACGCGATGCGCGCTTCCTATGCACTGCCCGGAATTTTTCCGCCGGTGCTGATCGGCCAGCGCTGGCTGGTCGACGGCGCCCTGGTCAATCCGGTGCCGGTCTCGGCCGCGCGCGCGCTCGGCGCCCGGCTGGTGATCGCGGTCAATCTGAATTCCGACCTGTTCGGGCGCGGCACCATCATCGCCAGCCACGGCTCCGACGCGAGCGACGATGCGACAGCCGCCGCTGTCCGGCAAAGGCAACGGCGGATTGCTCTCCATGTTCGGCGGCGAGCGTCTGCTGCACCGCCAGTTCTTCGGCCGCCGCGGCCGCCCGAGCATCCCGACCGTGATGATCGACGCCTTCAACATCATGCAGGACCGCATCACGCGCGCGCGGCTCGCCGGCGATCCGCCCGACGTCATGGTGAGCCCGCGGCTCGGCCACGTCGGCTGGTTCGACTTCCACCGCGCCGCCGAGGCGATCGAGATCGGCGCCGAGGCGACCGAAAAGGCGCTCGAAGGCGATCGACGAGGCCATCGCGGCGCTGTCGCAGCCGGTCGGCCCGGACGGGCCGCCGTAGAAGTAATCCGAAACGCTTTAGGCCGTGCGGATGTAATCGCGCATCGCTTCCGACTGCTCGCGCTCCATCTCTCGACGCGTTACTTGACCACGTCGCCGATCGAGACCAGGCCGACAAGCTTGCCGCTCGAGCACCGGCATATGGCGGAATTTTCCGGCCGTCATGCGCTCCATGAGCTGGCGACGCTGTCGTCCTCGCTGCAGGTCTGACATTGCGGGTCATGACTTGGTCGACCGGCAAGTTGCAGCGCCGCCGCGCCATGCTCGGCCAGTTCGTGCACGATGTCACGCTCCGACACGATGCCGGCGAGGCGCCGCTCGGCACCGCGGACCACCAGCGCGCCGATGTGGTGCTCGGCCAGAAGTTTCGCCGCCGCCGCAAGGTTCGCCGTCGGGTTCGATGGTGATAATATCGCCGCCCTGTTTCTTGGCGGCCAGAATGGCTTTGACGGTCATGGTCGCTCCCTCGCCCGTGCGTCGCGACGGGCTCCCGTCGATTCGCCGGGTCGAGGGCTAGCGATCACGCCGGTGGGTCAGGGTTCCGTCGATTCACAAGTTCCGCGCAGGTCGCCATGCGCAAGCGGTTGCATTGGTAATGCGATCATTGCAGCATCGTCGTCGAATTGCTGAAAATCACCGGGCCGGATCGAACCAGGGAAAACAGCAAAAGCCCGGCGAGGAAGCCGCCGACATGCGCCTCCCAGGCGACGACCTCGATTCGCCGGTGAACGGCGTCGACCACAGCCCGAACAGGAGATTGAGGCCGAACCACACCGCCAAGAAAATCGATGCACGCGCGGATCGCGCAGCGCAACGCGAAGCGGCAGCGCCGGCACCCGGTCGGCGTCGCCGCGTCGCCGCGCCGCAAGTCGAGCGGGCCGCCCGCTGGAAGGCAAAGCGCATCGCGGCCGCCATCATGCCGGAGATTCCGGCCGATGCGCCGATCATCGGCGCGTCCTCACCGCCGATGCGCAAACAGATGCGCGATGGCGCCGGCGGCCACCGTCGCCGCGAAGAACATCACGAAACGCGCGGTGCCGAACCGACGCGCCACCGGCGAGCCGAAGGCGAGCAGCCAGATCGCGTTGACGCCGAGATGCGTCCAGCTCGGCGTGCAGCAACGCGTAGGTGAAGAAGGTCCAGATTTCCGCGCCGCAGCCGCCCGGCACAGCGCCGTCCGGCAAGACGCCGCCATATCGCACGGGATCGAACGCAAACAGCCAGAGCAAGTCGTTGTCTTGCGCCGGCGTCAGTACGAACACCCGCACCGCATGGATGAACGCCATGACGGCGAGCATCACCACATCACGCGGGGCATGTTGAGGATCGGTTCGCGATTTTACCAAGTCATCGTTCATGCGCCGCCGGCCTCTGAGCTACGACGCTAATGCGCCCGCCCCCATGCGGGCGCGGACCGAACAAGGCGGGCTTTCTGCCCTCGTTGAGCCGCGCTCGGCGGGATCAATCGCGCCGGGAGGGCGCCGGTCACGTCCCCACCTCTCCCCGTGGCTCTAAGCCAGTTGTGCGCCGGGTTCTCAAGGCGCCCGTGTGGATCGCGGAGACCCTAGCAGTGCGCCGCCGCGCTGCCAATCGCTAGCGGTCGTAACGCTAATTCGCGGCGCACCGTCCTGCGCCGCTCGACGGCACGCGCCCTGCTCCACCTGGAGCCTCGCGAGTACGCCGGCCGAGGTTGTCCCGATCGGGGACAGCCAGCCGGCGACGTCTCGCGACGGCGCGACAGGTGGCGGCAATGAAACATCCGTCCACGCGGGTCCTGTTCGCTTACTGGACCACGCGCCGCGGCACGCGCGCTCGCGCCCTCGCGCGCCGAGATCGATCCGGCGCCATCCGTCTCGTGCTCGGCGACACCTTCGTGCTGGCGGCGGATTTCGTCGATCCGTTGCGCTTTCGGCCGGCACCCGCGTCTGCGCGTTGTTCTGCCGCGAGATCAAAGGCGAGGCTTCCTCCGGACCTGTGGCGAGGGCCGGCAGACGCGATCGGGAACTCCTAGCGATCGTTAATGAGGAGACGGCGGGCGCCGTTGCCGGCCTCGTTGCACGCACCGAGGAGGGCCACCAGGCCGAACTCGAAATGCTGCTGCTGCCGCTCGCCCATACAGGCCACGCCCGCATTCGCGCGCTCGGTGTGCTGGCGCCGGCGGTGCCGCCCTATTGGCTGGGCGCACACGCGGTGACTGCGCTCGACCTGGTCACGCTGCGCCATATCGGGCCCGAGGTGAAAAGCCGCGCCCTGCCCCGTTTCGGGCGGCTGGAGGACGGTAGCCGGCTGCGCCATGGCTTCGTCGTCCATAGCGGCGGCCGCGAAACACCGCCCGGGGAGCGCACCGGCTAACGCCGCGTTAACGATAGAGACATAGGGTCTTTACGGCCGCTTTAGGCCGTTTTGACCCCAGCCGTGTCCATGGCCGTGCCGCTCGCCAAGCCGAAATTTCTACCGCTGGCCGAAGAGCGCCGGCGCTTTCAGCGCGTCAAGGTCAACCTGCTCGGCCGCTACATGCTGGCCGACCGGCGCGAATTCCCCTGCCAGGTGATCAACATGTCGCCGGGCGGCATGGCGGTGGTGGCACCGGTGGCAGGCCTGCCGGGCGAGCGCGTCATCGCCTATGTCGATCATTTGGGCCGGCTCGAGGGCAAGATCGCGCGCGCCATCGATAATGGCTTCGCCATGACGATTTCGGCAAGCGCGCGCAAGCGCGACAAGCTCGCCGCCCAGCTCACGTGGCTCGCCAACCGTAACATTCTCAATCTGCCGGAAGACCGCCGCCACGGCCGCTTCGCGCCGCGCAACCCGCTGGCGCGCCTGATCCTGCCCAATGGCAACAACGTCGCCTGCCGCGTGATCGACCTGTCGCAGTCCGGCGCCGCCATTGCCATCGCCCCGGAGCTGCGGCCCGCCGTCGGCAGCGTCGTCACCATCGGCAAAGCGCAAGGCCGCGTGGTTCGCCACATCGACGACGGTTTCGCGATCGAATTCACCCGCCTCCAGCACACCGATTTCATCGAAGACGCCGTCACCGGCGAGTAGCTGGCGCGTGATCGCGCGCTAGCGTCACCGCCGGGTAAACGCGGCGCGCCAAATTGCGCGCATCGCGAACCCGCGCACGCGCCATTCCGCTACCCTTTTTGGAACCCGATCGCGTCGCCAAACACGGTAAACGCCGCGCACGCGAGCGCGCGCCTGCCCGCATGGCGGCTGGCTTTTCGCCCTTAATCGAGACAATTTGAACTAAACTGTATTCGCTAAGATTTTAAGCGAATTAGACTTCAAGTTTTACTGTATTCGTCTCAGTCTTTATCTTGGTTCTACTTAAAACCACTTGCTCGACTTAGCCGCGACGCAAAAGCTTTCTGCGAATAGTGGCCCCAACAAGACGGGAAGGGGTCACAGATGGGCTGGCGTACAAAAGTTTCGAGCGGCGCTCTTGTGTGCGCGGCGCTCGCCGCTTCCGCGGGCATCAGCAGCGCGGGCGAGCATTTCACCTACGCGTCGATTGCGCACGAACAGGTGGTCTACGAAGCGGTCGGCGCGACCACACGCGCCCCGATCGGCTGGACCGAGTTCTGCGTCGAATACAAGCCGGAGTGCAACACCAAGCCGTCGACGCCGCGCGATGTCGTGCTGACGCCCAAGGCCTGGGCCGACATGGTCAAGGTCAACGCCTGGGCCAACGACAACATCAAGCCGGTCACCGACCTCGAGCATTGGGGCGTGGTCGAGCGCTGGAATTATCCGGACGACGGTTACGGCGACTGCGAGGACTACGTGCTGCTCAAGCGGCGCATGCTGACGCAGGCCGGCTGGCCGCGCGAGGCGCTGCTGATCACGGTGGTGCGCGACAAGAAAGGCGACGGCCATGCCGTGCTCACGGTCAAGACCGATCGCGGCGAGTACATCCTCGACAACCAGGAGGCCCAGATCCTGCCCTGGACCAAGACCGGCTACCACTTCGTGAAGCGGCAGTCGCAATCCGATCCGAATGTCTGGGTCGCTTTGGGTGTGCCGTCGGTGGCGCCGCCCGTGGTGTCGGCACGCTGAGTTCGAAAGCTATCGACTAGAGAGATCGCGTACCCGGTCACGTCCCCACCCCTCCCCGTCCCCAGACCGGGTTCGTGAGCGGCCGGCCCTCCCCCAAGGGCCGGCCGCACCCTGTTTTAGGGCGCGTGTTCCATCCTCCACGCGATTGTCACGATATCGTCAGACTGGCGGCAATTTTACTGCGCAAGGCTTGATGCGGGAGCGACGCCACAGTCTCGCGAGGTTCCCATGCAACAGCGAATTGACGCCACCAAAGTGAGCCCGGCCGCCTACAAGGCCGTGGCCGCGCTGCAGGCTTATGTCGACCAGTCCGGGCTCGATGCCAAATTGCGCGAGCTCATCAAAATCCGCGCCTCGCAGATCAACGGCTGCGCCTATTGCCTCGCCATGCACACGCGCGACGCCCGCAAGATCGGCGAAACCGACGAGCGCATGCACCTGCTCGACGCCTGGCGCGAGGCGCCTATCTTCAGCGCGCGCGAACGCGCCGCGCTCGCCTGGACGAAGCGCTGACGTTGATCACGCAGGGCCACGTGCCGGACGAGGTCTACGACGAGGTGCGCAAGCAGTTCTCGGAGAAGGAGATCGTCGACCTCACCGCCGCGGTGTGCGCGATCAATACCTGGAACCGGATCGCGATCTCGTTCCGCGCCACGCCGCAAGTGGAGAGCGCGCGGGCGGCTGCCTAGCCGATCCGCTTCAAGCCCTGCACGTAGCGCTTCCAGCGCCGCACATAGACATCGGCGCCGCCGCGGATCATTTCGGCGGCCTTATCGTCGAGCGTGCGGATGACGCGCGCCGGGCGCGCCGACGATCAGCGCATTGTCGGGAAAACGTCTTGCCTTCGGTGACCACGGAGCCGGCGCCGACCAGCGAGTTGACGCCGATCTTGGCGCCGTTGAGCAGGATCGCGCCCATGCCGATCAGGCTGTTGTCGCCCACCGTGCAGCCGTGCAGGACGACGTTGTGGCCGATCACGCAGTCGCGCCCGATCGTCAGCGGAAAGCCCGGATCGGTGTGCAGGGTGCAGTTGTCCTGCACCTGCGAGCGTTCGCCGAGCTCGATCCATTCATTGTCGCCGCGCAGCACCGCGCCGTACCAGACGCTGGTCTCGGACTTCGAGCCGCACGCGGCCGATCACCACCGCGGTGTCGGCGATGTAATACTGGCCGTCGGGCGGAAATTCCGGCGCCTGTCCGTCGATCTCATAGATCGGCATTCCCCGTCTCCTGACGGGGGACAATCGCAACGAAAACGGAAAATTGGAAGAGCGTCTTAGGCGAGCAGCCCGCAGGCCTCGAGGCTCATCACCACGACCAGGCCCGACATCAGGCTCCAGAAACCGGCGATCAGCGTGGCCAGGAACACGAACTCGAAGCGGCGGCCTTCCTGCCGGCGGGCCAAGCAGCGTGTTGCGCATGATCAGGAACGGCGCCGACAGCATCAGCAGCGGCACGGCGGCGACCGTGGCGGCACTCGGACCCGCGCTGAGCAGGCCGAAGCTCGGCAGGCGGTCGGTGGCGAGCTGGTAGGCGGAGGAGCAAAGCCCCGCAATGGCAAAGCCAAGCGCGAGCGCAAGCAACATCTGCACGGATTCCGGCGGCATTTCGGCCTCAACGCAATACAAAGGCTAGCTTTGGCAAAGCTCTTGGGGGCGCGCCAGCAGAACCTTAATGAAAGGTTAACGCCGGAACCCGGGCCGCTTTGGGCGCCGTGGCATAATCGCTGGCGATTCGCATGACCTACGTCACCCACCAGCGCCGCGCGCGCCGCCCTCGTCCGGCCGGACATAATCCGCTGGCCGCGCCGCTCATCGCCTTCGCCGCGGCGGTGGCGATTGCCGCGCTCTACATCGCCTACGTGCTGTGGCCGCGCTGGCCGATAGCCCAGGTGTCGCTCGATGCGCCGGCGCTGCCGATCGTGATTGCCGGCGTCGGCTTCAACATCGAGCCGGCGGCGATCCGCGAAGCCATCCAGCGCCGCCCCGGCACGCAGGAGCGCGTCGACCTCTCCTATCTGTGGCCCTCGCTTATGCCACCCGACCCGGCGTTGAAACCGACGGTCGGCAATCCGGTCAATCCCAATGAGCGGCTGTTCGTGACGATTGCCTCGGGCGACGCGACGCTGCCGCTGATGGCGCGCGTGCAGGAGATCTACCCGCGCTACCTGGTGGCGGAACCGGCCGCAGGACCCGACGGGCTGACGCTGCGCGGCTTCCGCGACGGCACGCCCTATCAGGGCGAGGAACTGGTGTTCGAGCAGCCGCAGCCGGAGCATTTCCTGGCGCGTTGCTCGCGCAAGGGCGTCACCAATTCCGGCACCTGCCTGTTGGAGCGGCGCATCGGCAATGCCGACATCACCTTCCGCTTCCCGCGCGACTGGCTGAACGATTGGAAATCCGTCGCCGCCGGCATCGACAAGCTGCAGGCGCGCCTGCACCCGAACTAGTCGTCGAACCTAGGTAATATCGAGCGTTTTCAGGTTTGGCGTTGATTCCATGCGACTATTTCCATAAACGCTCCACTTTGAAAAGAAACTGCAACTCTAAGGGAACCATTAGGCTCCCGTGTTAGTATACGTGTGCCCTGATAGCGCTCGAACGGGCTCTGCGCGCCGTGGTGCGCGAGAGCTCCGATAGACGCAAAAAAAGGTTGTCACGGCCGAAGGATTTTTAATGGCCGTGATCTTGGTCGTCGAAGACGATGTTTTTATCCGCGAAGTCGCGGAAATGATGATCCAGGACTGGGGCCATCAGACACTTGCCGCCTGCGACGTCGACGAGGCGCTCGCGTTGCTGCGTTCGCCGCAACACATCGATGCGTTGTTTACCGATATCTATCTGAAGACTTTGGTTCATGGCGGGTGCGATCTTGCGCTTCAAGCCATTGCGCTGCGCCCGAATTTGCGGGTGCTCTACACGACCGGCAACAATATCACTGAAAAAATGAAAGCGCTGCTGATCGAAGGCACGCACTTCCTTCGCAAGCCGTACACGCAACATCAGCTGCAAAACTCAGTCAAAGAAATGTTCGCGCCGTAATGAATGCGCGCGATCCAGGGGGAACGACAGCGATGGCCGATATTGCTCCGGAGAAAACAGCTGTATCCGATATCGCCGCGAGCGACATTGTCGAGACCGTACCCAGCGCCCTCATCGTTCTCGACCGCAATCTAATCATCACATCCGCCAATCGCGCGTTCTACCAGACGTTTCGCACCAGCCCCGGCGAGACGGAAGGCTGTCTTATTTACGCGCTGGGAAACCGGCAGTGGGATATCACCGCGCTGCGCACTTTGCTCGAAAGCGTGATCCCGCATCGCGCATCGGTCGAAGGTTTCGAGGTTGAGCACGATTTCCCGACCATTGGCCGGCGCACCATGCTGGTCAACGCGCGCAAGATTTTCAGCCCCGGCGACCATGACGGCTCCATCCTGCTCGCCATCGAGGATGTCAGCGAGGAACGCGCCGCGCGCGCCGAGAGCAAGCGCAACTGGCAACTCACGCAAAGCATCGTCGACACGATCCGCGATCCGCTGGTCGTGCTCGAAGACGACATGACCATCGTGACGGCGAGCAAGGCGTTCTTGACGATATTCGGAATTACCGAGGCCGAGACCCATGGACGGCTCGTTGCCGAATTGGGCCAGCACCAATGGGACGTGCCGGCGCTGCGCCATTTGATGGAAAAGGTGCTGCCGGAAAACAAGCCGATCGAAAGTTTCGAAATTGAGGACACGTTTCCGGGGCTCGGCCGCCGCGTTTTCAACTTGAATGCGCGCAAGATTTCTCAGCCGGGCAACCACGCCCATCGCATGCTGCTGGTGTTCGAGGACATCACCGACCGCAAGCAGCGCGAGCGCGACGCGCTCAGTCTGACCAACGAAATTTCGCACCGGATCAAGAATAACCTGCAGGTGATCGTCGGCCTGATCTCCTACGAAGCCAAATGGACGGCGGCGCCCTGCGTGCAAGGCTATAAGACCATGCAGGCGCGCATCGGCGCCATTGCCCAGCTTTACGACCTGATTTCTCAAACCAGCCGCGGCCGCACGGTCGCCGTGGACGCCTACTTACGGGAAATCGCCAAGACCATGTCAGCGAGCTTGCTTGGAAACAGGTCGGGCATCGACATCGAGGTTGAGGCCGAGCCGGTGGAAATCGATCCCGATCGTGCCGTGCCGTTTGGCCTTCTGGTCAATGAACTCACGACCAACGCCATCAAGCATGCGTTCCCCAACGGCAGCGGACATATCAGGCTGTGCGTAGAACGGATCGGCGACCAAATCGAGCTGGTCGTTTCCGATGACGGCGTCGGCATCAAGGATAAAGATTTGGCGAAGAGTCCGGAGAAACGCGGCTCCGATTACGTCGCGATCTTCGTGCGCCAGCTTGGCGGCGCTATCGTGCCGGCGAAACAGGAACAAACGGGAACGATCGTTAGAATACGGCTTCCGTTGCTTCTGGTCCCTGCAGGAGGCGCCGAGCCCTTGGCTGCATAGCGCCATGGGGCTGATCGGCGACGACGCTGTCCTTAGTCGACCAGATCGACGTCGAGGATCGGCAATTCCAGAATATACGACCGGCGGCCCTGTTCGTTCTCCACGAACAGCACGCCGATGAATTCCTCGCCGAGATAAAGCTCGAGTGAATCCATTTTCTTCGGCCGCGTCACCACGCGCAGCTGGTCGTTATCGAACTTGCGCCGCAGATAGGCATTGAGCGCCGGCACCGGCTGGATGCTGGGATCCTGCCCGAGCATGATCACCATGCGGAAATTGTACGAGCGCTCGCCCTCCTCGTCGTCCACGGTCAATTCGCCGGCATCGTCTTCGCCGATGAAGATCTCCGCGGCATCCGCCGACTTCGGCACCACGCGGATATTCGTGTTGCCGAACAATTTCTTCAGGTAGGCGTCGAGTTTACGAACTTCTTGGACGTCCAAAGGGCCGCTCCTGTTATCGTCGCACCGCTAGTTGCCCGATTGCGCCGCCCGGCGCAAGCGCATCAACCGTCGAGCATGATGCCGTACAGCATCTGGTCCATGGCGCGCGACGGCTCGGGGCAGCCGGCTTCGCCCACCACCTTGGCCGGCACGCCCGCCACCGTGACATTGTTCGGTACCGATTTGATGACGACCGAGCCGGCGGCGATGCGCGCGCAATGGCCGACTTCGATATTGCCGAGAATTTTCGCGCCGGCGCCGATCATCACGCCGTGGCGGATTTTCGGGTGGCGGTCCTCGTGCTCCTTGCCGGTGCCGCCGAGCGTGACGTCGTGCAGGATCGACACGTCGTCGTCGATCACCGCCGTCTCGCCCACCACCAGACCGGTGGCGTGATCGAGGAAGATGCCGCGGCCGATCTTGGCGGCCGGATTGATGTCGCACTGGAACACGGCCGAGGAGCGGCTCTGCAGATAGAGCGCGAAATCCTTGCGGCCCTTGCCGTGCAGCCAATGCGCCAGCCGATGCGTCTGGATGGCGTGGAAGCCTTTGTAATAGAGCACCGGCTCGACGAAGCGCAGCGTCGCCGGATCGCGGTCGACGGTGGCGACGATATCGGCGCGGAAGGCTTCGCCGAGCGCCGGCTCGTCGTCCAGCGCGTCGTTATAGGCTTGCCGGATGAGGTCGCCGGAAATGTCGGCATTGCCGAGCCGCTCGCTGACGCGATGCACGACGGCGGCTTCCAGCGAGTCATGATGGAGAACGTTCTCGTAGATGAAGGTGGCGAGCTCGGGCTCGCGGCGCGCGGTCTCCTCCGCTTCCTGGCGGATGCGCGTCCAGACCGGATCGACCTTGTCGAGGCCTTTGGCAGGCCGTGTCTGATGCTGGGCCATCGGTGTTGTCTCCTGAGCGCCTCTCGACGCCAAATCCCTCAAGTTCAATTTAGCATAGAACGCCCGCCGGCAAGAAGTCAGGCCAATGCGGGCAACGCATGGCTTACCGGCAATAGTTAGGGCCGCTGGTTAAGGAATTCGAGTACGCCGGCTTTGAATACCTTATCGCCGACCGCCAGCATGTGATCGCGGCCCGGAATATCGAGCGCGCGGGCCCCCGGAATGAGCGCGGCCAGCGCCGGCCCAGAACCCGCCACATCGTCCTTGCTGCCGACCGCGACCAGAACCGGCGCTTTGATGCCCGCCACCTGCTCGCGACTCAAGGTCTGGCGCGGACGGCGCATACAGGCGGCGAGCGCCTTGAGGTCGGACTTGGTCTGCTCGGCGAACATGCGGAAGGTACGGCCGGTCGGATCGCTGACGTCGGCAAGCGACGGCGCCTCGAGCGCCGCGGCGATGACCTCCGCCAATTCGCCGCCGTGACCTTCGATCAGCCTGATGCCGAGACCGCCGATGATGGCCGACCGCACGCGCTCGGGATGATTGACGGCCAGGAACGCGGTGATGCGCCCGCCCATCGAATAGCCCATCACATCGGCGCGCGCGATGCGCAGATGGTCCATGAGGGCGCGCACATCCTCCGCCATCAATGTCATTTGATAGTCGGCTGGATCGTAGAGTTTTGTCGATTGCCCGTGGCCGCGATTGTCGAGCGCGATGACGCGCCGGCCGGCGCGCGCGAGCGTCGTCAGCCAGGACGGATTGACCCAGTTGATCTCCTTGGTCGAGGCAAAGCCGTGCACCAGCACGATCGGCTCGCCCTCACCTTGGTCGAGATAGGCGATCTCGACCTCGCCATTCTTGAAACTCGGCATGCGGGGCTTTTACCCGCGCGCGGTCAGCGCCGCAAACCGGCGGCTAGGCATCGGCGCGCACGCCTCGCTATGGTGCGCCCGCTAACCGCACGAGGGTTCCCATGGCCGAGCACGTGATTCCGCATTTCCATAACGATCCGGGCGTGCCGGTGATCGAGATCGGGGCGAAGGAATTCATGTGCGTGGGCGCGACGCCGCCTTACGACCATCCGCACGTGTTCATCGACATGGGCGACGAGAGCGAATCGATCTGCCCCTATTGCTCGACGCTTTATCGGTTCAATCCGAAGCTCGACCCGCACGCGGCGCGGCCTGCCGAATGCGCGCTGCCGGCCACCGCTGCCGCCTGACCGGCCGTGGCCGCCCGTGACGTCATCGTCGCCGGCGCCGGCATTGCCGGGCTGACCACCGCTATCGCGCTGGCGCGCGCGGGGTTGCGCGCGACCGTCATCGAACAGGCCGCCAGGCTGGAAGAAGCCGGCGCCGGCATCCAGCTTTCGCCCAATGCCACGAATGTGCTCATTCAGCTCGGGCTGGGCGAACGCCTGCGCCCGCTGGTGATGACGCCGCAGGCGATCCGCGTGATGGCCGGCGGCTCGGGGCGCGAGATCGTGCGCATCCCGCTCGGCCAAGAGGTCGAGCGCCGCTACGGCGCGCCCTACTGGACGATCCACCGCGGCGACCTGCAGGCAGCGCTCGCCGCCGCCGTCGCCGACGATCAGGACATCACGCTCAGGCTCGGCCTGCGGGTCGAGGAATTCGCCGCCCACGTCAAAGGCGTCACCGCGCTGGTGCGCAGCGGCAGCCAGGTCAGCGGCCACGTCAGCGACCAGCGCGGCATGGCGCTGATCGGCGCCGACGGCGTGTGGTCGACCGTCGCCACACACATGAACCAGCCGCGCCCGCGCTTTGCGCACCGCACCGCCTGGCGCGCGCTCATTCCCGCCGAACGCGTGCCGGAGGAATTCCGCGAGCCGCTGGTGCATCTCTGGCTCGGGCTCGACGCGCATCTGGTGCATTACCCGGTCAAAGGTGGCCGCCTCATCAACATCGTCGGCATCGTGCACGAGGAATTCCGCAAACCCGGCTGGTCGGCGGCCGGCGACCGCGCCGAAATTCTCCGCCAGTTCGCGCGCTGGTCCTGGGCGAACAAAGCGCGCGATCTGATCGCGCTGCCGGAGCGCTGGCTGAAATGGCCGCTCTATGTGCGCCGCACGCCGTTCCGCGGCGGCAATGGGCCGGTCACGCTGATCGGGGATGCCGCCCACCCGATGCTGCCGTTCCTCGCGCAAGGCGCCGGCATGGCGATCGAGGACGCCGCCGTGCTCGCGCATTTCCTCGCGCATTTCCGCGACGATCCGGCCGACGCGCTGCGCGGCTACGAAGGCGCGCGCCGCCTGCGCACCGCGCGCGCCCAACAGGCCTCGCGCAAGCAGGGCCGCATCTATGGGCTGAGCGGGCCGGAGGCGCTGGTGCGCAATCTCGCGATGCGCGCGATGGGCGGAGAAAAACTGCTCGCGCGCCAGGATTGGCTTTATAGTTGGCGTCCACCCAGTCTCGTCAAAGGCGTAAGCGCATGATGTTTCCTTCGACCATCGCCGGCAGCCTGCCGAAACCGTCGTGGCTGGCCGAGCCGAACAAGCTCTGGCCGCAATGGAAGCTCGCCGGCGACGAGCTCGCGCAAGGCAAGCTCGACGCCACGTTGCTGGCGATCAAACTGCAAGAAGACGCCGGCATCGACATCGTCTGCGACGGCGAAATGTCGCGCCAGCATTTCGTGCACGGCTTTCTGGAATTCGTCGACGGCATCGACTTCGGGCACAAGGTCGAGATGGGCATCCGCGGCGACCGCTACAAAGCGATGGTGCCGCAGGTCAGCGGCGAATTGAAATTGAAGGGCCGCGTGCACCAGACGGAGACGCGCTACGGCCGCGCCCATACCAAGCGCAAACTGAAAATCACCTTGCCCGGCCCGATGACGATCTCCGACACCGTCGCCGACCGCCACTATGGCGACAAGGTGAAAATGGCGATGGCCTTCGCCGGCCTGCTGAACCAGGAAGCGCGCGCGCTGGAAAAAGACGGTGTCGACGTCATCCAGTTCGACGAGCCGGCCTTCAACGTGTTCATGGACGAGGTGACGACCTGGGGCATCGAGGCACTGCACCGCGCCATCGACGGCCTCAAATGCACCACCGCCGTGCACATCTGCTACGGCTACGGCATCAAGGCCAATATCGACTGGAAGAATTCGCTCGGCGGCGAGTGGACGCAATACGAGAAGATTTTCCCGGCGCTGGCCAAGAGCAAGATCGGCCAGGTCTCGCTCGAATGCATCAATTCGCGCGTGCCGCCGAAGCTGATGTCGCTGCTCGAGGGCAAGGACGTGCTGGTCGGCGTCATCGACGTGGCGAGCGACGAGGTCGAGACGCCCGAGAAAGTGGCGCAGGTGATCGGCGAAGCGATGAAATTCGTGCCGAAGGAGCGCATCGTCGCCTCCACCAATTGCGGCATGGCGCCGATGCGGCGCGACATCGCCGCCGCCAAGCTCAACGCGCTCGGCGCCGGCTGCGCGCTGGCGCGGGCAGAAATTCGGTTGATCTCGATCAATCCGTCAGGTTCCGCGCGCGGCTAGTCTGCTTCCGACCTTTCGGTCAAAGGAGCATCACATGTCCGTCAATGTCGGAATGGTCGACCGCATCGCGCGCATTGCCGTCGGCATCGCGCTGATCGCGTTCGCCTTGGGCTATATCGCGCCCGGCACCGGCTGGAATTGGGTCGGCTGGATCGGCGTGCTGCCGATTCTGACCGCGCTCATCGGCAATTGCCCGGCCTACAGCGTGTTCGGCGTCTCGACGCGCTAGCGCCCTGCTCGGCCCATCACGTCCATCAGTTCCGCGACCTTGCGGCGCTGATCGGATTTGTCGCCGCTGGCAATCGCATGCGCGACGCAATGCGCAACGTGCTCGCGCAGGATTTCCTCTTCCGCCCGGCGCAGCGCCGCGCGCACGGCCGCGATCTGCGTGACGATGTCGATGCAGTAGCGGTCGTCCTCGACCATGCGGGCGAGCCCGCGCACCTGGCCTTCGATGCGGTTGAGCCGCTTGAGCGTTGAAGCCTTGCTGTTCTTCGCCATGGCGGCTATATACCCCCTGGGGGTATAAAAGGCAAGAGAAGAGCAGTCATGAGCGCCACCGCCGAGCACGAGCATCACCATCCACGCACCCGCCGCAGGCGGCGTCATCGACCCCGTCTGCGGCATGACGGTCGATCCGCACACGGCCAAGCATCGCGCCGAGTATCGCGGTCGCCCCTATTATTTCTGCTCGGCCGGCTGCAAAACCAAGTTCACCGCCGATCCGCAGAAATATCTTTCGGAAGAACAAGCAAGTCGGAGCCGGTCGCGGAGGGCACGATGTACACCTGCCCGATGCATCCGCGAGATCCGCCAGGTCGGACCCGGCGCCTGCCCGATCTGCGGCATGGCGCTCGAGCCTGAGATCGCCACCGCCGAGACCGGCCCCAATGCCGAGCTCGTCGACATGACGCGGCGGTTCTGGATCGGCCTTGCGCTTGCGCTGCCGGTCATGGTCTCGAGATGAGCGGCCATTTCGGCGCGCATTGGTTCGCGCCCGCCGTCTCCAACTACATCCAGTTCGCCTTCGCCACGCCGGTGGTGCTGTGGGCCGGCTGGCCGTTCTTCGTGCGCGGCTGGCAATCGCTGCTCACGCGCAACCTCAACATGTTCACGCTGATCGCCATGGGCACCGGCGTGGCCTACGTCTACAGCCTCGTCGCCACCTTCGCGCCAGGCATTTTTCCGATGGCCTTCCGTGGCCACGAAGGCACGCCGGCGGTCTATTTCGAAGCCGCCTCCATGATCACCGTGCTGGTGCTCATCGGCCAGGTGCTGGAGTTGCGCGCGCGCGCGGCGACGTCCGGCGCTATCCGCGCCCTGCTCGATCTCGCGCCCAAGACCGCGCGCCGCCTGCGCGCCGACGGCAGCGACGAAGAGATCGCGCTCGACGCCGTCGCAGGTCGGCGACAAATTGCGCGTTCGTCCCGGCGACAAAGTTCCGGTCGATGGCGTGGTGCTCGAAGGCCGTTCCGCGCTCGATGAATTGATGGTGACCGGCGAATCGATGCCGGTAACGAAAGACGTCGGCGCCCGCGTGATCGGTGGAACATTGAACCGCAGCGGCAGCTTCGTCATGCGCGCCGACAAGATCGGCAAGGACACAGTTTTGTCCCAGATCGTGCAGATGGTGGCGGCCGCGCAGAGGAGCCGCGCGCCGATCCAGCGCCTGGCCGATCAGGTCGCCGGATGGTTCGTGCCGGCGGTGATCGCGGTCGCGCTCGTTGCGTTCGCCTCCTGGGCGACGTTCGGGCCGGAGCCGCGTTTCGCCTTCGGGCTGGTCGCGGCGGTGAGCGTGCTGATCATCGCCTGCCCCTGCGCGCTGGGGCTCGCCACGCCGATGTCGATCATGGTCGGCGTCGGCCGCGGCGCGCAAGCCGGCGTGCTGATCAAGAACGCGGAAGCGCTTGGAGCGCATGGAAAAGATCGACACGCTCGTCATCGACAAGACCGGCACGCTCACCGAGGGCAAGCCCAAGGTCGTCGCGGTCGTGGCCCTGCCCGGCTTCGACGAAGCGCAAGTGCTGCGCCTCGCGGCCAGCGTCGAGCGCGGCAGCGAGCATCCGCTCGCCGCGGCCATCGTCGCCGCCGCGCAGGAGCGCAAGCTCGAGCTCTCCCCCGTGCGCGGCTTCGACGCGCCCGCCGGCAAGGGCGTCATCGGCATGGTCGACAAGCAGCGGCTGGCGCTCGGCACCGCGGCCTTCCTCAAGGAACTCAATATCGACCCGGCGCCGCTCGCCGCCGACGCCGAGCGCCTGCGCGCCGACGGCGCCACCGCCGTGCTGCTCGCCGTCAACGGCAAGCCGGCAGGCTGCATCGCCATCGCCGATCCGGTGAAGGCGACGACCGCCGACGCGCTGGCCGCGCTCCGGGCGGGCGGCATTCGCGTCGTCATGCTCACCGGCGACAACCGCGTCACCGCGCAGGCCGTCGCCAAGCGCCTCGGCATCGATCAGGTCGAAGCCGAAGTGCTGCCCGAACAGAAGAGCAAAGTGATCGAGAAGCTCACGCGCGAAGGCCGCGTGGTCGCCATGGCCGGCGACGGCGTCAATGACGCGCCCGCGCTTGCCGCAGCCCAAGTCGGCATCGCCATGGGCACCGGCACCGATGTGGCGATCGAAAGCGCCGGCATCACGCTGCTCAAGGGCGACCTCACCGGCATCGTCAAGGCGCGCGCGCTGTCGGCCGCCGTCATGAGCAATATCCGGCAGAACCTGTTTTTCGCCTTCATCTACAATTCCGCCGGCGTGCCGATCGCCGCCGGCATCCTCTATCCGACCTTCGGTATCCTGCTGTCGCCGATCATCGCCGCCGCCGCCATGGCGCTGTCCTCGGTCAGCGTGGTCGGCAATGCCTTGCGGCTGCGCCACGTTAAGCTCTAGAACAAAGCGACGCTCTCAAAAGTGCCCCGCATGCGCATCGTCCTGGTCTGCCTGATCGCTTTCGCCACTTTCACTACTTGCGCCACGGCCCGGGCCGAGGGCTGGCGCGTGGATCGCATCTACGCGCCGG
The DNA here is from genome assembly GCA_963734465.1 of uncultured Alphaproteobacteria bacterium. Taxonomy (GTDB): domain Bacteria; phylum Pseudomonadota; class Alphaproteobacteria; order Rhizobiales; family Xanthobacteraceae; genus Pseudolabrys. The sequence continues at coordinate 24,623 of CAVTHL010000040.1, forward strand.
CGCGCGTCACCGCCATCGACACGGTCAATGGGCAGGTGCGCGTGATGGCCGGCGGCCTGTGGTACGCGATCAAGCGCGCGGACGGCAAAATCACGCTCGATTTCATCGACGCGCCCGCGCCGGCGAAGTTGCCGCAAGGCGCGCTGCCCGACGGGCAGGTCGCCACCGGCCAGCACGACATCGCGCGCGCCTGGCTCTCCGAGCCGACCGACCGCTACGACCACGGCATTCTCGGCGACAAGATCGAGGCCGGCGCGCTGGTGATCGAAACGCGCGACGGCAAACTGCAGACCCTGCGGCTCAAGGACGACGCCGTATTCGAGGATCTCAAGCCGCGCATCGCCGACCTCAATGGCGACGGCCACGACCAGGTCGTCGTGGTGAAATCCTATCTCAAGCGCGGCTCGGCGCTGGCCGTGATCGGCGAGCGCAAAGGCCGCTACGAGATCATCGCCGAGACGCCGCCTTTGGGCGCGGCCCACCGCTGGCTCGATCCGGCCGGCATCGCCGACTTCACCGGCGACCACAAGACCGACATCGCGCTGGTGCGCCAGCCGCACGCGGAAGGCGTGCTCGAAATCTGGAGCTGGCGCAACGGCGACTTGAAAAAAACCGCCGAACTGCCCGACACCGCCAATCACATCGCCGGCACGCGCGCGCTCGACATGGCCGTGGTCACCGACTTCGACGGCGACAATATCGCCGACATCGCCATCCCCTCGCTCGACCGCACGCGGCTGCGCATCGTGTCGTTTGCGCCGAACGCGCGCGAGATCGCCAGCGTCGCGCTGCCGGCCAAAGCCGAGACCAATCTCGGACTGCTCAAGGGCGTGATGGCGCCGGCGGTCGCGCTTGGCCTCGCCGACGGCTCGCTGGTGGTGGTTCAGCGCGCCGAGTAGGACGCTCAGCGGATAATGGCGCCATTCACGCGACGCGGCGCGCCGGCGCCCGGCGTGGATTTGCATTTCTTGTCGGCGGCCTCGTGCCGAAGGTCGGCCATCTCGCCACGCAGCTGCAGATATTCCGGCCGGTAGGCGATCATGTTGGCGAACTCGCTGCCCGACTTCGCCATCAGCGCCTCCAGCTCGGCCATGCGCTTCTGGTTCGTTTTGGCAGCGACGTCGAGCTGCTGGCAATTGAACAGGATGTATTTGCCGGGCGCGACCAGGA